>NZ_BAAAAV010000001.1:0-702248 GCF_054768095.1 Clostridium sp. CTA-7 | reverse complement strand
TCTTTATATTCATTTTTGTTCCAAAATTTTCATTAGCATATTTAACACCTTGTTGGAATCCCCAGTTAAACTTTTGAGGTGCTGGTATTTCCATACCACCTATAAATCCTAGTTCTCCTTCTTTTAATTGAAGTGCTGTTGCAACACCAGCTAAGAATCCTGCTTCTTGTTCAGCAAAGAATATAGCCACTGTATTATCAGCTACAACTGGTTTAAAGTCTCCACTATGTGGATTACCATCTATTATTACAAATTTGGCATCTTTATATTTATCTTGTGCTTTAAATACAGCTGTTTCAAATTTAAATCCAGGAGTAACTATAAATTTATATCCTGTATCATAAAGATTTCCTATTTCTTTCATATAGTCAGCTTCTGTTGTTCCTGATGGCTTTAAATAATTAGCATCTATTTTTAGATCTGTTTGTGCCTTCTTTATACCTTCCCAAGTACCTTGGTTAAATGACTTATCATCTATAGTTCCTGCATCAGTAACCATACCTACTTTTAAGTCCTTTTCTTTTGCTGCTCCATCTGATTTATTGCCACAACCTACTAAACCAGTTATCATAAGCGCTGATAGTGCTAAAGCTATTGCTCTTTTTTTCATGTTAAAAATCCCCCTTAGACTTTTGTAATTTAGTTGTTATAATTTTTTTAAAAGGTTTCCATATAGAAACTTTTAAAAAAATTATACAATATATAGTTCGTAAATACAATATTTTTCTAAATATTATTTTCATTATTAGACAAATTTATCCATAATGATTAACCTTTTCAAATATTTTTTATGAAATTTATTCTTAATATTGTAAAAAATAAAACTAACTATACGAATTATATCGACTTTATAATTCATAATTTTCGATTATCTTTTAGGAATTTCATATTATTTTAGTCTCCCATCTAAAAACAAATTGATTGACCTTATTTTAAAAATTCGCTAAATATACTTTTAAAAGCTTCTATATCCATAGGAGACATTCTAATTCTTTTTAATGAGTACATACCATCAGAAGCTTTTGATATTCCAACTTCTGTTGTAACAGCTGCTTTTATACCCAATTCTTTTTCTACTTCTATCGTTTCATCATCGTATCTACCAACTGGATAGCAAACAAATTTACTATCTACTCCAACTTTCTCTTTTAATGTATTAATCCCCTCTTTTATTATTGCAATTTTGTCTTCTCTTGGTATTTTAGTAAACTCAATATGTCTAGAGGTATGATTCTCTATTCCCATTCCATCCTTATGCATTTCTTTTAGCATATTAGAATTCATATACCAACCATCAACATCAGTTTTGTCAGTTATTATAAAAAAAGTAGCCTTCATACCATGTTCTTTTAATATTCTGTAAGCCTCTGTATAATTGTCTGCATATCCATCATCAAAAGTTATTGCTACTGGCTTTTCAGGAACTTTACCTGTATTAAAGGATTCTACGACACCTTCTAACAGCATAGGTGTAAATCCATTTTCCTTAAGCCATTTGACTTGTCCTTCAAACTGACTTATTGGCACTAGTAAGTTATTATTAGGATCGGTATCCGCTATAGAATGATACATTAATATAGGTATTCTTACATCGTTCACATTTAAATTTACATAATTAATTTTATTCTTTTCTTCTATTTTAGTATTTTCTTCTTCAATATTTTTATTTGTTTCTTCATTAGAATTCTTATTATTCTTTTCTACACTTACTGTATTATTATCAGCACTAAACTTATAATTTCTTATAAATGCTATTCCAAATCCTATGACTAGTATCACTACTAAAGCTGTAGTTAATTTCATTATTTTTTTCATAATATTATATTCCCCTCTTTCCTATATATTTTGAATATATATTGATAGGAATAATTTGTCAATAATTCTATTTATAATTGTTTCTTTTTTTTTAACACTTTCTAATTTTTCCTTTAATCATTGTTAATAATATATTATTTTTGTATAATTAATCTAAACTAATATTAAGGAGTGTTTTTGTTGTTTGGATATGTGACTCCTCTTAAATCAGAACTTAAAGTGAAGGATTTTACAAAATTTAGAAGTTATTACTGTGGATTATGTTTTCAACTTAAAAATAGTGCTGGAAACATACCTAGAGCAGTATTAAACTATGATATGACTTTTTTAGCAATACTTATAGATTCTTTATCAATAAAAGAACCTAATATTGAAATTAAGCGATGCATTGCTCATCCTACTGATAAAAAACCTGTAATTATAGAAAATGATGCATTGCATTATGCTGCAGCCATGAATTTAACACTTTTTTATCACAAAGTAAAAGATGATATTCAAGATGATAATAATATTAAAAGTAAGGTTGTAGAAAGAATACTTTATCCTTATCAAAAAAAAATTAATAAATCTATAGATAATATAAATAAGATAATCAAGAAAAATCTTCTAGTATTAACTGACTTAGAAAATAATAAAAACTTTTCATCTATAGATGAAATATCTCATCCATTTAGTGATATAGTTGGAAGTATTTTAAAAGAATATCCAAATAAGCTTATTGATGACTCTACTGAGTTAAGAAATAATCTTTATAGACTTGGATACACCTTAGGAAAGTGGATATATCTTATTGATGCATTAGACGATTTAAAAGATGATATATTAAATAAAAAATTTAATCCAATAAACTTCTTATTTAATGACAATAATCAATCCTATGATGATTTAATTCCTTTAATTCAAGAAAGATTAGAATTTACGATTTTAAACTGTTCATACAATTGTAAAGACCTACTTTCAAAACTACCTTTAAAGAGGAATGAAGATATACTTAAAAATATTTTAGAATTAGGTATGATGGATAAATATATTGGTATTTTAAATAATACAAGCGAAGATAAAAGGAGTGACTATAATAATGAATCCATATGAGGTACTAGGACTTAAACCTGGAGCAAGTCAAGAAGAAATAAAAAAGGCTTATAGAAGTCTTATTAAGCAATATCATCCAGATCAATATGGAGATAACCCCCTTAAAGATTTAGCAGAAGAAAAAATGAGAGAAATAAATTCCGCTTATGATGAATTAACAAAAAATCCAAATAACTCTTATCAAAATTCTAATTCACAAAACTATAATTCATCATATAATAATGGATCATCTAATGACAGTTATATGTTTTCAGAAGTAAGAAGACTTATTCAAATGGGTAATTTTCAAGAAGCAGAAAATAGACTAAATGGTATGTCTAACAGAAATGCTGAATGGAATTTTCTTTATGGAGTATTATTAACTAACAAAGGATGGTTTGATGGAGGCCTTAAACATATTCAAACTGCAGTAAATATGGACCCAAACAATTTTGAATATAGACAAACCCTAAACTCTCTTCATCAAAGAACTAGATCATATAGTAATAATTACTATAGAACAACTGGCGGGAATACAGCTAGCGCATGTGACTGTTGTATCAATCTTTGGTGTTTAGACTCAATTTGTGAATGTATGGGTGGAGATCTTATAGGGTGTTGCTAGCATTGTAAATTATTAAATGGTGGTGTTTTAAATTATGAAATCAAAAGAAATTGCTCTAAGTGCTGTCTTAGTAGCACTCACTAGCATAATTTTATATTTAAATTTGCTAATTCCCATAAACACATTAAGCATCCTTACATTAGCTTCATTTATTATTCCAATTGCAATGATAAGAGGTTCAATAAAAAGTGCTTTTTTAGTGTACATCGCCTCTACAATAATAGGTTTTTTCTTTTTACCAATTAATATAGTTCTATTATACGGAATATTCTTTGGAGTATATGGAATAGTAAAATGCTATATAGAAAAATTAAATAAGTTGTATTTAGAAATAATATTTAAATTATTATTTTTTAATGCTATTTTATTCATCTTGTTATTTTTGTTTAATACTTTTCTTTCAACAGAAATAATAAAACTACCATTATGGTTGATATATGTTGTTTCACAACCTGCATTTTTAATATTTGATTATGCATTAACATTACTTATTTCATTTTATATGCAAAAAGTACACAATAAAATTTAAAATAAAAAAGTAGACATATGTAAGTTTAATTACAAACTGAATATAAGGATAGTATTAAACAAGGCTGATTTAAGTAAAACCAGCCTTGTTTATTTTAATCTATTAATGAAAATAACACTTCAAAAGCACCTTCAATTATTTCTCCTACAACAGATATTAATCTCTCTGTTGCTTTTCTCTTTTTAGAGCTTTCTACTTTTAATTTTTTAGATTCTTCAATATACTTATTTATATTTTCAATATCTGAATTATACACATATGCATCTTCATATGACTTAACTTCTCTATACAAGATAGTGTTTTCATAGTTATCCAAAATACCATCCCCCCATCATTATTTACCCTTACTCATTCTAATAAAATACCATTTAACTAAATTACAACACATATCAATTGCTATATATTTTTTTACTTAATACTAATATAAACTATAATACTAATAAATATAAAGAATATATTTATTTAATAAAAATATACGAAAAGTTTATAATTAAAAGATTTTATTTTGTTATTATCTCTTTTCCAAAAGGCATTAGAGATAATTTGGCTAGTTTTAAAGATTGTTTAGCAAATGGTATTCCTATTATTGTTATGCACAAAAGGAAAGCACTTATTAAATTCGCTATACATAATTCTATACCACCAAATAATATCCAAAAAATATTTAAAACAATATTTACTCCACTATCATTTTTAGTAACTACTTCTTTCCCAAATGGAGCGAATTGCAAGCTAGCCAGCTTAAAACATTGCATTCCTACTGGAATTCCTGCTATAGTAATACACCAAACTACTCCAGCAAAAAGCCAAGCTAAAGCATTAATAAACCCTCCAAAAATAATCCAAATTAAATTTCCTAAACATGACATTAAAAATTCCTCCTTTTTTAAAATTCCTAAATAGCTATAGACTATAAGCTTAGTTGTCTTATAATTTGTAGGTTTGAATTACACTTGTCCACTTTTAAGAATTTTAAGTAAGTATCTATAAAATTATCTAATAAATTGATTTATAGATACTTGCTCTCTTATTTAATTATTTCCTAACTGGACCAATGCACAATTTTCTATTGCTACTATTGAGTTTTCAATGCAATACTTTAATATTTCTTCACTTTCAGCACCAGGTTGTATTAGAACATTTTTTATTCCTAATTCATTAGCTTCTTTAATAAAGTTTATTCCAAGCTTAGCATTTATACATAAGTCCATAGCATCTATTTTATATGGTACTTCTTTTAAGCTAGTATATATTTCATTTCCTCCTTTAGGGTGAACACCACTAACAATATATCCTTTGCTTTTAAATTTATTTAATATTTTATAAGCATACTTAGACTCATTAGATACATCTCCTACAACTACCCAATTTTTTAATTTAATCATTTCATTTATATTCATAAAGCTACCTCCTATATAGGTTATTTTTTCATATGAACCTTTACAATATCATAACTTAATATATGATTAATATATCCATTTGCTAATTTTTAATTACTTTTTCTATTATATTATATTTAATTAATTGATTCTAGTTGTTGACTTATATTGTAATAAAATATATAATTGTGTATAAATTATATATTTACTGCTTTGAATAGGAGTAGTACTATAACTTTCAACCTTAAGAGAGCTGTTGATTGCTGCAAAACAGTGGTTGAATTATAGGAACTTGCCTAGGAGCTTACTTGTTAAAAGCAAGTACGGGAAACGCCGTTATAGATTTGAGTGAGAAAAATATTTATTTTTCTAATAAGAGTGGTACCGCGAATATGTCCTTCGTCTCTTAATTGAGATGAAGGGCTTTTTTTATATTATTTTTTATTTTTAAAGGAGGAATTATTGTGGCTAATTATGGAACTTCCATTGATAAGAAATGGCAAGATAAATGGGAAGAAACAAATCTTTATAAATTTGACCCAAATAAAGAAGGAGAAAAACTTTATGTTTTAGAGATGTTCTCTTATCCTTCTGGTAGCCAATTACACGCTGGTCACTGGTTTAACTATGGACCTGTTGATTCATGGGCTAGACTTAAAAGAATGCAAGGATATAATGTATTTCAACCAATGGGATTTGATGCATTTGGACTTCCTGCTGAAAACTATGCAATAAAAACTGGAATTCATCCAAAGGATTCAACAGAAAAGAATATAGAAACTATGGAAAAACAACTAAGAGCTATGGGAGCTATGTTTAACTGGGATAATGAAGTAATAACTTGTAATCCTGACTATTATAAATGGACTCAATGGGTATTTTTAAAACTATATGAAAAAGGCTTAGCTTACAGAAAGAAAGCTCCAGTAAACTGGTGTCCATCATGTAATACAGTTTTAGCTAATGAACAAGTTCTTGAAGGTTCTTGTGAAAGATGTTCAACTGAGGTAACAAAAAAAGATTTAACTCAATGGTTCTTAAAGATAACTGACTATGCTGATGAGCTATTAGAAAAATTAGATACTTTAGATTGGCCTGAAAAAACTGTTGCAATGCAAAAACACTGGATTGGTAAATCTACTGGTGCAGAAGTTACATTTAAAGTTAAAGATTCTAATATTGAATTTGATGTATTTACTACAAGAGTTGACACACTAAACGGAGTTACTTATGTTGTATTAGCTCCTGAAAATTCATTAGTTGATGAACTTACTCTTCCAGAATACAAGGATACTGTTGAAAACTATAAAAATGAAGCTAAAAAGCAATCCGATATAGAAAGACAATCTTTATCAAGAGAAAAAACTGGAGTCTTTACAGGATCTTACGCTATAAATCCTATAAATGGAAAAGAGGTTCCTATTTGGATTGGGGATTATGTATTAGCAACTTATGGAACCGGAGCTGTAATGGCTGTTCCTGCTCATGATGAAAGGGATTATGCATTTGCTACAAAGTTTAACTTATCAATAGAAAGAGTAATAACTAGCAAAGATGGTAATGATGCTGAACTACCTTATTGCGAATATGGTGTATTGGTTAATTCCGGAGAATTTGATGGATTAACTACTGAAGAAGCTAAAGAAAAAATAATTGATAAATTATCTTCTATGAAGCTTGGAAGTGCTAAAGTCAATTATAGACTAAGAGACTGGTTGGTATCTAGACAAAGATATTGGGGTGCACCAATTCCTATGATTCACTGTGACCACTGTGGAACTGTTCCTGTACCTGAAAATCAATTACCTGTAGAACTTCCATATAATGTTGAGTTTACTCCAGATGGAAAATCGCCACTAGCAAAATGTGATGAA
The DNA here is from genome assembly GCF_054768095.1 of Clostridium sp. CTA-7. Lineage (NCBI taxonomy): Bacteria > Bacillati > Bacillota > Clostridia > Eubacteriales > Clostridiaceae > Clostridium > Clostridium sp. CTA-7. The sequence goes on along the minus strand of NZ_BAAAAV010000001.1, from coordinate 694,955 downwards.
TTCATAAACACAACTTGTCCTAAATGTGGAAAACCAGCAAAAAGAGAAGCTGATACTTTAGATACATTTGTTTGTTCTTCTTGGTATCAATTAAGATATCCTGACAATAAAAACTCTGAAAAGGCTTTTGATAAAGATCTTATTAATAAAATACTTCCAGTAGATAAATATGTAGGCGGCCCAGAACACGCTTGTATGCATTTATTATATTCTAGATTTATAACTAAAGCTTTAAGAGATATGGGATATTTAGATTTTGATGAACCATTTAAGTCATTAACTCACCAAGGATTAATTCTTGGTCCAGACGGATTAAAAATGAGTAAATCAAAGGGTAATACAATTTCTCCAAATGACTATATATCTCAATATGGTTCAGATGTATTTAGAATGTATTTAATGTTTGGATTTGCTTATATCGAAGGTGGAGCTTGGAGTGATGATGGACTTAAATCTGTTGCTAGATTTGTAGATAGAATTGAAAGATACTTAGATATAGCTAGAGAAGCTATTGAAAAAGGTGAAAATAATAAGACTACTATAGATAAAGCAGAAAAGGAATTAAACTTCTGGTTACACAATTCAATTAAGGGTGTTACTGAAGATGCTGAAAAACTTCAATTTAATACTGCAATTGCAAGAATGATGGAGTTTATAAATGCTTTCTCTAAATATCTTCAAGAAGATATTAAAAATTTAGATTTCTTAAAAAAGAGCTGCATAGATTTCTTAAAAATCCTTGCACCATTTGCACCTCACTTTGCTGAAGAGCAATGGAGTTTACTAGGTTTAGATTTCTCTATCTTTAACGAAGCTTGGCCAAAATATGATCCTAAAGCCTTAATTAAAGATGAAGTTGAAATAGCTATTCAAGTTAACGGTAAAATTAAAGCTAAGATAAATGTTTCAACTGATCTAAATGAAGAAGGAATTAAAGCTGCTTCATTAGAAAATGAAATCATAATTTCTGCTACTGAAGGTAAAACTATAGTTAAAGTTATAGTTATAAAGGGTAGACTTGTAAATATAGTTGTTAAATAACTTAAAGGGTAAAGTATTTAAAATACTTTACCCTAAATTTTTCTCTTTATTATATTTTTTTAATGTTATATAAACTAATACAGTTGCTACTAAAGTAATAATTAACCTTATAAAATTTTCTTCTATATTTATTAAATCATAGCTTATTAATGCTTCTAGTGCTATTGATGGAACCTTTCCGAAGAATGTTGCAATAACAAAAATAAATTTATTAACATTACTAATGGAAGCAGCTAATGTCACAAAACCTGATGGTATAAATGGAATTAATCGCCCTTCAAATATCAAAAAACCTATTCTATGACCTTTTCCTTCTATAATAGCCTTCAACAATTTATTTTTATCCTTCAATCCTTCTATCTTCTTTTTAAATCCTAGTCTATATAAAATAAAGCTCACATATCCTCCTATTGTTTCACCTATTAAAGAAACAATAAAACCTTCAAGTGGTCCAAAAAATGCTATATTAGCTCCTGTAATAAAAATTGATGGAACTACCCCAAGTAATGCTATAATTGTACTCATAAATATAGATATTATTATAGCAAAGTTACTATATTCACTAAATATACTTATTATATTATCTAAACTAAACATGATATTTATCCTTAACTATCATCTGTAATAAATTTATATATTTCCTATAACTATAACCATTATAATTTATAAATTATTAATACTAAGTTATTAATTTCTACTCTAGTACTTTTTTAAATTCTTCTAATATCTCGCTTACTAATTTTTCATCTAACTGTCTATAGTAGGGCAATAAATTTGAATCTTGAAAAGCAACAAATATTTTTTTACTCATTTCCATCCAAGTTTCTGGTATATATACCCAAACTATTTCTTCATATCTACAGCTTAATAAAAAATGTTCTACTCCCCAAAATATATATTCATTTATATTATGTATTTCATTAAATTTTATATAATCATCAACTACTTTTTTAGTTAACTTATATTCATATATATCAACATAGAAGAAATCAAAACTTTCCTTCTTCGTTTTATAAGCATCTTCATTTATTATTATTATCTTAGAGTTATTTTTGAAACTTAAATTATATAAATCTATAATATCTTTTTCCTTTTCGTAAACTACGACTTTTTCTACATCCTTCTTTTTAGCTAATTCTTGTACAACATATCCAAGTCCTAATCCAACTACTCCAACAATACCTTTTGCATATTTTATAAACATATATGAACTTTCTATTTCTAATGGTGAGACTTTCATCCAAATGTTATTAGGTCCATATAATTCTAAAAGACTTAAATTTAACTTTTCATGTTTATTATACATATATCCATCAATATAATCTTTTTCTTTGTCAGTACTTTTTATTTCAAAATTTCCAATTTTTCCCAAAGATATAGCGTTATTATATTCTTTTATTTTATCTATTATATATGTCTTATCATATGGCTTCAAAATAATACTTCCCTTCTGTATGAAACTTTACTATATTACACATACTATTTTATGTAAAGTTAAAATTTTATATTATAATACTTATATATTATTTTAATATATATACTCATAATGTTTCTATTAAATATTATATTGACAATAAATAGTAATGACAATAACTATTTATTAAAATTTACTATTTTTTATATTAAAAAACACTTGATATTTAAATGTACTGTGTTATACTAATGATATAAATTATCATTTAACAATAGAAGGTGAATAATATGGATAAAATATTAATAAGTGAAGAAGCATACAAAGAATTTAAAGGATTCTTAGACGAGAATGAAGTTGAAAACTATAGCATAAGAATTAACTTAGCTGGTTTTGGTTGTAGCGGTCCTGCTTTCAACATATCTGTTGATGAAGCAAAAGAAGGAGATGTTACTCAAAAAATTAACGATATTACTTTTGTAGTAGAAGAAAAACTTGTTGATGAATTCGGAGGATTCAAATTACTTTCAACTGAAGAAAATGATGGTAGAGGCTTATCATTAAAACCAGTTATAGAAGTTGAAGGCGGATGCGGATCATGTGGTGGCGGATGCCACTAATCTAGTAATCTAATTGATTAGATTCTTAAAAAGTGTTATGCTTTAACATAAAAAAAGCTGTATTATTAATTTAATACAGCTTTTTTACTCTTTAGGAAATTATATTTTTATATTTATTGTAAATAACTTTTGTAATATACTTAGTTATTAAAGTTATCTCCTAAAGAGTAAAAATATGAATATAGTGCGCGTGCAAGATTTTCCTCAGGCAAGCTTCGGAAATGCACATGCGCTAAAAAAAGTCTACGGCTCGACAGGCTCGCCTTGGCGACTTTTTTATTTAGCTTTACCAAGCTAATATTTCAGCACCATCTTCTGTTACTAACACGGTGTACTCCCACTGTGCTGAGTATCCACCATCCTCTGTTAAAACAGTCCACTCATCATCTTCATCTACAAAAACTTCATAAGTTCCTTCATTAATCATTGGTTCTATTGTAAATATCATTCCTGGAACAAGTATCATTCCTTCTCCTCTTTTGCCGTAATGACTTACAAAAGGATCTTCATGGAATTTTAATCCTACTCCGTGTCCTCCAAAAGCTCTTACTACCGAAAATCCATTAGCTTCTGCATGCTCTTGTATAACAGCTCCTATATCACCTAAGAATCCCCATGGCTTAACAGCTTCAAATCCTTTTTCTAAGCACTCCTTTGCAACTTTAACCAGCTTTGAATCCTTTTCTGTAACATTACCTATCTTATACATTCTTGAAGCATCCGAATAATATCCATTATAAATAGTTGATACATCTACATTTACTATATCTCCATCTTGTAATACTTCATCATCACTAGGAATTCCGTGACATACAACATCATTGATAGAAACACAAACACTCTTAGGAAATCCCCCATAATTTAATGGTGCAGGTATTGCTCCACTATTTACTGTAAATTCATGAACTATCTTATTTATTTCTTCTGTTGTCATTCCTACCTTAATATTTTTCTCTACTAAATCTAATACTGCATTATTAATTTTAGCACTTTCTTTTATTCCTTCTATTTGCCCTGAATTTTTTATTAAATCTCTAGTTGGTACTTCAAATCCTTCAGATTTAAGTAGCTCTAATTTTTCATCAAATTCAATATGACACTTTTTGTACTTCTTTCCACTTCCACACCAACATTGATCATTTCTATTTAAATTCATATTAAACCTCCTAAAAATTTCATACTCATAATGTATTCATTATTATCTATTATAACTATTTTATATGCTATTATTACACTCTAAGTGTACTTATAATTTAAATAAGTTATATTAAATAATATTATTTATTATTATCTATAATATAACTATATCATACTTTTCTAATTATAGAGAAAAAATCAAATAAAAAAGTGAACATATATAAGTTTACTTTTTCCGTCGCTCTGCTCCAAGTCAACGCAAACTTACATATGTTCACTTCCAAACTAAAGGTAAGGAAAGTATAAAATAAATCTACTTTTCTAAATCAAATTGCTAAAATCCTTATATATTAACATTTTCAAAATTTTAGACTTTTATACTTTTCTAAAGAGTATTTTTAAAACTATCTTTTTATAGTAAATTCATAATTTAAATACGGTTCAATTATAGAGTTCATCCCTTTTAGAATATCTATCCAATAATTTTTCTTTATTGTTTCTATTTCTTTATCTTCTTCTTTAATATTGTTAAAATTTTTATTGTTAAACTCTTTATAAAACTCATCAATTTGCTGAGACATATTACTCATAGCTACAAAGTTATCTAAAGCTTCTCCATCTAATACAAGTTTTTCATAATGATTATTCATTTGAATATTTAAATATTCAAATAATAAACTTTCAATTCTTGAATAAACTTCATTTGGTGTTTCTATTGAGGTTTTTGATTTTTTATTTATAGATATAATCTCTTCTTTTCTGTAATCTCCATATTTTGACCATAAATTTGTAAATGCTTCAGATATTGCACTATAATTTTCATATAACGAAAGTAACTCTTCATTACTAATACTTCCTGCTTTTATACATTGATTTAATGTATTTAATGCACCTTCATTTCTACTTCTTATTTCTTCAACACTTCTATATGTTTCTTTTCCTATTAATATTTTATAACGCGAATTCATCGCAGATGTGTAAACGTTTATAACCAAACTGGTAAGAAGTATAATTATTATAAAAAGAATACTATTATTTTTACTTATTTTATAAGACCTCATAACACACCCCCACATTTTTATATTATATCATAATTCATTATATAATTCTACTATTGATATACTTGTACAAATATTAAAAGGTAGCATACTGAATAGTAAGCTACCTAAAAATATCTTCCATGCTCTTGTTGATACTCTTTAATCATATCCAATCCCGTAGTGCCACCCTCACCTTTTTCAGATCTTCCTTCTATTCTTTTTATCTCTCCATAGGCTCTAGATAAGGATAAATCTTCATCTCCAGTTAGGACCCAAATGGTATTTGAATTAAAAGGTCTAACTTCAAGTTCTTTTTCTCCAACACCATCAGTAAAATATATAAGAGCATGATTTCTTAGTTTGTTATCTCTTATATATTTAAATACAGGTGAAAATTTAGTAGATCCAACATTAGAAGTTCTTTTCTTTATATCATTTTTTGATTTTATTTCATAAACTCTTCTTATCTCATTGTCACATTCAATTACTGTAATTTTATTAGTTCTTGTTTTTGTTATTTCTAATATCTCAATCATAATTTTGTGAACTTCTTCTTCACTCATAGAAGCACTTATATCTATTGCAATTATAACTTCTGGAATACTATTGGGTAATGTACCTCTTATATCTAACCTTTCTGGTTGTCTTCTATTTCTTCTTGTTACTGTCTTCTTTTCTCCAGCTCTAAGAGATGGAATTATCTTTTTTAATGCTTCTTGCCATGATATTTCTGCCTTCTCCGTATAAGCTTTAATAATTGCTTCAATATCCTTTGGTGCATTCCCCTTAAAAGAACTTATAGCAACCTTCTTAGTCATATCTTTTATAGAATCGTAATTTAGGTTACTTTCTTCCCATACATCATGAGCTTTTGATATATCAATCATTTCTCCAATAGACCTATCATCTGATTTCACATTTGTTGACAGCTTTGCTTTTATTGCTTTTTCTATTCTTTCTGCATATATTTCGATAGTATTATCTTCCTTAAGCTCTAAATTATATTCTTTATTTACTATCTCTATTTTAAAACTATCCATTGGTAAACTTTTAATAAATTGATTAATAGAAATATCTAAAGCTAAATTTACAGCAGTAGTAGTATATTTATTCTTAAGATCTCTTTCTCTTTGATGATGACCATACATTATATGATATATTTCATGTTTAAAAAGTGCTTCCATCTCTTTTTTATCACACATTAAAAACAATATGGGATTAAAATACATTTTAAATCCTTGCATTTTAGGTATAGTAGCTAAAGGCCATGTTATATTAAATCTAACACTTCTTTCAATCTTCACCAAAAATTGTCCAAAGAAACTGTCTTCACCGTCTAACATATCTATAACTACAGATTCTACTAATGAAAAAAACTCTCTTTCAAAGCTACTATTTAATATACCAGTTTCTTTTATATCTAAAGCTTGTTTTAATAAATTATTTCGTTTATCTTCAAATAGCATATATAATCATTCCTTACTCAAAAATATTAAAGAATGCATCTAAGAATGTATCTTCATCTAATAAATCATTATATAACTCTTCAGTGGAATCACTTTTAATTTCTTTCATTATTCCAAGTCTTAAATCCTTTGGATAACAAGTTATCAAGTCACCAAATAATTTTTTATTATTATCTGTATTATTTTCCTCTAAATACCTTAAAGAATTCTTAGCTAGAATATACAATCTTGAATGACTTTCTTTTCTTATTTCATCTTTTAATTCTATTGGTAAAATAATATATGAAAATAAATCTTCTGGTTTAATTAAAGGATTTTTTACATTTTTTATATAATTTATAAAATCTGTTGCTATACTTACTCCTACATTACCTTTGACTACATTATAAAATATGTCAGTTGAATACTTATTATTATTTTTAACATAAATATTATAAGCCTTAGCCACTCTCTCCCAGCTTCTTGGAGTTGACTTTATAGATTCCTTTGAATTTGGAGTGCTTAAATACTCAGGAAATGTTGATAAGAATTCAATTATATGGTCATGTATATTTCCATCATTACTCATAGCCCATTTAATCCACTCTTTAATATCAGAACTTAACTCTATCCAAACGAATCTATCCTCTTGTGCTCTATCCATATCCACAACTTGATAATCACTATCTTCAAATCCATCATATTTATTAGATGGGTTCATAGCTGCTACTATTTTTACATTATCAGCTAATTTATATCCATTTATTTCTCTATTTAATATTAGATTCATAAGTTCTTGTTGTACTGCATGCTCACACCTGTTTAACTCATCAATGAATAATAGCACACCATTGTACTCATTATCTCTTATTGCTTCTTCTACTTCTATAAGTTTATAATGTGTTGCATATTTAGTTCTTCCATTTTCAACTAAAGGAAGCCCTCCAATTTCACCTTCTTTTAAAAGATTTGCATCTATATTTACTAAATGATAATTATCACTTTTACATATTTTTTTAACTAATGAAGTTTTACCTATCCCAGCTTCACCTATTATTAAAGGAACATTTCCTGATTCTAAAACCAAATCTATAGTACTTATAGCTTCTGAAAATTTCATATTATCACCTCTTGCTGCCTTATCTTGAAAGTTTATAATCAACTAATAAAATTTTAGCTTTTTTACTTCCATATTCTCTTATAAAATTAATCTTATCCATTTCTAAAATTTCAAGTTCTAAGAAGTCCTTAATATATTTTTCATCTATAAGATCTTCTTTTACCTTATCTATCACCACATTAACTACAAATTCTACATCTATAGAATCATATACGTACTTAACAATTTTTATATTATCTCCAATTAGTATTCTTAATTCATCTAAATTAAAATCAATATAGTTAATTGCTTCTTCATTCCCTTTAACAGCTTCTCTCCTAGCCTCTAAGCTTGGATTATTTATAAATTTTATAGCTGCCCAATATTTATTTATAGCCTCAAGTTGTACCTTTTCTGATGGATCTTTAATATATTTTATTGCATCATAATCTTTAGATACAGCTCTTAATTGCATTTCCTCACTTGAATTATTTATAAATTGAATTGCCCAACCTTTTGCATTAATAGCTTCAAATTTAACTTTTTCTGTAGGATTTTTAATGTATTTAAGGGAATTCCATAATAATCTTACTGCTAATATAGCATTTTCTTCATCTAAATTTTCTATATACTCAACTGCTAATGGATTATTTTTAATAGCAGCTTCTTTAATTTTATAATTAGGATTTTCTATATATCTTATTGATAATCCATTTTTCTTAACAGCCTCAAGCATCAAATCTTCACTTGGATTTTCTATATGTCTTATATATAAAGGATTATCATATATTCTTTTTAAATCATTATTTTCCATTCTTTTTCCTTCCTTATCATTAAAGTTAATCTAAAAAATTAATAATTTCAAATTATATGTCTTTCGTTGTTAATTATATTATACTATATTTAATTAATAATTACTATTACTTGTACTTAATAATTATTATTATTTATAGAAGAATTTAAATTATGTTTTTAATATAACTCAAAAAAGGCAAAAGTATCTTAAAGAACTTTTGCCTTTTAAAATTTTATTTATTTACTTGCTTATTTATTTATGCTCATGATCTCTTATATGATTGATACAATAACATTTTTTACCAGAACATTTTGAACAATATCTAAACTCCATATTAGAATCGTCATTTTCTGTAATTCCGCATACTACACATTTGTGTAATATCTCTCTTTCTTTTACTTGAGCTTTAAATTTTTGTTGCCTATGATAATTTTTAGCTCCATTTTTACTTCCAGTAATTATATCCTTAGCAAAGAATAGAATAAAATTAATAACAGGGATCACCACTAATACCATTTGTCCTAAAGATCCAGCAAAAACAAAGTTTATTCCAATTAATATCCAATTAAATATAGCTATATATTTTACTTTTACAGGAATTATAAAAAATAATAATATTTTGAAATTAGGATATATTTTTGCAAAAGCTAAGAACAAAGAAAGATTAACATAAGATCCTGTTGCTTTAACTCCTGTTAAAAAGGACACTAATACAGTTGCTAACATACCTACTAAGTAGTAAATATTAAATTTAAATCCTCCCCATTCTTGCTCAAGGCCTGAACCTGCTAAATAGTAAAAGTATAATGAAAAAACTAACCAAAAAACAGATTTACTTTGTGGTACAAATATAAATGTTATTAGCCTCCATACTTCTCCATTCATTACCTTTTGTGGATCCAATACAATATTGTTTATTAGATTAATATCACCACTCATCATATTTAATGCATATATGAAAGCATTTCCTATTACTATAATAAGCATCAAATTTCTTATATAAAAATTTCCGAACTTTTTTTCTAATTTATTTAATAAATTCATAAATTAACACTTACTCCTTTATAGCTTATTTGTAACTATATATATTAAATCATCTATTGAAAATTCCTTATTCTTCATTACTATAGTTATCATATTACTAATTAAAAATGATGTTAACTTTCTAGTTTCTATATTAATAGTTATCTCTTTATTTTCTCTATGAAAATCTATTATTTCATCTACAATCAAATATAAGTGTTCTAATACGTCATATCTTTTACAATCATTAGAATTTTTATTATTTTTTATATTTTTTCCATTTTTAGTTAGTTCAAAAAATACTTCTTTATGGTATAATAAAAATTTTTCTAATCCTAAATATATTAACCGCATCTTTTCTTCAAATGCTATGTCTTTGTCTTTTACTTCTTCAAGCTCTTTAAGTATCTCTGTCCAAGTGTTATTAAATATTTCACTAACTAATGCCATTTTATTTTCAAAATAGTTATATACTGTTCCAAGTCCTATTTCACATCTATTAGCGAGTTCTCTCATACTAAAGTTATTATAACCCTGGCTTCTTAAAAGTGTATCCGCTTCTCTTAATATTGTTTCTCTTGGATTTTGTAATATTTTCGGCATGAAAACTCCCCCTTTATTACAGTTTATATCAATACTCTTATATTATCAACTGAGTGATCTCTTTTATTTCGCTTCCATTTATTTACATTTATGATTATGTTAAGTATAATTATATTATATTATTATAAGTTAAGAGGTATGTATTATGGAAAATCAAAAATTTGATATCGCATACAAAAGAAAAATCCTATATAAGCGAAAGAAAAGAAGACAATTAGTATTACGTATTTCTCTTATGTTTACTGGATTTTTCATACTTTCACTTATCCTACTATTAAACAATAAGTATAGTAATAATAACACTTATGTTAATAATAAAGTTACATCATCGTCTTCTAATGAAGATCCCTTTATAGTATGCATAGATCCTGGTCATGGCGATTGGGATACAGGAACTAAAGGGGTAACTGGTGTTCTAGAAAAGGATATAGCTTTAAACATCTCTTTGAAACTTGGAAAACTTCTTGAAACAAGTAAAGTGAAAGTAGTTTATACAAGAACAAACGACTCTCTTCCATGGCTAAAAACCGCTAATGATAGTTTAAAAGAAAGAATAAAAATACCAAAAGTATTTAATGCTGACTTGTTTATATCAATACACTGCAATAGTGATTCTAGTAATCCTGATTCAAAAGGATTAGAAACTTGGTATAAAGCTTCAAATGAAGAAAGTAAAAGTTTAGCCAATACTATACAAAATAAATTATCAAAATTAAAATATACAGATGACAGAGGCTTAAAAACTTATAAAAATAAAGATGATGCTCTTGCAGTTTTAGAATTAACTCCTAGTATTTCAGCATTGATAGAGTTAGGTTTTTTAAGTAATTCTTCTGATGAAGAATATCTAAAATCTGATAAAGGTCAAGAAGCTTGCGCAAAAGCTATAAGCGAAGCTATTTTAAATTATATTAAAAACAATAAAGAAGCTTTAATTAAGGATAATATACAATAATAGTTCAAAAACACTATAAATAATTTATCCATAGATTTTAAAAATATAATTAACTATAGTGTAAATAAGAAGCTGCCTCCTGAGAATGCTTTGAAAATCATTCAGTGGCAGCTCTTTTGTTAATTAAGTTAGATAAGTATATCTTTTATTATCCTTAACTATAAGTTTATTAAGAACGCCTATTATATTAGCTTTCATTTAATTTAAAATACTCTCTTCTAAATTCTGCTGGACTAATACCAACTTCTTCTTTGAACATTTTACAAAAATGGCTTGAATTATTGTAACCAACCTCTTTAGCAATAGTTACAATTTTCATATTACTTTCTTTTAATCTTTCTTTTGCAACTTTAATCCTTATCTTTTTAAGGTATTGTGCAAAACTATCGCCTGCATATTTTTTAAAGTAGCTACAAAAATAATTTTTTGATATATTAACATAATTTGAGATATCATCTAATGTAATTTCCTCACCGTAATGTTTATTACAGTAATCTTTCACCATTAAAATCACTCTAGTTTTTTCCTGAAAGCTCTCTACTCCAATGTCAAAAAACTTTTCAAATAACGATTCAGTAAATTCTTCTAACTCATTTAATGTAGCACATCTTTTTATGTCATTTATATCTAAATTATCTAAGATATATCTAGTTTCAACATTTTCAACTTGCATGTTGGATTTAAATATAATAACAATTTCATAAATACTTCTATATATATATTCTGGCCAAACATCTTCGTTATTTCTTATGTGCTTATAATATTCTCTTAAATACGCCATAAAACTATCTCTATCACTTTTGCTTATCCATTTTTTTATATTTAGTGTATCAATGTGATATGCTCTTTTTATAAAATCTACAATTTCATACTTTTCACACCATACTAAACGTCCTGAAAAATTTTTATAAAAATTAACTTGTATTAAGTTACTAATTTTATTATACTCTTGAATCAAATCACTATAATCATGACACATTTTGCTTAAATAAACCACTTGACCATTTTTTATTCTTGATTTAATTATACTAACAAATTGTACCTGATCACATTTATCAATTAAAATACAAATTGTATTTGCATCAATCTTAAAGCTAATTAAACTTTTTTTATATTGTTTGTCCGAGATGGAATGTATATAATTTAGAATTTCTATTTCAGCATTACTATTTTTATTTGTAATATAACATAAACGAAAATCTTTTAATAATTTAATGTTACTATTTTTAACTTTATTTATGAATTCTTCTTGGCTGATTTCTTCTAATAATAATTTTTTTGTTAAGATTTCTTTAAATTCTGGAAGTACCTCATTATATTTATTCTTTATGTACTTATCCTCTTTTTCATTTTTTACAGCTTCATATAATTCTTTTATTGTACTTTTTAAACTACTTATGTTAATAGGTTTTAACAAATAGGCAAATGCTCCAAAATTTAAAGCTTCTTGAGCATAATTAAACTCACGATAAGCTGAAAGGACTACTACCTTGGTTTTCAGATTATTTTTTTTTAGCAATTTAATTAATTCTATTCCATTTAAAAGTGGCATGTTTATATCTACAATTGCAATATCAGGTTTAGTAGTGCTGATCAAATGAAAAGCTTCCTTACCATTTGTTGCATAACCAAGTACTTTTATTCTAGAGTTGCACATAGGAAGTAACTTTTCAAGAGATTGTATCGTTAACATTTCATCATCAATAATCACTGCTGTCAATTCCATATATTCCCCTCCTTTATAGTATCAATGTTATTGTAGAACAATAATTTTCTTTGCTCTCAATTTTGATACCACTTTCTTGATTATAATTTAATTTTAGACGTTTATTTACGTTATATAATCCTATATGATTTACTGGTTCTTTTTCATATTCTAATGATTCTAAAATTTCTTCATATTTTTCTTTACTAATTCCATTACCATTATCACTTATTTTAAGAATAAGGTTATTATTATAAAATTCACCTTCAATAGTTACATGCTTTTTATCTAATTTATTTTTAAATCCATGTTGTATGGTATTCTCAACAATAGGTTGTAATATTAATTTAGGGACTAAGATATCATTTAGTTGCTCATCTACTTTTATATACAGATTTATACTGTTATTAAACCTTATGTTTTGAATATCAATATATTTTTGAACATACTCTATTTCTTTACTAAGTGGAACCATATCACTTGATTCATATAGTATATAATCAAATAAATGACTTAAAGCATCAACAACATAAATTATGTCGTCATTTCTTTCTATAATTGCTAAAGATGTTATACATTGCAATGTATTATTTAAAAAGTGTGGATTTATTTTTGCTTGTAAAGCTTCTATTTCAGCTCTTTGTTTGCTAAGTTTAGTTGTATAAACTTCCTTAATAAGTAAATCTATTTTATTAATCATTTCATTATATCTTCTATATAAAGTATCAATTTCTTCAAAACCAGATACATCTTCTACAGCAGTTTGAAAATCTCCTTTTTCGGCTTTTTTCATAGCTTTAGATAAACTTTTTATAGGCTTTGTAGCCTTATAGCCAATAAAAATTGAGATTGATATAGTAGAGATAATAGCAACTAAGCTTACTATAGTAGTAACTTTTTTTATATTTATTAATGGTTCACTTATTTTCGAAAAATCAATTTTATATCCTACATACCAATTAGTAGATGGAATTTTACAGTAAGATAAAACCTCTTTATTCTTAAAGATGGTTATATCCTTTTCAAAATTCCAGTCATCTTTTTCAAATTTAAAATCAGCATATGGAGCATAAAATAAATTTTTATCTTGATCAATTAAATAACAACTATATTCTCTTGCTAAATCATTTCTACTGCAAATTTTATTTATTTTTTCAAACTCTAAAGAATAAACAACTGCGGCAATTGTATCTTTACCATTAGCTTCCTTAATAGGAAAATAAACCAACATATTTTGTTGGTTTTCTCCTCCATAAAGATAATCCTTTTCATTAACTGATAAAAATTGCACATCATATTTTGACATATTTTTTGAATCTTCTATTATATCTTTTATTGCATATGAATTATAATTTACCCCTTGATTATGATTGGAATTATAATTTATACCTTCATTATGTGTTGAACTATTATTAAAACTATCTGACAAAATTATTATATCTTTTATATCATTATTGAATATAATAACTTGGCTCATTTTTTCATTAATAGACTTAACATATTTAACCCTGTCATTTTCTGAAATGTCTTCATTTAGTTTTTGTATATTTTCTTTTAATTGTTTATCATTTCTAAATAAATTTATTTTAGTTATACATTCTTGAAAATATATGCTTAAGTTATTTGCTATTTGACTTGTAATCTGAAACACATTATCTATTTCTTGCTTTTCAGATGTATTAAAGGAAATATTATAGGATATTGCACTTATTATACTAATAGATATCAAGATAATTAAGGAATATAAAATTATTATAGTAAATCTCATACTTTTAAAGATTCTTTTATAAAAATCTCTTTTTATCATCTTTCACCCATTCTTTCAATAAGCTGCACCTAATAATACAACTAATTTGTTTTTATTCTTATTTCAAAATAAAAATAGCAATTATCTTCACACCACATCTTAAAATTTGTACCCCATCTGTTGTTAAATAAATTAAAATAGAAACCATTTTCTAAGTTATTAACTTTATGATCCATTTTATATAAATTTCTACCACCAATACTTACTAGTGGTGAGTGTAGGTTTTTAATTTCTAAAACACCATCTGCTCCATGATAATATAGTGCTTCTACACAATGTTGATTTCTATTTCCACCTTTTAATACATTTAATGGAGAAATCAATTGATCTATTTTTTTCATCATGAACCTATTTGGATTTTCAACATCAAACTTCATTTTAAACCATATAGCTTCAGGTATTTTCCCAGGATCTTTATCAAACCATTGAAGGTTACATCTTATAACATCTTTATCGAAGTTATAAGTTATTTCAGCTATTCTTGGAGAACTATACTTTGAAGCAGCTTCATCATCAGATTTAATAGAAACATATATATTATTTTTTTCTTTTATTATACTTGTCACACTAAAATTATAGCAAATATTTTCCAAATCATCCACAAATTCTAGACCTGGTTTTGAAAAATCTGGTTCTGACCACCACATAGTTTCATAAAAATTTCTATTGTATTTATAGTAATTATCTGAGCAAATTTTAGCATCAAAAACTTCATATTGTAATTTGCCTAACTCTCCAGATTTAATCCATTTTTTATCCATGCATTCAAGATAATTAATAGCTCCTTCCCCATTAAACTTAACTTTCCATCCATTAATTTCTATTAAATCACCTATTTTAATGAGATTTCCTTCAATAGATTTTTTTAGTGGAATAATATTATTTAAGGCTAACTTTGCTTCTTCTTTTAGTTCCCTTGGAAGTTTTTCAATGGCTTTTAAAATATATTCTCTCTGTTCTTCATGAGATTTTTCATATTCTTTATAAGAACCTTTAAATTCACCATTTCTATACTTAGGGATATCATCTTTTAAAAATTCATAAATTTGAATATTTCTTATTGTAAGAGACTCTAAAGTGGTAATATCAGCTTTTCTTGCTTTTAAAAAGTCTTCTTTAGTCCAATTTTTAAAATCCGCTAAATATTTTTTATAATCAAGTCCCCAGGTATGTTCTGTTATAAGCATAAGGTTTGTCATGAACTCTGTATATTCATAGCTACCTTCTTTTAATAATCCTTCTTTAAGCCATTTATTTTTTAATGTTAATAAAGTTTTAAACTGCACAACCTTTACAGGATCTGAAGCAACTCCATGTATCCATGTATCTCCAATTTCTTCTTCTATGACAGGGAGTTTGTCTTTTATTTTAATAACTGCCTTAGCAAATTCATCTAATGTTGATGCTTCTACCTCGGCATTAGGATATTTAGCTTTAATACGGTTAAATTCTTTTTCAACATCTTCTTCTGATTGTGGTCCTAGGTTATCTCCAGTATGGGCAAATTCAAGTACTTCATCTAACCCATCTATAGAGAATGAAGCCCCATAATCAGATGCATAGTGAACAATTAACTCAGCTCCATTTATTTTCCAAAGAAACATTTCAGGAACCATTGGAACCATAGATGACCCATTTACACCAATATGCATGTATTTTAGACCAGCCTCAGCCATATAAGGAACTATAGAAATAGTATGTCCTGGCACATCAGTCATTTTAGAAGCAATAGTTGTTTTATTATACTTTTTATCTAGTTCTTTGCTTATATTAAGACTATATTTAAATAACTCTTTGTCCATTAATTCAGTATGTGTGGTACATGATATTCCATGCCAAGTTATATAACCAAGTTTTATTGCCTTTTCGAAATTTTTAATTGCATCTTTTGAAGCATTTTTTAAGTAATAATCTATTAAAAATGATCCTACAGTCCAAATAAACTTTTTATTTTCTGGTGTATTAAGTTTAAAAGCCAAATTTACTGCATTAGGTATATATTCATTTGTGTATCTATCCAAAACATTTTGGGCAAAATCTGTAAAGCCAATGTCTAAGTGAGTTTTATAAATTACATGTACTTTTTTTATTTTAGTGTTCATTTTATACCTCCATTAAAAATTAACCTTTCACTCCAGAACCAATAATACTTTCTATAAAGTTCTTTTGGAAAATTAGAAATATAATTAAGATAGGAATCATTACCATAGCACCTGCTGCTATTAATCCACCATAATTTACAGCATTATCAGAACCCTTTGATAATTGAGTTAATACCATAGAAAGAGGTCTCATTTCTTCTTGGGTAATTATTGATTTACACCATGCAAATTCAGTCCAAATAAATGTAAATGCCAAAATTACAAGACCTGATATGGCGCTTTTTAACATGGGTAGTGCAACGGAAAAAAATGTTCTTATATTTCCACATCCATCTATCTTAGCTGACTCTAAAATCTCATTAGGAATATATTTTGAAAATTGATAAATATATACTATTCCGAATCCACTATATATAAATGGAAGAACTAATCCAAAGTAAGTATTAGTAAGATTGAAAGTTTTTACAATATCAAATAAAGGGAAATAAGTTAATTCTCCTGGTATCATTAATGTCATCATTATAAACATAAAGATGGTCTTTTTAAAAGGGAATTTATACTTTCCAAATACATATCCAGTAATAGTACTAAGAGATACTTGAATACTTATTAATAAAATTGATGTTATTGTAGAAGTAATAAAAGCATTCTTTAAACCGCCTGCATCAATAGCAAATTTGTAATTTTCTAGACTTGGGTCTTTAGGTATCCAATTAAAAGGAATCTTAAATAATTCACCTTGTCCTTGAAAAGATGCAGAAGTCATCCATATTATTGGTATAAGAAATATAGCTGTTACAATAAGCATTATTACTATTAATAAAATTGGTTGTAATTTAATCTTTTTTCTAGTAGACTTTTCACTCATATAATCACCTAATCATCAAAATATTTTGTAGCTTTCATCTGAACGATGGATACTACAAGAGTTATTAAAAATACAATAACTGCTATTACTGAAGCATATCCTACATCTCTAGTTTTAAAGCCTTGCTTAAACATATACATTATTATTGTTTCTGTAGATTGGTATGGTCCTCCACCTGTTAAAAGCTCTACTGATGGATAAGTTCTTAAATATGCCATTGTTGCATAAATCATAGAAAAAACAATTGTTGGTTTTAATTGCGGTAAGGTAACATACCTAAAAGATTGCAATATTGAAGCTCCATCAATTTTAGCTGCTTCATACAATTGAGTATTAATATTTGATAAACCTGAAAGAAATATTACCATGTAATAGCCTGTACCATTCCAAACATGCACAATAATAACTGCTACAATAGCCCAAAAAGGTTGTATTAACCATCCAATACTATCAAATCCTAAGCTATTAAGTGTCGTATTTATAAGACCATTCTCTGTTCCAAATAATAGTTTAAAAATAATAGCTGCTACTACTCCTGGAACTAAGAAAGTTGAAAAAATAGAAGCACGAACAAAACTCTTACCTTTTTTCATGTTAAAAACTGCTATAGCTATAAGTAAAGCTACTATAAGAACAAGAGGAACACTAAAAATAGTTATAGTAAATGTGTTTTTTAGAGCTGTATGTGCATTAGTATCAGCAAAGAATTTAGTAATATTATCAAGACCAACAAACTTAGGCTTTTTTATAAAATTATAGTTAAAAAACATATAATAGATGTTTTTTAAAAAAGGATAATATACTATAACTGCAAAAAATAATATTGCAGGTCCTACAATGCTCCATACAAAAGCTTGATCTTTATAGCTAGACTTCAACTTCCTTTTCATATTATCATTCCTTTCATATAAATAAGAGGGTATGCATGGAACTTAAAGAAATAGCCCACCAAACCCTCATTTTTTATCTTACTTTGTTAGACCTTTGTTAATTTCGTTAGCTGCATTTTCTAAAACTGTTTTTGGATCTTCTTGATTAACTAATATTCTTTCTACAGCAGCTTTATATACATTTTGTGCGTCTGGGAATGCATACAATCCATCAAAAGCTATATATTTTGCAGTTTTTAATTGTTCTTGTTGAACTTTTTTAGATTCAAGAACTCCATCTTTTTCCCATAATTTTTGTTTTTCTGTGTTATCATATATAGATAAGTCTGTAACACCTCTATCAGCTTTTACTTGGAATTCTTCTGAATACATCAATTTTAGAAACTCAATGGCTTTTTCTTTATTTTTAGACTGCTCAGTAATAACCCAATCACATCCTCCTATAGGAGCAACACTTAGTCCAGTTGATCCTGCAGGTGCTGGAGCATACCCCACATCTATTTTTGCATCTAATGTAGCAGGAATAGTCCATTCACCAGTGATGTAAGTTGCTAATTGTCCATTGAACCAAAGTTGATCTGATGTCCCATCAGGAATAGGTGCCCAACCATTTTTAACAAACTCTTGCATTTTTGTATGGGCTGCAATAGATTCTGGTAAGTCAATTAAGGTTTTAGTATAGTCTTTATTCATAAAATCTGCGCCTAATGAAAATGCCCAAGTAGATATGTCCCAAACACTCCCTGTAGATATATTTGCAGCATATACGTTTTTACCATCTTCAGTTTTGGTTCCACTTTCCTTAATCTTTTTACCTAAAGTTTCTAAATCAGCAATAGTTTTGGGAACTTCTACTCCTAGCTTTTCTAACAATTTCTTGTTATAGAACATATACATAGTGTTTGTGTTGTAAGTTACAGCACAAATGTCGTCACCGAATTTCATACGTTCTAATTGTCCTGGTGTTAGTTTATTGTAAATATCCCAATCTTTTATTACATCTGTCAAATTCATAGCAAGTCCATCATTATAAAATTCTTTTGCCCATCCTCCTGTTTTACAAATATCAGGTATATCTCCCATGCTCATAAGTGTAATTTGTTTTTCTCTTGTAGCATTCCAAGGGCTAGATATAATTTCAAATTCTGCATTTGGATATTTTTCTTTAAACATATCCATAGCAAGGTCTAAATTATCATCTTTTTCTCCAGTAGTAGAAATTCTAAGTGTAAATGATTCATCATTTCCTTTGCTTGTACTATTTTCACCTGTATCTTTGTTTCCACACCCTACTAATAAGCCTAAACATAATGTAGACGTTATCATAAGGCTTAGCACTTTTTTAAATATCATAAAAACAACTCCCCTTTTATAAATTTTTATTTATAAAAACATACTTTATAGTTAAATGTTACCATTTATACTTGTAAGATTATATATCGTATTATTATGATTTATATAATATTATTATTATCATAATTTAAGCTAGTACTTTCTATATTTCATATTACTAATACTATAATCTCTAAAGACTTTAATTCAAATATAACTTATTCTTAAAACTTTCTTTTATATTTATTCTAATAAGTATTATTAACTTAATATTAGTTATAAACTTTGCTAAATTTTTTAGTATATAAAAAGGATGTAACTTTATTCTAGCTATATTTAAACTTAACTACTTTCATTAATAATCTTAAATTAATAAGAGAACTATAAATTAAGGGTTTTAATTTATAGTTCTCTTTTAATTTTCCTAGACTAAAGTAAGTTTATTAATTTCTTCTATTATAAAAGCTCTTTTGTCTATATTCACTAAAGCTACTATGTAATCGCCACTTATTAATTTTACAGATCCCCTTGGAATTATTTCTTTTTCTCCTCTTTTTATAGAAACAAGTAAACAATCCTTTGGCCATTCAATTTCGCTTATAAATTTTTCTTCTACTAAGCTTCCCATTTCAATTACAAACTCTAATATAGTTTTCTTATTATCATTTTCTTCTTTATTTACTCCAACTTTTTTAAGAAGTCTTTCTAAGAGGACTTCGTATATAGGTTCATTTCTTAGAAATTCTGATGTTATATATGAAATTATTACAACTACTGATAGTGATAATAAATGATTAAATGAACCTGTCATTTCCATAATAAGAACTATACCTGTTATAGGAGCTTTTACTACAGATACAAAATATCCAGCCATACCTAGTGCTATAAAGTTAATTATAAATGAACTACTTACACCTAAAATATCTATTGAAAATACTCCAACAATATCTCCAAGAACAGCTCCAAGAAGTAACATTGGAAGGAATATGCCTCCTGGTACCCCTGATCCAAAACAAACTAATAATAATAGGAACTTTAATAAATATATTATTATTAGAAATAAAATAGATTGTTCTCCCGATGATAAATCTAATATTAATTCATGTCCTCCTCCCAATAACATAGGAGATATCAACCCAATAACTGCTGTTATTATAAATGGTATCATCACTTTAACTTCTTGAGGCACTCTTTCTAATTTAGAATACAAATCTTGAAATAAGTATATTCCTTTTGAAAATACAACTCCCATTACTCCTGTTATAATACCTAAAATAATTAATATCCAGTAATATTTTAAAGGCAATGCATTCATAGTATTAAATTTTAATGCTGGCTCCATCCCTAAAAAATTTTTCGATACAAAGTCAGCACTTATAGCAGCTGCCATAGCAGGTAATAAGACTAATGGAGAAAAATTTCTATGGATTTCTTCTAATGCAAATACTATTCCTGATAGTGGCGAATTAAATGCAGCAGAAAGCCCTGCAGATGCCCCCGCTGTTATTAAAAATTCTTTTTTCACAGGAATTTTTTTATAAGTTTTTTCTGCAACCCCTTCTCCTATAGAAGCACCAATTTGTACTGATGGACCCTCCCTTCCAAGAGAAAGCCCTGCTGATAATGCTAACACTCCACCTAGAAATTTATATATCAGTATTCTAAGCCAATTCATTTTTAGCTTATTTATAACTCTTCCCTTTACTTGTGGAATACCACTACCAGAAATCATTCCTTCTTTTTTAACCATAATTCCAACTATTATTCCTATTATAGCTAAAACTATTATTACTAAAAGACTATTAATTAAACCCTTATTTCCCCATAAATATAGCTTATTAAAAACTCCATATAACTTTTTTATAGCTATTCTATTTAGTACTATAACCCCGCCTGTAATTAAGCCTATGATAATTCCTTCAATTATTAATCTAAATTTCATATTTTTTCTTTGTAACAATATATCTTTTATCTTTTCGTCTTCCATTCTTTCATCACCTTATCTTCAAATATATTCTTCACTTCATCTAATATCTTAAAATTAGTAAAGTCAAAGTGCAGTGGTGTTAATGTTACATACCCCTCTGATAAAAAATACAAATCCGAATCATCTTCTAAAATGTTATTTCTCGTTCCTTTTGTCATATAAATCTTATCTTCATTTTCTTCTATTAAAATATAATCAGTTTTATATGTTGATTTTCCTAACCTACAAACCTTAAATCCTTTAATCTCTTCTTCTTTCACATCTGGAACATTAATATTTAAAACCACATTATCTTTTAAATAGCTTTTTTCTGCTATATCTACAATCCTACTTACCCAATTAACTGCTTTTGTATAATCCTCATCTTCTCTATTCCAATCTACTTCCATAGAAATAGCAATTGATGGCACACTATATATTGCTCCTTCTATAGCTGCAGATACTGTCCCGGAATATAATATATCAGTTCCACAATTTAATCCTCTATTCACCCCTGAAATAACTAAATCTATATTTTCTCCAAGTAAAGATAATCCTGCTTGAGTACAATCAGCTGGTGTTCCAACTAAACTATAAGATTTAAAACTTTTATCTATTTTTTCTTCTCTTATTTTTATAGGGTTGTGAATTGATATAGAATGGCTTGATGCGCTTTTTTGTTCTCTAGGCGCAACAACTATCACTTCATGTTTTTTAGATATTTTTTTTGCTAAAGCTATTATCCCTCTCGCATCTATTCCATCATCATTTGTAATTAATATTCTCATATAAGTCCTCCTTAAATTATTTTTTTATTGTTATAATTTCCAATAGCAACTATTCTTTATATTATTACTTCTTACTTACATATTATATACTACCATAAATTTAAATGAGATAAAAAAAGTGATATAGTTTTATCAAATTAAACTATATCACTCTTCTAAATAATTGTTTCTATTAAAATAATTTATTATATTCTTTGATTTATATTTTTCTTTGCTCCAAAGTAAGTAGCTATAAAATATCCACCGTATATTAATATTAATATAAATAATGATATTAATATATTTTTCATTATATTTATACTTCCAAACATAGTCACTATATTTTTAGAAAATTCTAATCCTACTATTGAATGTATTAAAGCTAAAGATAACGGCATTATAAAGTATATTGCTATTTGACTTAATAAAGATCTATTTATTAAATTTTCATCTACGCCTATTTTTCTTAATAAATTATATCTTTCAATATTTTCAGTTGACTCTGATAATTGTTGAAGTGCTAGTACTGCTGCTGCTGTTATTAGAAATACTCCTCCAATATAAATTCCCAGATAAGATACTATGGCTCCAAGGCTTGATGAACTTGCTAATAACTTATCTTTTGTAATATAATATATATTGCCTTCTTCTTTTTGAATAACATTATCTATCTTTTCCTTAATTAATTGTTCAACACTACTTTTATTTTTATCATAATTTAAATTCAAGTAAGAACTCATTGGTGTTAATCCTTCAGTAATTGAATCATTAACTATAATAGTACATATGTTACTTTTCATCATATTATCATAAGCAACAACTTCAATAACATCAATTTTACTTGGTTTTAGTGTAAATCCATTTATGTTTATTTCCTTATTTGAATCTAAAGTCTTACTTAATGGCTTTATAGAATCTTTTACATCTGTAAATATTGCATATTCGTCATTATTTAATTTTATACTTTCCTTATTTGCCATATTCATTATTTCATTTAATTTTGATAATCCTATAATTTGAACTGGTTGATTTGTATAAACCGGATAATAATTTTTAAGGCTTTCCTTTCCTTCTTCTGACAAAATATCAGTATATTTTAAATCACTATTGTAATTTATATAATTCACATATTCATTAGAGTATTCATTTAAATCTACACCATTTTCCTGTAATACTTTTTCTATATTAGTACCTTTAAAATTCCATAAAGTTAAGTCATATTGAGTTAAATCCTTTATATCAGCGTTCATAGCACTGTTTATTCCAAGACCGCCTGCCAACATGCAAATTCCAATAAATAACATTAAACATATAAATGCCATAGATATAAATACAGTATTTATTTTACTATTTATTTGTCTCAATACAAACATATTTAAATCCTTTAAATAATGTTTTTTATTAGCTTGAACTAATTTTAATAAAAATCCTGATAGCGAAAAGAAAAATAAAAATGTTCCTAATGCACCTAATAATATGCTTATACCACTTACACTAAAACTTACTATAGCTATTCCACCCTTTAAAACAGTATAGTATGCATATCCAAGCATAGCGCAGCTTATAATAAATGTTATTACAGAAATCCAAATATTTCTTATCTTTATACTTTCATTTTTTCTTGATGATGTTAATAAATCAATAAGATCAACTTTTCTTATGGATATGGAATTAAACATTAATACAACTATATATATAGCTCCAAAACATATTAAAGTCTTTATCATTGAGCTTGATGAAAAAATAAACTTAAATTTAATAAGGTTTACTTCAAACATTTTAGCTGTTAATACTGAAAGTCCTTGGGATAATAACACTCCTAGCCCTAATCCTATGGCTAAGGAAATTACTCCTACTAATAATGTTTCTGTAAATATTATTCTAGATAAATTTCCTTTTTCCATTCCTAATGTCATATATATTCCAAACTCTTTTTTTCTTCTTTTTATTAAATAGTTATTTGCATATATAATTAGAAACGCTAAAACAAATGATACAAAGACTGACGCATATCCCATTATACCATCTACTTGTTCAAATGCCGATGCTTGAACTTCATTTAATTCCATCATAATACTTTGAGATTGTATTGAATTAAATGTATAAAATATACATACCCCAAATACTAATGTTAAGAAGTAAATAGTATAATCTCTAAAACTTCTTTTTAAATTTCTAAATGCTAGCTTAGAATACATTGTTTTGGTCACCTCCAAGAAGTGTTATAACTTCAATTATCTTCTCAAAGAATTCTTTTCTTGAATCATTTCCACGAACTAACTCATTAAATATCTTTCCATCTTTAATAAACAAAATACGACTTGCATAGCTAGCAGAAAAAGCATCATGAGTAACCATCATAATTGTTGCATTAAGGCTTTTATTCAAACTTTCCAAGCTTTCTAAAAGCATTTTAGCTGATTTAGAATCTAATGCTCCAGTAGGCTCATCTGCTAATATTAATGAAGGGCTTGTTATTATTGCTCTTGCAGATGCAACTCTTTGCTTTTGTCCACCTGACATTTCATATGGATATTTATTTAAAACCTCTTCTATATTTAATTTTTTAGCTATTTCTTTTACTCTTTTATCTATTTCCTTATGATTGATTTTTAATATAGTTAAAGCTAAAGCTATATTTTCATAAGCTGTTAAAGTATCTAAAAGATTAAAATCCTGAAATATAAATCCTAGCTCTTCTCTTCTAAATTTTGATATCTTTTTGGAATTTAATTTTGTAATATCATTTCCTGATATATAAATATGTCCACTACTTACCTTATCTATTGTTGATATACAGTTTAAAAGTGTAGTTTTCCCACTTCCTGATGCTCCCATAACACCAACAAATTCTCCTTCTTCAACTGCAAAACTTATATCATTAATTGCTTTTGTAATATTACCTTTCCTTCCATAATACTTTTCTATATTACTTACTTTCAATACTTCTTTTCCCATATTATCTTTCCTCCTATTTATTACTATAGGATAATTCTAAGATTTATTGTGCCTTCAATCCATAGAATAACATAACAGAAAACTTACACTTTTGTAATATAACTATATTTAAAATTACTTTTCAAAAATCATCATTCTATTTATAGGAAATATTATTGATACTTTAGTTCCAATATTAAGCTCTGAAGTTAAATTTATTCCAAGTCCAAGCTTTATAGCTAACTTTTTACACAAATATAGACCTATTCCTGTTGATTTTCCAAATCTACGCCCATTTTCTCCTGTATATCCTTTTTCAAAAACCTTAATTGCATCTTTTTCACTCATTCCAATTCCTGTATCTTCAATATATAAAATAATATTTTCTCCTACCTTATTTGTGTAAAACTTGATTATACGTTCACCATTTCCAATATATTTAATAGAATTAGATATTATTTGATTTATAATAAATTCAATCCACTTACTATCTGAATAAACAATTACATCTAAATCTTTTACTTCAATTTTTATTTTTCTTTCTATTAATGTATTAGCATTTCTTTTTATAACTTTATTAATGGAGTTCTTTAGGTTTAATTCTTTTATTATATAATCCTTTTCTAAAGCATTACTTCTAGTGTAAAAAAGAGCTTGTTCAATATAGTTTTCAACTTTATATATTTCATCATCTATACTTTTTGTAATATCTGATTTATTATTTTCTATAAGTAATTTACAGCTGGATATTGGAGTTTTTATCTCATGGACCCATAACTCTATATATTCTCTATATTCATTATTATTTATTTTTAAAGAAGCAATTTCATCATTCATAGCTTTATTAGCTTCTTTAATTACATAATATAAAATCTTACTATCTATAAAATTCCCCTCATCTACAACATCTGAAATTAAATATTTTTTATCTAATGTATCTAAATTAGAAATCAACTCATTATAATACTTTTTTTTATTAAAATAGTCATATACATGAAATATTAATCCACTAATTAAATTAAGTATAAACATAAATGCAATAGCATATGAATCTACATTTAAAGCTCGCAAAAGTATTGAACTAAATATCAATATAGATAAACTTATAATTACAAATAATATTCTTTCTTTAATAAAGTCCATTAATCCCATATTAATATATACCCTTGCCCTCTCTTAGTTTTTAAATAGTCTATTGCTCCTATTTCCTCTAATTTTTTTCTTAATCTATTTATATTTACTGTTAATGTATTATCATCAACAAATTCGTCAGACTGCCATAAAGCTTCTATTATTTCATTTCTAGATACTATCTTTTCTTTATTTTTTATTAAAACATATAGTATTTTACTTTCATTTTTACTAAGTTCAATTTTTTTATCATTATATTCAACTTCACTTGTAGATAAGTTATGTAAAAGTCCTCTATATTCCAATATTTCTGAATCAGAATTATTATAAGTTCTTCTTATTATTGAAGATATTCTAGCTAAAAGTATTTGAGTATTATAAGGCTTTGTTATGAAATCATCTGCTCCTAAATTCATACTCATAAGCTCGTCCACTTCACTATCTCTACTTGTTACAACCATTATTGGGACAGAACTTCGTCTTCTAATTTCTCTGCAAATATAATAACCATCATAATAAGGAAGATTAATATCTAATAAAATTAAATGATATTTTTCTTTCATAACCTCTTCTACTATATTTTCAAAATTTAAGGAATAACTAGCTTCATATCCATATCTATTTAAAAAAGTACATAATTCCGTTCTAATTTTATCTTCATCTTCTATTATAAAAATTTTCTTTGTATCCATTTTTCCTCCTAATAATAAAAAACCACTATTTTCTTGTTTTGCCACTATATTAAATTATATATCAAAATTTTATATTATTTAAGTATAATAAAGATTCTACTTTTAAATATATCTTACATAAGTGTTATTTTATACACTTATAAATAATAATATTTTCTAATAATAGGGGAATTCTAATTATTGATAATAATCATTAAGGAGGATTTTAAATGAAAAATAAAAATTCAAAAGATACTACTAATCCATCATCACCTAACTATGATAAGATGATTAAAAATAAATCCAATGAAAAGACTCCATATGGGGAGAATGAGCCTTCGACTCGCACAACACATAAATAGAAAAAGAGCTATATTATTGGGAAATTACCAATAATATAGCTTCACTTTTATCCTAACAACCTATTTACTATGTCATTTGCTTCTGAGGCTATTGGCATAATGTTTTTTACAAATGAAATTGTTGTATTTATACTTGTAAGTAAATTTAAAACCTTTTTTATATTTTCTTTAAACTTTACATTCCTAGAAGCTTCCACACAAATATTTTTATTAAACATTATACTTCCTAGCCCTTGTTCAACGGAGATCTTTAATCCATCCATTCCATACATCTTATATTCATCTATTTTATAGTATAAATCAGTAAGTACACTATTTAAAAACTCCTTTAGTTCTTCGTTTACTTCTAACTCATTTAATTCTTCTATCAATATGTGTATTTTTTCCTTGAACTTCATTAAATTTTCTTCTTCTATATTTCTATATTGATTACTTACATCTAAAGCTAATGCTAAACCGCTTATTGATATTAGTATTTCTTTTGTTATTATATTGTCTAACTTGTGTATATCATCATCTAACCCTATTGACATAATCTTTTTTTCAAAGTTAGTAAGAGTTTTTACTAATCCATCCTTAGAATCACTCTCTATCTTATTAGTTAACTTCTTAATATTCTCTATCATTTCTACAATTTGTATGATAGATTTAAATATTTTTTCGTCATCGTTTATATCTAAATCAAAGACCTGAGCAAGAACCGATTCTACCGTTCTAAATCTACTTTGTTTACTAGAACTTTTACTACAAAACTCCTTTGCTTCACTTAAAATTTCGTATAGCCTAACTGCTGGATTAGTTGATAATACCATACTACCCCCTCCATAAAATTAGTTACAGTTAATACTTCTATACAGCATTAAGTTTTCCTCTTTTTTCCTGTTAATTTAATAGTTTTTTAAGTTTTAAATATTATTATATTATAAATAATATTTAATTTTATCCTTTACTATATATAATGCTATAAATTTATATTATATGCATATTTAGGTATTATTTATATTTATATTAATTTTATCTATATTTATTTTTTAATTTATATAATTAACATGTTTAAAGAAAATAAAAATTTTTATTGATTTTTATTCTCATTTCATAGTCTTATTAATAATTATAGTATATAATTATTTAAAAGTCTTATTTGGAGGAAATTTATATTCATGAAAAAAATAAATGTTAAAGGAGCTTCTAATATGTGGATAGTCTTTGCACTTCTCTCAGCGTTTTTTGCTGCATTAACTTCAATTTTAGCTAAAATAGGAATAGAAAATATAAACTCAAATTTAGCTACGGCAATACGTACTGTTGTAGTGTTAATAATGGCTTGGGGAATAGTTTTTATGAATGGAAGCTACAATCAAATTTCTAATATAAATCAAAAAAGTTGGATATTTCTAATTTTATCCGGTATTGCTACAGGCTTATCCTGGTTATTTTATTATAAAGCTCTTCAGATTGGACAAGCTTCAAAGGTAGTTCCAATAGATAAATTTAGTGTTGTAATTAGTATGATTCTAGCTTTTATAATTTTAAAAGAAACTCTCACTGTAAAAACATTATTAGGCGGTATTTTTATTACAATTGGAACTTTTATAATGATACTTTAAATATTCAAAGCCTTTTGCTTGTATAATATAAGGATACTCTTTTAAGAAAAGCATTCAAAATGATTTATAGAAACTAAATTTTATTACTAAAAGATATATTAATATATGAGATTTATTTATAAAAAAATAGTAGATAGACTCGTATAAAAGCAAATCTATCTACGCTGTACATAATTATCTTATAATTTTATCCTTTTACTATTTTCACATAAAAAGTTCTTTCTCTTGGACCATCAAATTCACAAAAATAAATATCTTGCCATCTCCCAAGTATTAACATTCCATCATTAAGTATTAAAGTTTGTGATACTCCCATAGTTGATGATTTCATATGAGCATGAGAATTTCCTTCAAAATGTTTATAATTTTTATCAATAGTTGGATATACTTTTTCAAAACCATAAATTAAATCTTTTACCACATCTGGATCTGCATTTTCATTAATAGTAATTCCTGCTGTTGTATGAGGACAATAAACTACTACAATTCCTTCTTTGATATTAGAAACTTTAATATCTTCATTTATAATTTCTGTTATGTTAATCATAGATTGTCTATCTTTTATTTTTAAATTATGCTTAAAAAGATTTGTCATAATATCCCTCCTATAATCCTAAATACAGCCTACATTTTTTCTGCCATCTCTCTTAGATTTGTAGATGTTTTATTTAACTCCTCTATAGTTGCTGCGATCTCCTCTAATGAAGAGACTTGCTCACCGAAGCCACTATTCATATTAGAATACTTCTCTGTAATATCATTAAAAGCTTCTCTAACACTTAAAAGCTTATCCTCTATTTCCTTTAATGAATCTTTGCTATTTTTCGCCAAGTTCCCCATTTCCCTAGCTACCACAGCAAATCCCTTTCCCAGTTCTCCAACTCTAGCTGCTTCAATCCTAGCATTTAAAGAAAGAAGATTATTTTGGTTAGTTATTTCCTTAACTATTGATAAGATTTTATCAGTTCCTGCAACTTCCTTCTTTACTATTGTTGATTTCTCATTTATATTTTCACTTTCAAGGGCAGCATTTTGAACACTCATTGCAATTCCTGCTACTATTCCACTAATTTCCGATAAACTTCTTTCTATATTTTCTGCTATACTTAAAATTCTATTTTGCCTTATCAAACTCTTACAAATAGATATTGAACCTACAATTTCTTTATTATTATCATATATTGGAAATGCATATACTTTATACGGAACTCCAAAAACTTCCTTAGGTATTATTTTATTTATAGTTCTTTTACTCATCATACACTCATATGCTGCTGATCCTTTTAATACTTCTTGTCCCACAGTTACTTTTAAAGGAATATTCTCTCCCTCATATACCTTTATACACTCTTTAATATTATTAAAAGCTACCAATAATTTTTCTTCAAACAACTCATTCAAGTAAGTAATTACTTTATCAAAAGCTAACATAATATCATTTTCTTCAACTTTATAAATCATAAACTCTCCCCCTATAAAATATCATATTTATATTATTGTTATTTTATTGTAAACCTTTATATCAAGTTATATTATATCTCAAAAGAGACTGTTGCAAAATAGATTTTACATTTAATTTTTCAACTACTTCTTTTACAAATTTTATTTTAAATATTAAAAAAGACATCAATTAGATAAATATTATATCCTGTTGATGTCTTTTTTAGCTATTATAAGATTTTAAAGTTAACTGTTAAAATTATTTTAGTCTTACGCTAATATTTTCTATTACCTTTTAAATTTTAATATTACTTTAAACAAATCTCCATCTACTTCTATATTTAATGTTCCACCTTGTAATTCAACAAAACTTTTAGCTATTGCTAATCCAAGTCCTGACCCTTCTGTATTTCTTGATTTATCTCCTCTTGCAAATCTTTCTACGATTTCTTCAGCTGCAAAATCAATTTCATTGGCAGACATATTTTTTAAAGTCACATACACCTCTTCATTTTCATCTATTATATCTATATAAACTCTTGAATTTGGCATTGAGTATTTAACTATATTTATTAATAGATTTTCAAATACTCTAAAAGTTTTTTGACTATCTAAAGGTACTATAACTTTATTCTCTGGAAAATTCCATTTAAAATTTAATGAAGACTCTTCTATTTTATCGCTTAACTCAAATTGAGTTTGTTTCATAAGAGAAACTATATCTACATTAACTATATTTAATTGAATATTCTTACTTGTTGCTTTACTTACTTCAAATAAATCCTCAATTAAATTTTTAAGTCTTTGAGATTTTCTATCTAATGTATCTAAATATAGCCTTCTATCTTCTTCACTTACATTTTCACCTTTTAGTAAGTCTATATAAGTAATTATTGATGTTAATGGAGTCTTTAAATCGTGAGATACATTTGATATAAGCTCAGTTTTCATTCTTTGGCTTTTTACCTCTTCATCAACTGCATTTTTGAATCCCTTTTGTATCTTTTGTAGTTCATCTTTTAGTGGTTCAAAAACTCCAAGTTCTTCTTCTATAGTAACATCTAAATTTCCCTCTGCAATTTTATTTGTAGCCTTAAGCAATATTTGATATTTATTTTTTATATTATTAAAATGTTTCCTTAAAATAAAGAATAGCACTATTGTATATATTATAGATGCACCTATTCCGAAAAACCATATGCTACACATAAAAATTAAAATTATAAGATTAACTCCTAATATTTTAATTATTACTTTATTAGACTTATCTTTTAAATTTATATCTGTAATACTATCATATATTTTTATCCATAAATTTTTTAAACACTTAAAAATTTTATATATTATTGTGTTTTCTTTTATATAATTCTTTATTCCTTTATTAAATATAGATTTAAGTAAAACTATAGTTGAAAACGCTGTAATTAATAAAATAAACCAGTACGCTACATTTCCTATCATTAATAATGGAGTTGTTAATATAACTGGAATCCCAACTTTAGCTAAAGCTTCTTTAATCCATTCATTATTTGCAGTCCAGTAAGATATATTCGGAGATAACGAAACTAAAGATGTAATTACAGTAATTATAATTGTATTTATCTCAAAAGGCATTTTAATAAAATTTCTAATTCCAATAATGTCTTTTGACTTTTTATATGGAATAATTAAAGATATAAGCACTATCACTGCATAAGCTATCAAAACATAAATTATAATGATATCTCCATAAGCATAACTATTAAACCTATTCATATAATTACTTATTCTATCTACATACTTCAATTCCTTAGGAACTGCATAGGTTATAGTTATATTTTTAGGGTTTGATAATGTAAGATTACCATATCCATCTATTAAATTTCTCCACTGAAAATCCATAAATATATCAATTGTACTTTCATCAGCTCCCTTTATTTTATTTACCTTAATACCACCATATTCATCGAAGTCAATTACCATATAATATCCATAATAACTTTCCAAATCATTTAATAGATCTTTATTTGTTTCATTAGATATTAAAGCACCTAAATTTTTATCTGTATTCGTAGATGAGACTTTGCTTTGCTTATCTATAATATAATAATCTAAATTTTTCAAATCTCTTTTTAATATTCTATTCCAATTACTTAATTCAGAATTAAGTCTTTGTTTTATATAATTATAATCATATTTATCATTTTTGAATTCCTTAAAGAATATTTCTTCTGAAGAAATGTCTCTGTTTTGTTCCTTTTCTAAAAGATCTTTATATAATACAAAGCTTCCCTTAAATAAATCCATTTGAAAATAATAATCTTCATAATATGGAGGTTTTTCTTTTTCATTTGCAAGTTTAGCTATTCTTGGATAAGATGCTACTAAACCCACTGATGTTAAAATAACTAATATAAATACTACTGTGCTTAATAGGTAATTTTTTTTACTGCTTTTCAATTTTGTATCCAACTCCCCACACCACCTTTAAATATTTCGGATTCTTAGGATTAATTTCAATTTTTTCTCTTATATTTCTTACATGAACCATTATTGTATCAGTATTGATTGCTTGCTCGTTCCATACTCTTTCATATATTTCTTCTGATGAAAATACTCTCCCTGGATTTTGCATAAGTAGCTGAAGTATCTTAAACTCAATTGGTGTTATTTTAACTAGATTTCCGTCAACACTTAATTCAACTTTATCAACATTTAATTCAAGACCTCCTATTATAAAACTGTTTGTTTTCTCTTTTTCTACACCAAGAGCATTTAAATATTTAGAGTATCTTCTTAACTGAGAATTTACTCTAGCTAATAATTCTAGTGGAGTAAATGGCTTCGCAACATAATCATCAGCTCCTATATTAAGTCCTACTATTTTATCAACCTCCTCAGATTTTGCTGAAAGCATAATAATAGGAAAATCATATTTTTCTCTAAGCTTTACAGTCATAGTTATACCATCCATTTTAGGCATCATTATGTCCACTATTGCTAAATGAATTTCTTCCTTATTTATAATTTCTAGTCCTTCTATTCCATTGTATCCTTTAAAAACTGTATACCCTTGGTTCTTTAAGTATATTTCAATAGCATCTGCTATCTCCTTTTCATCCTCTACAACTAAAACATTATATGAATTCATAACTTAACTCCTTTTTTAAAATACTATCAATATTATACAATAAAATTTCTACTTAATCCCTATTACCTAAAGTATATCTTCTAATCCTAAAGAGATACTTTAGGTAATTCTAAAGATTTTCTAAATATAAAATAAAAAACTTTATGTTGATTATTTATTAATTTAATGTTATTATTATTAAGCAGTTGGTACGTAAGTGCTAATTATTTGTGGAGCTTGGTTGTCTTTCGCCGGATACCAAGCTCCACTTTATTTTATTTTAAATTATGAAAGGACTTAATTTATGAATTTTAAAAATTTAAAAATAGATGATAACTTAATAAAGAAATTAAATAATTATAATATAAAAACACCTACTGAAATTCAAGTTCAAACTATTCCTTTAATTATGAATACTAATGATATTATTGCTAAGTCAAAAACAGGTTCTGGAAAGACTCTAGCTTTTTTATTACCTATTCTTCAAAGAGTAAATAATAATTCTAAAAATACAGAAGTATTAATTTTATCTCCAACAAGAGAATTAGCTATACAAATCACTGAAGAAGCTAATAAATTTAATATAAGCAATTTAGGAATACTAGCAGCTTATGGTGGTAAAGATGTAGGCTCTCAGTTAAAAAAGCTTGATAAAGGAATCAATATAATTATTGCAACTCCTGGAAGACTACTTGATCATTTAGAAAGAAAAAGCATAAATTTAAGTAAGTTAAATACTGTAGTTATAGATGAAGCAGATCAAATGCTTTTAATGGGATTTAGAAATGAGATAGAAAAGATAATGTCTTATGCTCCTAAAAAATTACAAACTCTTTGTTTCTCTGCAACTATAGATTCTAAAGTAAAGAAATTAGCTTATAGATATATGAATAATCCTCAAATCATCGATATTACAGAAGAAGAGGAATCTATAATTCCTAACATCAAACAACAAGTAGTTAAAACTACTGATAGATGGAAAGTTGATGCTTTAGTTAAAATCTTAGAAGAAGATAATCCTTTTATGTCTATTATCTTTTGCAGAACTAAAAGAAGAGCTGACGAGCTAGAAGCAAAGCTTTCCTCTAAAGGTATAAAGACTGAAAAAATACATAGTGATGTTCCTCAAAATAAAAGAGAAAAAATAATGAAGTCTTTTAGAAACTGTGATATTCAATATTTAATAGCTACAGATGTTGCTTCAAGAGGTATAGATGTTACTGGAGTTACTCACATATATAATTATGATGCACCTGAAAGTGTTGAAAGTTATATTCATAGAATAGGAAGAACAGCTCGTGCTGGAGATAGTGGCTACACTTGCCTTATTACTGATCCTAAAAATTATAATATTTTAGAGGAAATAGAAGAATATTTACAATATAAAATTCCTGAACGTGAAGTTAACTTTAGATAAAAAAAGCTGCAACTACAGCTTTTTTTATTTTGAATAAAAGACAAAAAGGATATAGACTCTTAATTTCTATATCCTTTTCTTATATTTTTATATCTCTGCTTCTTCAAATTTATGTTCCATAAAGTGAATTAACTTATGAAATGGTTTCTTTAATATTGAAAGAATTATAAACACTAATGAATATACTACAAGTGCTAATACACTAGTTATTACAGTTTTCCAAACTGGTCCTGCTATTGCTTCTCTAAATCCATTTATAGCATATGTAAATGGCCATAACGGATATAAAACTCCAAATATCTCAGGGTTAGTTTGTATTGGGTATATTCCTCCAGCCCCTGCTATCTGAAAAACCATTATAATAACTGCAATAGCTTTTCCTACATTCCCCAAAATAGATACTAGAGTGAAAATTATTATTGTAAAAGTAATAGATGTTAAAAATGAAAAACCAAATAATAATGGTACATTATATACCTTTATTTTTAATATTAACCAGTCACCTAAAGTTACTATAAATGCTTGAATTAAACTTATACTAATAAAAAGAAGCATCTTACCAAAATGTCTTTGCATCATACTAGGTTGTGGCCCATATTCAAAATCCTCACAATGCGTTGTTAACAAAGCTCCTGCTAAAAGTGCACCAACCCATATGGCTAATACTGTATAGAAAGGAGTTAATCCAATTCCAAATACACCTTTACCATATACTTCAATTTCCCTTACTTCTATTGGTGAAGATATAAAATTAGCTATTTCTTCTGGATTTTTTCCCATTATGCTTATAATTTCATCTAAACTTTCTTCATTTAAATTATTTAATTTCTCATTTAATTCTTTTATATTTTTTTGTAATGTAGCTATTTTTTTGCTTAACCTTTCTGCATCATCTATTGCTTCATTACTTGATGCTATACCATAATTAGCTAAAGCATTTAGTTGTGGTACTATTACTTTTGATGTTTCTAAAATTGAATTTAAATTATCTAAACTTAAGTTCGTTGTATTAGCAACATTGTTAATAGTATTTGTACTATTTCTATAATATTCATTTGATATTGATATTATATTGTTAACAGCATCCTCATTTAATTTTATAACATTATCTATATTATTAGAAAAGCCTTCTTCGATCTTACCGTTATTTACTTTATCCTTTAATTCATTTAATATATTTTCTTGATTTTTTAATGTTTTTTCTAAATTCTTAAGATTTGATATTAATAAATTTAACTTTTCATCATTTAATGTTGAATTAATTTCTTCTAATTCTTTAATAGAAGCATTTGCTAAAGCTTCCATAGTTCCTGTATAGCTTTGTAATTGATCAATATTCTTTATAATATCCTCTTTAGGCATATTTATATTTTTCATACTTTTTAACATTGTATCTATCTTTTGTGATAGCGCCTGTAAGTTAATAATATTACTATTGATGTCTCCATTAAGTGTAATCAAATTATTTTTACTTTCATTTACTAGCCTTTTACTTGCTTCTGCTGCATCTTGTAAATCATTTATTTGCTCTGTAATAAGTGGTAAATCATTTTTTATACTATATATATAATTATTTAAATCCTCTGCATTTTTTGATGAATCATTAATATAATTTTGAATACTTGCTAAATCAGTTTCTGCAGTACTTATTACATCTTTAATACCAAGAACTTTAGGCTTATTATTTTCTAAATGTAATCCAACTTTGTTTAATTCATCAAAAGCCTTTTTATTAACAGTTTCTATAAAGTTTGATTTTATTTCTTTTGTTAATTTATCTTTAGCTACATTAGTAATTTTTGTAGCAATGGCATTAGCCTTTTCATTTGATTTATATATTATATTTGGTTTTTTAGGACTTTTTGTAGTTAAACTTACTAATCCACTTGAGAAATTTTGTGGAATTTCTATTATCGCATAATAAGTGCCTTGATTTAATGCATTATTTGCTTGCCATTCGTCTAGAAATTCCCACTTTATTGAAGTATTTTCTTTTAAATTTTCAACAACCTCATCCCCAACATTTATTTCTATAGAATTTACTACTGCTCCTTCATCTTTATTTACTACAGCCACAGGCAAATTACCAGTATTAGCATATGGATCCCAGCAAGCCCAAATATTTATCCAAGCATATAGTGAAGGTATAATACATAATCCTATTACTACAATCATTGCTGCATAATTTTTTTTAATTTTAATTAAATCTCTTTTAAATATCTTAAATAACATTTTCATTATTTTCCCTCCATTATTCACCTATACCTGACTCATGGAATTTTTTTTCAAACTTGCTAACTACACTATTTAATCTTGGCTTGAAAACAAAACCCAATAATATATATAGTGCACTAAATATTAATAGTACTACTATATCTAATGTAACACTAGTTGCTAATGGTCCTGCTATTGACTCTCTAAAGCCTCCTACAGCATAAGTAAACGGGAAAAATGGTTGTAATATTCTAAATATAAGAGGATCTACTTGTACTGGATAACTTCCTCCGCAACCTGCTAATTGGATAATCATAAATATTATATTAATTGCTTTTCCTACATTTCCAAGTAATGATACATTAGTAAATATTATTATTGAAAATGTTATAGCTGATAAAACTGAAAATATTACCATTAAAAATGGATTGACGGAGTAAACTTTAAGTAAAAATATATTACCTAATGCTATTATTAAACCTTGTATTATAGCCAATATTACAAATGTAAACATTTTACCAAAATACTTATGTCTTATTGTAATTTTTTCATCCCATTTAATCTTAGGCGCTTCTGTTTTTAATACTGATGTTAATATTAATCCACCAACCCAAAGAGCTAAAACAGAATAAATTGGTGCCATTGCTGAGCCATAGTTTGGAACAGAATATACTTTTACTTCTTTTATATTAAATGGATTTGATATAAAAGAAGCAATTAAATCTGGATTACTTTGAAGTATTGCAAGTATGCTATTTATATTTTCATCATTTAACTTTGATAATTGCTCTCCTACATACTTTATATCATCTTTATACATATTTAATTGTTCTAATATATCGTCTGAAACTTTGTTTGTAAGTTGACTTCCTTGAGCTGCTGAGTTTATCAAAGTAGCTATTCCATTTACTGATTCCTTTGATTTTGTTAATAATTGAGAACCTTTTTGTGTTGCATCAGTTAAACTTGTAGCTATTTCATCTAATACTGGCATTGCATTATTTTTAAAATTGCTTGTTAATTTATCTATATCATTTGAAATTTGCTTTAAATTTTCTTTTAATTGATTTATAACTTCTTTTTTATCTTCGCTTAAAGTAGAATAACCTTTTGTAATTGAATTCAATATATCGGTTTGTTCATTTAATTTATCTTGAACTGTCTTTAAATCAACTATTGAGTCTCCAATTCCTTTATTCGGTTTTTCTTTATTAATAGCTTCAAGATATCTTATATTAGCATCTATACTATTATTTACTACATTCATATTACTGTTTAAAGTATTTAATTTACTACTTATATCTGTAGTACTTTCATTAACATTCATAGTATCTAATATACTTATGATGTTACCTATACCAACCTTCATCTGATTTAAATTTTGATTTAATACATTGAAAGATGTATTAAAGCTATCATTTGTTGATTTTATTAAATTTGCAGTGTTTTGAGTTATTGTTTCTCTACTTGTTATCCCACTTGTTAAAGTAGGAATAGAAGCTTGGACTTCTTTTAAATAGTCATTTAAATTTCCCGAATTTGAATTAACATTTTCTAAAACTGCTATTATAGAATCCATCTCTTTAGAAATTGTTATAATAGCATTTTTAAGCTTCACTATATCATTACTATTTTTATCTATATCCTCTTGATATCCATTAATCTTTTCGAAAGCTTTTTTATTAACAGTTTCTATAAAATTCGAAGTAATTTCATCTATTAAAGTCCCCTCTGCTACACCAGCAATTTTACCTGCTACTGGATTTGCTTTAGTATCAAGCTTATAGGTTATCTCTGGTTTCTTGCTTTTATCAGTTGCTATACTCGTTAAATCCTCTGAAAAAGTTTCTGGTATTTCTATAGTTGCAAAATATGTTCCATCAATAACTCCCATATCAGCCTCTTCATTATTAACGAATTTCCAACCTATATTTTTATTTTCTTTAAGCTCCTCTACTACTTCAGCTCCTACATTTATATTTTGTCCTGCAATAGTTGCTCCTTTATCATTATTTACTACTGCTATTGGAATAGTACTTGTATTTCCATAAGGATCCCAACAAGCTTTTATATTAACCCATGCGTATAAAGATGGTATAATACATACTCCAATGACAATAATCATTGCTACTGGATTTTTTATAATACTTTTTAAATCTCTTCCAAAAACTGTCATTATTTTTTTCATATCATTTATTTCCTCTACTACTTTGATTACTATAATTTTAAAATTAACTAAATACAATTTTAATTTTCTTTAATATAAAACTCATAAAATAAATTAATACATTATTAATTCTATAAATTTTATACACTCAATTAATATAAACTTAATCATCCCTTCTTTAACTACATATGCTTACATTTTCATATTATACTCCTTAGTCAGATTTTTTACTATATGCAAAAAATCATAGAAAACATTTACCTATATTAAAAATATAAATTATTTTTATTAGATTTATCTAAATATTAAACTTCAATTTCAAATAATGAAAAAAACATATTAGCCGATGATATAGATATATATTGGATTGATTCTACTACTGCCATAGTAACTAACTCTTTATGGAGAAGAACAATCTCATGAGAAAATACGAGCAGTATTTTATAAAGATATTACTTATGAGGTATTATAAGTAATTTAAATAAAAAAAGCTGCTTATGCAGCTTTTTTTGTTTGTAGTTGTAATTTATAATCATCTTCTACTTTAGTTTCCAGATTTCCTTATTGTATTGTTCAATAGTTCTATCTGAAGAGAAGAATCCGGCTTTACTAATGTTAATTAAAACTTTTCTGTTCCAAGTTTCTCTATCTTCATAATCTTTAAATACTACTTCTTTAGTCTTGATATAATCTTCAAGATCTAATAATGTCATAAACCAATCTTTATTAATTAATTCTTTATGAAGTCTTGTTAAGTTTTCCTTATCTCCAACTGCTACCATTTCATCATTTACTATAAAGTCAACTAATTCTTTTATTGCAGGTTTCTCATAATATTTCTTTGAAACATAATCTGCTTTCTTATAGTGTTCAATAACAGTTTCACTTGACTCTCCGAAGATATAAATGTTGTCATCTCCAACTAATTCATGTATTTCAACATTAGCTCCATCTTCAGTTCCTAAAGTTAATGCTCCATTTAGCATAAACTTCATATTCCCTGTTCCTGAAGCTTCTTTAGATGCTAGTGAAATTTGTTCTGAAACATCACAAGCTGGAATTAGTTTAGATGCCTTTGTTACATTATAGTTTTCTATCATAACAACCTTTAAGTATTTGTTAACTTCAGGATCATTATTTATAATTTCTTGTAAGCATAAGATAGTATGAATTATATCTTGAGCTATTATATAAGCTGGTGCAGCTTTTGCTCCAAATATCATTGTTATTGGAGTTGTTGGGATATTTCCCTTTTTAATATCTAAATACTTATGAATAATATAAAGTACATTCATTTGTTGTCTCTTATATTCATGAAGTCTCTTTATCTGAATATCAAATATAGAATTTTCATCTATTTCAACATTTTGAGTTTCTTTTAAATAATCCTTAAGAGCAATTTTATTATTCTTTTTAATTTCTCCAATCTTATTTAAAACAGCTTTATCATCTATATATTTTAATAAATTTTCTAATTTAGTAGCATCCTTTTTAAAGTCTTCTCCAATTAATTCACTTATAAACTTAGTAAGTTCATTATTGCAGTGGATTAACCATCTTCTAAATGTTATTCCATTTGTCTTATTATTAAACTTTTCTGGATAAATATCATAAAATGGCTTTAATTCTTCTTCCTTTAATATATCAGTGTGAAGAGCAGCAACTCCATTTACGCTAAATCCATAGTGAATATCCATATGTGCCATATGAACTCTATTACCCTTATCTATTATAGCTACTTTCTCATCATCATATTTTGCTTTTACTTTATTATCTAATTCTCTTATAATAGGCATTAATTGTGGTACAACTTTATCTAAATATTCTATTGGCCACTTTTCTAATGCTTCTGCTAATATTGTATGATTTGTATATGCACAAGTTTTAGATACTATTTCAATAGCTTCTTCCATTTCTATTCCCTTTTCACCTAAAAGACGAATTAATTCAGGAATAACCATTGATGGATGAGTATCATTTATTTGAATAACTACATGATCATATAACTTGTGTAAATCATATCCATTTTCTTCTGCTTCTAATAAAATTAATTGAGCTGCATTACTTACCATAAAGTATTGTTGATATATTCTTAATAAATGTCCAGCTTTATCGCTATCATCTGGATATAAGAATAAAGTTAAGTTTTTCTTTATTTCTTCCTTATCAAAGTTTATACCCTCTTCTACTAATGTTTCATCTATTGTATCTATATCAAATAAACGAAGCTTATTGCAAGCCTTATCATAACCTGTAACATCTATATCATAAAGACTTGATGTAACTTTAAATCCTCCAAATAAAACTTCGAATTTTATATCTGATTTATTTAACCAACTTTTACTAGTTATCCATGGATTTTTAACTGTTTTTTGTTTATTACTTTCAAATACTTGTTGAAATAATCCAAAGTGATAATTTAAGCCTACTCCATCCCCATTTAATCCTAAAGTTGCAATTGAATCTAAGAAACATGCAGCTAGTCTTCCAAGCCCACCATTACCTAATGATGGTTCTAATTCTATTTCTTCTATCTCAGCTAATTCTTTACCATTTGCTGATAATACTTCTTTAACTTCTTCATAAAGACCTAAATTAATTAAGTTATTTGATAATAACTTTCCTATTAAAAACTCTGCTGAAATATAATAAAGCTTTTTATTTCCCTTATTAGTTCCTTTTTTCTTTATTGATCCTTTTGTTAATTCTAATAAAGCTAAATAGATTTCTTCGTTGCTTGCTTCCTTTATTGTCTTATCAAATCTCTTTTCTAGAATTTTTGTTAAGTTTTCTTGTAACATATTCTATCCCACCTCTAAATAAAATTAATTTATAATTATTTCAATTTTGAATATTCTAATTTTTATGGTCTTAAACCCTTTACACGTATTATAATACCAATTATAAATTTATCAATTTGTATATTCATTCTTTTATTTGTATATTATTTATATAAATTAAAAAAAATTTATATTTATTTGTCTTATAGATCTTTTTTAATTATATATAAATCAATCTCTATTACACTTATATACAAAATAAAAAGAAAGCCTTTAAAGCGACTTTCTTTTTATAATTATTCCCTTATCCATGATATAACATATTCGTATTTACTTTGAATATTGACATTCATAAATTTAAATTCTCCATTGATTTCCTTTTCCTTTGTATATAAATCAAAATGACAAAGAGCTATACCTATATCTATTCTATTCATATCAACTTTTCCATTTGTATATACATGTATATCTTTATTTACCTTTATTATTCTCCAAGGTTGCTTATTAACAGCTGATGGTGCTAATCTTACCATTTCTAATGCTTCTCCATATTCCTTTGCATTTTCTATCGAAAGTGGAATATTAAAGCTTTCATTAAAGAATAGCTCTAAATATTTTTTTCTATTGTTTTTATTGTTTCCAATAAGAGATGCTAGTAAAGATTTTTTTCCACCTTCATAGCCAACTGGAGATACTATTGGTAATATCTCATTATCTTTAAGATTAATAGCTTTTGCAAAATCTCCTCTACTAAAGGTTCCCCCTAGCCAAACAGTTCCAAGACCTAATGAAGTACAATATAAAATTACTTTTTCAAGAGTATATCCTAAAGCTTCTAGTGCAAAATCTTTCTCTTCACAAGCTGCTACCAAATAATAATTTGCTCCTTTTATAACACCATAAGTGCCAAGCTTAATCTCATTTTTAAAACTATCCTTTTTAATCAAACTAATTCTTATATTTATTTTAAAAGGATTATCTAATTTGCTTATATAATCTTCTAAATCTTTAATAATTTTATCAGATAAAGGCTTATCGCTGTAGTTTCTAACTGAATATCTAGATTTTATTATTTCTGTTATTGGCTTATTAAATATTAGACTCATATTAACCCTTCCCCTAGACTATATTTGTCACTTTAAAAATTCTAATTATTTACAATATAATTATATCCTTTAATACACATCTTCTTAGAAGATAGATCCTTCTAGCAAATTCAAATTATTTATTACTATTTTTTTATTTCCAATAAGCTTTATAATACCTTCACTTTCTAATAAAGTTAGCTTCCTACTTAATGTCTCTCTAGCTATCCCACAATAATTAGCCATTCCTTCTCTATTTAACGGTAAATCTATTTCAATTTTTCCATTTATGTCTTTTCCATATTTATCTGAAAACTCTAAAAGCATACAACATATTCTTGCTTCTGGATTATTATTAGATAAATTTCTTGTTAAATTCTCTACCTCTATTAATCTTTTATTTAATTCTGAAAGAAGCTTTAAACAAATAGAAGGATTAGAGTATAGTATTTCTTTTAAATCTTCCCTAGAAATAGTACATAGCTCAGTATCCTTAACAGCTATTGCAGATACATTACTTTCAAGGGTGTCTCCTAATATATTATTTTCTCCAAGAAAATCCCCAACAGTTAATATATTTATAATTTGCTCTTTACCCTCTACAGTATTCTTAGTTATTTTTATCATTCCTTCACTTATAATAAAAAGCTTTGAAACTTTGTCTCCTTCTAAAAATAAACTTTTTCCTTTTTTCAAAGCCATATGTTTTCTTATATCTATTATTCTGTCTAGCTCAGATTCAGAAAGTGATTCAAATATAGGTACTTCTCGCGCATATAATCTACTAGCACATTTTTCACAACAAAAGTCACAACTCAAAATAAATACCTCCTAATCAAAATCATAATATTATCTTAATTATACTATAAAACTCAAATTTATAATTAAAATTATATGATTAATAGGAAACACCTATTCACATACGTTCTTAGGTGTAAGTTCTGCTAGCTAAATCAAAGATTTAGATTATCACTTAGGAGGTATCTATTATTTATAATACTTAATAAGATATATATATTTAACTAATGTAAATTAATAAAATATCTTTT
This sequence comes from Clostridium sp. CTA-7, assembly GCF_054768095.1. Classification (NCBI taxonomy): domain Bacteria; kingdom Bacillati; phylum Bacillota; class Clostridia; order Eubacteriales; family Clostridiaceae; genus Clostridium; species Clostridium sp. CTA-7. The sequence continues at coordinate 650,379 of NZ_BAAAAV010000001.1, read as the reverse complement.
ACTATATACAATCTTCAGGCGTAAATGTGCAATATCCTATATTATCACATTCTTTTTTCATATTAGTCCATTTAGTATCACTTTCTATACTTTCTAATGCTGTAGGATATAATATATAATTTTCCTTAAAGATATGATCTTTTAACTCAAAGCAAATAGCATTTGAAAGTCTTTTTAGTTCTCTTTTATATTCATTAAAATCTAAAAGAGAAACAGATTCACTTAATTTCTTTAACTCTTTCTTCTTTCTTCTTAGATCTTCATGTTCAAGCCTCATTATTCTTGTGGGCCCTGTGATTCCCCTGGTTTCAAGCTCAGGGAACAAAACATCCTCTTCTCTTTTGTGGTGTGGCTCAGCATCTAGTATATTATTAATTAATTCAGTTACTCTTCCAAATTCTTCTCTACTTTCATCGAAATTATCCATATCTAATATTGTCTTTGTTACTTCATCTAATTCTTTTAAGAAGTTTAAAATTAATTCATGCTCTTCTATTAGTGTATATAAAACATGTCCTTTTGATATATTACTTTGTAGCTTCTCAAGTTCACCTTTCAAAATCATCATATGAATTTCACATAAATGTCTTAGTTCGCTTGGATTCATTCCTTCCTCTACTAAGCTTTGTTCTGCCATGGAAAGTTCTAAAGGGCTTATTGATTTAACTAGCTTTAATCCCTTTTCCTTTAACTCTTCTGTTAATCCTTCTTCATTTAATCCTCTTAAAAGTGTAGTTAATTCTTTTATCTTTTCTTCATTAACAGCTCTATTTACTCCATTATCTAAAATAAATCTCTTATTTTCCAAATTAATCACCTCTATATTTTTAATAAAATTTCTATTGATATCTCTTAAATAAAATGTTGTTTTCTTTATGGATATGAATAAATAAATCTTTTTCAAGCTCATGCATTTTTAGATATAATAATTTAAAGCTTGTACATGCCAATTCTGGAGCGTTGTAGTCATCTGTAATATCTGCTAACTCTTTAAGTATATCTCCTGCTGCTTCATGTTCTCCTATAAAGCTTTCTATTTCTTTTCTTAATCTCTCTTTTTTCACTTTATCATTAATCTTTTCAAATTCAATTATCTTTGGAAATAGTATTTTTTCTTCTTTTATTAAATGTTCTTCTAATTCACATTTTAGTGCTCCAAAAAGCTTATGAACTCTTGTTAAAATTTCTGGCAAATGATCATAATGAACTTTAAACACCTTTAACAATAATGGATTGATTTCTTTTAATAATTCAAATGTTTTAATATGATGAGTATTTACTATATGATTAATTAATTCTTCTGAAGATCTTTCATTCCAATTTATATATGAAGAATTATCAAATATAAATTCATCAAGTTCATTATTCACATCTTCAATAAATTTTTCCACATCAATTTCTTTTTCATTTAGTGCAACTTCTAAATTTTTATTTCCACCACAGCAATAATCTAATTGCATATCATTAAACTTTTCTACAATTGCAGGATAAATAATAACACATTCACCTAAACTTAAATTTACATTTATATTATTTTTCATTTTAATTCCTCCAAACATTTAGTTTTCTTATCTATGAGTAAATTATAAGAAAATATTAAAAATAAAAATGTGATTTGAATCAAATTTTAAATATTTATTTAATTTTATAAAATAAAAAGATACAGCACTTTTCGTATATACTGTATCTTTTTTAAATAATTAAATATTATACTAACTGTTTAAGACACTCCTTTAAATCCTCTTCCTGAGTACTAATTGGTCTAAGATTAAATGTGTCTACTAAATATTGCAAAACATTTGGAGATATAAAAGCTGGCAATGAAGGCCCTAAAAACATTCCTTTTATTCCGAGAGATAATAATGCTAATAAATCAGCAACAGCTTTTTGTTCATACCATGATAAAATTATTGATAATGGTAAAGAGTTTACATCTGTATCAAAAGCATCTGCTAATGATGTAGCGATTTTTACAGCAGAATAAACATCATTACATTGCCCTACATCTAATAGCCTTGGTAAGCCAGCTACATCTCCAAACTCTAATTTATTAAATCTATATTTACCACAAGCTAGAGTTAATATAATGCAGTCATTTGGTACCTGCTCAGCAAATTCTGTATAATAGTTTCTTCCTGGCCTTGCTCCATCACAGCCACCAATTACAAAGAAATGTCTTACCTTTCCTTCTTTAACTGCAGATACTATTTCTTCAGCATGACTTAATGTTGCTTTATGCCCAAATCCTACTAATATTTCATGATCTTCTTCATCTTCCTTAAATCCACCTAATTCAAGAGCTTTATCTATTATTTCTGAAAAGTCCTTATATCCACTTTCATCTACACCTATGTGTTTTACTCCATCCCAACCAACAACGCTAGTAGTATAAATTCTATCCTTATAGCTCTCTCTTGGTCTCATCAAACAGTTTGTTGTCATAAGAATACATCCTGGCAAATTATCAAATTCTTTTTGTTGGTTTTGCCAAGCTGATCCATAGTTTCCTACTAAATGCTTATATTTCTTTAATCCATCATATCCATGAGCTGGCAACATTTCCCCATGCGTATATATATTTATTCCTTTGCCTTCTGTTTGCTCTAGTAACATTTCTAAATCTCTTAAGTCATGTCCTGAAACAACTATAAAAGGTCCCTTTTTTGTATTTACATTTACCTTATGCGGCATAGGATTCTTATACTTAGTGGTATTTGCATCATCTAATACTTTCATAACCTGTGTTGCCATATCACCAGTTCTCATAGTCAAACGTATTAATTCTTCTAATTTAATTTCATCATTAGTCAAAGATTCTAATGCTATAAAATAAAACTGGTCAACTTGATCATTATAAAAATCTATAAATCTTGCTTGATGCCCATATGCTGATATTCCTTTTAATCCATATAAAATGGTTGATCTTAATGATCTTATATCAGGGTCTAATGATTGATCGTACATAATTCCTGCTTTAACTGAGTCTTTTAGCATTTCTTCCTTACTTGAGCTTAAGTTATATTTTGCTTGTTCTGGATAATCTCCTTTGGAAGCTTTACTTCGTAATGATTCTTTAATTTTTTGAGATTCCTTAAGCAGTTTTACATGAAAGGCTACATCAAAATTCACGTTAGTTAATGTTGTAAATAATCCATTTTCAACAAATTTAACAATTTCTTTATCTATAATTTCTCCCTTTTCAATTAGGGGCTTTGCATAACATGCAATCCCTTTTAATTGATATATTAATAAATCTTGAAGATTTGCCACCTCTGGAGTCTTTCCGCAGACACCCATTTTGGTACATCCCTTTCCCCCCATTGTTTGCTCACATTGATAACAAAACATTGAATTTTCCATTTTTCTATCTCCTTTCTGTTTATAATTCTATTATCACTTATATATTGTTATTTTATTCATATGTAAAAAATACTTAAATAATAAAAAAATCACGGAATTTACAAGTTCGTGATTTTTTATTATTTTTAATTAACTTTTATTAATTCCTATAATTTTCTTAAATCCTATAATGGAAATAATACAATTAATAGCAAATATAATTGTGCAAATTATTAAACTCAATAAATATACAGAGTTTAAATTTTCCTTCATAAAGTCAGCTAATACATTAATTGCAAAATAGCTATTAATTGCTCCAACTGATAGTGGAATAAAGTAAAATAAAGTTACCTCACTATTTATTGATTTACTTATATCCTTTTTAGAAGCTCCTATACTTAGTAAGGTTTTATATTTTTGCTTATCTTCATTTGCATCACTATAAATTTTTATATAAATTATACTTGCTTCAGCTAACACCATAACTAAAAATAAGAACCCTCCAATTGCATAAACAAATTTTATCCAATCAATTTTATTTAATTCATATAAGCCATAATAACCTTTTGTAGCTTCTAGATTAACATATTCACCTATTTCATTTATTCCACTTAATATTTCTTCTTCATTTTCTATTTTACTACCATAAAAGTTTAATTCAGTTGATGTTTCTTTAAGATTTTCATATTCATCATTATTTACAACTACAGTTGAATAATTTAAAGCTTCACCAAAAACCCTAACTCTAGTACTTTCACTTACTTCAAATGGAATATCATTTAATGTAATATCTTTAATATTTGTTAATAAGCTCATAAGTGTACCAGGTCGTTCAATATATATGGCCTTTTTTCCCTGAACCATATCTTCATTAAATTTTTCTAAGTTTTTTTCATCTCCATTAGCTTTTAATATATTTACTAAATTCTCATAAGATATAACTATATACTCATCATTTTCATGTTGTGGAACATCTTTTAATGTACTATTAACTTTCACTACTTTAGTACTTAATGAATATTTCTCTTCTCCTACATTATTTAATATATTAGATATTTTTTTAGTATCAAAATTATCTGTAGATGCAATAGCTAAAGAATATAATGTAATATTTTTTTGACTATTTTCATACGTGGTCTTCATTGAAAAGGCTGTTCCTAATACAGTTGTAGTTGTTGCTGTAAGAATGGCTATAGTTGCATAAACAGTATAATTCTTCTTAAGCCTATAAGCTAAATTATTTATAGTTATAATATTTGATCCTTTATATAATATAGATTTCTTATTAACTAAAAAATTAAATATTATTGGAAATACAGCTCCAAACAATCCATATGTTCCTATACAAACTAATATTAAGGTCTTAACGGCATTTGTTGCTTCTTTATCTACTAAATAATAACCATAGCCTATTAAAATTAATGATATTATTGCAATTATATAAATAAGAAAATTAACCTTTGGCATCTTCTCTTGCTTTTTACTTTCATTTAAAAGATCTACAATCCTACTTCTAACTATGCTTATAAATCCTTTTATACTCATAAATAAGAATATGCACATAAAAATTAATATAGTGTAGATAATTGAATTTATACTTACATTAAATGAAACATCTATATTAAAATCTGCAATTTTAAAAACTACAATTTGAAAAAACTTTGATAAAACTACACCTATTATTGTACCTATTATTGATGCACTTACTCCAATTAACATCATTTCAATAAAATATATTTTTCCTATTACAAATGAATCAAGTCCCATAAATGCATAAATTCCAATTTCCTTTTTTCTATTTCTCAAGAATATATTAGATGCATACCAAATAAAGAAAAACATAAATATTACTAAAATAATAGTTATCATTTGTAATATGAGCTTACTATATTCCTCATTCATATCACCAAGGACATTCATTACATCTCCATCCATCATTATTAAGAAGTTACTTAACACAACTACAGAAAATATCATAGAGATAAAGAACATAGTATAAACTTTTATATTGTTCTTAAAGTTGTTATAAGCTATATTAAATACGCTCATTATTTAGCACCTCCTAAGGATGCTAACATATCAATTATTTTTCCGTAAAACTCTTTTCTATTATCTCCTTTATTTAATTGACACTTTATTTCCCCATCACTTAAAATATAAACTTTATTTGAATAGCTTGCAGTAACAGCATCATGAGTAACCATAACAATAGTTGCCTTTTCTTCTTTATTTGCTCTACTTAAAGATTCTAACAAATCTGATGATGATCTTGAATCTAAGGCTCCAGTAGGCTCATCTGCAAATATTACTTTTGGGCTAGTTATTAATGCTCTAGCTGCTGCCCCCCTTTGCTTTTGTCCTCCTGATAATTCATATGGATACTTTTTCAAGTGTTCATTAAGACCAAATATTTTGGCAATATTAATAACTTTATTTTCAATATCTTTAGTTCTCTTTCTTCCAAGTGCCAAAGGTAATGCTATATTATCCATTAAGTTCATATTATCTAAAAGGTTATAGTCCTGAAATATAAATCCTATTTTATCTCTTCTTAAATTAGATAACTCTTTATTTTTAATCTTAGTTATATCTAATCCATCAAGAATTATTTCTCCTTTAGTCGGCTTATCTAATGTGGATATTAAATTAAGCAAAGTTGTCTTTCCTGCTCCTGATGGTCCCATTATTGAAATAAAATCGCCTTCATTTACAGTAAAGTTTATTTTATTTAATACTCTTGTCCTAAATCCCTTAACACCATATTCTTTAGATACATCCTTTAATTTTAAAATTTCTTTCATAACTAAATCCTCCAAAATTAATTTAACTTTAATTCTATTTTAATAGTTTTTTAATTTGGATTCCTTCACCTAACCTTACCTTTTAAATTCTAATGTTACATTTTAGTAACCTTTAGATAATCTGATATGTTATAAAAATATATACTAAACAAAGTATATTCATTCTTAATTGATTCAACAGAAATTTCATGCTCTAATTTATTTAATATTTTCTTTGTAAAATAAAGCCCCATTCCTGTAGATTTGTATACTTTATTTCTACCATTACTTCCTGTAAACCCTTTATTAAACACTCTATCTATATCTTCTTTTGCTATTCCAATTCCATAGTCTTTAATACATAGCTTTATACAATCATTATGATTTTCTGCATAAAACTCAATTTTACTATTTTCTTTTGAATATTTAATTGCATTATTAATTAATTGATCTAAAACATAAATAATCCATTTCCCATCGCTATAAACATTATAATTTAAATTATTTGTAGACACTTCTATCTTATTTTTTATTAAGAAAAATGCATTATTTTTTATTGACTTCTTCACTATAGTCTCTAAATTTTCTTCTTTAATAAATATATCTTCTGATGCAACTGTAGCTCTACTACCATACATTACTGAATTAACTAAAAAATTAATTTTTTCAACTTCATTTTTGACACTATCTGATACATTATGTTCTTCTATTTCATCAGAGATTATATTAAGTGCTGTTATAGGAAGCTTTATTTCATGAATCCACTTAGAAATATATTCTTCCATATCCCTTAATTGTTCTTCATATGTATGTACTTTAGCATCATATTTTTTTTCTTTATTTTCTATAATATTTAACATTATCTCTTCTTCTAATGAAGTTCCTTTAATATCTTCTATAGAAATATCCTTTTTATTTGAAATTGAATTATATATATCATGGTACTTTTTCTTACAACTATTATAATTTATATAAAAATATATTACATAAATAGCAATTATAATAAAGTCTAAATAAACTAGATCTCCAATTCTATTATTGAAGGAATTTATAGAAATTAAATATACATTTATTATAACTATCAAAATAATTAAAAGTATTACATTTAATGCTTTCTCCTTTATAAACCTTATTAAATCCATTAAATCATATACCCTATGCCTTTCTTGGTCTTTATAAAATCATTTAATCCTAATTCATCTTTAAGTCTGCTTCTAAGCCTAGTTACATTTACTGTTAATGTATTATCACTTACAAACTCATCATCATTCCATAAACTCATCATAATCTTATCTCTTGATACTACCTTACCTTTATTTTTAATAAGAATTGATAAAATTTTCATTTCATTTTTAGTTAAGTCAATGATATTATCTTCATACTTAAAAGTACACTTTTCCATATCTAAAATAGTATTCTTATAATACATAATAGAATCTAAACCCACATAATCATAACTTCTTCTAAGAATTGCATTTATCTTAGTTATTAAAACTTCTATAGAAAATGGCTTGGTTATATAATCATCTCCGCCATTATTAATTCCCATAATTAAATCCATATTAGAATCCCTTGAAGATAAAAATATTATTGGAACTTTAGATATTTCTCTAATTTTTTCACACCAATAAAAACCATCGTAATAAGGTAAATTAACATCCATTATTACTAAGCTTGGCTTTATATTTATAAATTCCTCTATTATATTATTAAAATCATCTATTAAATCAACGCTAAATCCCCATTTACTTAGTGATGAAGAAAGCTGTTTACCTAAATCAAAATCATCTTCAATTAATAAAATTTCTTTCATTATAGATACCTCTCAATGTTTTTATCTAAATTATACCATTATACATATTAAAATAATAAATATATTAATTTTAATATAACAAAATAAAGGTGACATTTAATCACCCTTATTTTTTATAAATTTCTTTTTATCTCAATTAAATATCTTTTTCTAATAACAAGGAAGTATATAACTTGAATAATTAAAAAGCTTCCCATTACTGTAATTGCTGATATTCTTATTTCCATTTCAAATGCATTATTTAATGCTAATAGTGCAAATAAAGAGTGTACTACTGCAACTATATAAGGAAGTAAAAATAATACTCCAATTTCTATAGTTGATATTTTCTTTATTTCTTTAAAGGTTAATCCTATTTTATTTAGATTGTTATACTTCACTTTATCCTCTTCTATATCCATATAATATTTATTATATAGAAAGCTAGCAGTAGTTACAAAGAAGATTATTCCTATAAATATTGCTAGAAACATAAATATTCCATACCCTAATTTAATGGCTTCTAACATATTAGCCTTTATTAGAAGAATCTCTTCTTTACTATAGTTTTCTTCTGGAAACTTCTCTATATATTTTTTAGATATATCCAAAGTTTCTTTATAATTATCTATATTAATACTATAAAATGAAAATACTGAAGCATTGATTTTATTATATTCTTCGTCATTTATAATATATAAATCCTCATATAAAGCTGGAAGAACTCTATATTCTAAAACTGAAGTAACTTCTATATTCATACTATCAATTGATATATTTTTAAGCCCTTGTGTAACTTGTGCTTCTAATACAGCTTCATTTTCATTAAGAAGTATATTATCTTTTTTAAGTGAATTAGCTAAAATATTATAGGTACTTTCACTTATTATATTTATCTCATTATTATTATATTGTAGTGATTTTATTTCACCCTTAACCTTTGTATAATTATAGTTATACTCCTTTAAATCATCTTCAAAAAACATTATTTTTTCATCAATATTTATATTATCTTCATCAAAGGAATAGAAAAATGCTTGAGGAAAATTTTTATCCACTTCTGATTCCTTATTAAGCCAAAATGAATATACTCCTCCAATTGACGTAAATGCCACTGCTGAAGTTATTGTTATAATAAAAAACATTCTTACATTATCTTTTATTCTATATAAAAGATTTGAAACCCATAATAATGCTGTTTTATTCATATAAAACCTTCTAATGCTTCTTAGCTTATCTACTATAAAAACACTAAACTGGGAAAACAATAAATAAGTTCCGATTATAACAATTACTGTTACAGGCACAATTCTATATATTATATTTTTCATGGTTGAGGTAATTGAAAAATAGTATCCTACAACAATTAATACAATGCAAATTAATGTAAGAATACTCGATGTTTCTGGTTCATCCTTTGGTTTTTCTGTTGCTTTAAGCAATGCTAAAACCTTATCTTCTTTTATTATACTAGCAGTGAAAATAGAAATTATTCCTCCCATTAAAATAAACGCCATTATTGTAATTATCATTGCCTTAGTTGGGAAATAAAAAGTTAAAATATCATAACCTAATAACTTCCCACTAGCTACTAAAAATATTTTTGAAAAAATTAATCCTAATATAATTCCAATCACACCAGATATAGAACTAATCAAAATATTTTCAATTATAATCATTTTCTTTATTTGTTTATCTGAAGCTCCTAGAATATATAGTGTTCCAAACTCTTTATATCTACTTTTTAAAAATACACTTACAGAATAAAATATAAAGAAGCATAAAAATACGTATGCTATTGCCATAGTTAAATAAAATCCAACTTGTAAGTAGTTGCGAAAGCTACTTATATCTAATTCTGGATGCAGTATTAGCATAGTAAATGAAAATAATAACGCTGCTGAAATACTACTACTTAAGAAATATCCAAAATATGCCCTTATATTTCTTCCTACATTTCTAGTGGCGAACTCTATAAAATTCATTATCTTCCCCCTCCTAGTAACGCAAGAACATCTAAAATTTCTTGATAAAACTGTTGTCTATTATCCCCTTTATAAATTTCATTATATATTGATCCATCCTTTATAAATAAAATTCTATTACAATAGCTGGCTGCTAATGGATCATGTGTGACTATCATTGTAGTGACATTTTCCTCCTTATTTATTTTTTCAAATAGCTCCATTACTATCCTCGATGCTTTTGAATCTAAATTTCCAGTAGGTTCATCTGCTAGAAGAATTGATGGATTGTGTATTAAAGCTCTTGCAACTGCTGTTCTTTGAGCTTCACCTCCAGACACTTCAAAGGTCCTTTTATTTAGCAATTCTTTTATACCAAGAATATCTGCTACTCTTTGTAGCCTTTTATATTGCTCATTTATTGATACTCCATCTAAGGTCAATGGTAACAATATGTTTTCACCAATAGTCAATGTATTTATTAAATTAAAATCTTGGAATACAAAGCCTAACTTTCTCCTCCTGAATAACGCCAATTCATCTCCTTTAAGTATTAAAGGATTAACATTATTTACTTTTATTTCTCCTGAAGTAGGTTTATCTATTGTAGAAATCATATTTAAGAGTGTTGTCTTTCCACTTCCCGAAGGCCCCATTATCCCTACAAATTCTCCCTTTTCTATATTAAAGTTAATATTATTTAAAGCGCTAAATACAACTTTATTTCCATATATCTTCTTTAAATTTTTAACTGTTAAAACTTCCATTTTTCTCTCCCTTTATACCGTTAATGTTATAACTTTTTTAAATACTAATATAGCAAGTAAAATTCCTACTAAAATCCTGTATATTGCAAATATTCTCATAGGCTTTTTCTTTAAATAACCAATAAATTTTTTAATAACTATCATCGATACTATAAAGGCAACAATAAATCCTAATATTAATGCAATCCATAAAGTTGATGTCATTATAGAGTAATCAAATTCAAATAAGTCTTTACCTGATGAACCTATCATTGCTGGAATAGCTAAAAAGAATGAAAATTCAGCAGCTATTGATGTTGACATTCCTGCAATCCATCCTCCCATAATAGTTGATGCACTTCTAGACATTCCTGGCCAAACAGCTAAAACTTGTAATATACCTACCTTTAAAGCTTGAATATAACTTATATCATCTATATTATAAGTTAGCTTTTTTCTATTTCTAAATATATTTTCCACTATTAATAATAAAATGCCACCTACTATGAAACCTATAATTACAGCTTCTGGCTTAAATAAAGATTTTATTTTCTTATAAAATAATACACCTATAATCCCCATTGGAATAGAAGCTATTATAATATTAATTCCAAACTTAAACCCCACGCTACCTTCTTTTCCTTTAGTAATTATAAATTTTAAAAATTCTATTATACTTTCACTAATTTTCTTCCAGTAAAGAACTATTACAGCTAGTATTGCGCCTAATTGAATTACTACCTCAAACATTTTAGCAAACTCGCCATTAAAATTTATTAAGCTTCCAATTAATATCATATGTCCTGTAGAAGATACAGGAATAAATTCTGTAAGTCCTTCTACTATTCCAATTATAATCGCTTTTAATATAAATATTATATCAATCACCTTATTTATCCTCCTTTAAACTTTATATATCTAGTTTAAAGGAAATTACTTTATTTCTACTATCTTTAAACCTTACAGGATTATTACATGTATGTCACCTTCGACTATTCTATTTTTAAAACTTCTGGAACCTAGGCTAATTTACTAAAAAAAGTAGGATAAATAATCCTACTTTTTAAACATTACTGTAACTATTGTTCCACCTCCAATTTTAGAATCTATTACTACCTTATGATCTAATTTATCACAAACCTTTTTTACTATGTATAATCCCATACCAGTAGATTCACCGAATTTACGTCCATTTTCTCCTGTAAAAAATGGGTCAAATACTCTTTTAATATCTTTTTTATTTATTCCTACACCCTCATCTATTACATTTAATCTAACAAATCCTGAATCTTCATAAGCTCTTATTATTAACTCTTTTCCAACGCCTTTAGAATATTTTATCCCATTAACAATAAGCTGTTCTAATATAAACTTAACCCACTTTGCATCACTATATATTTCTATATCTTCATCTATTTCAACTACTGGTTTTATTTTATTTTTAATAAATAAGGTTTTTTCCTCATTTATTTTGTCCATAACCAACTTATATAAATAAATTTTCTCTATTATAAAATCTTTTTGAAATGAATCTAGCCTAGCAAAATACATTGCCATATTTAGTCCCCTATTTAACTTATATACTTCTTTTTTAATATTTTCAATAGGCTCTTCCCCTTCATACTCTTGCAGCTGTAACTGTATAACTGATAAAGGTGTTTTCATTTGATGAACCCACTGATTTATAAATGTCAAATGATCCTCATGGCTTTTGTTGAATTCCATAATTTTATTTTCATATAAACTATTTGCTCTTTTTAAAACATTAGATATGCTTTCTCCTAAAACTGAATCTCCTAAATTCAATACAGAATCATCTAAATTATTTAAGTTCTTCTCTAAGAATTTATAAACTTCTTTATTTTTATAATATCTACTTCCCAAGAAAACAAATAAAATAAATGTATTAAATAATAATATATAGAAACGCTCATTTAGATTTAAATTACCTAAAAGTGTTATATAGCTTAATGTAATAATAAGGCTTAAGAAATATATAATTATATATCCTTTACTATCCTTTATAAATAATTTCATTTTAATTCTCCTACCAGGTTTTATTTAACCTATATCCAACTGTTCTTACAGTTTCTATTCCATTATATATTCCAATCTCTTGAAGCCTCTTTCTTATTCTGCTTATATTAACATTTAATGTATTTTCTTCTACAAATTCGATATCATCCCATATCTTTTCTAAAAGGAAATCTCTATCTACAACTTTAGGATATTTTTTAATAAGATATTCTAATAATATACCTTCCTTTTTCGTTATTATTAATTTCTTATCATTAAACTCTATTTCTGATCTTTCTGGATAAAATATCAATCCATCAAGTTCTACTATTCTCTCATTCATTTTAGGGGCATAATCTCCAAAGGCTCTTCTTATATGACTTTTTATCTTTGCCATAACAACCTCATAATAAAAAGGCTTGGTTATATAATCATCTCCCCCATTTTCAAGGGCCATAACTTGATCCATTCCACTATCTCTAGCTGATATAAATATTATTGGTACTTTCGACTCTTGTCTTATTTTCCTACACCAATAAAAACCATCAAACTTAGGTAAGTTAACATCCAATAATACAAGATCAGGATTGAATTCATTAAATTCATCCATTATATTTTCAAAGTTTTCTACTACTTTTACATCAAATTGATATTTAGATATATATTCTTTTAATAAAAGGCTTATTGATAAATCATCTTCTATAATATATATTTTATAATTCATATTATTTACTCCCTATAATTATTGAATTACATTAATTATACAATTATTCCATACATATTTGTATTACATTTTAGTAAGGTATTTATATAAGAACTCTTATTAATTATGTGTTTCTTAGTAAAAAGAAAAGTTATGGCTTATATTAAATTATAGCCATAACTTTCAATTTTATTTAAAAGTATTTTGGTTACGCTAGTAAAAACTATAACGCCCTCCATACTTATAATAAACTAATTTAGTTTAAATTAAATTTCAATAAGCTTAACCTCTTTATTTATTAAGCTTAATGCCTTTTCTTTTATTCCTTCTAAAGCATAATCAGCTTCTTTATTCTCTATTAGTATTTTAGTTTTTATATTAAATTCTTTATCATACTGATTTATTATTTTATCTTTCATCTCATATTTAAAACTACTTCCACCTAAAACCACTACTTTAGGATTAATTATAGCTGATATAGTTTTAATAGTATCTATAATTATTCTGCAATAGGTATCATCATCTAGATCACTCATCATAGCAATGTTTAAAAACTTATCTTTCATAGGTATAAAACCAATTTCACCTGCATATCCATCGTCACCCTTTAAAACATTTCCATTTACTATTATTCCTGATCCTACTCCTAATGAAGTAAAACTTATATACACAAGGCTCATACTTCTACAATTATTCTTTTCTACATAATCATTATAAAAAGCTATAGAAGTTGAGTTTATATCATTTTCTAATATTATCGGAATTTTATACTTCTCCTCAAGCTGTTTCTTTATTTTTATCTCTTTCCACTCTTCCATCTTAATTCCAGATAAAAACCCATCTTTAGTCACTATTCCTGGTACACTGATTCCTATTCCCTCTATATTAGAATAAACTCTATATAAACCTTCTATGGAATCTATTATAGTTTTAGTATCCTCTACACCATTTATTAGTTTAGTATTCTCCTCTAAGACTTCACCTAAGGCATTTACCACTCTATATACTATTTTTGCTTCTTCTACTGAAAGTACTATTACATACCTTTTATTAGAATTAATTTTATATCTTTCTGCTCTTCTTCCACCACTTGATTCATCCAATCCAATAGATATTATTTCATCTATTTCAATTAGTTCATTAAGTATTCCTCTTACAGTTGTATGGCTTATTCCTGTATCTTTAACAATTTCACCTCTCGTTGCATTACCTCTAGTCCTTATAGAATTCATTATTAATGAAGTATTTACATTTTTAAGTTCCTTTGGTGTTCCTGCAATTTTTTTCATTAAATATTTAACTCCTTTAAAATATCTCTTGGCTCTTTTAAATTAAAATCAGCTTCTATACCATCTAAGCTATCTGCTCCCCATATGGCTATTCCAAAATCCATACCAGCTGCTTTTGTAGCTTTAAAGTCAAATATTGTATCACCTATATACATACACTCCTTTGGTGATATATCTAGTATTTCGGCAACCTTAAGCAATGGATCTGGATAAGGTTTATGCTTTTCTGTATCATCAGCTAACACTTCACATTTAATATATTTTTGCAATCCAGTAGGTACAAAATCTATTTCATATTGATTTTTCATTTTAGAACTTGCTATTGCACATATGATTCCTTCTTTATATAAAGTTTTTATAACTTCATCAAGGCCATCATATAATGTAGCCCCTTCTTCAAATTCATTTACATACTTCACCCATTTATCGTAAGCTTTCTCTATATTCTTAAAACCTAATTCTTCTATTGTCTTTTTTCCTGCATATGCTTTATATTTCAATAAGTTTTCATATGATATATCTTGTCCAAGTTCTTCTTTAATTAACCTTTGTAGAGGTATCATATTCATTCTTTCTGTATTTAAAATTGTTCCGTCTAAATCAAATATTACACATTTGTATTTTCTCAATTTTCTCTCTCCTTAACTTTTAATATAACCTTTTAAAAGTTTATTGCAAAAGTATTTTATCATAATTTTATAAATTATTCAACAATTAATAATACTCTAAATTTATATATTCATTGCTCATTAAATAAAAACAAGCTAAATTTAAAACTTAGCTTGTTTTCTTTAATAAATATTTACAATAACTCACCATATCTATTTATAAAAGCTTTCTTTAAAACTGTTGCTAATGCCATATAAAGAATTATTATTATAACTAGACAAGGGAAATAAATTGCTGGCATAGCAACCATATCTAAAGCCTTTCCAAAAGCTGTATAAGGAATTATAGTTCCTATTGCTATTCCTAATGTTGTTAATGTTGTAAGCTTCCATGATGCACGGCTTTGAATAAATGGAATACGTGGTGTCCTAATCATATGAATTACAAGAGTTTGAGACCATAGTGATTCAACAAACCATCCTGCATGGAAAAGTCCCATAAACCCTAACTGTTGCACTTCATTTAGTGTATGGAATTGTCCGCCAAATACAAATGGACAAATAAAGAAATACATTAGAATATAAGTTGCAATATCAAAAACTGAGCTAGTTGGTCCAATCCAAATCATAAACTTGCTAATGGAGCCTGCATCCCATTTACGAGGTGCTTTAAGATAATCTTCATCTACATTATCCCAAGGAATAGCTATACAAGAAATATCATAAATTAAATTTAGCATTAAAAGCTGTATTGGCATCATAGGTAAGAATGGTAAGAATATACTTGCTGCTAGAACAGAAAACATATTTCCAAAGTTAGAGCTTGCTGTCATTTTAATATATTTAATGATATTTGCATATATCTTTCTGCCTTCTATTACTCCATCTTCTAAAACCATCAAATCTTTTTCTAACAATATAATGTTAGCTGATTCTTTAGATATATCTACTGCTGTATCTACAGAAATCCCAACATCTGCTTCTGTCATAGCTCCTGCATCATTTATTCCGTCTCCCATAAAACCAACAGTATGTCCATTATTTCTTAAAGCAGCTACAACACGTACCTTTTGTTGTGGTGAAAGCTTAGCAAATACATTAGTTTCTTCTACTACTTCACTAAGTAGTTCATCATCCATTTCTTCAATATCTGATCCAAGCAATAAATTACTTACTTTTATTCCAACTTGACGACAAATTGAAGATGTTACAGCATCATTATCTCCAGTAAGAATTTTAACATTAACACCATACTCCTCAAGAGCCTTTATTGCTCCAGCTGTACTTTTCTTTGGAGGATCTAAGAATGCAAGATATCCTATTAGAACCATATCAGCTTCATCTTTTACTGAAAGTTCTCCTACTTTTGATGGATTATTCTTTTGAGCAATACCTAATATACGCATTCCTTCTCTATTGTAGCCTGCAACTGTCTCTAGAATTTCATCTTTTATTTTTTCTGTAATAGGTTCTATTTTCCCCTTATATTCTACATGTGAGCAAACTGATATCATTTCTTCAATTGCTCCTTTTGTAATAAGTTGAGTTTTACCATATTTATCTTCAACTACTACACTCATACGACGACGACTAAAATCAAATGGTATTTCATCTACTTTTTTATAATCTTTCCATAATTCAATCATATCTTTTTCATTTGCATGATTTACTATAGCTATATCCATTAAGTTTTTTAATCCTGTTTGATGATAGCTGTTAAGAAAAGCATGGCGTAATACTCTACTATCTTCATTTCCTTCAATATCAAGAGAATATTCTAAAACAACTTTATCTTGTGTAAGTGTTCCAGTTTTATCAGTACAAAGAACATCCATAGATCCAAAATTTTGTATTGCATTTAAATCTTTAACTATTACTTTTTTCTTTGACATAGAAACTGCACCTTTTGCAAGGTTTGCTGAAACAATCATTGGTAGCATTTCTGGGGTAAGACCTACTGCAATAGAAAGAGCAAATAGAAATGCTTCCATCCAATCTCCTTTAGTAAAACCATTCATGAATAGCACTATCGGAACCATTACTAACATAAATCTAATTAATACCCAGGATACTGAGTTTACACCTTTTTCAAAGCTTGTAGTAACTTTTTTACCTACTATTTGCTTTGCCATAGAACCAAATATTGTATCGTCTCCAACATTAATTGCTATTGCTGTAGCTGAACCACTAATAACATTACTTCCCATAAAAGCTAAATTATTCATATCAACAGGATTTTTACAATCACTTATAATAGCCTTATCTATTTTTTCAACTGGTTCACTTTCACCAGTTAATGATGATTGACTTATAAATAAATCCTTAGATCTTAATATTCTAACATCAGCTGGAATCATATCACCAGCCGCTAAATGAATTATATCTCCAACTACAATTTCATTAATTGAAATTTCTTGTCTTCCAATTTCTTTACGCTCTACACTTATAGTTGTCTTAACCATTTCACTTAGCTTTTCAGCTGCTTTACTTGACCTTGCCTCTTGTACAAAACGAAGGATTCCACTAACTAAAACCATTGTAGTTACTATAATAACTGATGTTGCATCTCTGTTTGCTGGTTCAACAATAGCTATATCTGTAATGAATGATATAACTGCTAAAATCAATAAAATTATAGTAAATGGATTAATAAAAGCTTCTAAAAGTCTTTTTAATAAAGAGTCACCTTTTTGATGAGTAACTTCATTTTTTCCAAACTTCTCTCTCATTAATTCAACTTTACTTTCTTCATAGCCATTATAGCTTGTATCATATATCTTTAATATAGCACTTTCATTTTGAATTGCAGCTGAAATTAATCTATTCTTTGTTTCAGCTAATCTTAATTCATTAGTAGTGTTTTTTTTCAATATTCTTTTTTTCATTGTCTTTCCCTCCTAAAAAATAGATTTTAATATTTTTTTAGAAAGTAAGACATAAACCCAAAAGAAATACTAATGTAAATTATTCAATTGTAATGAGCAAGAGGAATGAATGTACAATCTAGTACATAATAAATTCATCGTGCTTACGAAAATCATACTTCTCCCTAATGGGTCTATGTTCTTACTACTCTCTTCATCCATTCCTCTCACCTCCAAAAATTCAAAATATATAAACATAAAATTGATTAAAAATAAAAAACCCTTACCAAAGCTAAAACAATGGTAAGGGAAATAAAATTCCTAAACTATGCAATAATTAATTGCAATAAAAATATAAAACAAAAAAATTGTTTCACCATCGTTCAAGCTTCAGCTTCACAAGGCGATGAAATTGCATTAGTCTATGCCTTGGATTCGACATAGACTGCTAACCTTCTCATAGTGTCTCCACTATTTTGCGGCAGCAACCCTTATCCTTGTGGTAACCTCACCTACCGAGATATTTAATTTTCGAATTTTAATTTCTAATTCTACTTCATCATATGAAATTACTCTATATTTGTCAACCCTTTTTAATATTTTTATTTAATTTAATTATAAAAAACGAGTTTATAGCACCAATTTTTAAAATTTGATTCATATTATTATTCTAAAGCCACTTTCAAATAATTTATTGTGAATTTTATTTAAAAGTGATAAAATAACCCTTAATAATATTAGAAAAATTCAAGGAGGTAACTATGAAAAAGAAAAATATAGCACTGATATCAACTGGTGTTATAGCAACTTTGTCTGTTGGTGCTCTAGGTTTTGTAGGTAATTATTTTTATAATTTAGCTCTTAATCCAAAAACTTCTAAAGATATTATTTTTGGTAAAGCTGAAGAATCTGAAAGTGAAAGTGGACAAGTTTTAAACAAAGATGAAAATTGGCTAACTAGTAATTCAAACTTTTCTGATGAATATATAACTTCATTTGATAATTTAAAATTGCATGGATATAAAATACTAAACAAAAATCCTACTAATAAGTGGGTAATAACTGTTCATGGATATACTTGCAAAGGTTCTGATATGATCATTTATGCTAAAAACTTTTATGATATGGGTTATAATGTTTTGATCCCAGATTTAAGAGCTCATGGAAGTAGCGAGGGTAGTTACATTGGAATGGGATGGAATGACAGACTTGATATTATAGAGTGGATAAATTTGATTATTAAAGATTATGAAAATACAGAAATTATACTTCATGGAGTATCTATGGGAGCTGCTACTGTTTCTATGGTATCAGGTGAAAATTTACCTAATAATGTAAAGGCAATTATAGCAGATTGCGGTTATACATCTGTTTGGAAGCAATTTTCTCATAAATTAAAGGGGCTTTATTCACTTCCAGACTTCCCTGTAATGCATGCTTCTTCATTAGTATCAAAATTTAGAGCTGGATATAACTTAAGAAAAGCATCAGCATTAAATCAAGTTTCGAAATCTAAAACTCCAATACTTTTTATTCATGGTGATAAAGATGACTTTGTTCCATATTCAATGATGGACGAACTATATACCGCTACGAGTTCTGAAAAAGAAAAACTTACTATTGAAGGAGCGGGACATGCTAAAGCATCAAAAGTGAATCCTGATCTTTACTGGTCAACCATTGAAACTTTTATAAATAAATACATTGATTAATTTTATATAACTAAAAAGGCAAAAGATAATTTAATCTTTTGCCTTTTTATTAGTATTTAGCTTTAATTTTCGTAACCATTTATAATCACATCAAGTTTACCAATTTCCGGATCTATTGCTAGACCATGAACTGATATTCCTTGTGGCATTAAAGGATGTCTTTTTATTAAATTAACACTATCTTTTATAGATTCTTCTACTGAATCAAATCCATGTAACCACTTTTTCACATCAATTCCGCCATTAAAAAGTGTATTTATAGCTTCCTGTGAGATTCCTCTATCAATAGCTTTTTCTAATAAATTTTCTGTATTTAAATTACACATCCCACATCCATGATGGCCAATCACAAAAATTTCATCTACATTAAATTCATAAATTGCAACAATAACGCTTCTAATTACACTTCCAAAAGGATGCATAATTGATGCTCCAGCATTTTTAACAATTTTAGCATCACCATTTTTTAAATTTAATGCTTTAGGTAGTAAATCTGTAAGTCTGGTATCCATACAAGATAAAATAAGTATCTTTTTCTTTGGCTCTTTTGAAGTTTTGTACTGTTCATATTCTTTATTCTCAACAAAATTTTTATTAAATTCTAATATATCATTTAATTTACTCATATAATCTCCTCTCTTATCTTTTTTAGTCTTTTTCTTATTTTATACTAAGATTATAATATTTCATATAGTTTTTTATGTAATGTTAATTGACTCTTTTGAACTCTTTTTTTACACATATACTTATTTTAATTTTATTATATTTATGTTACTATACGAAAAGGAGTATTTAATGATATGGTTAAATTATTAAATTTAAACTTTAGCAAAAAATCTTAGAGACGTAACCTTTTGTTTATTAATTATATTTACAAAGTATCTTAAATTTAATATTTAATATTTATTATTTAATAATATAACTAGCTTTTGAAGAAAATATATATTATGATTATAAAAAATACAAATATAAGGTGGTACATATATGACAGTTTATGCAATAACATTTTACTTAAATGAAGACTCACATTCATGCGGATGTGAATCTCATGATCACGATCATGAACATCATCATAATCATCGTGATGATTATGAAATAGTTGGAACAATAAAATCACTTGGAGCTTGGGCTAACTTTATGCCTGATAGCTATTTAGTTAAAACTGATGTTTCAGCTAAAGAAATAGCAGAAAAAATTAAAGAATTCTTAGCACCTAATGATTTACTTTTTGTAACTAAAGTTGATGAAGATGATGTTGCATCTTTAACTCCTGGAGTTGTAGATTGGATAAAAGCTTAGTAACTAAATAAATATAAGAGATGGATTTTATAGTAAATCCATCTCTTATATTTATTTAGTATTTTTAATAATAGAAGTGCTATCTAATCTTAACAAAAAAATTTAACTATGTATAAGTTTATAATTAGTATATTTAATTATAAATTCTTCAATATTAACTAAATTTAAATAATTTTATTACATAATCTGTCTACTAAGATTTCACTAATATAATAATTCTAAAATTAAACATTATCTCATCTATTATTCTTTAAACTTTCTTATACTATAGTTAATTAATTTTTTCTAATATGAAATACTTACCTTATTAACTTATAATAAAGTGAAACTAAACTAGAAGGAGGTATTAAAATTGATGAATGCATTAACAATTTTTATTTTACAACTTATTTATGTTCCTCTTTTAACTCTTAGAACTACCTTCGTTGTAAAAGGTAAGAAGGCTCAAGCATCATTATTTGCTTTTCTTGAAGCTATTATTTATATAGCAAGTCTTGGGATAGTTTTCTCTGATTTAAGTAACTTTCTTAACATAGGTGCTTATATACTTGGATATGGTATTGGAATATACTTAGGCGGAATAATAGAAGAAAAATTAGCCATTGGATATAGATCTATTCATGTAAATTTAACAAATTATAACCAAGAGTTAGTAGATAAACTACGAAGTTTAAAATTTGGTGTAACTATTTATACCGGAGAAGGAATTAATAAAGAAAAAAGATACAGACTTGAAATAGTTTCTCATAGAAATAGGGAAAATGAAGTTATATCTATTATTGAATCAATGGAAAAAAACGCCTTCATAGTTTCTTATGAACCTACACAATTCAAAGGTGGATATATAATAAAACATATCAAAAATTTGTAAATAAACTTTAATACCCCTATAAGAAAGTTCTTATTTTAATGATAAAATTCAAACAATTATATTTAACTTAACTTAAAATATAAAAGGAAGTTATTAAAAAATAACTTCCTTTTATATTCTAAAGAATTATTAAACTTGCAAATAATTTAGCTAAAGATTATAGTTAAAAAACCTTTTTATAATCTGTATAACTTTCTCATTCTGATCCTTTGTGCCCATTGAAATTCTAACAAATCCATTCATTCCTATTAAAGCACCATCTTTTATTATTATGCCTTCTTCTTTCATAAAGTTTACAAACTCAGTTGCTCTATGTCCTAATTTAATCATAATAAATGATGCATATGATTTTATATATTCTAAATCAATCTCTTCTAAAGCTTTTTCATACATCCTAAGCGCTTCTTTATTTTCGACTCTAACTTTCTCTACATACTCTTTTTCATCTATAACTCTTACTGCCAAAGCTTGTGCATAAGAATTTAAATCAAAAGGTCCGATAACAAAATTAAACTCATCATTTATTTTAGGTCTAGCAATGCTATATCCTACTCTAACACCAGCTAATCCATATGCTTTCGAAAAAGTTCTTAATATTATAACATTAGGAAACTCTTTATAAATTTTTATAGAATCTAATGGATCCTTATCTAAAAATTCTACATAAGCTTCATCTAAAACTACTTTAACATAAGATGGAACCTTTTTTAAGAATGCTATAATCTCTTCATCAGTTAATAATGTCCCTGTTGGATTATGAGGATTTGATATCCAAATTAATCTTGTATTTTCATTTATTTTTTCTAAAGTTGTATCTAAATCAATTCCATAATTCTTTAATGGAACTTTAATATACTTACATTCTTTTATTTTTGCAGCAATCTCATATGTCGGGAAAGCTACTTCAGGCATTATTACTTCATTATTTCCTCTTACTAAGCCAAAAGTTAAAGCCTTAATTAAATAGTCTGAACCATGAGAGCAAACTACTTCTTCTTTTGTCACTCCAAAATGCTGAGCAATCTTTTCTCTCACTAAACCATTTGTCACATCTGGATATAACTTAGGGTTTATATCTTTTATGTAGTCTTCTATATTAAAATGATGCTTTATTTGGTTCTCATTTGAATCTAACTTAATTAACTCCCAACTCAAATTTATCACCTATGCTAACTTATTTTTGCAATCATTTGTTGTTTCAAAATCATATAAATTTTGTAATGAATATTCAACCATATTTGCTACTGCTTCGTCTGTATAGAATCCATAATGAGGTGTTACTATAGCATTAGGGAATGATTTTAAAGTTAATAATGTCTCATCTTTAATTACATTATTTTGATGATTATTATGGAAAATTCCATACTCATATTCATAAACATCTGTTGCTACACCGCCAATTTTTTCACTCTTTAATCCTTCAATTAAAGCCTTAGCATCCATTAATTGTCCTCTAGACGTATTTATTAAAATTACCCCATCTTTCATTTTAGCAATTGTTTCTTCGTTTACTAAATGATAATTATCATCTGTTAATGGACAGTGAAAAGATATTATATCTGCTTGTTCAAATACTTCATCTAATGTTTTATATTCTAAATATTTTGCAGCATTTTCACTTGGGTATAAATCATATCCAATCATCTTACAGCCAAATCCAGAAAATGCTTTAATAGCAGTTTGTCCGATTCTTCCTGTTCCTATAAATCCAATTGTCTTATTTCTTAATTCAAATCCAATTAATCCACCTAATGAAAAATCTTGAGCTTCTACTCTTCTAAATGCTTGTTTAAAGTTTCTTGCTAAACATAAAGTAAGTCCTACTGCAAATTCTCCTACTGCATTTGGTGAATAAGCTGGTACATTTGATACACCTATTCCAAATTCTTTAGCTGCTTCTAAATCAATATTATTATATCCTGCAGAACGAGTCGCTAAATATTTAACACCTAATTTAGAAATAATTTCTATTGCTTCTCTATTTGCATTACAATTTCCTAATATACTTACAGCATCGTACCCTTCTGCTAAATTAGCATTTGAAGGTCCAAAAGACTCCTTTAAAATTGTAACTTCATGATTATACTTGCTTGAAAATTTTTCGAAACTGCTCATTTCATCTGGTCTTACACAATAAGCTAACACTTTCATAATTAAAACTCCTTTTTATACACTTTATTATTTTTATTAAAAAGAAATATAGTAGGAGTTACCTCCTACATATAATTTCTTTTTATTCAAATGTTAATTTGTAATCTTCTTCTGAAACTATTTTTACAACCTTAGTAAACACATAGTTAAATAAAATTCCTAATGCTATTGGAACAACTACGAATATTAAAGTAACTATAATTATGTTTGATGTTGTATATCCACCCATTAAATTTAAAGCATTTATTGGGCCTATTAGTCCTGAAATACCAAATCCAGCACTCATTGGTGTTCCTTGAATATTAAACATTCCAGCTAATGCTCCTAAAACTGCAGCATTACAAAGGACTGGAACCATCATTATTGGCTTCTTAATTAAGTTAGCCATTTGCATCTTAGGAGAACCAAGGAAATGTGCTATTGAAGTACCAAATGAATTTACTTTCCATCCACCAATAGCTAAACCAAATCCTGCTGCTACTACTCCTAAATTAGCTGCACCTGATCCCACTCCTGCAAGAGCAATTGCTGTCGCAACAGCAACAGTAGAGAAAGGTGAAACAATTAAAAATGCAAAAGATACAGATATTAATATTCCCATTACTATTGGTTGTAAAGTAGTGAATTTATTAATAACATCACCAACGGCTAGTGTTATTCCTTTAACATATGGTAGCGTAACAATACCCATTGTTCCTGCTACAATTACAACTATTGCTGGAACTAATAATATAGTATACGCTTTCAACTTGTTACCTAAAAGAAGAACAAGTCCAACTGCTATAGCTGCTGTAATTGCAGCATTAATTACATCACCTGTACCTGCAAATACAAAGGTACCTTTTTCAGCAACTTTTGCTACACCCGATCCAATTACAGTAGCCATACCTATAGAAGCTGTTTGAATCGGAGTTAATTTAAATTGCATTGCAATACAAACTCCAATTACCATTGGTGTAAGTCTCATTGCAAGTACAGTTACATCAAAAATTGTTTGTGCTGGAGCAAAATGAGGGATTATTGCTTTTAATAACTCCCCTAATAGGGCATTTGGTATAAGTGCTACTACAATACCAATACTTAACCCTGTTAATAGCTTGTCCGAAAACTGCTTAGCTGTCATCTTATCATTGCTCATAATTTCCGTCTCCTTTATCTTATTTAATTTAATTTTAAAAATCCATTTATAAT
Organism: Clostridium sp. CTA-7; assembly: GCF_054768095.1. Lineage (NCBI taxonomy): Bacteria > Bacillati > Bacillota > Clostridia > Eubacteriales > Clostridiaceae > Clostridium > Clostridium sp. CTA-7. Next base: position 625,054 of record NZ_BAAAAV010000001.1, on the reverse strand, counting down.
ATACATTAAAATATTTATTTTGTCAATTTTAAGTCAAACTTTATTGCTTTTTCCTGGAATTCCATTTCACCCCTGTCTTAATATATCTAAATTTAAGATAATTTGTATATTTATAGTACCTATTTTTATAGTTTATAGAATTAAATTCTAAAGTTTCCAGTACACTCCCTCGATAATTTATATAGCACAAAAATAGGAGGTACATATGAAAAATTTAAACAAATCAATTAAAACAAAGATAATAGCACTTTGTTCATCTTTACTACTAGTATCATTTTTAGCTCTTACAGCTGTTACAACTTTTATAGTAAATAAACAAGTAAAAAATGAATCACTAAAAATGATGAATGAATTAGCTCAAAGAAGTGCAGGTGACTTAAAAGAATATGTAAATAAATATATTATGTTATCTGAAACATTAGCTTCAACAGTAACTATGTCTTCATATTCAGATATTGAAAAAAATTTAAAATCACTTGACAAGTATCTATCTCAATATAATTTAGATAGAATACTAATTGCAGATAAGTCTGGTAATGCTTTAAATAGTGATAATAAAACTTTAAATATTGCAGATAGAGATTATTTTAAATCAGCTATGGCAGGTGACTCAACAGTTAGTAGTCCATTAACTGATAAGACTACAGGAAAAACTATGATGATATATGCAGCTCCAATTAAAAATAATGGAGAAATAGTGGGAGTACTATCCTTTGGTAGAGATGCTAAAGAAGTATCTGACAAAGTAGCCGAAATAACCTTTAGAAATACAGGAAAAACATGTTTAATAGATAGTAACGGTATAACTATAGGACATTATGACTATGAAAGGGTTCAAAAAGGCGAAAATATTATTGAATTAGCTAAAACTAATCCTGAACTAGCTGAATTAGCTAAAAGTATTGAAAAAATGAAATCAGGTGAAACAGGATTTGATGAATACGGATTTAATGGAACCAAGAGAGTAATTTCTTATGTTAATATTCCAGAATTTAATTGGTCAATAGGACTTATGGTTGATAGTAGTGACTTATTTGCAGTAGTTAATACTATTTTAAAAATAGTAGTTTCTATTGGAATAGTAACATTAATTATTTCAATAGTTATAGCTTATAGATTCTCTAATTCTATTAGTAAGAGATTAACTTTAGTTTCTAATATAGTTTCTAACTTTGCAAAAGGAGACTTTTCTCAAGTTCTTCCTAAAAAAGAATTAGATGAAAAAGATGAAGTAGGCATAATACTTTCTTCTATAGAAAAATCTCAAACTTCTTTAAAGGATATGATTTTCTCTATTAAGAATTCTTCAAATACTTTAGAAAACGAAGCTTTATCTTTAACTAATATGTCTGAAGATTACTTAACTTCTTGTAAAAACATAATTGCAGCAACAAAAGAAAGTTCTGAAGGTACATATACTCAAGCTAATCAGCTTTCAAATATAGCAGTTGCTATAGATACATTTGATGTTAATTTAAATTCTATAATTTCATCAATTACTAATATTGCTACTATGGTAAATAATATTAATCATAAATCAACAGCATCTAATAAAGACATAGCTGAACTAGTAGTAACAATAAAAACTTTAGAAAATAACTTTAAATCTTTTAGTAACAGTGTATTAAGCATGAAAAATAACATTACTGATATTACGACTATAACTGATGTTATAAATTCATTATCAGAACAAACTAATCTTCTTGCTTTAAATGCAGCTATTGAGGCTTCAAGAGCTGGAGAAGCTGGCAAGGGTTTTGCTGTAGTAGCAGATGAAATAAGAAAACTAGCAGAAGAAAGTAAGTCCTCTTCTAGCAAAATTACTTCTATAGTGCAAAACGTTCTTACTGAAACTTCAGTTATTGTTAAAGAAAATAATAACATAAGCTCATTGCTTCAAACTCAAATAAGTGAAACAACAAAAGCTATGAATAGCTTTGATGAAATTATATCTTTAGTTCATGATGTTACTAAAGAAATAAATGTTTTAAATAAGAGTTCGGATGATATATCCTCAGGAAAGCAAAATATAATAGATAGCATAAATAATTCTTCTGCTATATCTGAAGAATTAAGTGCAGCTACTGAAGAAATACATGCTTCATCAACTGAATTATCTACTTCAAGTGAAAGAGTTTCTGATTCAGCTGAAAACTTACATGGATTAACACAATCTATATTAGATAAACTTAGTCAATTTAAAATAGATTAGATAAAAAATAGATGCTTGTAAAATGAATTTTTATTACTTATTTTACAAGCATCTTTATTTTTTATATTAAAACCTATTTATAGTATAACTAATATTAATATTTGTAATGTATTGCATCTTTATACTCATTAAATATTTTTTGATTTAATTCATCTCCCCCATCAAGATTTGCACTATAGAAAATAGGCGGCTTATCTATTCCTTTATTTATTAACTCCTGTGCAACTTCCGCAACTATTGAATTCATTATGGCTGCAGCTATTACAGTTGAAGTTGGTCCTACCTTTTGATCAATACCATCTATTTCTACACAAGCATCTCCAATATCCCCATGATTGTCTAATACTATATCAGATATTTCATAAAGATTTTTTCCTGAAGGATGTCTTGATGTAACAGATTTAGAGTATTTTAAATTTGTAATGCATATTACTTTAGCATTTCTTTTTTGGGTTTCAATAGCTACTTCAATTGATACAGGATTCCTTCCTGAAACTGAATGCACTATAACTATATCACCTTCCTTTACTGGTGTTTTATTCATAACTGCACTACCATAACCTACTAATCTTTCTACTTCACTAGTTAGAGTAATTGGCGATGTATCTAACATAAGAGCCTTTGCAAATATAGGATTAATAACTACAAGTCCTCCTGCCCTATAATAAAGTTCTTCACTTATAATTCCTGCATGAGAAGCTCCAAAAACAAAGATAGATTTTTTATTTAAAATAGCATTTACCATTAACTTTACTGTAGCTTCCATATCTTCTTTTTCCTTTGATTCAACAGTATTAATTAATCTCTTTATTATATCAAAATATTTAAACTCCAAACTTTTCACTCCATTCAAAAATCAAATTTACTTAAGAAGGCTTAGAGAAAAATCTCCAAGCCTTCTCTTTTTATTCAGCTACTTTTTTATTTTTCATTATCAAATAACCTCCTACTGATATAGCTATAAGTGCAAGTATGACCATACTAAAATACCCTATAGCGTCACCTGTATTTGGAATAATATTATTATCATTTATATTTCCACCATTGTCTGTGTTTCCATTATTATTTGTACCTCCACCATTATCAGTATTTCCTCCGTTATTACTGCCATTTCCTCCACCTGTTTCTCCGTTATCTCCACCTGGCTTTTCATTTTCTTCTGATTCGAGCTGTTTAATTTTTTCTACAGCAGCTTGTAACTTATCTATATTAGTTACTAAAGCCTTATCTTTTTCTGAAAGAGCATTGAATCTATCTATTAAAGACATAACTAATGATTTATGCTTTAATGTAATATTATCAGGTAAATTATTAATATCTTCAATTAAAGTTTTTACCTCTTCTGTTATTGCCTCTGTGTAACCTGAATATGCTCTATCCCCAACAGCTTTAATTGCAAATCTATAGTCCTCTGAGTAATCATAATCTAAATTAATCTCATAAGAATTGGTATCTTCTTTAGCTTCTACTCTAGTTGACCAATTGCTATTAAGCTTATTATCTAATTCATAAATTACGTATTCCTTTGCATTATCTACTCGTTCCCATGTAAGTTTTATCTTACCATCATCAGTTTTACTTATCATAAAGTTTTGAACTTTATTAGGTGCAACATCTGTTCTTTCTATTGTATAACTATCATACAAACTATTTGCATTTAATAGATATGATTCAATTTTCAGCTCTGAATTATTAACTTTTATCCCTGTATATACTTGATCCTTTGGTTGCTCAGTCTTCTCAAACAAATCAAGATTAGCATCTGGATGCTGATCATAATACTTAAATCCTGATGTATTACTTATTAAATACATAGTTCCTTTTGGATCTTTTACTTTTCCGTCAGTAACTTCGTCACCAGTTTTTTCCCCATTATAAAGTTGACTTGTTCTTGCATATATATGGTCATGGCCTTGAAGAACTAAATCTATACCTAGTTCGTCTATAACTGGCCCTAACATTGGTTTAACAACTTCTACTATATCCTTATCTTTAATATGTGATGACGTACTATATAAAGGTTTATGAAGAACAACAATTTTCCACTTTTTATCTGTTGCTATCATATCTCTTTTTAACCATTCAACTTGTGGCTTAAACATTTCCTGACTTTCTGCCATTTCTGTATTAAGCATTGCAAAATGAACATAATTATAATCAAAGGAATAAACTGAATTTAAAGGAGTAGCCATAACATCATTAGTTATTGGTAAATTAAAATGATTATTAAATCCTGTGTTATTTCTTCCTTCATGGTTTCCTACAACTGGAGCCATAGGCAAGTTTAATAAATCACCTTTAGCCTTTTCAAATAAATGTATCCATTCTTGCTCATTGTTAGGTACATTTAAACCTGCATCAACCATATCTCCACCCATTATAAAGAGTTTAGAATCATTAAACCTACTAAAGGCAGCATTAAGTGTCTTTGCCCAAACATCATAGTCACCTTCATTTTTACCTTGAGCATCTGTTAAATATAAAAATGAAAACTCTCCTTCACTAGCTGTTTCAAAACTTCCTATTTCACTCCAAGTAGTTCCATCTCCAACTCTATAAAAATATTTTGTTCCTGCTTCTAATTCACTAGCAACTACTTTATGACTTTCATAAACTGCATTATCACCATTTAATTTTGTACCTACTGTTTCACATACTCCATTAAATACTGTAGCTTTAGAAAAATCTATATCTTGTCCACTATCCTTAACTACTTCTAACTTTGTCCCCTTAACATCTTTATCTGTATACCAAGCAAATCCCATTGAAGTTTCTGTATTTCCATTTGGAGTCATTACTAAAGTAAAAGGCTTTCCTGTTTTGCTTTCTTCTTCCTTTGGAGCTTCATTACTATAAAATTCTATTTTATCTAAATTTACTTTTGCTGAAGCATTAGCTGACTCATAAACAAACTTAACTGTATCTCCTTCATTCAAATTAATATTTATAATTTTTCCTTCATACTTATTATTTGAATTTATTTCTGGAAAATATATATTTCTAACTACCTTGTCATTAACATACATTACAAGTCTTCCATCATCTTTAGAAGAATAATTAACAACCATTTTATTAGCTTTAGGTACATTTATAAATTCTGTATAAGCACCCTCACTACTTAATCCACCAATAGCCATCTCTCCTGAAGCATTATTATCAAAATATTTATTTGCTGATCCATTTAAAGTAGCTTTTTCAGCTTCTATCATTTCTATATATTCTTCTTCAACTTCTGACTGCTCTAAGGCGTTGTATAAAATATTTCCTGTAGAATCAATTGGTAAATTTAAGCCTAATAATTTAGACATTGTAGGAACAAAATGAGAGTTGTAAATTTTATCAGTATAAACTTCTCCTTTTTTAACTCCATTTCCCCACATAAAAGAAGCAATATTTTGAGCTTCTTTTTCTAAGCTATCATGTTGTCCTCTTGCAGTTAAAGCTGAAACTTGTGGTCCATGGAAATGATATGGAGTTTTAGGTGATACTATTAAGTCCGCAAAACTTTTTCTTACACCTCTTTCTTCCATTTCATCTGGTAGCATTATTTCACCAATGTAATCTTGGTCCTTAAGAACCTCTAATATTTTTTTATTTTTTTCAGCTATTACAGATTCATCAAATTCACCTACATATGAAACTTGTGCTTGTAAACCTACTGTTACAATAGCTATATCTGTTCCTTCTGATGGTACTGATGTTTGACTTGGATGTAAAAATTCACATTTAAAACCATCACCTAAACTTTCTATTGCACTAGTTAAAGCTGGCAATTTACTCTTTGTACTATCATCTAAAGGAGAGTTTTGTGAACCAAAGTTTGCCATCCCATGATCTGCTGTTAAAACAAAAGTCATTTTGTCATAAACTCCAGAATCCTTGCAAGCTTGAATAAATTCACCTAACTTTTTGTCCATTAATTCTAATCTATTTACTACATTTTCTTTTCTTTCTTCTTCTGTTTTAGCAAGTTTTACCCCATAAGTTTCAGCTTCATTATGTCCTACACCATCTAAATCATCCATATATAAAGATATAAATCTTGGAAGTTTATCTAAAGTTATATCTGAAACCTTTAGGTTTTTAACTAGTTCTATAGCTGTATCAAAGCGTGCAACTGCATCTGTGTATCCTGTTGTGCCTGGATCTGCATTAATATATGGGTTTACCTCATCACCAATTACTGTACCTCTATCTTCAAAGGCAAATTGATTTATTGATAAAGCATTTAACCCTTGTCTTACTACGCTTTCAGCCATTGTTTCGCTTTCATTTCTTCTTGATGGAGCTTCTTGAATAACTGTATTTTGATCCTTATTAAAATATCTATAGCTATTTCCTGTATATTTTGATGTTGTTCCTGATGCTATTGCAGCTTGCATAGGATTTGTAATTGAAGGAATTCCTGTAGTGGCATTTGAAAAATAAACACCTTCATTATTTTTTATATTACTAAGTGTTGGAATTTTACCTTGTTCTTCTGCTAAGTCTACATAATAATTAGCAAATCCATCCCAATTTATATATACAACTGTATTTCCTTCTGGAATTTCAGGCTTAACTACATATTTAACCTTAGTAACTAAGTTTGAAGTTTTACCATCTTTATTAGTAGCTGAAATATGAATATCATTATTACCTTCACTTAATGTTATTTCTGCTGAAAATTTATTATCTAAAGTAGATACTTCAATACCACTTACTTTAACAATTGAGTCCATATCAACAGTTCCTGTTAAAGTAATTACATTTTTATAGACTGTTAAGTTGTTTTTAGGATAGGTTACTGTTACTTTTGGTGCTGCTGATACTTGTTCAAATATCCATGCTTTACCTTCATTATTATTAGGTGCATTAGCTCTAAGAATATTACAAATAGTTGCTGGAATATCTTTAATACTTAGTTGCCCCTTAACACCACTACCATTTTCAATATCATTTCCTGAAACTACACAAAATACTTCTTTATAATTTAAATTATCTGTCCTAAATACCCCTGAGGCTGCTGCTGAGAAACTTTTTCCTTCTATTGGATTAATTAAATAATCACAGTAGTCACTTGATAAACCTAACTCTTTATTAGAATATACTTTTTCAATATTTTCACCTATATCATTTGTTTTATCATTTAAATATTCTAATACCTTAGTCTTATCTTCTTCAGTAGCTTTATTAGTAAAATATAATTGAGCAAATGACATAATATATTGCTTAACAACTACAACTTTTGCATCATTAACAATTGGTCCGCCACCACTTTCCACTGCCTTTACCTCTGTTGCTGATGTTATTTTACTAGCTAAACTTGCTGTAGTAATTTTACTTCCAATAGTATAAACAGTTGATAATGAATTTAAAATTATTGTTGTATCATCATACTTTCCATTATCATTTAAAGCTTTTATAACTTTTCCTATATTTGCATCAATAAGTCTTATAGTATCATCTAATTTATTATTTATTGATGAGTCTGTTCCGCCCCATCCCACCATTTTTATGTCATTAGAGTAAGCTGTTATAAGTCTTGGTGTATTATCCTTATTAATAGCTTCCACTATATCTTTTGTTACTGTCTCTATTGATAAAAGCTTATCTCCTTTATCATATTCTTTAAGAACATAGTTTTCATTACCTTCTTTATAAACACCTCTACCATCAATAGATTTATCAGCAAGTTGCCATCCAGTAGCTAGTACATTTATTCCATTATTATCTTCTATAAACTTTTCAAATATAGTTTGAGCTTCCATTTTAAAAGCCACATTTGTATCATTTATACATGTATTGTTATTTCTATCATAATATCTATATAAAAATCTATTTGTATCTGTATCTGCCCCCGTTAAAGCTGCTGCTTGTGAACCTCCATAAGCAGGAATAACAGTTTCTACTTCTCTTAGTCTTGTCCCATTGTTAATTAATAAATCAATATTAGGTGTCTCTACTCCTCTTTCCTTTATTTCTTCATACATTTTATCTGATAAGCCATCAATTACAATATTAATGACTCTTTTGTTATTTGTTCCTTCAGCAAATGTTGGTTTAAAATGTACCATTGATAATAATAAAAGTGTTGACACTATTAACGAAATACCCCGTTTTACCTTATTAAATCCCCTCATAATTTCCTCCTAAACATAATTAAAATGTAATTTTATATTTAGAATGCTAACCACTAGTTGAAGTTTAATTTCCCCTATAAATTATTAACTATTTATTATAAAACAATATAATCTACTTTCTTCCATAGATAACTCAAATTCCTTTTTATTAACCTCTATATCTTTTTTATTCCAACTAATATCGTAAGACTCTATTGTCTTAATTTCTTTTTCTAAGGCTAATTTTAATTTTGCTTCTTTTAACTTACTACAATTTCCCGCAATAACTACATGCTTACTATCAGATATTTCATAAACTGCTGCATCGCACTCTGCCGTAATACCTTCTATATACTTGTTGTCCAAAAATACTGCTTCTTTTACAAATTCATGTATATTCTTTCTAAAATTTAATGCTTCTTTTGCATAAACATGGTATTCCCCAGCTTTTTCAGTAAGTCTTGTTGTTATTCCTAACCATAATATATTTCCAAGAATTATAGCCCTTTGCATATCTCTAAAAAACCATTTATATTTTTTATTTTCATCCTCTTCCCAACCTCTAGGATTTACCATATTAACTTGTACAAACTCAGGGAAAGTATATTTAAAAACATTATAATGCTCATCATAATCTGCACCATTCCAAGTTAAATTTCCCCAAGTATAACTTCCATAAATGTCACCACAGTTTTCTGTCATTATATAAGAATCCTTGTTGTGTTTTCTAATTCTCCTTAAAAGTTCCCTTAAAACATATACATAACCATTATTAAAGTCACCAATATCTTCATGGCTATGTTCCTTATTGTAACAAGGCATTGGCTCTGCTGAAGCAAGTTGATCTAAATAAATGCCATCTGAGCCATAAGCTTTAACTGTAAACTCTGCTGTATCTAATAAAAACTCTCTCCACAATTTATCTGATGGACAATTTACAGTAAATTTCTCAGGTCCATAAGTTTCGAAAATATTTTCACCATTATAAGTTTTAATTGCCATCTTTTCACCTAAAGTTTTATGATAATCAGATTTAACATCAAATATTCTTGCATTGATATATAAGGTTGACATACCACCATTTTCTCTTATATATTCAAGTCCTCTTCTAAATTCCATAGCTGAGCCAAGTTCCATATCTGGATAATATTCTGGATAAAAAGAATCAAAGCCTGTCCTATTCCAACTAGCAATGAACATATGATTTACTCCAAGTTCTTTTCCTTTTTCATAAAGATATGGAATTTTATCAAATGTATTTTCTATGGCTCCTGATCTTTTAAAGTTATAACATTGATTTAATGCATATTGTTCTTTTAAGTGCTCTGGGTTATGGTTAAAATCTAAATATTTTTCTATATATTTTCTATATATTTTTGAACCATAATGCCAATCTTTATTTGTAATTGCTAATACATATTCTCCTGTATTGTACTTTTCACCATATTTAATTTTTTTATGCTTTCTAAATGAAAATCCCATCCAAGGATTTTTATCATCTCCACTTGTTTCAGCTAATATCCCTGTAACTGGAAATCTTTCATCATGACTACCAATATATAGTCCATTTTCTTTATCGTAATAATACATCCAACTCATAGATGCAAGCCCACAGTAATTTATTTCTCTTTTGTAATAATCCTTATATTTAACACTGCTCGCACGCCAAAAATCTTTCTTATTTTTTCCATATTCCTTTACTGGATTTATTGTTTTTTCACCTGCATGATGAGGATAAATAATAATATTATCAGCAAAGTTTTCTCCAAGATATATTCCTGATATATTTGGAATTAATATCTCAGCTATCTCTAAAGATTCTTCTAAGTTTTCTATTTCTGAACTTATTATTAACTTATCTTCTCTTGCAGATAAATTTATTTTTGCTTTTACTTTAAAGCTAGAAAAGCTTTCAAAGATAATTGTTTGGTTTTCTTCATTTTCGATAACTTTTGCTTTTTCAGGAATTAACTCAATTTTTTCATTATCATTGATTGCATATAATAAAATTATTGGAGCCTTGGGATTATTTTTTATATACTCATCATTAGTAACTAAATTTTTTATACTAATAAAATTATTAACATCAGAAGAATATTCTGCAGTAAAAGTCTTACCTTGTAATTTCATAACACACCTCTTTTAGTATCCATTATTTGTATAGTTATCTATTGCATCACTATTAATCTTTGTCGCATTTGGCATATGATTTGATATATAAACACTTGGTTTCAATCCCATCTCTAGTAGTTTTTCAACTACAGTACTTTGAATAGCCCACATTACATAACTTGCACTTATTCCACTTGCAGGGCATATATTTTGCCCTAATTCTTCAACCTCTACAAGCGTATCGCCATAATTACTACGATTATCAATATAATAAGTACATGCTTCAAATAATCTCTTTCCACTTGGATGCTCTGATTTTAATTTACTTGAATAATCTACTGTTGTAATAGCAATAGTTAAACAATCAATTTCATTCCCTTTTAAAGCTAAATCTACTGGAAAGTATTTATACCCTGAAACTGATCCAATCATAATTATATCTCCAGGTAAAATATTAGATCTTCCAATAGCAAAATCAGCAAATCCAGGTATAGTGTCATATCCTATAGCTCCATTTGAAGCTGAAGGTCTATATCTAACTGGATTATCTACTTCACATGTAATTCTTATTGGCTTTAGAGCCATCATACCTCCAGTACGCCCTACCCCTTCAAACATTAACATGTGTCCTGTATCCATAATGTGCCAAGCTTGTCCTTTTACTAATCTTTTTGCTATCTCCTCTGAAACTTCAATAATTTTATCTCTTTGAGATGTTTCAATATCAACTAAGATTTTTTTCATATTTTCAAAATATTTATCCATTAACATTTTATATAGCCTCCTTTATATTTCTTCAAATTATTCCTTATTACATTACTTTCTATATTAATGTTTAGTTCATTTTTTAATACACATAGCATTGCACCAATTAATGGGTCATACATTGGCTGAGAATATGTCAAATTACTACACTGATATTCTAATTCTTTCTTGAAAATATCTATAAATCCTTTGCCTATTTTAGATACCCCTCCAATTAATGAAACCTTCAATTGATCCTTTCCTAATCTCTCATTGACATAAGCTACAAGCCTTACTAATTCCTTCGCAGCCTCTCTTAAAATCTCTAATGCATACTTATCATTATTTGATGCAGCCTTAGCTACAACTTTACAAAGACTTGCTACTTTCTCTCTTGTAAAATCCTGCTTATATATCTCATCTCGCATTTCAATCTCATTATTAACACCTAGCTCACTAAAGCATAAGTCCCTAAGATATCCTAATTTAATATCCCTATCATAAAAATCTACTATTTTTTCAAGTAGAAGTATTCCTATATGATAGCCACTACCTCTATCACCAATTAATGGTCCCCATCCACCAGTTGAAATTTTTTCATCGTTACTTGAAATTCCTACAGCAAATGAGCCTGTGCCAGATAGTGCTACTATTCCCTTACTAGTTCCTAGTGCACCATAAAAGGCATTGTCTATATCTCCAAAGCAAGTTATGTTATTTACTTTTAGTCTTGATTTGAGTTCTTCTTTACATTCATCAAAACCAGGTATAAATAATGTTATTGATTCTATTTCTTTTATTGATAAATTAGCTTTTAAGATACATTCTGATATACCTTCTAAAACATTATTAATTGCCGTAATTTTGCTAATAAAATTAGCATTGGCACCAGATTTTTGACAATATCCTAAGACTTCAGCCTCTTCATTAAAAACTAAAAAATCAGTTTTTGTTCCACCACCATCACAAACTAAAAATTTTTTCATATTATTACTCCTAGAATATTTTAATTTATAATAAATTTGGGAAGGTACACACCATCCCAAATTTATCTTTTCTATTTATTTAAAATTGCTTTTCCTTGCTCATCTACACGTTTAGCAAAATCCTCTGGACTTATAGATCCCCCCCATAATGCTTCGCACTCCTTTTGGAACATATTTTGGAACTCTGAACCATTTATATTAACTGGGAATGGTACTGCATCCTTTAATGAGTCAACAAAATATTTATTGTACGGTTTTTCACCAACAAATGCAGTTGTATCAACAAGGTTAGATGCTGGTAATCCAAACTTCATATCTAAAGCTATTTGTTGTCCTTCTTTACCTGATAAGAATTCAACTACACGCCATGATAAATCTGGATTAGCTGCTTTCTTTGGAATAGTCCATGTATTTACAAAGGATGTTGATCTACTAACACCATTTACATATGGAATTGGTAAAACTGTATAGTCAGTTTTATTTGTATCAAAGATTGATGCTGCTGATAATGATCCCATTTGCATAGCTACTTTATTAGCCATAAATGCTGAATATTCATTATCTCCAAATTGTCCAGCTTGTGCATTAGTTGGACAAACTTTGTAAGTATTATTTAAGTCATACATAAATTGAACTGCCTTCTTTGTATTTTCATCAGTTGTAAATACACTTGATTTTCCGTCTTCTGAGTATAATCCTCCTCCAAATGCGGCAATATGAGCAAAGGTTTGATCAGTAAAGTTCTTCCAATAATATCCCCATTGAGCATCAGCTCCGCTACCTTTAGTTAATTTTTTAGCAACTTCAGTGAATTCTTCCATTGTCCATTTATCACTTGGAATCTCAATGCCTGCATCAGCAAACATCTTTTTATTAATATACATTACTCTAGGAGTAACATCACGTCCTGCTGCATACATCTTACCATCAACTGTAAGAGCTTTTTTTACAACTGGATATAGTGCTTCTTTGTATTCTTTACTTGCTAAATCATCAATTGCCATAATAGTATCTGATTTCGCATAACGTGGAACTTGATCCATTGCAAGCATCATTACATCTGGAATTTCTCCGCCAGCAAGCTTTGTAACCATAGTATTGGCATAATCACTTGGAACTGTTACAAATTCTAATTTAATATCTGGATTTTCAGTTTCAAATTGATCCTTCATTTTTTGTAAATGAGCAAATTTAGTAATATCCCACCATGTATAAACCTTTAATGTAGTTGGCTTACCATTATCTTTTTTCTTATCACCTTCAGCTTTTTTTCCCCCGCCACAGCTTACTAGTCCAATTGTCATTATCATAGCTAATAACATAATTAATAGTTTTTTGATATTATTTTTCATAGCAAATCCCCCTATTTTTATAGTTTATTATTAAAAACAATTATCAATTGCTTTTATAATCTGAAATAATTTCTCTATTTCCCACCAAAACCCGAGTTCATAGTAGAGGCCATAAAGTATTTTTGAAGAGTTAGGAATACTATTACAATAGGTATAATACTTAATGTTGCTCCTGATAGTAATACAGCCCAATTGGGTTCACATTCTTTTAAATATTTTAATCCTACTGTAATTGGAAGCTTGTCATAATCACTAATTACAAGCATTGGCCATAAAAATGAATTCCATACACTTCTAAATGATAATATTATAGTTGTTGCTATTGCAGGCTTTGCATTAGGTAATACAATTCTGAAGAAAACTCCTATTTTTGAACAACCATCTATTATTGCTGCATTTTCTAAATCCTTTGGAATACTTAAAAAGTATTGTCTAAAGAAGAAAATATTAAATGCATTAGAAGCTGTAAACATACTGGATAAAAATAATGCTGTAAATGTATTAAATAAATTCATATCAGTTATTATTTTATAGTTTGGTATAAGAGTAACATGACTTGGAATCATCATAGTTGCAATAAAGGCAAAGAATAATATGTTTTTCCCTTTAAATTCAATTCTTGTAATTGCATAAGCTGCTAATGATGCTACTGCTATCATTGCTATTGGTATAGTTATTGATAAAAATAGTGAGTTAAACATCATCTTACCAAAAGGTAATACTTCCATTAATCTATCATAATTTTGCATAGTAAATGTGTCAGGAATAAGATTAAGCGGATTCCCTGAATATAGCTCTTGAACTGGCTTAAAAGATGACATAAAAGCCCATAAAAATGGATATATCATAACTAAACTAAGGATTATCATAAATATATGGTAAAAGACGTTACCTATTGATTTTTTCTTTTTCATTCCCAAATTCATTTTATTCCCCTCCTTGCTCATTACGATATTTATATTGAATCATTGTAATTACCATAATTACTGCAAAGAATATCCAAGCTATTGCTGATGCATATCCCATATTATAATTTCCAAAACCTTGTTCATAAATGTAGTACATAATTGTACTAGTTGATCCAAGTGGACCTCCCCCAGTCATTATGAAAATTGATTCAAACATATTAAATGCTTCAATTACTAATAATATAATTACTACAAAGGTTGTATTTGATAGCATTGGTACTGTAATTTTAAAGAATTTTTGTATCCCATTTGCTCCATCAACATCAGATGATTCATAAAGACTTTCCGGTATAGTTTGAAGTCCTGCAAGGAACATAAGCATATAATATCCACTCATTTGCCACACACGCATTATTATTAGAGCCATCTTGCTTGATTCTGTGCTATTTAACCACATTGGTGGATTAGAAAAACCTATTGAAATTAAGAAATTATTTATAATCCCCATATCAGGATTAAATATCCAAAGCCATACCATACTCACTGCTATAGTAGATGTTATACTTGGTAGAAAAAGAGCGACTCTATATGCATTACTTAGCTTCCCTGCTTTTTTATTTATTAGCAATGCTAGTAATAATGAAATAATAAGTACTATTGGTACAAGGAAAACTACAAAGTATAATGTGTTTCCAAAGTATTTATAAAAGTAATCATCCTTTGTAAATGCCCTAATATAGTTTTCAAGTCCTACAAATTTTGGTTTTGTCATTAGATTATAATCTGTTAGTGAAAGATAAAATGAGTATATTATTGACCCAAATGTGAATATTGAAAACCCAATTAATGCTGGTGATACAAATAACCACCCTGTTAAAGCATCCTTTTTCTTTAAAGTAAGTATTCTTTTCTTTTTATTTTTTATTTCCATATTAGGAGTAATTTCAGTTTTCATTTATTTCCCCCTTCTATTAATCAAGGCTTACTTCTTTTGATAAAATTATCTAAATTTTAAGCTATAAAGCAAAGATACATATTAATATAATGTAGTGAATCACTTGATCCACTAATAATGCATATTTATCTCCTATGTATTTAGGGGATATTCCTCTTGCCTTTACATAATCTATTGGAAAATGTGTAGCTGCTATTATTGCAAGCTCAACGGCTGTAAATGAATATCCCATAATGTAAGCTATAACCATAATTCCACAGGAGTATAAAATTGAGTGAACAAATAGTACATAATTGTCTTTTCCTTTACATTCAGACAAATGTTGAGTTTGAAAAAGATAATCTCCTGTCAAGTGAGACATTAGTATAAATAATATAAATTTAATAATAGTCCCCCCTTTAAATTGATTTTTATTCTTAGGTTCTTACTAAAGTTTAATTAAGTTTTACATTACTACTATTTTGAGTAGCTTGTACAAATCACCCTCATTATACGTTCTGATATATCTACTATAAGTTCCCTCGAATCTTCAACACTTTCTTCTACAGTCATGGGTTTATTGTTAATACTAAATATACTTGTAAATCCATAATCATATAATTCCCTATATCCCGATCCCATAGCTCCACATATTGCAATTACTGGTATATTTTCTTTACTTGCTTCTCTTGCAACTCCTGAAGGTGTTTTACCAAACTTTGTTTGAAAATCTATCTTTCCCTCTCCTGTAATAACTAAATCTATATCTTTTAAAATTTCAACAAACTTAGCTTCTTTTAAGATTATGTCTACACCACTTTCAAGCTTTGCTCCTAAAGCTATAAAAGCTGCTCCTGTTCCTCCAGCTGCTCCAGATCCTGCTACATCTAAAACATCGACTTCGAAGTTATCTTTTAATATTTTTGAGTAATGCTTTAATGCATTATCTAAACTCATTATGTCATTTTCATTTGCTCCCTTTTGTGGACCAAAAACTACTGATGCTCCATTAGGACCACAAAGTGGATTATCAACATCGCATGCAACTTTAATGTTGCAGCTTAATATTGCTTTATTAAGATTTTTACTATCTAAGTGATGAAGCTCCATTAACGCTTTTCCACCTTCGGGAATATCTCTTCCATCTTCATTTAAAAATCTTAATCCTAATGCTCTAAGCATACCTGCTCCTCCATCATTAGTTGCAGTTCCTCCAATTCCTATTATTAAGTTTGTGCATCCTTTTGCAATTGCATCATTTATTATTTGCCCTGTCCCATAAGTAGATGTAATTAATGGGTTTAGTTCTTCTTTGCTAAGTAAATTTAATCCTGAAGCCGCTGCCATTTCAATTACTGCAGTTTTCTCGTCTCCTAGTATTCCATAAAATGAATCTACTTCTCTTAATAATGGATCACAAACCTTTATATTAACTATCTTTCCTCCTGTTATATTAACTAGAGTTTCAACTGTTCCTTCTCCTCCATCTGCCATAGGAACTTTAATAGTTTCTATATCTTTGCTATATCTTTTCATCCCTTTTTCAATACAGTCTGCCACTTCTATGGAAGATAAACTTCCTTTATAAGAATCTGGAGCAATTAGTACCTTCATATGCTCACCACCTCATCTCTATCTTTAAAAACTCTATATCCCTATAGTAAACATTTACAAACTTCTGAACAATGTGCATAGTAACCAAAATAAACTAAATTTTCTGATAATTTAATTGTGCATTATGCATAAAACAATTTATACATTATCTATTTTTTAGTTCTCTCTTAATATCTTCATAAATTAATATAGCTAAATATATTTTTGTGCATTCATATGGCTTTGTTAAATCTACATCATATAGTGATTTAAACTTATTTAGTCTATAGGTGATTGTATTTCTATGAACATACATAATTTTTGCCGTTTCACTTACCATCATATTATTTGAAAAGTAAACCTTTATTGTTTTAATCATCTCATCCGTTATCTTATCTGCACCTTGGAATAATGTCGGAAAATATGTTTTAATATACCTAGTTTTAAATTCTTTAGAAATTCCTTTCATTAAAAGTTTTAAGTCATAATCTTTTACATTTATAAATTTCTTCTTTGTATCATAAGTTTGAATAGAGTTTACTAATGATATTTGTGAATATGCTCTTTTGTAATCTAAAATATCATTACAGTCTTCTCCTATAATAAAAATATAATTGTTAATCTTTTTACTGCTTAGTTTATCTTTAAGCTTTTCTATATACCCTTCTACATCACTACAATTTCTAAATAAAAGCACTAACTTTTTATTTGATAAATTTAATATTTCGACATCTACATTATAAAGAAGTTTTTTAAACTGTCCTTCAATGTCTTCATATATTTTTTTCATTATGTCATCTTTTTCTTCCTTTATCTTAAACACTACCATCTTCCTTGAATCAGATATGTTTAAATCAAGTAATTTTGCTCTTGAGTAGTATGCATCTAAATCTTGTATCTCTATACCTTGAATTAAATCTTTAAAATAGTTTTCAACATTATTCTTTTTTACTTTTTTTGAAAGTTCAGTATCTGATTCATTTACAATTAACTCAACTATTTCCTTAATAAGTGGGCCATAAGGCAATACTTCCTCTACGGTTCCTGTAATTCCTACTACCCCTACAACCTTATTATCATATGTAATAGGCATATTAATTCCCTCTTTACAGCCTCTATACATATGCCTATTAGATGAATTAATTACTACATTTCTATTGCTACTTCCACATAATCTTGCTCCTTCATGAAATGTATTAATACGCTTCTCATTGCTTGATGCAATAATAACACCATCTAAGCCCATAATATTAATATCTTTGTCCATAATTAAAGTCAATCTTTTAATTAGTTTTACACAGAAATTATAATCAAGCATACCTTTCCCTCCCCAAAACGCTCTAATAGCACCTTATAATATTATTATCACACTACCTCATTATTAACATTTACATAATTTATCTATAAAATTTTATAATAAAAAGAGGAATTTATATCCTCTTAATACTAATCCTCCTTTTTACTGACATAAATATATTTTATCATAAAAACTGTTATTTTTTTCATGATTTCCCATTATTAAATTAATCATATATCTAGCTATTCCCAATAATACTTTCTTTTTTGATATAGTATATTATTATTTAATAGTAGTAAACATAAAAAATGGATACATAACTGTGGTAAATTTAAAATGCTATAATAAACCCAGTAGTTAACCAATGACTCTGCCCCTGCCAAATAGGCAGTTGGTAGTTTACAATAGCTTATACTACTGGGTTTTAAAATTTAATATAATATTAAAGAGCCTGCGATTAATTACATTTACATAATTAGTCGCAGGCTCTTTAAAAATTATAATTAATCAAGAGCAGTAAAAATTACTTTATCACTCTTAATTAATTACATATCTACGTTATCCATATTTATAGCAATTGAAATAAATCTTAATAAACTAGCTAAGAACACTTTCCAAGCTGTAATTACTGGACCTTTGTCTTCATTACATCTATTCTCTAATATAGCTGTTTGCAAAGCCTTATAATTAATATCTAAAAATACTCCTGTTGAATATAGAAGTAGTAAATTTATCATTTTAGGAAAATTCTCTGTATCAATAAATTCCTTTGATTCATTAGTATTACATAATCCATCTAAAACTTTTGCTCTTAAACTATATAAATAATAAATGTATAAAAGTACAGCTAATGATATTATATAAATTGTGTCTATAGATAAATTTATTGTACATAATTGAGATAATAATGCTTCTGTAGTTGAATTAGGTGTATTATTATTATTGATAATATTACTAGCAAGTAAGGATAATAATATTATATAAACTGTATCTCTAGATAAATTTAATATATCTAATTGAGATAGTAGGTCTTCCATATTTGCATTAGGTGTATTATTAACAAGTATAGCTAATAATATTATATAAATTGTATCTCTAGATAAACCTAACATATCTAATTTAGATAATAATTCTCCTATATTTACATTAGGTGTATTATTATTGTTATTATTAGTAAGTATAACCAATAATATTATATAAATCGTATCTCTAGATAAGCCTAACATATCTAATTTAGATAATAATTCTTCTATATTTACATTAGGTGTATTATTATTGTTATCATTATTATTGTTATTATTACTACTGTTATTATTATTGTTAGCCTTCTCACTAATTTCATCTTTAGCTTTATTTTCAACTTCTACTTTACTATTTTCTTTGCAATTTAAAGTGATATATTCTTTATTACATTTTTTAGCTTTTTTAGACTTTTTAGATTTCAATATACCACCTCTAGCACATTAGTTATTTCTAGTACTAAAGTATGCATTTATTATATATAGGATACTAAATAAAGAAAATATTATTTAGTACTAGCTTCTTTATCAGCAAACTGACTGTTATATAATTTTTCATAGAATCCATCCTTTTTCATTAAATCCTCATGAGTTCCTTGTTCAATTATATTTCCATCATTCATTACTAAAATTAAATCAGCACTTCTTATAGTTGAAAGCCTATGTGCTATTACAAAGCTAGTTCTACCATTCATTATATTTCTCATGGCTTTTTGAAGTAATAATTCTAATCTTGTATCTACAGAACTTGTTGCTTCATCTAAAATTAATATAGCTGGGTCCTTTAATATAGCTCTTGCTATTGTTAAAAGCTGTTTTTCTCCTTGAGATATATTAGATGCTTCTTCATTTAAAAACATATTATATCCATCTGGAAGTGTTTTTATAAAGTGATGTACATTGGCTATTTTAGCAGCATCTATTATTTCTTCTTTTGTCGCTCCAAATCTACCGTACTCTATATTATCATAAATCCTTCCATTAAATAACCATGTATCTTGTAGAACCATCCCAAATATTGAACGTAAATCTTCACGTTTCATATCTCTTATATCTACGCCATCTATCTTTATAGTTCCACCTTGGATTTCATAAAATCTCATTAAAAGATTAATTAATGTAGTTTTTCCAGCACCTGTTGGTCCTACTATTGCAACCATTTGTCCACTCTTAACTTCTGCACTTAAATCTTCAATTAAAACTTTATCTTCACTATATCCAAACTTAACATTTTCAAATGTTACATTTCCCTTTGGATTTTCTATTTTTATTGTCTTTTCTATATCTGCTACTTCTTCCTCTTCATCTAAAAATTCAAATACTCTATAAGTAGCTGCAACTGCTGATTGTATTGCTGATGATAATTGTGTCACTTGAGATAAAGGTTGATTTATTTGCCATATATAACGTATAAAAGCTTGTAGGTTACCAACAGTTATTCCTCCACCTATTGCTGTTATTGCTCCTGTGACTCCAACAACTGCAATCCCTAAATAACTTACAAGATTAACCAATGGAGACATTATACTTGATATAAATTGAGCCTTAAATCCTGTATTGCAAAGTTCTTCATTTGTTTCCATAAATTCTTTTAGCGCATCATCTTGTTTTCCATATAACTTAATCTCATTAAATCCAGTGTACATTTCTTGTACTTTACCATTTAATTTACCTAATGCTTTTTGTTGCTTATTAAATAAGTTTTGTGACTTACTTACTATAACTTTTGTAATTAAAATACTTAACGGAATTATAACTGTAGCTAAAAGTGCAAGCTTTACATTTATTGAATACATCATTATAAGTGCTAAACTTAATGATAAAAATGCATTAACCACCTGAATAAAACTTTGTTGTAATGCATTAGAAATTGTATCTACATCATTTGTTATACGACTTAAAACATCTCCATAGCTATTATTATCAAAATATCTTATAGGAAGTCTACTTATTTTATTTTGTACTGCATCTCTTATATCCTTCATTGTATTTTGAATCGCATTCGTTAATAAAAAACTTGCTATAAATGTAGATCCTGCACTACTTATATAAACTCCGAATAATAAAATTAAAACTTTAATAATATAATCAAAATTAACTGAAGCTCCTTTAGTACCCTTTATGATTAATTCAAAATCTTTTGTTAATTGTGTAATAATTAATCCCTCTGTTCTTGGAGCTAATGCTACAAATATAGCTGCTGATATAATAAACAGTATTGCTCCTCCAAATGACCATTTATAGTTTTTTATAAAAGGAGTAATCTTTTTTACTACTAATTTAAATTTCTTCATTACGCAAGCTCCTCCTCTGTAAGTTGTGATAATGCTATTTCATGATAAATTTCACAAGTCTTAAGAAGATCCTTATGAGTACCAATCCCTACTACTTCTCCTTCATTTAGTACAATTATCTTATCTGCATCCATTATTGATCCTATTCTTTGAGCAACAATTAAAACTACTGAATTCTTAGTTTCAGACTTAAGTCTTTTTCTTAAAACAGCATCTGTTTTAAAATCTAAAGCAGAAAAGCTATCATCAAATATATAAATTTCTGGTTTTCTAACTAATGCTCTTGCTATTGAAAGTCTTTGCTTTTGTCCTCCTGATACATTTGATCCACCTTCACTTATTAACTCATCAAACTTTTTAGGTTTTCTAGAAATAAAATCATAAGCTTGTGCAATCTTTGCAGAATATTCTATTTCACCTGTATCAGCATTTTTCTTACCAAACTTAATATTACTTGCTATACTTCCTGTAAATAAAAGAGTTTTTTGAGGTATAAATCCAATCTTCTTACGTAAAGCTTTCAAATCATAATCTCTTACGTCTACTCCATCAATTTTAATACTACCTTGTGTGACATCATAAAATCTTGGAATAAGATTAATTAATGTACTCTTACCACTACCTGTGCTACCAATAAAGGCAATTGTTTCTCCCTTTTTAGCCTTAAAGGAAATATCTTTAAGTACAGCCGCTTCACCATTTGGATATACAAATGATACATTATCAAACTCCACTAAACCTTTTATATCAGTTTCCTTAACTCCATTTTCTGGACTCTTTATTATAGGATCTTCATCTAATATTTCTTGAATTCTATTAGCTGAAACTTGAGCTTTAGGATACATTATAAACACCATTGAAAATAGCATAATTGAAAACATAGCATGAAATAAATACTCAATAAATGCTACTAATTGTCCAACTTGAAGAGTTTCTGCATTTATCATCTTACTTGATACCCAAAATATCGCTATTATTGCTAGGTTAAGAAGGAAAAAGAACATTGGTTGAGATATAGCCATAAGCTTGTTAAGCTTCTTTGAAACCTCTGCATATAAATTATTTGTTCCACTAAATCTTTCACCTTCATACTTATCATTTCCAAAAGCTCTTATAACTCTTATACCTGTTAAATTTTCTCTTGATATTCTATTTAACTTATCTAGTCTATTTTGCTGAGCTTCTGATAAAGGCTCTGAAATCTTTGCAATAATTATAACTCCACCTATTATAAATGGGATTGTTATAGCTAGTACTATAGATAATGAGAGACTTGTTCTAAGTATCATTACTAAACTAATTGTAAACATTACTGGTGTTATTAATGCCATTCTTAATAGAGTATTAGTAAATTGAAGTAGTACAAAAGCATCATTTGTTGTTCTTGTTATCATTGATGATACCCCAAATTTATCATACTCAGTGTGTGAAAATTCTTGAGACTTTTTAAAGATATCATTTCTAATATCTCTTGTTATTCCAGTTGAAATTCTTGCTGAACAAAAGCCTAAAAGTATTGTTCCAAGGACACCTATAACTGAAATAATTGCAATAATTAGTCCCATTCTTTTTATATAATTTATATCGCTGTTTACTATTCCTTTATCTATAACTTTTGCCATTATAGTTGGTATTCCAAGTTCAACTAAAGCAAAGCCAAAGACAGATATAATATTTAATATAAGAAGCGTCTTATAATTTTTTATATACTTTAATATTAATTTCATTGCTGTGAATCACTCCTTTTCTTTAACAAATAAAATAAAAAATGAAATAAACAGACTATAGTACTATTATTTCATCACTTAAAGAACTATATGTAATTATATTGCTATAGTTTATTACCGAACTTTATTTATGCATTACTTTTAGAAATTAGCCTTAGAATTCTTTTAATTGGATTATATTCCTATAATCATGACATTTCTAAACTTAGAAAATATAAGATAAACTTTTCAAAAGATGCTTTGAGAAATACTATATGTTAATTGTTTATTAGTTAGAAGAATATATTATTTCCTCTTTTAACTATATATTCAATTTTTTCATTACATTGTAACATAGGTTAAAATAAAAATCCATATTATTTAATATAGATTTTTATCTTATGATTTTATATTATATCGTGAATTATAATTTAATTCTATATTTAAAATAATTAGATCTCTTTTTCAAAAGCAATTCTTTTACTATTATCTAACACATAAACAATACCACAATATTTAAAGTTATTTCTTTCTAATAATTTCTGCATAGCTAAATTATCTTCATGGGTATCTATTTTTATACTTTTTATATCTTTAGATAAACAAATTTCTTCTGCTTTTTTAATTATTTCTGTTCCAATTCCTTTTATTTTTGCTTTTTTAGAAATTGCTATTCTATGAATAACTGCATATCTTCCATTAGAAATCCATTTTCCTTCATAAATTGCATCGTAAGTTTTTTCTCCATCAAAAGATATTGCTGCCGTACCTATGATTTCATTATTTTCCTCTAAAACATAGCTACATTCACTCACTATGTCCTCCAAAACAGATTCTTCATTTGGATATCCTTGTTGCCACTGATCAACTTTATTTTCATTTAAAAATCTCTTAGCTTCATTAATAATTTCCATTATGCATTTTAAATCATTTTTTGTTGATTTTCTTAACTTCATTATCTTGATCTTCTCCTTAACATCGAATCTATTAATTAGTATTATATAACAACAATTATCATTTCTATAATAATATTTATAATTAAATTTAGCAAATCATTATTATATAAAATAATTAACAAGAAAAATCCATAGCGTTCACCATGGATTTTTACTCTTATAGTTTTATATTATTCTCAAGCTTTTCTATAGCTTCTTCTATCCTTTTAATCTTTGTTTCTTCTTTTTTAGCAGATGTTATCCATTGAAAGTATTTTCTTTTGTTTGAATATGATAAACTTTCATAGAATTTATATGCCTCTTTATTTAACTTAAGTCTTTCTTCAAACTCAATTGGTAATTCTATTACTCTTTCATCTTCATCCTTTTCTATCTCAACACTTATAACATCTCCATGAGTCTTTCCTATTTTATTTCTTATTTCTTTTGTAATTCCTATCATATAACAAGGCAACCCCATTTTTACTATAGAACCTCTATACTCTATACTATCAAACTTTGCTTTAACCTTTACTCTTTTTGCTCCAAATTCATGTTCAACATCTAAAGGTATTTCTATATATGTAGCATCTTTTCCTTCATGCTTTTTTAATTCTGCTTCAAATTTATATTTTTTCATAGTTCCTCCTAGGTTCTATAATAATTATATTTTATATAATTTTTTTATTCTAAAAGTACTTTATTTAATATAATAAACTTCTATATTTATATTCTAGAAACAATATCTAGTCGTAACTTATTTAAGTAATCATCCTTTACTGCTTCCCATTCTATATATGACTTTATATTTTCTTGTATTAAATCAACTGATTTATTTATAGCCTTATTTACTACCATTATATTACTATCATATATAAATTTTATAGAATCTACCTCTCTAAAACTTAATGCTATTTCTTTCATAAATAAGTTTTTTATATCCTGTGCTTCTTCTTTTTTAAATAACAAATATAAATTTGAAAGCTTAGTACTTTCATAAAATCTATTTTCAATGAAATTTATAAAGTTTTCAAAATCCTCAGAATTATTTCCAAGTTCAATTTCAAATAGTATTCTAAAAAATAAATTCCATTTAAAATCACTATTTATTGACTTTAATATTGTATTACCTATAATATTACAAAAATCACTTTCAAAATGTAAATCCCTCTCAAACTTTAATTCAGTGTTGAAGCTAACATCATTTGTGCTAATATCATTTAATCTAGCTAATGTCTTTATTAAGGTTTCACTATAATCCTCTAATTTTTTAGCGTTATTTGTTCTAAAAATATATTTCATTATAGTATCACAAGATTCTCTAAAATCTATGATAAATCCAATATCATTTTTCATCTTTCTTGAATAAATATCATAAATTATTTTGGAAAGAAGCTTTTCTAATTGTTCTTTTCTAGCTTCAGGGTTAATAGAGTTTACTTTATTAAATTGATTATCTACTGCAAGAAGTTGTCTATCTATCATATAAAGATTTTCCTTTATAGACAACATTATATTTTTTATAAATTCATCACCTAACATATAATTATTATTTTTATATATTACTTTGTGCTCTATTTCTCCCCAAAATATGTTAACAAGAGATTTAATTTGTAACTCAAATTTAATACTTCTGTTATTATGCTGATACAGTCCATCTATTCTATATATTCCAAAACCATTTTTCTGCTTTTGTGGTTGTTTACTTTCTAGCTCTAGTCTTATATTATCATTATCATCATTATAAAAATATCCTTTTAAATCCTTTATATTGAAGTGTTTTTTTAACATTTTATGTATTGTCTTTTCATCTTCAATAAATCTACATTCAATTCTAACCCCCACTAGATCTGAAAGATTTGATATAAATTCCTCCGAATTCTTATACTTTTTATAATAACTATTTCTTAATATTTTTTCCCTTAAACTTGTTGTTGATTTTACTCTTGAATTTATATTTAAATATCCTTCATTATAGTCTTCTAATACCTTTGCAAAATATGATTCTATATCCTTACTTATTTCTTCTAGTTCACTTCCTAAATCTTCTAAAGACGCAGTAACATTCTCAACAAAATTAAATAATTCTAATTCCATTAAACTCCTCCTAATTTGTTTTAAAATTCTATTTTAATGTTCAAGATTACATAATATGTTTCTAATTTATTTATAAAAAAATAATTTCTATTATGCTTACATTATATCATGAATATTGCATATTTTTTAATGATATAATTTTATCATTAATGTTTTATTAACTAAATATATTATTTTAATTAATATAAAAAGAGCTGAATAACTCCAGCTCTTTACTAATTAATAAATTACATCTATTCCCTATATTCTTTCAAAATCTCTTGCAAAGCAATTTTATTTATTTTTCTTTTAGCTCCGTAGCTTCCTATTAAAAATATTAAAATAACTATTAATAACCCAACTACTCCATGCCAGGCCTTAAATTCAAGTGGCATTACCATATTAAATCCTGTGGCTAGATAATCCACGAAGAAATTCATTGATGCTATGGTTATTGGAATACTTATTAAAAATGCTATTATTGAATATCCTAAATAGCTATTTAATATCATTGAATTGACTTCTTTTTTGGTATATCCCATTACTTTTAATAATGATATATTATAATAATTATCTTCTACTGATAGTGAAGTCAATATTGAAAGAATTATTGCAGCCATAAATATTGCTGATAATAACATTCCTCCAATAGCTACAATGACAAATTTTTGCATTGATGCTGCTTGATCTATTATATCTTGCTTATTTGTCACAGTTAAATAATCCTTCTTGTCTAGAGAATCTTTCGAATATACACCATTAAATAAACTTGAATCCTTATTGTCTGATATTATATTACTTAGCTTTTCCCTATCTATATATATGGTAGAACTACTGTAGTCATCCGCTATTTCTTTTATTTCAAATGTATAGTCTTTATTATTAATATTTATTGTTATTTCATCTCCAATTTTCTTTTTGTTAAACATTTGAAAACTCTTTGTTACTATAATTCCATCTTTTATTTCTTCAGTAACATCCTTATCTTTTTTATTATATAATCTAAATAACTTACCCTTTATATCTATCCCCTTAACTTCAACTGATTTATCTTCGTATTTTATCGATGGTAATGTTAAATATTTTTCATCATCATTATTTGTCTTTGGAAGTTCTTTTGTTATATCAACTATCCCATCGTACTTATATTCCTGGATTTTATAATTATCCATAGTCATTTTACCCATAAAATCTGGCATAGTTAAACTAAACATAATCATAACTGATGAAGAAATTACACCTATTAAAAACACTATAAATTTTCCATAATCTCTTAGTAAGAAAGAATATTTAAATTTAGTTGTAGCTTTTGCCTTATTTAATATTTTATCTGCTATTTTATTTAGTTTATTAATGCCTTCACTTTTACCAACTCTTAATAAATCTAAAGGTCTTGTTTTAAGCATTCTCATAATTATTAAAAAGGCTAATGAGAATATACAAATAAATGGAACTAATATTGAATAAATTAATGACTCATAAGCAAAAACCATTTCTTCATGTGGGAATAAATAAAACACTGAATAAAACTCTTTTAATGGCTCACTTATAAAAAACCCTAAAACAGCTCCTAATAATAAAGTAGGCAATGAAATTATAGTTATCATTATTAAATATGGCTTTGCTATTTCTCTTTTTCTATAGCCCAAAGCCTTCATTATACCTATTTGACCTTTTTCTCCATTTATAATTTTATATAAAATTATTGATACAATAATTATTGCAATAAATGCAATACCAGAACTCATACTTACAGTTGCAACTTTACCTGCTTTTACCTCTTCATAAATTGCTCCACTTCTCATGGTTTCCTTAGTTAAATTTATATTAGTTATAAACCCAAGGCTATTATCATCCCTATAAGTTTCAATTACATCTTTCTTAAAATTTTCTGTATCAAAATTTTTATTACCTTTACCAGATAGCCTTATCTCTTCTTTTCCTTCTAGATTATAAAATTCATTATTTGATACTAAAGCTAATGATATTGTTTTTGCATCTAATATAAAATCCGTTCCAAACATAGGTAATGTGTAATCTGGAAAAAGCACATAACCTACAATCTCATACTTCTTATTATTTATTTCTATAGTATCCCCTATAGTTAAATTATTCATTTGAGCAAAAACTCTTGTTAAAGCTATTTCATCTTCATTTTCTGGCTTTTTTCCCTCTTCTATTTTTGATTTGTTTATATTTTCTGAATCCTTTAAAAATCTAAGCTTTACTGAAGTGCTGTTAAGATTAAAGGTTACATCTTTTCCTTCTCTCGTCTCTAAATCATACCCCTCATATCTATCATTGAAACTCTTAATTCTATTGTCTAATATTTTGTAAAAACTATCTTTATCAATTGCTTTTAAGTTAGTTAATGTAGTTATAGGGTTTATTCGCAAATTTTCTTTTATTAATTCTTCATACTCTTCGGCTGTTAATGAGTTTATCATATCTATAGAAAAATCCTCTTGATTTCCTTCAGTAAGATATTTATCTATGGTGTTTTGCATTGTTTCCATTGTATTAAACATAGCTGTAAATAAAAATGAGCTTAAGAAAATAATTATACAAACACCTAAAAATTGAAATTTCTTTTTCTTAAATAACTGTAAGGTATTCTTAAATAGCATAATTATCTACCCCCATATAATTTCAGATGGATTTATCTTTTCTTTATTTATAACTGTCTCTACTATTTCTCCTGAATTCATTTTTATAACTTTATCAGCCATCTTAGAAATTCCCGTATTATGTGTAATCATAACTACAGTTGTTTTGTAGTCTTTATTCATTTCTTGAAGCAACTTTAATACTTCTTTTGCAGTCTTTTCATCTAAAGCTCCTGTTGGTTCATCACAAAATAAAATCTTTGGGTTTTTAACTATACTTCTTGCGATAGAGACTCTTTGTTGTTGTCCTCCTGATAATTGTGATGGGTATTTATTTTTCTCATTTGTTAGTGATACCTTTTCTATAATTTCATCTATATTTATTGGATTTTCACTTAAATTCGCTCCAATATCTATATTTTCTCTAACTGTTAAATTTTGAAGCAAATTATACTGTTGAAATATAAAGCCTAAATATTTTCTTCTAAATAAAGTTAACTTTTCTGTATTATAGCCTGAAATACATTCATCTTTAAAGTTTATTTTTCCTGATGTTACTGTATCGAGTCCACTAATTACATTAAGTAATGTACTTTTTCCGCTTCCACTTGGCCCTAGAATAACTATAAAATCCCCTTCTTCAATATTCATAGAAACATTTTTTAAAGCATAGGTTTCTACTTCACCTGCTTTATATATCTTGGTTACATCTTTTAATGATAATAACATACTTTTCACCTCTTACTTATATACTAATTCCTTTATAAAGTTTAAATACTTATTGGACTCTTTAATTATTTTTTCAAGATCTTTAATCATTTGTTCTTGATTGTTTTTATATTTTCTAGATATTTTTTCTGATAAACCATTCATTGTTAAAAGTATTGTACTAAGAGTCATTTCTATATCTATTCCATCTTTAAATTTTGAGTAATCAACATTTGTAGTCATTAACTCAAAAAACATCTTTGAATATTTTTCATATTTTATAGAAAACTTATCTTTAATATCCTCATCTGCCTCTGTAAAAGCCTGAATAATCAACTTATTTTCATTTGGATACTTTAAAAATATATTTAACTTTATCTTTTGTATTTCCTTTATTTTCTCAAATATATCAGTACTTTTTATATTTAATTCCTCTTCAATAGTAATACCAATATCATTTAAAGTTTTTTCAACTACAAATAGATATAAGTTTCTTTTATTTTTAACATAATTGAATAGCGTACCTTTAGAAAATCCACATTCCTTTACAATATTATTAGTTGATGCTAATTCATATCCCTTTTCAGCAAATTCTTTCAAGGATACTTCATAAATAAGTTCCTCTTTATCCTTAGGTATATTCATCACTTCACCCCTCCTCCAATATTTAATTATCATAATTATATACCCCCATGACCACATGGTCAATGGCTTTTAAAAAATATTATATCCTATATTTAAATAATGATATAATACTTTTAGTAATCTTTTAAGGAGATAGAAATGAGTACTTTTTTAAAAAATAATGAACTTACTAAATTAGGAGGACTTAATAATTCAAATTACTTATTGAAGTCTAATAATAAAAAATACGTTTTAAGAATACCTGGTAAAGACAATAAAAATAATTTTTACTATGAAAATTCTATACTAAATTTAGTCCAACCACTAAATATTTGCCCAGATATAATCTATCATAGTAAAGATAACGGAATTCTCATAAGTAAATTTATAGAAAGTTCTCAAATCAGCATAGATATTTATAATTCAAAAAGCTTTCTAAATACTTTAACCTTTACATTAAAAAAATTACATAATTTAGAATATAATAATAATTTTAATCCATTTGAAGTTATTGAAAATAATATAAACTTTTTAATTAATGATAAATTTGATTTCAATCATAACATAAATCAAATATTGAAGAAATTAAAATATCTTGAAAAGAAATTAACTAAAGAAATAACTTATGGATTGTGCCATAACGACTTAAATATTTCTAATATTTTGTACTCTAATGAAAAAGTTTATTTTATAGACTTTGAATTTTCTGGGATGGGTGATATATTCTTTGATTTAGCAACCTTATCCTGGTTTTTGAATGAAGATATGAAAGTTAAATTACTTAAAAATTATTTTGGACATTACTCATTAGAACACAAAGAAAAGTTAGAAGAGTATCTATTTATAGTTAAACTTTGGAATGCAACTTGGAGTTTTATTAAATCAATTAATTCAAATTTAGATTATGATTATAAACTTGGCGGGAACATGATATTAGACGATTTAATGAATTCAATATAGATATTTTACTATACTATTATGAAAATAATTAGGAACCCTAAATTATTTAAGGTTCCTACATGATGAGAAAAATTTTATATATTTATATTGTAAGTAAAAATATATCCCGAAATTTTTTTAATAAGATTTTTTATCCAAATACTATTTTTTGATTTTTTTCAAATTTATCTTTTAATATATTAGATAAATTAATATGTCTATTACCAATTAATATATTTTCAGCTGTATGCTCTTTTACTTTATCAAAAAGAGCAAATACAGTCTTTGCTTTATTGCACTCATTATAAACTTTCCAATATCCACAAGCTAAGCACTTTTTTTCAGTACATTCCATAAAATCTTTTACATCTTCTAATGGATATCCTAAAAATATCCCAAGTTCATGTGGGCAATTGTATATACTATATCTTTCTTTTAATTTTTGTAATACCTCTTTTATATTAAAGCAATTTTCATAACCAATAGAACCTAAGAAATTTAAACTTTTATAATTACTTATTACCTTTTTAAGCAATTCTTCACTATATATAAAAACAATTAATGCTTTATCATTTTCTCTTAGTTCAATATAATTCAGCCCTAATTTTTTCAGATATTCTTCTCCATAGGTATTCCATAAAAAATATGTTTTCTTATTATTATTTTTAAATAAATTTAAAGTAATTGATGGTTTTAGTTTCGCACTTATTAAAGCAACATTATAAGATATGAAATTTTCTATATATTCCTTATCCTCCATTCTGTTTAATAATTTATAAAGACTATCAACTTTACTAACCATCATTTACTCCTCCAGTTATTTGTTAAGCTTATATATTTGTCTTCCGTATTCTACACACTTTTCTTCATCTTCACCTTCTGGTAGGTAATTAACTATTAATGATTCTAAAGGTAATATACCTCCTGATGCTTGAACTCTCTCTTCAAAACTTGCCATCCATTCTCCTGTTCCCCAACCATAAGATCCAAATAAAGCTACTTTCTTGTTATTTAAATCTTTTTCTATCGATTCAAAGAAAGGTAAAAATTCACCTTCTTCAAGTTCCTCATCTCCCATAGAAGGACATCCTAATATAAGAATATCTTCATTAACTATTGAATTTACATCTTTAGATGATATATTTATTAGTTCTCCCATACCACCTTCCTCATTAATTCCCTTTAAAATTAAATTTGCCATAGCCTCAGTATTTCCAGTACCACTCCAATAAATAATTTTCATATAGTCTCCTCCTTTTATCTGAGAATGATTATCATTATTATATCTATATAATATACTGCTTCCCAAATAAAGTCAATATATTTTTTATATTTTGCATTTATTTGAAATATAAAGAGTCTGTTTATGAAAATATTTATAAATCTTCATAAACAGACTCTTTAATGTTTAAATATAAGCTAAAATAGCCTTATGCAGCTATTTTCCAAAACTCTTCCATATTAATATGATATTCGATTTCCCTTTCAAGCTCTTTTACTTGCTTAAATCCAATACCTTTAAAAAGATTTTGAGATCTTTTATTAGCTTTTTTTATTTTAGCAACAACTCTATCTGCTCTCATATCAAAAAAAGCTACTTTTAAAGCTTCTACCACTGCATTGTGTCCTATTCCTTTACCCCATAATTCCTTTTCACCTACTGCAATAACTATTTCTACTAATTCATTTTTCGGTACTAATCTTAAAAATCCTACTGTTCCATATATATTTTTAATAGTAAAAAATCTACAATTATTATTAAATAAATGAGTTAAAATAGGCATATTAATTCTATTTATAACGTTAATTAAATTGCTTTTAACATTAGCATCTTCATTTAAATGACTAATTACTTCCTCATCACTAAGCCAATTGCATATTTTTTCCGCATCAGATCTATACACTTCTTGACTTAGATTAATACTACTTACTTCCACAAAGTACAACTCCTTAGTTATATTTATAAATCTATAAAACTTTATAAATTAATTATTACTAGTAATACTCATATATTACTATCATTATCTATATAAGTAAAAAATACTATCTTCTGTTACTTACATTTAACTCATTTTTTGTATCCTTATCTTTATTTTCTAGCATATTACCAATCAACTTATATTTCCCATTTTTAGTATTTTATTTCCATTTAAAGTTATTAAAAGTATTTTTCTGTAATTTTGTCTTTATAAATTTTATTAATCATATTATTTTTTATATTCTTGTATTTAATTTAACCATATTAAACTTCTAATCCTATATAATTGGAATTATTAAGGTATTATTCGTCTTAAGAAAGTCAATATTAATAGTATTATATAGAAGATTAGTATATAATAAGATTTATAATAAAATTTTGGATTTAATAGAAAATTAGTTAAATTTGTTTACATAAATAAATTTATATAAATTAAAAATTCTAATTTAAATTATAGGAGGAAACAAATGTTAAGTGAAAATCTATTAAATAATCTTAATGAACAAGTTAATTTTGAATTTTATTCATCTTATACTTACTTATCTATGTCTGCTTATGCTGAATCAATTGATTTAAGTGGATTTGCTAATTTTTTTAGAGTTCAAGCTCAGGAGGAACTAGCTCATGCTATGAAATTATATGATTATATTTTTCAAAAAAATGGTGTAGTTAAACTAAAAGAGGTTCCACAACCTGAAGGAAACTATGATAACATTATTGATTTATTTGAAAAAGGTTATGAACATGAACAGTTAGTAACTAAGAAAATTTACCAACTAGCTGACATTGCTCTTGAAGAAAAGGAACATGCAACAATTAGTTTACTTAAATGGTTTATCGATGAACAAGTTGAAGAAGAAAATAATTTCAACTCATTTTTAAAGAAAGTTAGAAGATCTGATGGAAATCCTGCAGCTATATATATGTTGGATGAAGAACTTGCGAAAAGAGTTTATACACCTCCAACAACTACTGCATAAATAATCTAAACCTCAGATAAAAAACCTCATGAGTTAATTAACTCATGAGGTTTTTAATTGTATCAAAAAATTTGTGAATTAATAGATATTATTAACTTTTAAAATCATATATCTCTAACTTTCCATCTACATACTATATCTTCAATACAGTCTACTAAAATAAATAATATTAATCCTAAAAAACTTAAAATTACTATAGCTGCATACATATCTATATAATCAATTCTTGTCCATGCATCTTGTATAAAATAACCTACTCCAACTTTTGTTCCATAAGCTTCTACAAAAAATAAAATTGAAAAAGCTGTACCTATAGCTACTCTAACATTAGTTAATATATCTGGTAATATTGCTGGAATAGTTACATGGCGAATTAATTGAAACTTTGTTGCCCCTAAACTGATTAATGGATTATAATTTTCATTTATTATATTTGATACTGCATCTCTTACTGATACTATTACTTGAAAAACAGTTATTAAAACTATCAATGTTATCTTCGATCCATCTCCAAGTCCATATATAGTCATAATCACTGGTAATAAAGCAGTTTTAGGAATGGGATAAGTAAAATATATTAATGGGTTTAATAATTTATCTACTTTCTTTGAATATCCCATTAGTATTCCTAATGTAATTCCAATAGCAAAGGATATTAATAGTCCTATAGACACTCTATATAAACTCGCTAGTATATGTGTATAAAACTTTTCTTTAAAAAGCTCAGGTATATAAATATATATTTCATGTGGCTTAGGCACAATTCTTGAATTCATAACCATGCTAAAAATATACCAAAGTACATTTAATATTATAAATCCCTTAATAAATACACCAATCTTTTTTAGTGCTCTCACTTATCCCAGCCCCTTTTCACCATATTTTTTATATGTGAAAATAATCTTGAATAGTCTTTATCTTCTTTATAATTTTTATTATTAAAAAGTGTATTATCTATTACTTCGATAATTTCCCCTGGAGTGTTAGACATTACAATTATTTTTTTACCCATATATAAAGCTTCATCTATGCTATGAGTCACAAAAAATGTAGTCATTTTATTCTCATTCCAAATGTCTAGAAATAATTCTTGTGCCTCATCCCTTATAATAGCGTCTAAAGCTGAAAAAGCCTCATCCATTAGAAGTAAATCTGGCTTCATCAAAAAGCTTCTTACTATTGAAACTCTCTGTCTTTGCCCTCCACTTAATTCTCTTGGAAATCTATTTTCCAATCCATTTATGTTCAATCTTTTCATCATTGTATTCATTTTTTCTATAGTTTCACTATTAATTTTTTCACCTCTTATTTTAAAAGGCAAAAGACAATTTTCTTTTACTGTTTTCCAAGGTAAAAGCCCAAAGTTTTGAGGAATAAGTCCAATTTTATGAATATGAGGGTTAAGCTCTTCTTTATCTAGAAGAACCTCTCCCTCATACTTTTTTATTATCCCCGATAGTACATTAAGTAATGTGGTTTTACCACAGCCTGAAGGGCCTATTATTGCACATATATCATCACTTTCAGCCTTAAAACTTATAGATTCTAAAGCTTTGACTTTTTCTTTGGATTCATAGAAAACAGATATATTTTTTATCTGTATCATAAAAATTCCTCCACAAACTACTTAACCGCTATATCACTCATTACATCTTTAGCTTTTAGATCTTTTTCTATTATTCCATTAGATTTTGACCAATCTAATACTTCTTGAACCTTTTCTTCTGCTGGTAAATAATTTTTATTAAATTCAGGTAACTCAATGTTCCCCTTCATATCTTCTGAATATCCAACTGTTGATATAATCAAATCTTCATATTTACTTATATCATTACTACTAATATAATCTATTGCCTTGTCATAAGCCTTATAAAAATTCTTTATAGCTTCAGACTTTTCATCTATAACACCTTGTAAAAATGCAGTAGTTGAAATCATTATATCTTTATTATATATTTTAACTATTTCTTTTCCACCATCTGCAATTGCTTTATCATTAAATGGTGCTGGCAATATAGCTGCATCTATTTGATTATTTTTAAGTGCTTCTAATCTTGCTGGCATTGCTGGTATTGCCACTTTTTCAACTGCATTAGCATCTATTCCATTCTTACTTGTTATATAATAAGCTAAGTAATCAATCATAGTACGCTCTGATATTCCAATTTTCTTTCCTTTTATATCATTTATAGAGTTAACTCCAGAATCTTTTCCAGATACTAAAGTCCAGTAACCATTAGTTGTTCCTGTAATTTTCATATCTATTCCTGAATTTTGATAAATAGAAATAGCTACTTCATCACATAATACTCCATCTAATTCTTTCGCTTGAAGTGCTGCATCTCTATCTTTGGCTGCTTTAAATATTTGAAGATCTAAATCTACTCCTAATTCATCAAAGTATCCATTTTCTTTTGCTATTACTAATGGTACAGCATCAATAGATCCCATTACACCTACTCTTAGCTTAACCTTTTCTTTTGTTTCTTTTGGAGTTTCAGCTTTGTTTCCACAAGCCACTATAGCTGTTGATAAAACCATTGCCATAGCTAAACTTAATATTTTTTTAATTTTCATTAGATTTGTCCTCCCACTTG
This sequence comes from Clostridium sp. CTA-7, assembly GCF_054768095.1. Classification (NCBI taxonomy): domain Bacteria; kingdom Bacillati; phylum Bacillota; class Clostridia; order Eubacteriales; family Clostridiaceae; genus Clostridium; species Clostridium sp. CTA-7. Next base: position 588,353 of record NZ_BAAAAV010000001.1, on the reverse strand, counting down.
TTGAATAGTTTATTACTTATATTAAGATAATCTAATATCTTTCCGATTAAAAAGTCTACCAAATCATTCATTGAAGTTGGATGATGATAAAATCCTGGCATTGCAGGAATTATTCCAACTCCAAGTTTTGATAATCTAAGCATATTTTCTAGATGTATTGAATTAAGAGGGGTTTCTCTTGGAACTATTATAAGTTTTCTTCCTTCTTTTAAAGCTACATCTGCTGCTCTGCATAATAAATTTTTAGATAATCCATGACTTATTTCAGCTAATGTTCCCATAGAGCATGGTAATATTATTACTGCATCATATTTATTAGACCCACTAGCTACCCCTGCAAATAGATTATTATTATCTTCAAGCTTTACATTTTTATAATCTTTTGTTAATTCTTTAACCCATGAGTCTAAATCTAAAGCTAGCTCATACTTAAATACTTGTCTCCCTTTTTCTGTGGCTACAATATTTACATAAATTTCTTCATTTAATAACACTTCTATTAACCTTTTAGCGTATATGCTTCCACTTGCTCCAGTAATTCCAACCACTATTTTTTTCATGTTTTTCTCCTTATATTAAACAGTCTAATAAACCAAAAACTAAAAACACAATACTTATTACTTGATTAACGTTATATGAAGCAATTTTAACATTCTTTAAATTAACTTCACTTACCATGTTGTGCTGTACTATAAATAATATACCTATTATAAATAATCCTATGTAATATAAAGTTCCTAGCTCATTTGATAATAAGCCTACTATTACTAAACAAATTAACGCAATTACATGAAATGCTCTTGATATTAATAAAGCATTTTTAACTCCAAATTTTGCTGGTATTGAGTGAATTCCATTTTTAGTATCAAACTCATAATCTTGAGCTCCATAAATAATATCAAAACCGGCTACCCATAACGTGTTAGCTGCTCCCATTACTAATGGAAGAAAAATAATCTTGCCAGTAACAGCAAGCCATGCACCTACTGGTGCTGCTGCTGAAGTTATACCAAGAACTAAATGACACATCCATGTAAATCTTTTAGTATAAGAATATATTATCATTAGAAATAAAGCTATTGGCGAAAGTATTAAACAAATTGTATTGAGCTTCCATGCCGCAAAAACCATAATTCCAAAACATATTACTACAAAAATAAGTATTTCTTTTTTATTCATTAAACCTTGTGGAACTTGCCTTGTAGCTGTTCTTGGATTCCTTGCATCTATTTCAGCATCTATTACTCTATTTAAAGCATTTGCTCCTGTTCTTGCCCCTAAAAAAGCTACTACTATCCAAAATATTGTATTAAAATTCAACTTTCCATTTCCCGCTAGCAACATAGAAATCAAAGCAAAGGATAATGAAAAAATAGTATGAGAAAACATTACTAAGGTTCCATAATCGGTAATCTTATTTTTCACTTTACTAAATTCCATATTCTGACCACCTTTTATCTACTTGCTTCTTCATTTCTTCTGACATTTCTATATCTTCTGGCCATTCTCTAGTATGACCTTCACTAGGCCATTTTATCGTAGCATCTATTCCTATTCTGCTACCATAGAAAGGTATGTCTGCTGCATGATCTAGTGCATCTAATGGTCCTTCTGATATTACTAAATCTCTTTTAGCGTCAATATTATTAAATACCTTCCAAGCTACCTTAGATACATCTTGAGGATTTACATCTTCATCTACTATAATAATCATTTTTGTATACATCATTTGTCCCATTCCCCATAATGAATTCATTATTTTTCTTGCATGTCCTGGGAACTTTTTTTTAATAGATACTATAACACAACTATGGAATACTCCTTCTAATGGGAAATTAATATCTATTATTTCTGGATTCATCATTTTTAATAATGGTAAGAAAATTCTCTCTGTAGCCTTTCCCATATAGCAATCTTCCATTGGTGGCTTTCCTACTATTGTAGTTGGATAAACAGGACTCTTTTTATGCGTAATACATGTTACATGGAATACAGGATAATCATCTGCTAAGGAATAATATCCAGTATGATCACCAAAAGGTCCTTCTCTTCTTAACTCTTCATTTACATCTACATATCCTTCAATAACAAATTCAGCATCTGAAGGAACATAAATATCATTTGTAATTGATTTAACCATATTTATAGGCATTTTTCTAAGAAATCCTGCAAACATCATTTCATCTACCATTTTAGGTAGTGGTGCTGTTGCAGCATATGTAATTGCTGGATCACAACCTAATACTACTGATATAGGCATTTTACCGCCAAGCTTTCTATATTGTTCATATATTTCTCTTCCGTCTTTATGCCAGTGCCAGTGCATACCTGTAGTGTTTTTATCATAAACTTGCATCCTATACATACCCATGTTTTGAATACCAGTATCAGGATCTTTAGTTATAACTAAAGGAAGTGTTATAAACTTTCCTCCATCTTCTGGCCAACACTTTAATATAGGTAACTCTGATAAATCAGGATCATGATTTATAACTTCTTGACAAGCTCCCTTTGTAGGTAGTTTAATAGGAAACATGGTTGCCATTCTACTTAGTCTAGGTAATGATTTAAATTTATTAATAAGTCCCATATAATTAGCCATATCAATAAATTCTTCTATATCATTTCCAATATCATTTAACTTTTCAACCCCTAATGCCATGGCCATTCTTTCATAAGTTCCCATAGCATTAATTAAAACTGGATACTTTGATCCTTTAACATTTTCAAATAGTAATGCTGGACCATATTCCTTTGAAACTCTATCTGTTATTTCTGTGATTTCTAATTCTGAATCTACTTCAGCCGTTATTCTCTTTAATTGATCCTTTTTTTCTAACTCTTTAATAAATACTTGCAAATCCTTAAAAGACATAAAACACCTCCAAATTGTTGTTTGCCTTCACCATTTTCAACTTTACTATATTACTATATTTTTCTTACTATTTCAACAAACAGCTTGTACTATATATTACTTTTAACATTTCATTTATATCTAATTCCAGCTATAATTATAAATATATATGTTTCAATTCATAATCTACATCCTTACAGTGTAATAAGATTAAAAGTAAATAGTCTTATTTAAGTAAAATGGCAAAATTGAAAGCATATATATTATTAAAATTTTTATATAAGTTGCTGAAATACTTACTTTATTTAAATACTAACAAATTTAAAAATAATTCATTTAAGGTAAAATATTTATTACAACTTATATACTAAAATAAACTTTAGGAGGATCTCCATGGTTCAATTAACAAAAAGATTTAAAGATTATAATGTAAATTGTGTAGCTATAAGAATGGGAAATGATTGGAATATAAGTATCTATGGTGGTGACACTGCCCATATCGGTGCTGTTGCCCTTGGAATCCCTAGAGAAAGTCTTTTAGATAAAAATAAAATAAGCTCTTCTGTATCAATACTAACAATTACAGGCCATAAAGAAGATGTAATAGTTCAAAATGTTGCTAAAAAGATATCTAGTACCATTAATAGCACTGTAGTTGTTTCTTGTGGAATACATATTGATAATATTACATTTGCTGAAATTGAAAGCTTAAATTCTATAATAGATGAAATTGTAAATGAGTTAATACAAAATATTAAATAATTCTTACGTCAAAAGCATGGACAGTAGCTAGTTTTGTTTAAAGTCAAATCTACCTACTGCCTTTTTATTAAACTTCATATAAAACTTCATCTAAGTTTTTAATTAGAATTTCTACATTCTCTTCTGTTATTACTAATGGTGGTTGGAAGGCTAATACATTTCTATTTAATCCATTCTTACCTACTATTAGCCCTCTATCCTTTAACTTTTCTAATATTATGTCAGTTTCTTCTGTTGCTGGTTCTCCATTTTCTTTTACTAGTTCTGCTCCTAGCATAAGACCTAAACCTCTAACCTCTTTTATTATATTGTATTTATCTTTTAAACCCTCTAATTTATCTTTTAATATTTTCCCTAATTCTTCAGCCTTCTTGCACAACTCATTTTTCTCTATATAATCTAAAACTGCCATAGCAGTAGCTGATGAAACTGGGTTCCCTCCTAGTGTTGATGCAGATGGCTTCGTAAATGATTTTGCTATTTCATCATTAGTACAAAATGCTGATATTGGCATACCATTACCAAGTGCTTTTGCCACTGTCATTATATCTGGTACAACATCATAATTCTCTATAGCAAACATTTTTCCTGTCCTAGCAAAACCTGTTTGAACTTCATCAACTATTAATAGTATTTTATTTTCTTCTAATATTTTTTTAAGTTCTTTAAAGTACCATAATGGTGGAGTTATTATTCCTCCATTTCCTTGTATAGGCTCAGTTATTAAAGCTGCTATATTTTCCGCTCCTCTTTTTTCAATTATATCTTTAATACTTTTTAATGATTCTCTTGCAGCATCCTCTGCATTAAGATTTTCATCCCATACATTACTTGCAAAATGAAATACAGGTGATAGGTCTGGATCAGCTCTCCACATTGGTATTTCTGTAGCACTCATAGTTAAATAAGTTCTTCCATGTAATCCGTTATTTAATGCAATAAACTCCTTTTTACCTGTATATAATCTAGCTAATAGCATTGCTCCTTCATTAGCTTCTGAACCAGTACAACAGAAAAATGAACGTCTTAAATCTCCTGGTAGTACCTTAGATAATCTTTCTGCTAGATTAACCATTTCCTCAGTTAAGTAAATAACTGTTGTATGCTGAAGTCTTTGCATTTGCTTAATTGTTGCATCTAATATTTCCTTATTACAATGCCCACAGTTCATTACTGATACTCCAGCAAAAAAGTCTATATACTTATTACCCTTATCATCATACAAATACTGCATATCTCCCTTTACTATTTGTGGGGGATTTTTATAGAAATGATTTCCTTGAGATGATGGAAACAAGTACTGCTTTTTCTTTTGGATTATTTTTTCTGCTCCAATCAAAATCTATTCCTCCTCAATTAAATTGCCTTTATACTAAAAGTTTATTTGTTTAAAATACTCTTTAGGAATATTCTCTACTTAATTAAATTGCATTGCTCCTAAAGTAAAACCTAAACAATAATAATCAAACTCGTTAAATATCTCACTACAAAGATCTAAATCTATCATTGCCTTCTTATAATCTTTTATGATATTTCTCAATGTATCATTATCATAGCTACATCCTTCAATTCTAAAAGACTTAGCTCCTAGTTCACTTAGTTCCTTCAATATAGGCATATAGCATAACTCTTTAGATAATAGCATATGATTATTTCCATTATTGTCTCTATATACAGGATGTTCATTTCCTTTATCATCTATTAATAAAAGAACATTTTTATCTCTATATTTTCTATTACTATTTTTATTAGCCTCTAATACTTTAGTATTTTCATATAAATCATGACTCATATACATTACAACTGGTGAACCATGAACTATTATTTCTAATGGCAATAATGATTCCATTAATATTTCCTTTGTATTTATTACTGGAGATTCACAGGATAATGTTCCTAAGCTTAATCCTTGATTCTTATAAAAATCTGCTGAAAGCTTATTATATATATTTAATGAATAGTCTCCAATAAGATCTAATCCTAAATCTTTAAACTTCTCTATGCTACCTAAATTAGTAACTAATATTCCGTCAATTCCTAAATTACTATTTCTTAATAAATCGTTATAGGTAGAGAAATCTTCTTCATACATCATTCTCGGTAACCCTAAATAAATCTTAGAATTTCTTTTCTTCTTAACTATATCTATTATTTCCTCTTTGCTAAATGGACTATTGGGCTGGAATACTTCCCCTGATAAATATATATTATCTACACCCTCTTCTATAGCTACCATAGCTGCTTCATATGAATTTACTTTTACGCTTAGCTTTACTTTATCCTTTGATTTTTTATCAACTTTAAGAAGCTCTTTAACTTCTACTACTCTTTCCTCACTTATTTCAAACTCATCAACAGGTTTACTAAATACTTTACCTGTGCTATAGAACTTTCCAGTACCTTCATAACGCTCATTTATATAAGAAAGTCCTGGATTTCCAAAGGCATAGGCTGTTGAAAAATCTCTCTTTCTATTTTCATATAAACTTTCTGCTTCTTTCCTTCTATCATAATGAATAGGATCATTTATATATCTATCTATAGCATCACTATATGTATTTATTAAATTTATAAGATAATCAGCATCTCTCATTCTTCCCTCTATTTTAAAAGAAACAACTCCAGCATCAATTAATTCTGGAATATTTTCATACATATACATATCTTTTACTGCCATAGGGAAAGTTGTATCATATTGTTGTCCTTCTTTATTAGTCTTATAAGCCCAACGACATGGCTTCATGCACATACCTCTGTTACTGCTTTTTCCAAATAACATTCCACTATAAAGACATTGTGAGCCATGAGCTACGCACATATCCCCATGGACAAAGTATTCAAACTCCATATTTGTCTTTTTTGAAAATTGTTTTACTGTATTTAAATCTATATCTCTAGATACAACTACTCTTGTAATACCTAACTCATGTAACTTTTTTATAGTTTCAAAATTATGTACATTCATCATTACAGATGAGTGAATATTTAAATTTAGTCCTAAATCTTTAATTAACTTTACTACGCTCATATCTTGTACTATTAAAGCATCTGGTTGAATCTTCTCAAGGAATCTAAGATATTCCTCAGCCTGTAATAAATCCTCTGAACTTAATAGATTATTTACTGTAATATAAACTTTTTTATTTAGAGAATGTGCTAGATTTATTGCTTCCTCTAGCTCTTCATTTGTAAAATTAAAGTCTTTTCTATGCAAACGCATATTAAATATTTTCCCACCTAAATAAACTGCATCAGCTCCACTTTTTATTACTTCCTTAAAGATTTCATAGTTTCCAGCAGGAGCTAATAACTCAACTTCTTGATTATTAAAGTATCTACTCATCTTGTGTTTCCTCTTTCTTGTATATTGTTATTATTTTAACCTTATTAATTATATCACAACAATAAAAAAGTCGCCAAGGCGAGCTTGCCGAGCTGTCGACTTTTTTTTGCGCATGTGCATTTCCGAAGCTTGCCTGAGGAAAATCTTGCACGCGCACTTTATTCTCTTTTTACTCTATAGGACTAATTTTAATAACTTATATCCTATAAATAATTTATCAATAGATTTTAAAAATATAATTTCCTATAGAGTAAAAAAGTGGGTATATATAAATTTACTTACCAAGGCTTTAAATGTAGTTACTACATAAATTTATTAGATACCTACTATATACCCCCTTCCTCTTTTAGCTGATTAACTATTTTCACTAGTAATGTATAAAGCTAATAATAAATGTAGTTCCTACGCCTTCTTCACTTATTAACCTTATCTCTCCTCCAAGTTCCTCTATTATACTTTTAGATAAAGATAATCCAATTCCTATGCTCTTTGGATTTATACTACCTTCACCTTTGTAAAATCTCTTAAATACGTTATTTATATGCTCCTTTGGTATTCCTGGTCCATTATCTTTAATATATATTTTAGTTATTAACTTACCTGCTGATACTCTTATTTCTATCTCCTTTCCCTCTTCTGTATGTTCAATTGCATTTTTTACAATATTTGATATTGCTTCTCCTAACCATCTTCTATCATGAAGTAGTTCACAATCCAGGTCTCCTGTTATAGCTAATCTTTGATTTCTCTTCTTCGCCCCTTCTATTAATGATGATATTGCTAAGTTAATTGTTTCTCTTAATGGTTGTTTTTCCTTACAAAAATTAATAACTCCAGCCTCTAGTCTTCCTACCTTTAAAAGATTCATTATAAGCCATTCCATTCTTAACTGCTGCTCTTCGCACTTTTCTAAAAATTTCCTTCTATCTTGAAAAAGCATATTTTCATTTTCTTTCATAATATCAGTAAACATAACTAAAGATGCTAACGGTGTTTTTAATTGATGTGATATATCAGATAAAAAATCCTTTAAGTATTCTTTTTCCTCTTTCAATAAATGAATTGATTTATTAGCTCTATCTCCCATATAATTTAAAGAGTTAATTAATACAGCTAAATCCCCTTCTTCATATACTCCCTTAATACTCTCAAACTCTCCTGATGACGCTTTAGATATACTTTTAATTGCACAATGTAACTTAGAATATATTCCTTTCAATTCTTTAATAAATATTAAATAAAGTAAAACTGTAAATATTATACTTATAGGTAAAAATGTAAGAAATATTTTTTTATAAAATTTATTAGTTACCTCATTTGTTATTATTGATAAATCATCATCATATCCATAACTCTTTAATAATTTCTTTGCTTCATTTATCTCTTCATCAGTTTTTATCTCATAAAATCCTTTTATTACATGATTAATATCTTCGCCTTCTATAACACTGCTTAAAACTGATGTGTTTTGATCAATTAATGTCTTATTTATATTTTTCACTACTCCATATGAAGCTACAAAAATTATTGATATACCTATTATAAAAATAATTATAAATTTTATTGTTACTCTTTTTACTTCAGGATTATTATATAATCTTTTTAAATCCATTCTCATTCACCTATCCACTTATAACCTATTCCTCTGACAGTCTTAATGTATGGTCTTTCTTTATCTTCTTTAATCTTCTCTCTTACTCGATTTATATATACTGTAAGGGTATTTTCTTCTATAAAGTCCCCTTCAATATCCCAAAGTTTTTCTAATAAAGTCTTTCTAGTTAAAACATTTCCTTTATTTTCGATTAATAATAATAATAATTTATATTCCACTGAGGTTAACTGAAGCTTTTCGCTCTCTTTATAAACTTCATACTTTAAAGGAAATATAATTAAATCTCTAAATATAATTTTATTATTATCTTCTTTTATAGCAGAACCCTTTCGTCTAGCAACAGCATTTATTCTAGCTACTAGCTCCCTTACTCTTACTGGCTTAGTTATATAATCATCTGCTCCTAAATCCAACCCCATTACTATATTTACTTCCTCGTCACATGCAGTTAAAAATATTATTGGAACATCACTTTCTTTTCTAAATTCTTTACACAAATCATATCCATTCCCATCAGGCAAATTTACATCTAATAATATAATATCTGCACCTATAGTGTGAAATTTTCCCTTTGCTTCTTTCACTGTAATAGTATGAACAACATTAAATCCTTCATTTTTTAAAGAATATTCAATTCCCATTGCTAGTGTAACATCATCTTCAACTAATAAAATATTCATATTTCCTCCTAAAAAACTATCTATATCTATTTTAATATAAATTAAAATAATTTACAAAATGAGTTATTTTATCCAATTTGTTATAGGAAACTTCTTTTATAAATTTATGCTACCATTTCTCATAAAAATTTTTCATATTTAAATAATTTGGATTTATTTAATAATAAAAAATGCTACATTATATATGTAGCATTTTTATAATTAAATTTATTATTAAAACTATTCTTCTTCAGAAATACCTTCTACTACTGTTAATTTTTTTAATTTATTCATAGGAAATACTGTAGCTATATATGTTACTCCAACTGCGCATACTATTGAAAGTCCAAAGGCAATAAAGTCAAATTTATATTTAATTTCTGCAAAACCTGCTGATATTTTTATTAATACTGCTAAAAGTATTGCTGATATTACTCCACCTATTATTGCTGCAATTATTCCATATAAAGTTCCCTCTAATAATACACTTTTCTTAAGCTGCTTTTCTGTCATACCTATAGCTTTTAATGTTGAAAATTCCCTTTTTCTTAATAAAAGATTTGTTGATATAGTATTAAATATATTAACGACAGATATTATTGAAACTATTGCTATAAAACAATAAACAAAAAATTCTACTTGCTTATATATACTTTCTACTTGATTAAATGCCTCTCCCATATCCATATAACTATATCCCTTATCTATAGAGTTTTCATTAAAATATTGTACTGCGTCATTTCTAGCATTTACATCATCATTAAAGCTAAAAAATATAGTATTATATTTAAAATCTTTCACCATACGACTATATAAATCTTCATGGAACATTAATTGAATCCCATTCCTAAGATTATTTCCAACAAGAGGCTCTCTATCAGCTATTGCCACAATCTCTAACTCGTAAAAATCACCATTCTTTATAGCTTCTTCTATTTTATTTATACTATTTTCTAACCTTGAACTATAATCATCAATCTTTGGTATTTTTATCTTATCTCCTACCTTATACTTTGTTGCTCTAATAGTTTCTACATCACCATTTTCATTACGTACTTTAGTACCATCTAAAAGTATTACTCCATTTTTCTTTAACTTAGTTAAATCTAGACTTCCTGATACAATATATCTTTCAATTGCCTTTAGCTCATCATCTCCCCCAATATATCCTCGACTACCACCAAAGTCTACAAAACCTAATGCATTATAGTTTTCACTAAATTCCTTTGAATTAGTTTTAGCATTATAATCTTTATTAACATATTCAACTGGCAGTGCAAAATTTAAACCTTCTGAATAATACTTATAAATACTCCTAACAAAGCTTAGCTCTTCTAATTCTTTAACTTGTTCATCTTTTAACATTTCACCGTTAGAAAGTGATAGTGCAGAATCATAAAGTGAATATTGATATTGTTGTAATACAGCTTGTTTTGCGAAGTCTAGAAATCCATAAAATACATTAAAAATAATTATTGAAATTGTTAATGCTAGGGATGTAACTATAAATCTAACTGGTGTTCTTCTAATATTTTTATATGCTATATTTCCTTCTATTCCAAATATTTTAGTTACTAATTTACCCCTTCTTCTCTTAAGTTTACCTAACTTAATTTCATTTTTATTTCTTATTGCATCAACAGCAGATATTTTATTAGCTTTTCTAGCTGGTCCAATTATAGATAATAAAATTGTAATAGCAACTAACAACGCTGTGCCTAAGATTATACTTGGATAAAATCCCACCTTAAAATCCTCTATAAACATTAAAGTATCACCAATAAATATCTTTACTCCATACTTTAAAGATAAAAACCCTATTATACATCCTAATGGCAGGGCTATAATTCCCATTAAGAAACCTTCTTTAAATATAATTCTTCTTATTTGCTTTGGTGTAGCCCCTATTGCTTTAAGTATTCCAAAATATCTAATCCTCTCTATTACAGATATATTAAAGGAATTATATATAACAACTATTGTGCATATCATTATAGTTATAATAACAAAAATGGACATTTTCTTTAATGAACTAGTTACATAACTATTACCACCATTGCCAGTTAAATATAATAACTCATGGTTATCACTCTTATTTTTAAAATCAATATTATTTTCTTCTATAATTTTTGATATAATCTGTTGTTTATTTTTCTTTGATTTTAAATTTATATATAAGGTATAATCTAAATTTTCTTCTAGATTAGTATCATTAAAATATCCCATTAATCCTATTGCTGAATCAGAAGCATATGAAGTCCCTTCTTCTATTCCAACTATTTTTAATACCTTAATATTTTCAGAATCATCTTTTAATGTAATTTCATCCCCAACATTCACATTTAATATTCTTTTATAAGATGTATTAATTATAACTTCATTTTCATTAATTGGTGTACGTCCTTCTAATATTTTAGAAGTTTGCATTTTTTCATAGTAATCTTTATTTCCTCTGCTTATAGATATATCTTTTTCAACACCATCAATTTTATAGTTAGTGTTATCATCTACTATTATTGATGTATCTTTTACTTCTGCATTATTTTTTATCTTTTCTCCTTGATTATTGGTAATATTATACAATACAAACTCAGCATCTCCGCCACTTCTTTTTTTCTCTGCTATCATTGAATCTCTAAAGCTCAAAAGAAATGTTCCTACAGCAAAAATTAATACAGTTGCTAAAACTATTCCCATTACTGTTAAAGAGGTACGCTTCTTGTTTTGTTTCATATATCTATTAGATATTTCACTATAACTTTTCACTATATCACCTCCTATTCACAAACTTTACCATCTTTTATTTTAATTATTCTATCTGCATTTTCTGCTATACCTAAATCATGAGTTATTACTATTGCTGTTTGATTATATTTTCTTACTGAAAGCTTTAACATATCTAATATTTCCTTAGATGTCTCACTATCTAAATTTCCAGTTGGTTCATCTGCTAAAATAATAGCTGGTTTGTTTATTAATGCTCTTGCTATTGCAACCCTTTGTTGTTGTCCTCCTGAAAGTTCTGATGGAAGATGATTTAACCTATCTTTAATTCCCAAGGTTTTAACTAAATCTTTAAAATATTCATCATCTACTTTTTGGTGATCTAAAAGTGCTGGCATCTTTATATTTTCTTCTACTGATAAAACAGGTATTAAGTTAAAGGATTGAAATACAAATCCTATTTTTCTTCTTCTAAATATAGCTAATTTCTCCTCTTTTAGCTTATAAATATCTTCTCCATCTATAATTACCTTTCCACTTGTTGGTCTATCTACTCCTCCAACCTGATGAAGAAGTGTACTTTTTCCTGAACCACTTGCACCAACTACAGCTACAAACTCCCCTTTTTCCACATCTATACTAACATTGTCTAAAGCAATTACTTTATTACCATCTTTTCCATACATCTTACTTAAATTTTCTGTTTTTATAACAACCATTTTTTATTCCTCTCCTTCTCTTATTTATTCTATACCTTTATAATAAGATAGAAATATTACTATAAGATTAAATCTATTATTACAAATTTGTAATAAATAATTTTTTTACTTTTCTCTATGATTATATAATAAAAGACCCATTCCTATTAAAAATAAAAATGGATCTTAATCAAAAGATTATATATCTAATTATGTTTTATCTAAAAGATATTTTTTTATATATATCTTATGTGCAAATGACATTACTGTAGATCTAACTACTTCTGCCTCATAGATAATCTTTTTAGTAGAACTATGCCCCGAAAAATTTCTTGTAGTAAAAACAGATTTTAAAGCTTTTTCAAGTTCTATACAAAAAAAATCATATGCTTCTTCTATAGGACAAGTATTTATCTGTTTATTTATAAGAGTACATATTTCTTTTAAAGTAAATACTTGTTTTAAAGTACAAACTACAATTAAATATGCTAAATGTTTTTCATCATATTTTTTATCTTTTGGAGGATAAACTACCTTTTGTTTTACATAATTATTAAGCATTGTAGGAGTTAGTAATTTCTCATCACTGTTAATATTTATTACACTTAATACATCCTCTATATATGTGATAACCTGCTCTTTATACAGAGATACTTTAGGTAGTTCATCAAACCTTGGGCAATGAAAATCTAAAAACTCATTAAAATTTTCACCCCTATTACTTTTATCCATTATAGCCTCCAATTTATATCATCATTTTAATAAATCATGCTTTTTTATTACTTGTATCGCAACGCATCCTGGACCACCTTGTGTTGTAAATGCTGGACTTAACAACTTGACTTCTATATCAGCATCTTTAATATTTTCTAATATAACCTCTTTTGCTTCATCTACTAACTCTTCTTTACAAGCATGAGAAATATAAATCTTATAACTTGAATCAATGTTATTTTCAGTTAATGATTCACATACCTTTTTAACTGCCTTTTTAAATGTACGTTTAGTAGTGAATTTTGTAAGAGACTTACCATCTTCTGAAAGTACCATTACTGGAACTAATTTAATTGCACTACCTATTTTACCAACTAAAGATGAAACTCTTCCGCCCCTTGCTAAAAACTCAAAATCGTGTGGAATTAAAAATGACTTTGATGTTTCAATTTTTTCATTTATTTCATTTAAAATCTCAGTCTTTGTATATCCACTCTCAACAAATTTAACAGCTAAGTCAACTAAATATCTGTGAGGCCCACAAAGAGTCTTTGAATTAATTACTGTTATACGTTCTGGATTATTATCCATATTTTTTGCCATACATGCTGAGTTATATGTACCTGATAAACCATCTGCCATGGAAATATTTATTATTTCATCCTCTGGATATTTACTATATAAATCTAATACATATCCAATAGATGGTTGTGAAGATTTAGGAATATGTCCTTGGTTTATAATATCAATAAATTCTTCTGTATTAATATCTTCATATTCCCTATATGTCTTGTTATTAATGCTAACAGTAAGAGGAGCAATATCAACATTATTAGCTTGTCCTTCTTTGATAGAATAAAGTGTAGATGAGTCTGATACAATTTTTATCATCTTTTCTCTCCAATTTCGTATTTTAATCTAATATATGTAGTTTTTAAAACTATTTGTTTCAGATTATCATACTAAGTAATCGATGTCAATAACATTTTTTCAAGTATTTAGACCAATAATTTCTATCTATCTTTAGTTAATTTCATTACTTCTTTATTTCTAAATTATATATTTGTATTATTTAATTTCTAATCTCATTGAATACTAATATAAATATTATATTCATACTATTATTCAATGGGATTTTAAATCTTATCATTAATTAAACTTAATAAAAAAGATGATTTTAGTTAGTTACTAAAACCATCTTTTTTCTTTAAATATTTTAATGTTTACTATTCTTATTATTCTGATGCTTTTCTTTTGAATAAAAATACGCTACCTAGGATTATTGCTAGTAATCCTATTAATAATAAAATCCTTACATCAAAAGCACTTCCAGTCTTAGGCAATAGTTTATCTTCATTTGTATTTTTATTACTACTTTCATTATTGCTTTCATTAATACTTTCATTTTTTATTTTATCATTCTTAATATTGAATATTTTCTTTTCTGAAGAAGTAATCTCAACTTTAATTTCTTCATCACTTATCTTGTATCCATTTGGTGCCTTTGTTTCCTTAATTGTATATATTCCATAATCTACAGCTTCAAATCTAGCTATTCCATTGGCATCACTTATTGCTGTCGCTATAGCTTTACCATCCTTATCATATAAGGTAAACTCTGCTCCTTCAAGGACATTTCCATTATTATCAACCTTCTTGATTTCAATTGTTCCTTTTATTCTAGTGTTTTCAACTTCATAGTAGTAAACAACTCTATTTTCTATAATTGATACTTTTATAATATCACTTGATGATACGTATCCGTCTGGAGCTTTAGTTTCTTTTATATAATAATCTCCATAAAGTACATCATTAAATACTATAATCCCATCTTTATCAGATACAACTGATTCTAATGCATTATTATTAGAATCGTATAAAGTAAACTCTGCTCCTTGCAGCACCTTTCCATCTTGATCTAATTTCTTTATTTTAATTAATGCCTTAATTTTTGTATCAGTAATTGTTCCTGCTTCATAAGTTATTCCACTTTCTACTCCATTTACTTCAACATTCAATATTTCATCTGAAATATTGTACCCTTCAGGTGCTCTTGTTTCTTTAACCTCGTAACTTCCGTATGGAATATCAGTAAATATTGCAAGTCCATTTAAATCAGTTATTGCTTTTTTAACTTCCTTTCCATTTGCATCAAATAAAGTGAATTCTGCATCTGAAAGATAATTTCCATCCTCACTTTTCTTAATAACCTCAACTCTGCCTGTAATTTTTTCATTTGTTAAAGTATCTTTTAATATAACACCATCATCTTTAATACTAAAATAGTACTTGTTATTATTTAATAGATATCCTTCTGGTGCCTTAGTTTCAACAAAATAATAGTCTCCATAGACTAAATCATTAAATTCTATAGTTCCATCTTCACCTGTTATCTTAGTATCTACTAATATATCATCCTTAGTATATATTGAAATTGTTGCTCCAGGTAAAAGTTTAGAAGTAACTGAATCTTTTTTGCTTATATTAATACCACCATGTATCTTTTTATTTGTTAACGTATCTTTTAATATAATACTGTCTTCTTTAATACTAAAATAATGCTTCTTATTATTTAATGTATATCCTTCTGGTGCTTTAGTTTCTAGGAAATAATAATCTCCGTAAACTAAGTTATTAAATTCTACAATTCCATTGGTTCCTGTTATCTTGCTATCTACTAGTTTATCATCAACAGTATATATTGAAATTGTTGATCCAGATAATGCCTCAGAAGTAGATAAATCTGTTTTAGTTATATTAATACCACCATATACTTTTTTATTTTCTAATGTATCTTGTATTACTAATCCATCTTCTTTAATACTGAACGGATATTTATTGCTATTTATAACATAACCTTCCGGTGCTTTAGTCTCTAGGAAATAATAATCCCCATAAGGTAAATTACTAAATTCTACAGTTCCATCAGCTTCTGTTATCTTACTATCTACCAATTTATCATCATTAGTATATATTGAAATCGTTGCTCCCTTTACTACTTTAGATGTTTCAGAATCAACTTTTAATATTTTAATTCCACCCTTAATAATATTATTTTTCCATACATATTTTATATTTTTTATATCACTTTTACTACTTATATTAAACTCATATAATCCATCTTTAAAGCCTTCTTGATTTGTTAAAGTATATCCAATAGGTGGCGTTATCTCTTGAACATAATAAGGTATATCATATTTTATCTTATCAAAAGTAAGAGAACCATTTTCATCAGTAATACCAGTGCTTACTATATTTTTATACTTATCTAAAAGATTAAATTTTGCACCTTGTAACTTTTTAGAATTATCATCACTATCTACTTTTGAAATAGTAATACTACCCTTTTCACCTATTCCACCACTTCCACCACCTTGGAATACTACATTTACAGAACCTGAACTACCTTCTTCTATAGTTTTACTTCCTATAAATGAAGCAGTATTCTTAAAAGGCGATTTAGATTTATCAGTTACATTTGTTCTAAAAGTTAATAAATATGGACTATTCACAGGACCTGGAAAATTAAAAATAAATTCTCTTTTTATGCTATCATATTTAACGTTATTTTCATCTAACTCTACTTTTTCTCCTTTAGTAAGAGTTCCATTTGAATTTAAAGTTTGATTATATAGTTCTACAGATGTTGTATCTAATTCTAATCCTTCTTGTAATATATCTTGAACTTTTGCATCGTCTAATTGAATAGAATTAGAATTTATATCTATATTCCAATCAATATAATCATTTCCAATCTTATAATCAGCACTTTTATCAATTATTGCATTAGATACAGTTTTAGAAGCTTCACTACTTACATTTGGTGGTACTAAATCCCCTGATAACTCTGCTTTATTTTTTATAGTTTTATCTCCATTTGAATGAAATATAGTTAAATCAGTAATTTTAGTTTTAAAAGTAATTATATAAGTTTCATTAATTTCATTTGGAAATGTATAAGTTAATGTTCCTGTCTTCACACTATCATTGTCATCTGCTTTTTTGTATGAGAATTTTTTTACATCTGCTCCTTTATCTATAGTTGCAGAACCTTCTACATATTCTTGCCCTATTGGAATATTATCTGTAACTACTACGTTTTTCATTTTCATTGCATTTTTATTTACTTTAATACTCCATGTTAACTCATTTGTTATATAATCATAGTTTTCAATATTTTTCTTTATAACTTCACTTGACACATCTTGTGTACCAGTAGAGGAAGAAGGCTTACTTAAATTACTACCTGTTAATGTTGCTGTATTATAATACTTTTCATTAGCTATGTTCCCTGAGAAAATATTATTGTCTGTTACTTCTGTTTTAAAAGTTATAACATAGTATTTATTAATTGGTCCTTTAAATTCATATTTAAGAGTTCCTGTTTTTTCTTTATCGTCTTTATTTGCTGGTATATAAGTAAAACCATTAATATCTGCGCCACCATCTATAGTTGCAGAGCCTTCTACATATTTTTGTCCCATTGGAATATTATCTGTAATTACTGCATTTTCTATATTTATCATGTTACGATTAACAATAATTTGCCATTTTATATGATGAGTAGATGGATCATACTCTATACCACTTTTTTCAATGACATAGCTTGGAACACCTACTTCATTACTATTAGCAGATGGTTCTCCATTAATTCCATTTCCACTAATGCTAGCAGTATTAGTATATACCTTCCAGTTATTTGATTCATGAGCTTCTTTATCTATTATATCAGTAGAAAATGTAATAACTTGAGGCTTGTCTATCGTACCTGGAAAAGTGTACTCCAATACATTATTATTGTATACATACCCAGATGTTGGTTGTCCATTTACTTTAAAGCTTCCATCAGTAAGCTTCAATCCTACTGGAATATTATCTGTAATTTTAGGATTTGTAAGAGTTAATCCATTATTATTAACATTAATAGTCCACTCAATCCTTCTTGTTACAGTTCCATCTTGATTACGTATTTCTACATACTTACCACTTTTATCAATGTAATCTGTAGTTACAGTAACATATGCCGTATTAGATGTTATCTCTGTACCATCATGATTTAAAATTGCTTTATTATATATGTCGGTGCTAGCCCCTTCTGTTTCAAAAACTTTAGGATCTGTTACCTTGGTTTTAAATGTTACATTATATACATCATTAATTGTATCCTTAAATTTATAAATTAAAGTTCCAGTTTTATCACTATTGCCATTAGTTGCCTTTTCATATGTAAATCCACTTGCGTCTGCTCCATTATCTATAGTAGCTGATCCCTCTACATATTCTTGTCCTATAGGAATATTATCAATTAACTGAGCATTATTAACAGTAACCCTCTCATTATTAACTTTAACATTCCAAGTAATTTCATTTTTGCTTGCATCATAGCTTCCAGTTTTTTCAATAGATGTTGATGGCTGCTCTGGTTGATCAAAATTCACGTCAATAACAACTGGTTCTGCATCACCACCTAATTCAAATACTATTTTCTCTGGATTTATATCTCCTATATTATCTCTATCAAAAATAGTATCTATATAAAAATAGCCGTCTATATTAGAATGTGTACTTGCATAGTTTGTAAAAACAATTGTTATTTCTCCATTTGTATCGAAATGTGCCTTAGCTATTACATTTCCATCATCATCTTTAATATCCATATCAAGTGGATATTGAATAGCTATTTGCTTTGGCATATTCATTTTAAATACTTCCCCGTCTTTTACATCATTTGCATTTGGAATAGCAAAACTATATTTTATACGCACCTCAGAACTTTTATCAATTCCATCCTTTAGAGGTTTATCTTGTAAATCACTTATAGTAACCCCTGTTATAAATGAAAACTTTTTTGTTTCATCAGCTTTTACAATATTAATAGGCTTTATTCCAGAAAATATCTGAAATATGAATATAATAGTCATTGCAATTGCTGAATTTTTTATTTTTTTCATTAAACCCACTCCCCTTCAAAATTATTTGTAAAAAATATCTAACTGTTTCTGTAAACATTAACAATTAGATAATAATAATTATTATTTAATTTTAATAGCACTTTAAAGTATAACAATAATTATTTATAAATCAATCATAAATTACTAAATTTATGATAAAATCAAAAATTTCCCATTAACATCAATATATTTCTATTAAATTTAAATTTATTTTATTATTTTAATACTTTAACTAATATAAACCTTGGTTCCTTTTGAAATATTGTCATATATCCATTTAGCATTTTCTTTAGAAAGTCTTACACATCCATCTGATAAAGCCATACCAAGCCTTCCATCCCTTACACTCCCATCAAGATTATAAATAATTGAGTGAAATAAGTAGTTTCCATAAAATTGTGTATAGTACCAACATTTATATCCCTTCTCTACGCCAAAGTATAGTCCTTTAATACCAATAGTGTAAGTTCCTTTCGGTGTAGGCGTAGATGGTTTACCAATAGTGCAAATATAACTGTGTATTAGTCTCCATTTATTTGTTGACCCTTCAAATACATTAACTTTAAACTTTTTAAGATCTACCCATATAAAGTAATTTGTGCTACTAGAAAAATTTCCTGAATTAACAAATTCACTAGCAGTATCAGTGTAGTCCTCTCCCCTATTAAATTTTCCAAAAATCTTATTAATTATTTTCATAGTTACCATCCTTAAAAATTTTTTCTAAAATATAGTATTCATAACTAATAATTTATGAAACAAAATAAATATTTACTTATAGATTATTTATATTTTATTTAAAATTCTATAATAGTTTAATATGCATATATAATCTCTTTAAAAGCATATATACTAAATTTCCCACTTTAATAATATTTTTCAATTTTTATTGATTTATCATAATATTCTGTGTTTTTCTTTAATACTTCTCTTTTAAATAAGCATTCTATTGACAAATCTATACTTTCTTATCTTTGATTTTAATTTGTGTATCTATTAGACTTGATTTAATAGCATAAGGGAGGATGATGCATATGTGGGGCTTTGAAATTAAGCTCTAGGTGCGGTTATTTAAATATCTCATATTATGAGTATTTTAACCTTAACTTCTATAGAGCTTAATAAATAAATACATAAACAATAAAAAAGTTAAGAAAGAGGTATTTATTATGTCAAATATAGCATTTAAGGTATATGAAAGAAACGAAAAAACAAATCAAAATAAGCTTAGAAAAAATGGACAAATTCCTGGAATAATATATGGGGAATTCCTTGATGGTACAATCCCTGTAAAAATGTGCAATGCAGAACTTAGAAGAATGCTTAAGAAAAATAATAGCGGATCTATTATAGAGGTTGAGCTAGAGGATAAGAAACTTAATTGTGTAGTTAAGGAAGTTCAAAAAAATAATCTACATGAAATATTGCATGTAGATTTTCAATATATTAAAGCAAATGAAGTAATAAAAATGAGAATTCCTATAAAAACTATTGGACAAGAAAATTTAGAATCCAGGAGATTAACGTTAGAAACTCATAATCTATTTATAGATTTACAAGGAAATGTTGAAATAATTCCTGAATCAATTGAAATCAATGTAGCTGATATGCAAGCTGATGATAAAATATTTATTGAGGACATTGTTATTCCACAGGAAATAACAATTTTAACTGACCCTAAAACTTTACTAGCTGTTGTAAGCAGCCAATACGTTTAATCTATATATCGTATAAATATTATATAAATTAGAATAAAAAGGGATACTATGGATACTTAATATAAATTATCTATTCATATATCCCTTTTTCATTTAAATATTTAAATTCAACACTACTTATTTCTCCAATAAAAGTTCCTGCCAACAACTTATCTTTTAATATTTATTTAGAAAATATATTTTTCTATTGCAATTTTCAAATTTAATCTATATAATTATTTTAAAATATTTATAAATTTTAATTTTTAGGAGACTTAAAAGAATGATAAAAAATATAAGCTTACCAAATTTGCTAAAACTTAATAATTTCTTCTTTAGCTTTTTTAGTTAGGTTTGTATTTATGAGTTTATATATTAACCATAGATACAAACACGCAATTGTTTGTGTCTATGAAGGCTAAAGTTAATTTGTTATGTAAAGCCACATAGATAAACACTATGTGGCTTTACATCCTAGGCCTTAAAGCCACATAGTAAATATACTATGTGGCTTTTTTATATATAAAACATGAAAGAGGGATCAATATGAAAAAAAATAAAAATAAAGATGTAATAATTATTGCTTTTGCAGTATTCTCAATGTTTTTTGGTGCTGGAAATTTAATTTTTCCTCCTTATATAGGAGTAACTTCTGGTAGTAAATGGATTGTGAGCTTTTTAGGATTTATATTCTCTGATGTTGGACTTATTCTTTTATCTATAGGTGCAATAGCAACTGCTGGGTCATTTAAATCAATTTTAGAGAAGGCAGGTAATAAATTTGGCCTTATTTTAGAAATTATAATAATGCTTTGCTTAGGTCCAATATTAATTGTTCCAAGAACTGCTGCTACAACTTTTGAAATGAGCATTAAGCCGCTTCTTAGTTCAGTTAATCCAGTTTTATTTTCAATAATATTCTTTTCTATAGTTCTTATTTTAACAATAAGACCTACTAAAGTTATGGATATATTAGGTAAATTCTTAACCCCAATATTATTAATTGCACTAGCTGCACTTATAATAAAAGGAGTTATTTCACCTATTGGAAATTTAAATATTAACATAGAATCTTCAAATTTATTTATGACAGGACTTACTCAAGGATATCAAACTATGGATCCTCTTGGAACAGGCGGCATTACTGCACTCATGATATCTTCTTTCTTAAGTAAGGGATATAATAAAAAAGAAACTATGGGACTTACTATAAGATCAGCTATAATTGCTGGTATAGCACTTTCTTTGGTATATGGTGGTTTAACATACTTAGGAGCAACTGCATCTACTATTTATAATTTAAATATACCTCAAACTACATTATTAATTAATATAACAAATACGCTTTTAGGTAACATAGGAACAATAATATTAAGCATAGTTGTAGCCTTTGCATGTCTTACTACAGCTATTGGTTTGACTTCTGTTACAAGCAAATACTTTGAAGATGTCACAAATAGAAAGTTAAAATATAATTACATAGTAATTTTTATATGTGTATTTAGCGCTATTATATCTAATTTTGGTGTTGATAAAATAATATCTATTTCAGCTCCTATATTAACAATAATTTATCCAGTTTCTATAGTTTTAATCTTAATGAATTATTTCAGAAGAATATTTACTAGGATTGAAATTTATAAAGGAGCTGCTTATGCTACTCTTCTCACCAGCCTTTTTACTGTTGTGGATAGTTTAGGTGTAAGTATAAGTTTTGTCCACAAATTACCTTTGGCTAGTTTTGGATTTAATTGGGTATTACCAGCTGTATTTGGTGGATTTATAGGGTTAATTTGCAGTTACAGAAGCAAAAAATATTTAAGTAATTATTAAAAAGATTTTTCAATTTAATTGTTCTATAAAAAAAGTGGACACATATAAGTTTGCTTATTCCATCGTTTCACTCCAAGTCATCGAAAACTTATATGCGTCCACTTGAAAACTGAAGGAAGAAATTATAATAGCTTATCCACAGGATGCGTTATTATAATTTCCTATAAAATAAAAAGAAAGCTATACACTGCACTGTATAGCTTTCTTTAATGGCAAAATATACTTTAATTTTAAGAAGTTATGAAACTTATGCTATTAGCTAAGATAATTATCTAGAGTAGAATTCAACTATTAGATTTTCATTAATCTCTATCGGTATTTCATTTCTTAATGGAAGTCTAGTGTAAACAGCCTTAAACTCATCTAAATTAGAATCAATATAAGGTAACACATTTACATGATTTTTTATAATTTCAAGATAATTCTCAGATTTTCTTGATTTTTCCCTTAAAGAAATTTCTGTTCCTGGTTCTACTTTATAAGATGGAATATCAATCTTCTTTCCATTAACAAGGATATGTCCATGATTAACCATTTGTCTTGCAGCTCTTATAGAGTTTGCAAATCCCATTCTATATACAAGATTGTCTAACCTTGATTCTAACCTTATTAATAAAGCTTCACCAGTTGTACCTTCTTTAGTCTTAAAAGCATCTTCAACATATTTTCTGAATTGCTTTTCTAAAACTCCATAATAAGCTCTTAATCTTTGTTTTTCTAATAATCTTATACCATACTCAGATAACTTCTTATCTGCTCTGCTTGTTCCCTTAACAGCCCTATTCATAGCTTTTGGATGTCCTACAACATTTAATCCAAGTCTTCTGCACTGTTTAAATCTTGGGCCTCTTTCTCTAGCCATTGTTTCCCTCCTCTTTAAAATTAAATTATGCATTTATAATATCACAGATTCTTTTTAATCGAAAATCATTATCAGTTCATTTAAGCTTATTATATCAAATTATTTTAATTATTCTCACTATCTCTCCTTAATTGATAATATTTATCAATTAAGGAGCATATGAAAAATATTTTTAATTTTATCTTAATTTAAGAACTTGACTCTTTTTTACTTGATACACTTTTTAATATAATTCATGAGTTCTTTTGAAAAATTCTCTATTACTATTATATAAATACTATACATTATAAAACTCAAAAAATTTCCCCTTTTTATTTGATAAATCTTCAAAATTTCCTTTTTCAACTATATGTCCCTTCTCCATATAAATTATTTCATCATACAATTTTAATAAATCTTCACTAGTCTTATGAGTAATAGTAATTAAAGTTAAATTATCTATATCTAATAATTTACTTTCTATATCACAAGCAGTTTGCATATCTATTGAGGAGGTTCCTTCATCTAACACGAGAATTGGAGTCTTTTGAATCAAAGCCCTAGCTATTGCAATCCTTTGTCTTTGACCACCTGAAAGGTTGCTTCCATTTTCCCCAACTAAATAATCTAACCCTTCTGAATTATTTCCTATAAACTTATCTACACCACTTAACTTTAATACATCATCAATCTCTTCTTTAGAAAATTCATTGTATAAACAAATATTATCTCTTATATTCTTATCAAACATATAAACATTTTGGTGTATTATAGAAATCATTTTATTTAGTTCATCAATATCTAAATTTCTTATATTATCACCATCATACCTTATATCGCCATTAAACTCTGAGTAGTAACCAAGCATTAACTTTATTAAAGTAGATTTACCGCATCCACTTTCTCCTAAAATAGCATATTTTTTATTTTTATCTATATTTAAATCTATTCCTTTTATAATTTGTGTATCTTCATCATAGTTGAATGATAAATTTGATATTTTTATATTATTATTAAGAGAAGGTTTATCTTTTCCTATTAAACCAGTATCAACATAATTTGAAAAACTATCTATTCTTTCAAAAACAGGCTTCATACTACTGATTTTAGGAACATTATTCATTATCATAATTACAGGTTGAACAAGAGTGCCAGAAAGTTGAACTATAGCAATAAGCATTCCCATTGTTAAATTTCCCTTTATAACTAAATAAGCTGATAAAAATATTGCTACAAATTGGGTCCCCATACCTAGTGTTTGAGATATAGATTCATTTATAACAAATAGCTTGTCTGCTGCAAATTTTGTATTTGCTAAAATGTTATTTTCATTTTCGAATTCTTTCAATGTATTGTCCTTTAAACCATAAGATCTAATAACATCATATCCTAAAAATATATCTTTAATTTTGATTGTAAACAATGATAGTCTATTAGAAAGTGCTAACTGCTTGTCCTCTAACACCTTACCCAAAATAGCTGGTGATATAAATATTAATATCATGCTTATAAATAATCCGCCAGTCACTAATGGACTTATATAAACTAATAAGATTACTGTAACTAAAAACATAACACTATATTGAAGTATTTCAAGTAATGGCCTAATACAGTTTTCTTCTATTAATTTCATATCATTAGTTAAAACAGAAATATAATCTGCTGTGTTTGTAGATGTGAAATCCTTATAATTACTTTTAAATATCCCTGTGAATATTTTACTCCTCATCATTTTAGTTAAGTTTCTTATAAATATTTTACTTAAAATGTCATATATAAAATATATAATCCCTATAAAGATACCATAAATTCCTGAATATAAAAGTATTTTACTAAACCCCTCCATATTTCCACTAGTAGCTACATCTATTGTTCTTTGTATAAATAAAGACAATCCCACAACTGATATAGAAGATATAGCACTAAATATAACCGTAATTACTAATAAAATCTTATTCCTTTTAATACATTCTTTCATTCTATCTCCTCCAAGTAAATATATATTAGATAATATTAATATATATTAGATATTTTTCTAATATATATCAATATATGATATTTTTTAATTTTTGTCAAACAAATTAGATAACTTTCTAATTTGTTTAGAAGTAGTCAATGTCTTCTTTTACAAATGTTATTTTAAATATGAAAAAAGACATCAATTCGATAAATATTATATCTTATTGATATCTTCTAAGTTATTATTGGCTTTTCAAAGTTTAACTATTGCAGTTATTTTATTATTGCAACATCATAATTTTATAATAAAACTCTATTAAGTTCTTCTATAAACTTTTCAATTCCTTCATTATTTAAAGAGTAATACACCTTTCCATTTTTCTTTTCTACAATAACCATATTACTTTCTAATAAAGTTGCCATATGATACGAAACAGTAGCAGGCGTCAAACTCAAACTCTTGGCTATTTCCAAGCTATACTTTGGATCACCCTTTATAAGTGAAATTATATCTAACTTACTTTTATCAGCTAAAGCTTTTAATTTTAAAATTATCTCTCCCTTATTTCCAATTGCTTTAATATGCTCTTTATGTATAATTTCGTATAATAATCCAACAAAGTATGTATCTTTAATTTCAATTAATGAATTTACAAAAGCTAGTGTTGGTATTACAGCATAATTTTGAGAAGATTTAGTCTTATTATTAGTTATAATTTCACATTTACCAGACTTAATATATTTACTCAAATCTGATATTAACTTAGGTAACTTCTTTTCAATTACTTTATAAGCTTCATTATATGCACCTCTGTTCTTCTCTAACTCCTCAATTAAATCCTTATAATAACTTTTAGGACTTTCTAAAATAAGCATTAATTTCCACTTTATATTTTCAGCTATATCTAACTTTCTTAAAAACCCTAAAATATTATTAAGAGTTTTAATATCATCTATAGAATTTTCTAGCTCATAGGCCTCATTTATAATATCTAATATCATCATTTTAAGCTCTTCTTCACTAAAATCATCTAATGAGCTTATCATCTTCTCATTCTTTATTATTAAAAGTGCAAGAATAATAAAAATACTTGAGTCCTCTTCTTCCAATAAAAACAAGTCCTTTTTATTAACTACCTTATATTTATTAAATTCTTTTATATACTTATCAATAATCTTGAAATTCTTTTTTATAAATAATTCACCATTGACTCCATGAGAATCGAGTTCCTTAATTGACCTACTTATAAGCATTTCATAATTCTCACTGACAAAAAGCAATCCTAGTATTTCGCAAATTGGATTTAGCTTTTCAGTTATCTTAATATTCATGTTTTTCACTCCTATAAGTTACTTTAATTTATTATAGCATACTCTATAACATGATTTTTTATATAAGCTAATATTTTTAATATAGAAATACTCGCACTTTACTCTATAGGGTTAACTTGAATAACTTATATTCTATAAATAACTTATCCTTAGATTTTAAAAATACAATTGTAAAATAAAAAGGAGCATATCGCCCCTTTTTATTAATATGAAACTATAACAAATTGCACTTACTTTAGCAAATTGCATTTACTTTACCTAAATAAATAAACTCTATTAGAATTTATCTATTTTAAATGATTTGCTATAATCTTATAACAATTCTTTTCTTAATTCTTCTTCTGACTTTGTTGATAAATAGCTAAAGGGAATATCCAATACTGTCCGTGCTCCCGTTTGCCCCTCCTTAGATAATTTATAAACTGCTCTTGAATAAGCTAATAAAACATTAGCAGTAAACTCCGGATTACTATCAAGTTTTAAATTAAATTCTACTCTATGCTTTGTACTTTCACCAGTAACTCCTGTACGAATAACAAAGCCACCATGAGGCATTCCCTTGTGATTTGCCTTAAAATCTTCTTCATTTATAAAATTTACTGTAGTATCATAGTCTGAAAAATAGTTTGGCATATTCTTAATTTTGTTTTCTATAAAGCTTAAATCAGCCTCTTTTTTAGGTACTATATAACAAATTCTCTTATGCTTTTCTCTATCTG
Source organism: Clostridium sp. CTA-7 (assembly GCF_054768095.1). Classification (NCBI taxonomy): domain Bacteria; kingdom Bacillati; phylum Bacillota; class Clostridia; order Eubacteriales; family Clostridiaceae; genus Clostridium; species Clostridium sp. CTA-7. The sequence continues at coordinate 560,652 of NZ_BAAAAV010000001.1, read as the reverse complement.
ACAAATCTGGACATTCTCCTGCTCGTACACTCTCCATAGCACTTTCAATTGGTATAGTGTATTGAACACCATATTCTACACCTTCTATTCTCCTAATAGCATCCGAATGTCCTTGACTTACTCCCTCTCCCCAAAAAGTATAGTCTTTTCCATTTGGAAGTATAGCTTGAGCTAAAAGACGATTTAATGAAAACAATCCTGGATCCCAACCAGCAGATATAAGAGCAATCGTACCAGCTTTTTTTGTCACTTTATCTACTCTATTAAAATGTTCTGGTATATTTACATGAGTATCAAAACTATCTATTATATTAAAATTTTCTGCAATATTTGGGGACTGTTCTTGTAAATCAGTAGCAGATCCTCCACAAAGAATCATAACATCAATTTTATCCTTGTATCCTGATATCTCTGAAATATGTACCATTCTTGAAGATGAGTTTAACATATCAGGATTCCTTCTTGTAAAAATAGCTTCTAAAATAAAATCTGACTTTTTTGATAAAGATGCTTCTACACACTTTCCGAGATTTCCATATCCAACAATCCCCACTCTAATTTTTTTATTCATCTCTTTCCCTTGGCTTCTAAAACCAAGTATTCCCCCCTTTATATACATATTTTATTATTAAGTTTGCTTTAAAGCCTTAATAATTTAAACTTATAATAAGTTTATTATATTTATATGCATTTCCCCACATTATTAAAACAAAGAGATTAATAAAATTATATTTAAAACAGTTACTATTCCAGCAACTAACCATAGTGTAATATTTTCTATTGTTGTATTTTTATACTCTCCCATTACTTTTTTAGATGATGTCAAATATATTTGTGTAAAAATTGTTATAGGCAATTGTATGCTTAATAGCATTTGTGAATACACCAATCCTTTAAATGGATCACTAACAAAGAATATTATTGCTAAAGCTGCTAATATAGTTATTATAACTCCTATTTTAGTATTTTTTTCTTTTATATCGTAAGGCTCTTCAAATAAACCTGCAAATATTGATCCACCTGCCATACCTGCAGTTATAGTAGATGCTACTCCTGCAAATAATAAAGCTACTCCAAATACTACTGCTGCACTGCTTCCAAGAATTGGTCTTAATAGTTCTTGAGCCTGACCTAATTCTGTAACTACTATATTATTTTTATAAAATGTTACAGCTACTATAATCATTGCACTATTTATAATAAATCCAATTACCATAGATAATATTGTATCTAAAAATTCGTACTTTAACTGTCTTTCTATTATAGTTTTATCTTCTAAATTCCACTTTCTGCTTTGAATAACTTCTGAATGTAAGAATAAGTTATGTGGCATAACTACAGCCCCTAAAACACTCATTATTATAATTGCTGATCCAGATGGAATAGATGGTATAATAAAGCTTTTTGCAGCCTCAACCCAATCTACCTTTACTAATGCAACTTCAAATATAAAAGCTAATCCAACTAAGGATACAAATCCTATAATTACCTTTTCTATCTTTTTATATGAATTTGAAAATAGCATAAATAATATTACTGCTGATGAAATAATTGCACCTATCTTAATAGGTATCTTAAATAACATTTCTAAAGCTATACTTGCGCCTAAAATTTCAGCCATTGCTGTGCTTATAGCTGCTAAAATTGCTGTAGCTGTTATTATTTTACCGATAGTAGGTCTTATATATTTGCTTATTGCTTCTGAAATACATAAACCTGTAACTATACCAAGATGTGCTGCATTATGTTGTAGTATAATAAGCATTATTGTTGATAATGTTACAATCCAAAGTAATTTGTATCCAAAGGTAGAACCTGCTGCTATGTTTGAAGCCCAGTTACCTGGATCTATAAATCCTACTGTAACTAAAATCCCTGGTCCAATATATTTTAAAAATTCTTTTCCATTAAAATCTTTCTTTTCTTTTTCTTTATTTATCAATTTAGTTTTTTTCATAGTTTATTCACTCCTTATTATTATTATACAATAATAATAATTGATTAATATATTTTTTTAGTAAGAATATTTTATTTATATTATTCACTATTACTCTTTTCTAAGCAATCATTTGGATTTAACTTTATATTCTCCCATGTTCCATTACTATTTTTAACATACTGAGCTACCTCTATATCATAATCATTTGTTAATGTATAAAATTGTATTTTGTAATTTTTATTGTCATTACCAAGGAAATATATATTCTTAACATATCCATCGACTTCTGTTTTCCCCATCTTCTTAATAAACTTACACCAATTTCCATATTCTATTTCAACTTTTGAAGTTCCGTCGTATACCCATCCATGATATGGCGCACAAAGATAATTTTCAGGGGTTATATTAATATTATCTATTTTATATTCATTTCCTACTTTAGATAGTTCTAAAAATCCATAGTAATATGTAAAACTAGCTATATTATTTTCTAATCCCTGTATTGTTTCCATTTCATAAAAGTACTTTAAGTTATCATTATCACTTGGAACCTCTTTAAATTTTATAAGACTTATGTGAAGTATATTAGAAAATGAATTTTTATAATCTTTAAAGCTTACATTCTTCTTATATGCTCCAGTAAAAAAGTTATATGCTATTTTGTAAGGTATATCACCTTCTCCTAATGAACCACATCCAATATATTTTCCTTCTACAGGATTAGCTGCTTCCCTTAGAATTGAAAAATAATTTAATATTGTATCATCTGGTGTTTTAAGATACTTACTAGGTACAAGCATTTTATCTAACTCTTTATTATAATAATTATTAATAAGTTCATTAGTTTCTTTCTTTATATTTAGTGCCGGGAGCTTTGATGGTCTAAAATATTTTTCTTCATCTAATAACATTATAGCTTCCTTATCATGATTCTCTTCTAATTCTATATTGATAATAAACGCTCCTGCAATGAAATCCTTATTGTTGCTTTGTACTATATATTTATAAAATATAAAACCAAGAGAAATTAAAGCTAGTAAAAACAATAAAAAATACCCTTTTATCTTTTTAACATAAATAACCATTGAAATTACTCCTCATCTAATACACTTAATAAATCTATTATTATTTTTATTCTATAAAAATCTTAAAATTACTAAGTCTACGATAAAAATAAAAGCAGTCTATAATTTTAAAATTACAAACTGCTTCTTATCTTAATTAGTCAATTTCATGTCCTGTATTTTCTATACAACTTCTTATAGATTCTTGTGTTGCTGGTTCATTATAAATTACTTCAACAGATCCTCTTGCCATATCAACACATACCTGATTTACGCCTTCAACCTTCTCTAATGAATTTTTCAGTTGTGTTTTCATATTTTCATTAGCTATTCCATTTATTCTACAATGTAATCTTTCCATACTTATCTCCTTTCAAAATTGATACAAGTATAGTATGTTCAAAAACATCTTAATATATATTATATTCGCTTAATTTTCAGAATACTAATTATCCTGCAACTGATTTAACTGACATGAATACCGGCGATTCCGAAATGGAAAAAGCCTTTAGCAAAGTAGTTGAGTTTGTTAATAATAAATAAATTTTCTTACATTAAATATTACAAAAAACTTTTAAGTAATTATATAACTAAAAAACTACAGGTTAAGCTGTAGTTTTTTTCATTAATTATTATACTTAAGCTTCTATTTCCTTTTTGCTAAATATTAAGACTGAAGCACTGGTTAATAAAACAATTAATAAAATTGTTACTATTATAGTCCCAGTTGAAAATTCAGTTGAAAGCTTTGTAGCTTCTTCTATAAGGGTAAAAGGGTTATACGAATAATTAAATCCCTTTAAAAGGGTTAACCCTATATTTATCCCCATGGATAATAATGCTACTCCCATGGCTTTCTTAAATAAACTACTAAATATAAATATTACTGAAAGAATAAACATTAAGTAAATATAAACATTAATGGCGCAGATTAAAATAGATTTTATAGTCGGAAAATCTTGTTCAAACACAATAAATGAATAATATATATTTGTAATTACAGCTATTGTACTTATTATAAATATTGCAAGTCCATAAAAACAAAATTTTGCTAATACAATTGAAGACTTATTTGCTCCCTTTGTAATAGGAAATATTATTACCCCTTTAGATATTTCGTTACATAAAATTCCACCAAGTGTAAGGCATAAAACCAATATACATATTTGTGGTAAATTACCCCCTAAATAACTTGCTATAGAATCAGTTGCTGATACATTAAAAAGACTAGACATATCACTTCCATACTGGCTTTCTAGAAGCTTTGGTGTAAGCTTTAAAATTGGAGGTCCAATTAGTGCGAAGAAAAAGAATCCCATAAATAATGTTATTAGTTTATGTTCTCTTTTAGCCTCTGTAAACTCTTTATTCAAATATGCCTTAAATGTCATTAGATTCACCACCTTTAATAATTGTAAAGAATATATCCTCTAATGATACTTCTTTTTTTACAAAGGATTTAATAGGTTTATTTAAGCTTAATAAATAACTAAATAACCGTCTCTCATCCTTTAAAGTATTATCAACAAATATCAAAGTTACTTCATCTTTTTGTTTAACACTTTTTATAAACTGTGGATTATTTCCCCTTTCTATCTCTCCATCAAATATAACCTCATAGTAACTAGATGAATATTCTTCCTTAAGGGATTGCAATGTAGTAGATTTAAGAAGTTCCCCTTTATGAATTATGGTTATATAATCACATATATTTTCAACATCACTTAAAAGATGAGTGGAGAAAAATACTGTCATCCCCCTTTCTTTTAAGCCTTTAATTATACTCATAACTTCTCTTCTACCTTCTGGATCTAATGCAGATGTAGGTTCATCTAATATTACAAGCTTAGGATTATTACATATGGCAACTGCTATCCCTAGTCTTTGAAGCATTCCTCCAGAAAGAGTTTTTACACTTTTATTTGAAGCTTCTTTTAAACCAACAATTGTTAGCAATTCATCTCTAGAAAATCTTTTATCCTTTGATGGTGAAAGTGAAAGTATAAAATCTAAATATTCTTTTACTTTCATATATCCATAAAATTTAGGTTGTTGAGGAAGATACCCAATTGCTTTTCTTTCATCATCATAATCAAGCTCTTTTCCACAAAATATAACATCTCCAGAAGAAGCCTTTTTTAATCCACATATTATATTCATAGTAGTTGTTTTACCTGCTCCATTTTCTCCAATGAATCCATATATAACACCCTGTGGGATGTTTAAATCTATATTTTTAAGTACTTGTGAATTACCATAACTCTTATTTATATTTACAAGTTTTAAGGTAAATTCCTTAGTAACTTCATTTACATTCATTATTCCTCATCCCTTCCTAATATCAAAAATGCAATACATCCTATAGCATTAAGGCACAATATTCCCCACGCCCATTTTGGTATAAATTTCACTGGATTTTTCACTATTATCGAAACACAATAAATAAAAAAAATAGCTTGTAGAATTAAAATTGGTAGTAAAAGTTTAAAATCCATAGTCATAATATAAATCCCCTTTATTTTTTTATTTTTCGCTTTAAATATGCTTTTCTATATATTAAATAAATTATGCTTGATGAAGGTACACTTATTAATCCAATAATCCCCCATAGCCACGGATTTGGAATCTTCTTTTTTAATGCATCTCTAAAAATAATAGTTCCTTGAGTAGTAACAAGTATAAGGAGAATTATAATAATAGCTATTTCACTATATTTCATTTTACCTCACTCCTTGCTTTTCTCTTTATAATAATTGAATTAATTATTAATAATCCAACTATCACTATAAATTGCGATGTCATTACCACTGGTATAGAAACTTTTACGTATATAAACCCTATTAAAATAGACAGTGCTATAGCAAATAATAAAAATTTAAATGTAGCTTTTTTCAAATTTTTATTAAAATGTATTTCTTGCCCCTCTTCTACTATAGAGCTTATATCAATTGGTATTGATATCCTATTTTCTATATTATTCACAATAGACATCTTATCTAATGCAGACCTTATCTCTAATTCATCAGAGGTACTATCATTTAATGAGCCCTCATAATATTTATCAATATTCTTATCTAAGTCATCAAAAGATTTCATTCTACTTACCTCCTTTAAATTTAGAAATAATTTCTTTTATTCCATAATGTAACCTCGACCGTACAGTACCAATTGGACAATTTACTATTTCACTTATCTCATCATAACTATACCCATAATAATGTTTTAATATAAATACAGTTCTTTTATCATTAGGCATATCTTTTAATATTTTTAATACAGTTTCTACTTCTTCTTTTTTTATAAATTCATCTTCTAAAGAATAAGATGATGGAACAATATCTAAAAGTATATCTGTTTCCTTATTCTTTCTTAGATAATCCCTATATTTATTTGTTGCGATTTTTATTAACCAGGTTGAAAACTTAGCATTTGGAGTAAATGAGTCTATGTGAATAACAGCTGATAATAAAGTTTCTTGAAGTATATCTTCGGTTAAATCTTTATTACAGGTTAACTTTAATATATATCCCTTTAAAACTTGAAAATTATTATTAATCAATATCTCAAAGGCATATTTATCATTTTCTTTAGCTCGAGCAATTAAATTTTCTTCTTTTAAATTTTCAAAATTCATAAACCATCCTCCTTTCGCTGTTTTCATTTATTAAACGTAGAACTCAAAAAAAAGTTCAATGAAATTTCAAATTTATTTTACCCTATTAATATTTTTAACTTTAAATCAATTTCTCTGGAACAAATTTAGAGGAAATCCTCTTTATCAATATATAATCAAGTATTAAAATAATAGCACCTGCTATAAACATTACAAAGTTACTAATCAAAATAACTCCTGTCATTTGACCAACTAATATAAGAATAACTGGAATCACAAGAATTCCACTTACTTGCTGTGCTTCTTGGAATGTTTCTGACTTTGCTGATACCATCACAGTAAATATTAGCGATAATAAATTAATTGCAGGCGAAATCCAAAGTATAATTATAAGCCATTTTATATCTGGAAAAATAAGCCCTCCAAAATAAATAACACCACCTATATTAAATATTATGCCAAAGCATATAAATGAAATCAAAGTCACAATGTAAGATGGCACAAAAACCCCTAAAATTTTGGCTCTGAGCAGTTGTTCCATAGATATTGGTGTATAAAGCAAAGACTCAAGAGTTTTATGCTCCTTTTCTCCCACAAAACTACTAGCTCCAATAACTCCTGAACACATTATTGGAATTATAAGAAAATATGATGGAAACATAAAATTTATTGCCACCTTTATTAAAAATTGCGCTGGATTGTATTTTGCATATTCAGAAGGTAATTTTTCTATAAGATGCGCCATCTTTGAAAATATACTTGAATCATTTCCAATATAGTTAGCCCCTATTAATATTGCTATTGGTATGATTATAATTAGAATAATCGGTACAATAGTCATAGGAAGGAAAACCTTTTTTGAACTTGTTATTTCATTCACATCTTTATATATCAATGCTTTTTCATTTCTATTCATTCTCTAACCACTCCTTATTTATAATGTTATATCATTAGATATACCTTTTATATATTTAAAATACAGCTGCTCTAAAGACCATTTTTGCTGTACAGCCTCATAGATTTCCCCACCACTTGTAAGTATTCCTTTTATTAAAGTATCTACTTCTTTATCTCCTGAAATAGATTTACTATATATATCATCACCCTCATGTATAAATCCAAATTCTTCAGAAATATTTTTTCCTCTAACTTTTAATTGAATAGTTGCATTTTTACTTGCAGCAAGTTGATCAAATGTACCTAACCCAAGGATGTTTCCATTATTTATAAAACCATATAGTGTACAAATATCTTCAGCATACTTTAATTGATGAGTACAAAGAAATATTGTAACCTGGTTTTCTTCTGCAAGTTCCTTTATAAGCCTTGTAACATTAAGTGCATTTTCTGGGTCTAAACCAGAAGTAGGTTCATCAAGAAATAAAATCTGAGGATTGTGAACTAATGCTATAGCCAGGGAAATTCTCTTTTTCATTCCTGTACTAAAAGATTTTACCTTTTTATTCTTTACCTCTAATAACTCTAGTCTTTTCAATATAAAGTTAATCCGCTCCTTAAGGACTTTTTCCTCAATTCCATGCATTTTCCCGAAGAATATTAAATTTTCTTCTGCAGTAAGGTTTTCGTAACAAGAGGAACTTTCAGTCATAACTCCACATAATTTATGAATCTCAAGATTATTTTTTCCCACAGGTATCCCTAAAATTTCAACATATCCTGATGTTGCTGAAAGAATTCCATTAAGTATTCTAACTGCAGTAGTTTTCCCTGAACCATTAGGACCAAGAAATCCAAATATCTCACCTTTCGGTATACTTAGACTTATATTGTTCAAAGCATTAGTCTTACCATCATAGGATTTTGTAAGATTTTTTATTTTTATTGCATTCATTTTTTTCACCTCTTACCTATTAAACGTATAATCAGATAAAAAGTTCAAAAATCTTGATATAAATATAAAAGACATTAATACGATATGATATTTATCGTATTAATGTCTTTTTTAATATTAAAAATGCTATTCATCAAAGAATATATCAAAAAATTTTAGAAAAAACATATTTTCCAACAGTCTCTTTAATTAACCATATATCATTGCTATTTTCCAAATGCATCTTTATAGTCACTAATAAACTTTTCAATTCCACTATCAGTTAATGGATGTTTAATCATTTGTATTATTACTGAATAAGGCACAGTTGCAATATGAGATCCTTTTAAGGATGCATCTAGTACATGCATTGGATTTCTAACACTTGCAGATATTATTTCTGTCTCTATTTTATGAACTTTAAATATTTCAGCTATTCTTTCTACAAGATCAATACCTGGATTACCTATATCATCTAATCTGCCTAGGAATGGACTAACATAGCTAGCTCCAGCTCTTGCAGCTAATAAAGCCTGTAACGGAGAAAATATCAAAGTAACATTTGTCTTAATTCCATCTTTAGCTAGAAGCTTAGTTGCCTTTAGCCCTTCATCACACATTGGAATCTTAACAACTATATTTTTATTAAGTGCTGCTAGCTCTCTTCCTTCTTTGTACATCTCTTTACTTTCTAGACTCATTACCTCTGCACTTATAGGTCCATCCACAATTGAGCAGATTTCATTTATAACTTCTTTAAGATTTCTTCCCTCTTTTGCAATTAATGATGGATTAGTTGTTACACCACATATAACTCCTAATTCATTTGCTTTTCTTATTTCTTCTATGTTTGCAGTATCTATAAAAAGTTTCATATCCAGCCTCCTAGTTTAAAATTTCTTTCACTTTCTTTATGATTTCATCCTTAGTTAACCCATACTTATACATAAGTTCATCAGGGGTTCCTGATTCTCCAAACGTGTCATTTATTCCTAACATATTTACGATTATAGGCTCTTTACTAGAAACTACAGAAGCTACCATAGCTCCAAGTCCCCCTATTATTGAATGTTCTTCTGCTGTTACTATTCCCTTTGTTTCTCTTGCAGCCTTTAATATTATCTCTCTATCTATAGGTTTTATTGTTGAAATATTTATTACTCTAGCATTAATGCCCTCTAATGATAACTCTTTTGAAGCTTCAATAGCCTTTTCAACCATCATTCCTGTAGCTATTATAGTAACATCATCTCCTGAAACTACTTCAACACCTTTTCCAATTTGAAATTTATAATTATCATTAAATATATCCTGTGTATTACATCTTCCAAGTCTTAAATATACAGGTCCTTCATAATTAGCTGCTGCCTTAACAGCCTGCATAGCTTCTCTATGATCTGCTGGAACAATAACAGTCATATTAGGTAGAGAATTCATTAAAGCTATATCCTCTACAGACTGGTGTGACCCACCATCTTCACCAACTGTTATTCCTGCATGAGTAGCTGCTATTTTTACATTCATTTTAGGATAACATATTGAATTTCTTATTATCTCAAATGCTCTACCTGTAGCAAATACTGCAAAGGTACTTGCAAAAGGTACATATCCTACATTGGCTAGTCCTGCAGCCATTCCTATTAGATTTTGTTCAGCAATCCCTACATTAAAAAATCTATCACTAAATTTACTTTTAAAATCATTTGTCTTAGTTGATTTTGATAAATCCGCATCTAAAACTACTATTTTTTCATTTTCACTTCCTAATTCCAGCAATGCCATTCCATATGATTCTCTAGTTGCTTTTCCCATACTACTGTCTCTCCTCTCCTTCAATACAGCCTATAGCTTCCGCTCTTTGCTCTTTATTAGGAGCCTGTCCATGCCACTCAGCTTTATTTTCCATAAAGCTAACTCCTTTACCTTTTATGGTATTAGCTATTATTACAGTTGGCCTATTCAAACAACTTTCTGCTTTATCAAAAGCGTCATGGATTTCATCAAAATCATGACCATTACACTTAACTACATTCCACCCAAAACTTGAGAATTTATCTTCTAATGGTGTTATAGTCATAACATCTTCGTTTCTTCCATCTATTTGTAAGCCATTATAATCAACTATTGCTACTAAATTTGATAATTTATAATGAGCTGCTGCCATTGCCGCCTCCCATACTAATCCTTCTTGCAATTCTCCATCACCTAGAACTGTATAAACATTAGCTGGTGATTTTCTAAGTTTAAGTCCTAACGCCATACCTACTGCATTTGATATCCCTTGCCCAAGAGATCCTGTGGATACATCAACACCTGGAACCTTTTTCTTATCAGGATGTCCTTGTAGTAATGCACCAACTTTTCTCAATGTTTTTAATTCCTCTTTGGGAAAGAATCCTTTTTCACAAAGTGCTCCATAAAGAGCTGGTGCTGCATGTCCTTTGCTAAGTACAAATCTATCTCTTTCATCATTTAAATAATTATCTTTATTTATATTCATTTTTTCAAAATATAAATATGTTATTATATCTGCACAGGATAGTGATCCACCTGGATGTCCTGATTTTGCTTCATATATCATATTTATAATATCTTTTCTAACTTCCTTTGAAATTTGTATTAACTCATCCTTGTTCATAAGCTTGTCTCCTCCCTCTTCTTTTATGTCCTTGTAATTAAATATATCTAATAAATCCTATATTTTTCAAAATATTTAATTAACCTATAGTAATATAATACATTTACTTAAATGCAATATTGCTAATGAAGACCACCATAATAACTGGTGATCTTCATTAAACAATAAATAATAAATTGATAAACCTTTTCTTAATGCTTGATTTTATTACATTATTCCAAAAAATGAAGCAATACAACCAAAAATTAATAAGAATACTAAAATACGAGTTGTCTTAACATTTTTACCTAATAGCCAGTACATTACTCCAAATGCACATGCTGGTAATAAACAAGGCATAATTTGATCTAAATACTTTTGTAGAGGTTCAACAATTTCTCCAACTCCAACTTCTAATGTAATTGGCATTTTAACTGTTGTTGCAATCATTCCTCCAATTACCATTAAACCTACCACTGATGCACATTTTGTAACCTTTTCTATAACACCATTATTGGACATATCCGTGAAGAATTTAACCCCATATTTAAATCCGAATTTCAAACAATAGAAACGAGCTAAGAATCCTGGAACATTTATAATAAGCAAGAATATAATTGGTCCCATAATACTTCCTTGTTGTGCAAAAGAAACACCAATTCCAACTGCTATTGTTAATAAAGTACCCCAGAAGAATGAATCTCCTAATCCTGCCATTGGTCCCATTAATGAAGTTTTTACAGCGCTGATTGAACTTTCATCAAAATTTTCATCCTTTGAATTTTGTTCTTCCATTGCGCCTGTAATACCAGCTAGTAATGTTACTATATGTGGAGTACACGCCATAAATTCTAAATGTCGTTTTAATGCTTTTGACATCTTATCTTTATTATCTGAATAAAGTCTTTTTAAAATAGGAATCATTGTATAGCAATACATTAAGTGTTGTTGACGCTCATAATTCCATGCTGAATCTAACGTACAACTTCTTGTGAATACTTTCCAAAAATCTCTTTTGGTTATTTTACTATTTGGATCAATAGTATTTTTAGAATTCGTTTTCATCTGCGTAAGCCTCCTCTATATTTCCTGATTTATTGTCTCTCATATAGAAAGTAATTAGAGCTATAACTAAACCTAATAATGCTATTCCAAAAACCGGAATATTTAAGTAAGCTACTAATAAGAACCCTAAAAGCAAAAATGCAACTAACTCTTTTGTAAGAATCATTTTTGCTAACATTGCAAACCCTATCGCTGGTAAGATTCCTGCAGCTATATCCATACCATGAATAATCCATTCTGGAATCATTGCTAATAATTTTTCAATTACTGGAACACCTACGTAGAAAGAAATTGATACTACCAATGCTAATATTAACATATTTCCAATTGCAGCAATTCTACATAACCATTCTACTTTTGTTGCATTTCCTTCTTCTGCAAATTTATCAGCTAAGTGAGCTACCCATACTAATACAAACATCATTAATAAGTTGTTAAATAATAATGCTAATGTAGCTACTGGAATAGCCAATGCAATTGCTGCCCCTATTTGAGCATTACTTGCAATAACAAATGCCGTTCCAATGATTGATCCTGCTGTCATATCTGGTGGATTACTTGCCCCAATTGGAACTGCTCCTAAGAATGCAAGTTCTAATGCTGCACCTACCATGATACCTGTAGTCATATCTCCTAATACTAGACCTGTTAATGTAGCCATAATAATCGGGCGATTCCACATTGTAGAACCTGCATAATTGTGGAAATAACCAAAAAATGCAACTAATCCAATTAATATAGCCTGAAATCCTAAGCTCATACACTTTTCCTCTCTTTCCTTTTAGATTAATTTTAAAGCATTTTGTTTTATATCACTTGGCACTAAACGAACTTCTAATTCAATTCCTTTACTCCCCAATTCTTTCATCATTTTCACATCATTTTCTGATACAAAAACAGCTTTTGAAATTTGTTTACGATCTTCTGTTGCTTTCATACCACCAATATTAATTGATGTGATAGCTGGAACTGCATTTGCTAGGCGATAAGCATCTTCTACACTTTCGACTACAATAAACAATTTATATTTATCTGTAACTCCGCTATTTAATGCTTTTATAGAATCATCGATGCTTTTCATAACTAGTTTTACTCCAGTAGGTTTTGCAATTTTCATTGCAGTCATTTTTAATTCATCTTTCATTAAATTATCACTAGCAACTAAAATACAATCAGCTTCTAAAAACTTTGTCCATGAAAAAGCTACTTGTCCATGCACTAAACGATGGTCTATTCTTACTGCCTTAATCATATTATTGTCCTCCCCTTCTAACTTCTTCTACAGCATCAATCAATGTTTTTACATGTGATCCATCAACATCACCTGTATCTTTGTACGTATCTTTAAAGTAACTTCCTACGATAGCAGCATCTGCAACTTCAAATTGTTTTTCACAACTATCTGGAGTTAATCCTGCACCAACTACTAGTGGGAAATCACCCATGATAGATCTAAATTCATTAATTTTATCCATAGATGTTTCTTGTCCAGTTGCATCTTGAGTTACAACAATCGCATCACAACGAGTCATACCAATTGTTAAATCTTCTTCTAATGATCTTCCAGATAAATATGGTTGGTATTTAAATCTTACTCCACCAAGAATATATCCATCATATTCTTCTCTCATTTTTTTAATAAATGCTTCAAATCCTGGATCATCTCTTAATTGTAAGTGACCAGCTACTGAATCTAATTGTACAAAACTAGCTCCGAAACGTTTAGCTAAATCAAATCCCATTGCATCAACATTCAAACAGTTAACTCCGTAAACAATATCCAAATTACTTTCTTCCAAATATTGTAGAACTCTTTCCATGTCATAGTAATTTCCGTAGTAATTTTCAACAATTACTGCATCTACACCATTTTCCATATAGATTTTGATTTCTTCTTTTGCTTTTTCAAAAGTTTCTTCTTGAGTATCTCCTTTTAAGTGCAACATTGCAAAGATTGGTTTTTCATTCTTAAATAAACTTAAAAAATTCTTTTTCATAATATTCCTCCTAAAATTTTATTAAAATTCTTCATTTTCATCTGCATTTAAACTTTGATAATTTAAAAAGGTCATTCCTTCTCTTGCTTGACTAATTATTATTTCGCTTTGCTTATTTGATATTTCATCTGGAAAAGATAATAAAATATCTAAAACTAAATTCATATTCATTCCAGAAAATAGCTTAACATTCTTATACACGCATAATTCCATTAATGCAGTATGAACACTACCGCCCTTTATATCTGTAATAAAAATGAATTCTGTATCCTCCTTACTTTCTACATCCTGCCTAATTTCATTTACATAATCAGCTGGGCTATTTCCTGTATATAAGGAATATGTTTCTATATCATTTGCCATATCACCGATGATTAATTTAATTGAATTATGCATTCCTTTTGATAATTCCCCATGTGTTGCTAAAATTACTCTTCTCAATAGATTCATCTCCTTTCAGTATTTATATAAAGCAAGAGGCGTGCCAACTATCAGTCGATAGCCTACACGCCTCTATTTTCCTTATTATTATTTATTACTTTTTATATAGTCGAAAATGTACCCTATTTCTTCGACAGGTATTTCGACACTAAAATACTTCTCTACTTCAGTTAACGATTCTCTCACTATTTCAATAAACTCTTTATTCTCTTCTTTAAACTTCTCTATACCGTCATAAGACGTTATATGAGTTTTAGTTATTAATCTTTCTAACAAACATGATAAATGTACATATAGACCTATCTTTATACTTGTCATAAGTTCAATATTAAGTTTTTTTTCCATCTCATCTACTGCAACACCTACAACCTCTAGTACCTTTTCCGCATTTAATATTGTAAGATAATCTACTATATTAGATAGTGAAAACACCTTTACTATATTGTCCTTAAATGTTTTTATCTCTTCAGCAGTTAAATATTCACTGAATATCTCTTCTAAATACTCTAATTGATTATTAACTATAATATTTTCAAGAGATATAAATGGGACCTCTTCAATATTAGGATTTATAGTTCCAATTACAATCTTAATATCATATTTATCTTGTAACTCCTTTAATGTCTTTTCATCAACTATTAATCCATAATCCTGTGGTATTATATTTATCTCTATTTTTCTTGGTAAACTTCTATTTATTAATTCTGCAATCTTTTTAGAGGTTCCAATTCCAGTTGGACATACTGTTAAAATAACCTTCTCTAACTTTCTATTTTTAATGTACTTATAGCTAGAGTAGTTCCTATTGCAAGATTCTTTTAGTATCTCTTCTACTTCATATCCTTGAATTAGTTTTAAGCCTATATCTAAAGCAAGCTTAGTATTTATATTGTTTATTATTCCTATATTTATGTTTGTGTCATTTTGTATGCCTTTATATATATCCTCTAATGATCCCATATCAACTAAAAGTATAATTTCATTAAAATTCCCCTTCTTATTTATATAGTCTTTAATCTTTTTAACTATCTCCTCAGAACTAACCCCTAACGGCATATCTATTGCATCAAAGATATAACAATCTAATAATTTATTAGCAGCATCTGCAATACTACTTGCTGTTGAATAGCCATGACTTAAGATAATCCCAGGTATTCTATTAATATCCACTTCTTTATTAAGAGATTTAATATTCATAGTTAGAAAAGCTAATTCCATCCCTCCTAAAGTTACATCTAAGCTATTCTGTAATAAATTACTTATTTCAACAGCTATATGATGCTCTCTATTTAGTTTAACATTTACCTCTTCCTCTACTTTTTTTATTAATTCTTTATTCGTATTTTCCCATATACTTATTTCACTTCTATTTTGAATATAATCATTTAAATATCTTGAAAAAACTATAATATCATTATTAGGTATATTTATTCTATATTGATTAATTGTAAGATCAAAAATATTTTCTAACACAGTCTTTATATACTGCACCTTTTGATAATTAGCCTCTATATTAGAATAAACTATATAATCATAAAACCTGTTTAACTGCTTATCATAATCTATTAAAAAATCTTTAAAAGATAAATTCTTAATTTTATTATTTGAATAACTTTTTATTATACTTTCATACAGTTCTACAATTTTACAATTATTCTCTGCTCTTTTCTCTGGATTAATTTCTTCAATATTTATCATTTTTTTATCTAAGGCTCTTTCAACTACAACTTGATCCTTGTTGTTAAAGGACAATAAAAATTGAGGCATATTATATATATTTACATCTAAATATTCTGAATTATCAATCTGTTGTAAAAATGCATTCGCACAACCTGCTTTTATATAATTTTTTATTTGCCCTATGTTTCCTGATAAATTGCAATTTAATAATGCTTTATAAACAGCATTACTAATTCTAATTTTTTTTCTTATATTTTCCGATTCCCTTTTAAATACATGATGTATAATTCCTTTTCTTTCCTCAATTGGCCTATCTTCCAAAGAAGGTATTGTTGCTATAATAGCAATTCTTCTAAGAAGAGTCTTTAACAATACATCTTCTGGATTTTCAGTAGTAGCAAATACTAATCTTACGTTAGCTTCATGCCAAATTTCATTATCACCAACCATGTGATATATTCCCTTATCCATAAATAAGAATAATTTTTCTTGACATTCTGGCTTTAAACAATGTACCTCATCTAAAAATAATATTCCTCCATCAGCTGCTTTAATCAATCCAACTGTATCCTTATCAGCACCTGTGTATGATCCTTTTTTTGCTCCAAAAAGATTTGCTGTTAATAATTCTGGATTATTTGCATATTCTGAACAATTAACCGTAACAAATTTCTTATCACTCGATACCTTCCTTGTATTTACAGCATACTCATACATTAAATTTGCCATATAGCTCTTTCCTGTACCAGTTGGTCCATAAAATAATATAGGTAGTCCATCTGGAGGATATGCAATTGCCGATTTACATTGCTCTACAACATATTTTAAGCTGCCCTTATATCCAATTAAATTCATGAAATCCTTTTTTTCTTCTGAAAATACGGTGAAATACTCTTCAATTTCTTCAATGCTATAATTTTCTTTATCTATACTTTTTTTATACTTAAGTTCTAATTCCTCTACATCTAGAAAATACACTGGTCTTTTATTAACCTTTATCGCTTTTCTCTCATTAACAAATTCATTTAAATACTGGCTAGCTAAATTTCTGCTTATTTTAAGTTCATTACTTATATTAGTTGCAGTAAGTTCTTCTAATGTATCTATAGTAATATTTTTACTTTTTTCTTTTAACATCTTTAGTATCTGATTCTTCATACCATCCTCCCGCATTATATGTAAACCTATACTTATTATAACATATCTTATCAATCGTATATTATAAATATCTAAATAGTTCTTTAACTAATATTATAGAATATACTATCATTTTAATAACAATATTTTTTTATTGTTATTCAATAATTTATTATTGACTTGCATGTATATATGTATTATACTCTATTTATAAAGTCACTAACAATAAAAGACTAAATTACATTATATGGAGGTTTTTAAAATGAAAAAATATATTGTATCATTAATATCACTTATTATTTCAGTGTCATGCATTGTTTTATTTAATATTATAGGAAGTGAAATTGCTCCGGATGGAACACTTGTTGAACCATTCTTCTTAATACCACTTTTCTATGTATTCTTAGCTATATCTATAATTTCATTTATAGTATCGTTTGTGCTTAAATTAAAAAAATCTCATTAATTATAATTTTAAAATAAACAAATCTACTTAAAAAGGAGTTATTTTTAAAATAACTCCTTTAGCATAATGATTATATTAAATTATTATCCACCCAACAAATAAATTAATTATTCTTCTCTTTTTCTTTTCTTTATAGTTACTCCTCCAGCAACAACTGCTCCAGCTCCTAAAAGTAATATTAATGAAGAAGAAACAGCTGCTCCAGTACTAGGTAATTTACCACCTTTTCCGTTGTCTTTATTTGGCTTCTTGTTACCTGAATTATTGTTTCCAGTATCTCCATTGTTATCTTGATTATTATTTCCATTATTATTGTTACCTGAATTATTTGAGTCTCCCTTTGCCTCTAAATTAGTTAATGCCACCCCTAAATCTTTTTCAGCCTTAGCAATCTCCTTTTCTGTAGCATCTTCATCAGCAAATACTTTCTTAGCTGAAATTAAAGCCTTCTCTACATTCTTCCAACTCTTCTTAGTATATTTAGTTGAATCCAGACCTTCAGCTTTATTAATTAATCCTTCTAACTTATCTTTATTTGGTTTTAATCTTAGTTCTAAAAATGCTCTCATTAATTTGTCATAAGACTCTACCACTTCTTTTTCCATAGCATTACTGTCATTTATTATTACATTTGCTTCATCTAATGCAACTTGTAGCTTATCCCAAGTGCTTGCAATAAATTCGTTCTTATCTAGCTTATTAATCCTATCTACTAATGCAATTAAATGTTCCTTATCTCCTTTTTTGAAAGATAACATATGCATTGCTTTACTTAATCTATCAAAAGCTTTATCTACAGAATCTTGCGTAGCACCTAAATTTGATAATACAGCCTCGGCCTCTTCTAAGGCCTTCTTAAACTCTTCTACTACTATTGGAACAACATTTTCTAAATCTTCTTCTGTTATTTTGTTTGCTTCCTCAACCGCAATCTTTAAGTGTTCCTTAAATACATTAATATTTGCATTCTCTTTAACTATTATTTCATAAATCTTTGGAGCAGGTTTATTTGAATCAAATTCTAATTTTACTTCAAGTATCTCTTCATTAACAATTAGAGTTGTTAATTGTTCCTCTAAACTTCCTACTTCTCTCCAATTACCCTCTGTATTCTTAACACTTATCTTTGCTTCACTTATTCTTTCTGAATCTTGTAAGAACATTATTTCTTCAACTTTAGTTGTTCTTGTCATTTTATAAACTAATGCATCACCTTCACTTACCTCATCAGCCTCAAAAGCAGTAGATAAATCTCTATCATATAATGCATCCCATCTACCTGCTGGGCTTCCTGTGACTAATTCAACATAATCATTACCAAAATCCGGAACAGTTTTATTAAATTTTAATTCATATAATTGTATCCAGTATCCTGAATTTTCTCCATTAGCTTTTATTCTAATATATCTTGTCATTTTACCTTCAGCATTTGCAGTAGCTACCTTTTTCCCACCTTCATCAGCAAATTGTAAATCACCTAAGGATGTCCAATTGATACCATCTTCTGAGATTAAATATTCTGAATTTCTCATATAATCCATATTTCCAAAATATGAAGTTACATCATAAAGAGGTATTTTATTTCCAAGGTCAACTTGAATATAATGGCCTTTTGATGTAGCTTTATCTGACCAATACTTAGTATCCATATTTCCATCTAAAGCTTTATCAATAGAATAACTTTGATATTGTCCTATATTTTGAGATATGCTAGAATTCGCTTTATAAACTGGTTTTGTTATTAATCTAGTTATATCAATAACCTTTGTATCTCCATTTGTACTAACTAATCTAACATAAGTTGCAGCTACATTAGAAGTAGTCTTCATTATATTATCTTCTACAGTTGTCTCTGCCTTTTGCCACTCTAACCCATTTAATGAGTACTCAAGTGCTAACCCCTCATAATCACTAGCCTCAATTACAACTTCACTTAATTTAGTTGCCTTAGGAAATGCTATTCCAATATAATCATAATCTCCTAACTTTACTCCAGTTACATTATCAATTGAATATGATCCATTTTCGAATTTTACATTAATATTATCAATTCCATCTAATGTACCTACAGCCTTAGCTTGCTCATCAACAAATATAGATTTAGAAAGAATAGTATTTGATAATCTTATAGCATCTTTTATTATTGGTTTAAGTCTCTTTTCACCTACTGCTACTACATACTCTACTTCAACTAAATCTCCATTATTATCTTCTGCTCTCTTTACCTTATAACTTTCCATTAAATCTAGTTTTTCTTTAGCTAAATTATTTTTATTTAACCAATTTTCGATTTTACCTTCTTCTGCAGCTATTAATGATTCCATTGCTGCTGCTCCTGCTTCTCCTAAAGCTTTGTATGCATCTAAGAATACTTGTGTTTCCTCAAGTAAGTTTTTATTATTTATATTACTTACAAGTTTATCGTAATCTGATATGATAAGCTTAAATTCATCTAATAATGCATTAGCTGGTTCAATTATTGATTCATTATTTGCTATACTATTGGATAAATTATTTATTTTATCTGTCAAATACCAAGACTCATCATATTCAAAAGGACCACTAGCACCACCACTATCTTTTAAATAAGAAGTATTAGATGCAAATCTCATAAATTCTTCCTTAGCCCCTGGAACAAGTTTTTCTATAGAAGTCTCCCAACTCTTCATATAATCAAATGAATCAGTATTCCATGTATAGTCAGCTATGCTATATAATGCAACCTTAGACGCCTCCGCTTGATTCATAGGATTAGAAAAGAATCCACTAACATTATCTAAATCTTTATTAAGATTGTGTAATGGAGCCATTAGAAGTCTACTATCACAATAATCATTAACAGGATAGTTCCACCAAACTGCCATATCCTTATCTACACCTGTTTGAATCTTAGGCCACTCAAATACATCTCTAGATACATTTGACATTGTTGCATGTCCTGTCCACATTACTTGAATATCTTCGTGTAATGTTTGCATGAATGGCTTAAAATAATTATTCATACTTGGTCCCCATGCAGAGTTATATCTAGCTGAAATGACAATCATAGGTGCAATATCACCTTTAGCCTTTACAAACTCTGTATCTATTCTATTAATCCATTCTGCTTGTTTTTTCCCATTAGTCCAGTCATCTGTATCGTCAAATAATACTCCAAATTGGCGAACCCCTAAATCATATAATTGTTCAAGCTTATTAATTAATGCATTAAAATCCTCATCTGTAAACTTCAAAGTTGCACCTGGATGTATTGTCCAACAGAAATTAAAGTTATTTTCTGCACCTGCTGTTGCAAGCTCCTTAATTTCTTGTGCCTTATCTTCTGGATATAACTTCTTCCAATCCTTCCTGTGATAAGGGTCATCCTTTGGAGCATAAATATAAGTATTCATTTTATATTCACTTGTATCCTTCATAAGGCTCATTCTATCCTCATGACTCCAAGGTATACCGTAGAACCCCTCGATAAACCCTCTAAACTCTATTTCTGGATAGTCTGAAATAACTACCTCAGCAAATTTATCATCTGAACCTTTTTCTAATATTTGTCCTAAGCTTAATACGCCATAATATGCTCCATCTTTATCTGAACCAATAATAGTTATATCCCCATTTTTATTATCATCATCACTAGTCTTAAGTACATAACCTTCTTTATTTTTTAATGCTTTATCATTTACTAAATCGTCATCTACACATTCATCACAATGATTTTTATCAGAAGTTATCACTATATTAGCCTTATTCTCATCTATATTGTCAGATACAGCATACTCTATATCATTTTTCTTTAATATTTCATCTAATTTAGTTATTGTTGACTTTTCTTGATCACCATGAACAACTACATTTACTTCACCAGTTAATGACATGTCTTCCTTTGATAAATATTTAGTTTTTTGAGGAGTTGGGTAAACTATTGGCTCTTTATTATCCCCTGATTCTCCATATATAGGTGGTAATTCAATATCTTTATTTAATCCCATTATCTCTACTTCATAAATTCTTGCTGCTTTATCACTATTTTGCGCAGGCTTGTCTACTAACAATTTAACATATCTACCTTTAGTTACTGGAATTGGATTATTAGTTACAGCCTTATTATTTTTATCTACCTTTAATACCTCTTTATAGTTTTGTCCATCACTACTAACTTGTATCCTATAAGAAAGTGTATTCAACGCTGGTGATTCTGAACCCGCTTCTGCATGTTTAATTATTACATCGCTTATTGTACTTACTGTTCCTAAATCTATAGTTAAAGTATGTGTTCCATTACCTGAAGCACACCATTTAGTATTTACATCTCCATCTATTGCAAATCTTGGTGCTTCTCCTGGAGCTACAAAACTTGATGCTGTTGCTGTCTTACCTAATGAAAGATTGATTTTCTCCTCTTTTGCTGCATTTGAAACCGTAATCAATCCTTCTTTTACTATTTCATCTTCTCCTAAAGGATTCTTTACCTTAAGAGAGACTGAATATATTCCCTCTTCTGCATAAGTTACAGTTGGATTTTCCTCTCTGCTTTTCTCAATATTAGCACCTTCAAATGTCCACTCCATATCAACAGCTGATAATGAACTTGTACTTGTAAAAGTAACTTCTTCACCTGTAGCTACAAATGTACTTGATATATTAAATCCGGCCACTGGATAAGGATCAAATGCTAATGCTTCATTTATAAATGCTAATGCTGTTTTTTCTGAAACCTTAGCTCCAGAATTTAATTTAGACATATTATCGTTTAATATACTCTTTATTCTATAAACCTCTGATTCATTATTATTAACTAAAGCAATTAACATATCTAAAGCTAATTTATCATTTTCACCTAAGAGCTTTAACTTATCCAAATTAGATTTACATCTTGATAATACCTCACTTGGTAATTCAGCATTTAATTTATCTGCTGCATTAATCATACTATCAAACTCTTTATATAAATAATCTATTTCATAAGAAGCATCTTGTCCTTTAGCTAACTTTTTCAATAAGCTATCCATATTAGCTCTTACCTCTGGTGCATCAGCTCTACCTGTAGAAGCCCACCCACCTTCCATTCTTGTAGAATGATTTGCAAAAACCTTCATTTCTTCTGCTAAATCTCCATATAACATTTCTATAGCTTTATTCCAAGCTTTATCATAATCATAAGCTTCTGTGTTCCATGAATAGGCTGCACCTGTAGCTAATGCTATTTTAGAAAATTCTGCATGCTCCATTGGGTTCATTGTAAAGAAGTCCACTTCATCTTTTAAAGCTTTATCAGCATTATATATTGGTCCTAATGCTAGTTTTTCTTTCATATAATCAGTAACAGGATAATTCCACCATACTCCCATTCTCTTACCATATATAGAATTTACAAACTGTGCATTTTCTAAATCTATTCCTTCTGAAACAACTACTGGCCCAGTCCACATAACCATTATGTCACTATCCAATGTACTAGAAAAATCTCTAGTATATGGATTTAATTCCTCAACTCTTCCCATAGAATGAGTATCATACTCTGTTGGAACTGTTATAAGTGGTTTTACATCACCTTTAACCTTAACAAACTCTTCATTAAATCTATTTAGTAAAGTGGCTTGCTTTATTCCATCCTTATTGCTGATATCATCAAATAATATTGCAAAACTTCTAACTCCCATATCATATAGTGATTGGCATTTATTAATTAATGCTTGAAAGTCTTCTTCCCCAGCATCTCCATCAAATCTAATATCTATACCTGGAGAAATTGCAAAAACAAAATCCACCTTATTTTTTTTCGAAGTTTCTATTAACTCACTCATTCTTGACATTTCACTTTCAGGGTATGGAGCTCTCCATTGTTCCCTATGATAAGGATCATCCTTTGGAGCATAAATATAAGTATTCATTTTATGCTCTCCATAAAATTCAATTTGATTTAATCTATCTTGATGAGTCCAAGGATTTCCATAAAAACCTTCAACTATTCCCCTTGTCCTCATTGTAGGTTCATCACTTATTTTAACTTCTGTAACAGTAGTTTCCCCTCCATCACTCTCAGCTAGCTGTGTTAAAGTTTTCACCCCATAGAAAGTACCATCGCCATCCTTACCTTCTATTAATATAGTTCCACCTTTGCCTTTGCTATTATCAACAGCAAGTACATATCCCTCTTCTTCTAATTCTACAGTATCTTCAATACCTAACTTTTCCTTTGCAGTATCCATATCAGCTATATCATCTTCCACTTCACCAATTATTAAAGTAGTAGAAGCTTCATTATATGTCTCATTTACTGTAATATTATTTTCAACTAAAAACTCATTTAAAATTCTTATAGCATCTTCATCGGCAACATCACTACCTTTTATATTTACAGAAGATGTTATTGTCAATACTCCATCATTTATCTCTATATTTTGTGGAACTGGATTTAAGTTAGGTAGTGTTCTTTCTACCTCTGTACTATTATTAGTCACAGCATCTATTTTGGTTACTGTTAATCCATTAATAATAAATACTGTAGCCATTGCTGTGGCTAATAATTTTCTAATCATTTTACTTTTCAAAATCAATCCCCCCATAATAAACTTTATTCTTTTAACCCAATAAACATTTTCACTTAATGCTTAATTGTACTTCATAATATTATATTGTTCATTCTCTTAATTTATTTATAAAAATTAAGAGAATTATGTCTTTTAAAAATATAAAATAAAGAGTGACATAAGTATTCTATCTATCTTATGTCACTCTTTAATGTTACTTCGTCTTATTTACTTTTTCTCTTTAATATAAATACTCCTGCTGTTGCAAGCACCGTTCCAAATAATCCTACAGCAGCTGCTGGAGTTCCACCTGTATTAGGTAATTTACCACCTTTTCCTCTGTCTTTATTTGGCTTCTTGTTACCTGAATTATTGTTATTTCCATTATTATTGTTGTTTCCATTGTTATTATTACCTGAATTATTTGAGTCTCCCTTTGCCTCTAAATTAGCTAAAGCTAGATTTAAAGTTTTAGTTGCTGCATTTACTTCTTCTTGTGTAGCTTCTTTATCTTTTACTACTTTACTAGCACTCTTTAATTCTTTCTTAAGCATTGCTATACTTTCCTTAGTATATTTAGATAAATTCATATTCTTTACTTTATTTATTAAATCTTCAAGAGCAGATTTATCTGGAACTAATCTTAAATCAAGGTAAGATTTAAGTAAGTTATTATAAGCTGCATCTACTTCCTCTTGAGTTGCATCTTCATTTGCTAAAACTTTTTCTGCATTTTTTAATGCTTTTTCAAACTTATCCCAAGTTGACTTAATATATTTATCTTTATTTAAGCCTTCAACCTTATTTACTAAGCTTTGAAGAGCTGTCTTATTTATATTCTTCTTAACTAAAGCATCTATAGCTGTCTTTAAGTTATTTAATGCTTCATCTACTTCCTCTTGCATTGCATTTTCATCAGCTATTACCTTTTCTGCTTCTCCAAGAGCTCTTTGTAAGTTCGCCCATGAATCTGATGTATACTCTTTCTCAACTAATGCTTTTACTGAATCTGCAAGTGCTTGTAATGCTTCCTTATTTCCTTGCTTAAATTCAAGCATCCATATTGAATTAACTAATCTCTTAAATGCAGCATCTACTTCTACCTCTGTTGCATCTTTATTTCCATAAACTTCTTTAGCTTGTGCCAACGATTCATTGAATTCTTTAACAACAGCTGGTACTACACCTTCTAATCCACCATTAGCTACTACTTCATCAGCATAATCTATTGCTATCTTTAATGCTGTCTTATCAACTTCTGGCTCAGGCTCAACTTCTCCTTCAACGATAGTTAATGTTGCAGCCTCATCAGCCATCTCAACAACATTACCATCTTCATCAGCAATTACACCATTTGTGATATTAAATGCTATCTCTTCTCCAGAAGCCTTAGCAGTGAATTCTAAGTTAACAATATCTTTATCATTTTCTATAGCTACTCCCTTTGTAGCAACTACTACAGTTACAGTTCCATTATTATCTTTAGCTGAAACTATATACTTAGAATCATCAACTGATGTTGCGTTAGCAAAGTCTACTTTTTCTTTATCGTAAGCTACATCAAATTGCATAGCATACATATTATCAGCAGATAAATCTTTAGCTCCTAATTTAATACCAAAGTTATTTCCAACAGTTATTTCATCTGTTGGTAAAGTAACTTTAAAACCTACTTCTACTGGTACTTCTTCTCCACCTTTTACTATTGTAGCTATTTCCTCTGCTGTTAATGCTCTATTAAATATCTTAACCTCATCTAAGGAACCCTTCATATTTCCTGAATCAGCTAATCCTGCCTTAGCATTGGCACCAATTCTCTTAGCTGGTCCATTTATTTTTGCTGATATTTTATCTTGTAATTGCCCATTTACATATAAAATTGTACCTGTTCCATCACCTACAAATGATAAGTGTACCCACTCTCCTTCTGGAGCTACATAATTAAATGTAGAATCACTTACACCAAATTTTGTAATACCTACTTTTTTGGTATTTTTCCATTGTTCAAGCTTGATTTCTCCTTCATTTCCTCCAATTAAAACTGCATTTGTTCCAGTATTTTGACCTTTCTTAACCCAAAGTGTAGCAGACCAATCACCCTTTAAATCATTTATTCCTAAATCAACGTACCCAGTTCCATCAAATGAAAGTGCGCTTCCATTTTTACCTTCAACCCATGTAGTTCCACCTTTTATTGTTCCTGGATATAAACCATTTTTATCATTAATTACTGTTCCTTCAGCTTCATCCATATTCCACTCAGCATTTACTGGCTCATATGGAACTTCCCATATATTAGGATCTTTAAAGTAATTTATTCCTTGATTTTTCATTCTTTCGCCATGAGCAATTAATCGTGGTTTATAAGTTTCCCATTCTGTATATTCTTTTTGTGACCAACCGATTTCAGCTAATCCTAACAACCGAGGGAAAGCCAGAAATTCAAGATTTTCAGTTTTACTTTCTCTTATAGTTTCACTCCATAATGGTGCTTCAATACCAATAATTCTATCTCTAGCACCATAATCAGTTGGATCCCATTCATATGCTTGTTTAACTGAAGTTGGACCTGCCCAACTTAGACCTAACTCAGTACTTCTATCATATTTTTGATCAATATATGCTTTATTAGCTGGAGAAACTAATTGTTTTAAATCCCCTTTGAAATTATTTCCAGTTGCAGAGCTATTATCCCAGTATTGACAAATAGCATTTTGATCACCTGTTACTACTTCATCATAACCTTGCCATCCGATTGTAGTCATATTATAGTTATGAGCTATTTGAGTTACTCTTTGACAGAATTTCTTGTAATCTTCTTTACTGGTGTTATGAGCTTCATCTCCACCAACATGAATTGTTTTAATTAATGGAGAAATTTCAGATATTTGTTTAAATACAATATCTACAAATTCATAAGTATTTTCATTATTACATTCAAATGAAGAATATCCTACATCATAATCTTTAGATGGTTTTGTATTATCCTTTGGACCAACAGGTTTTCCATCTTGAGTTGAATTTAAATAATTTAAAGAAACCAATGCAGCCCAAGTATGTCCTGGCATATCGAATTCTGGTATAACTTCAACATATCTTTCATTTGCATATTCTACAATTTCTTTAAATTCTTCTTGTGTATAATATCCACCTTTATCACCATAAACTGATGATTGGGCTCCAATTTCAACTAATTTATTAAGGTCTTCTTCTTTTTCACCAATTGTTCCTTTAATTTGAAGACGCCAACCTTGGTCATCAGTTAAATGTAAATGTAATTTGTTAATTTTATATTGAGCAGCATTATCAATATATCTCTTAACTTGATCAACACTAAAGAAGTGTCTTGCAGTATCTAGCATTGTTCCCCTATATTCATATTCTGGCTTATCATCAATTTCTGAGCATGGCATGCTCCATTCTTCACCTGTAACTACTTTACTTTTTTCAATACTTGCTGGTAGTAATTGTCTTAATGTTTGTACTGCCCTAAAAATACCTTCTGGCTTATATGCTACTACTTCAACACCATTAGTTGTAACACTTATTTTGTATCCTTCATCACCTTGCTCTTCTTCTCCACCTACAGTTGTTAAGTATATATTTCCATCTGGAACATTAGCTCCTTTCACTACATTGAATTGAAATCCTGTTGATGGGCTAAACTTATTTGAAATATATTCCCCTGTTCTAAATATTTCATCTGTTTCTTCTTCAGTGTTTCCTTGTACATAAATAGATGTATTTTCTGTTAAAATGAATTTTCCTTCTGTTTGGTAATCGCTAAGTGGCTTTGGTATAAGTGCCCTTTCAAGACTTACCTCATTATTAACATCAGTTGCCTTTGTTTCTGCAAATGATATAGTTGGAGTTAATGTAAAGAGATATACAAAACTTAATATAGTGCATATTTTAGATTTTAATTTTCCCATTTATCCTACCCCCTAAAATTCTAAACTTAAAAATTATGATACTTAGTTATAAATAAACTTTTATCTTCTAAATAATCTTTTTATTATTTCACCTCCAAACTTTATTAATTATTTAATAAATATTCACTTTCACCTCCTCTATAATCTTTTATAAACTCTATTAATTTCAACATATTATAAAAAGAGTTAGTTTTTGTACTTTTTTATTTATTATATAAACAGCTTTATCAACATTTAAAATATGATCCTTAAATTTTTTCTTATGTAATAGTCCTCTTAGGAATTTTATCTTTAATTCTACATTTGAGCATAAAAAAAAGCTCTCTTACTAAAATTGTGAGAAAGCTAATGCCCAACTGGTAACACGCAACACAAATTATTCCATTTAATTACTTTTATTCAATTATATACCATATAATTCCATCTGTAAATGTATCCACTGAATATTTTTGTATATTTATTCAAAATAAGCTTTACTTCTAATAGTTGAGCTACATATTGCTATTTATTTAAATAATCCATCCTAATCCTATTTACAAAAATTGGAATAAAAGTTAAGATAGTATTATATTATTAATAATATAGTTAATTAACGTGTTACTGAAAAGGCATGAGTTAGTTCTTTATTACCGAGGGACTAGCTCTTTTCTTTTTTAATTATATTTAACTAAATATAGCTTCAGTAAATTCTTAAAGGAGGTGTTGTCTACCATACTATTCTTTAGTTAATTAAACTTAATTTTGGGTAATACAATGAAGGAGGGATAATTAGAAGCTAAATTAATATCTTACACTTTAATAACTATACAATTCTTTACGCTTTACTTAATTCTAAGGTTATTAAACTATTTTAAATTACTAATGTATTAGATTTAAAATAAATATTTTAGGGGGAATTATTAATGAAAAAGAAGTTTATAGCTCTTATAAGTGCCATAATATTTGGAAGTATGACAATATCACAATCTGTTCAAGTTAATGCATTTATGAATGAAAATAAAAATATAATATATGAAAATATACAGTCTCAAGAAATCAACTATAATTTAGCTTTAAATAGAAAAGCTTATTCATCTGGAAATGAGACCTCATCACTATCACCTAACAAAGCCTTTGATGGAAACCGAGCATCAAGAGATTCAAGATGGTCTAGCTCTAGTTTTAATGAAAATGTAGGTGCTTGGATTTATGTTGATTTAGAAGAAGTTAAAGAATTTAAGGAGTTCCATCTTTATTGGGAAGCTGCCGCAGGAAAGGAATACGACATACAAATAAGTAATGATGCAACTAATTGGGAAACAGTTTCTAGTATTACTGATGGTGCTGAAGGAAAAAAAGTTATTACTCTCGATAAATCAGTATCTTCAAGATATGTAAGGTTGTTTATAAAAAAACATAGCCCTGCGGTTTGGAACTGTGTTTCACTATATGAATTTGAAATCTATAAAGAAACTCCACCTAAAGATATCAATGATATAGCACAAGATTTTACTACTCAACCTACTGTCTCTGAAGATGGAAAATCTATAATTTTACCTGATGCTCCAGAAGGATGTACTTTAAAGTTATATGGTACTGATAGAGCTGAAGTACTGGATTTAAACGGAAACATAACAAATCCATTAGAAGATGTTAGTGTAAACTTATTATATGAGTTAGCATATAAGGATAATGTGGAAAAAACAGCAATTACTAAAAATATAAAAATAGATATTCCTGGTATCCATCCCCCTCAAGATGGAGAAAATAAAAAACCATTTGTTATTCCTTCATTAAGAGAATGGGCTGGGGATGATGGTCAATATACTTTAACTGACGATTCTACTATAGTTGTAAATCCTGAATTCAAAGACAAGCTTGAAAGTTCAGCAGATATTACAAAAAAAGATTTAAAAGACATTACAGGAAAAGATTTTAATGTAGAGTTTGGCTCTCCATCAGAAGGCGATATATATTTAACATTAAATGAAGAAGATTCTACTTTAGGTAAACAAGGATATGAGCTATCAATAGATGACTATATAACTATTATAGCCCCAGAGGAAACAGGAGTATTTTATGGAACAAGATCTGTATTACAAATATTAAAGCAAGATGAAGGAAAAGATAATGTTCCAAAAGGTGAAGCAAGAGATTACCCTAAGTACGGAAAAAGAGGCTTTTCACTAGATGTAGCAAGAAAATACTTCCCTCTTAGCTATTTAGAGGATACAGCAGAACTTATGTCCTGGTATAAAATGAATGATTTCCAAATCCACCTTAATGACAACGCCTTCCCTTCAATGTTCGGTAATGATTGGTCTAAAGTTTATACTGGATTTAGAATAGAATCCGAAACTTATCCAGGATTAGCATCAGAAGATGGACATTATACTAAGGAAGAATTTAAAAACTTTCAAAAAGAATTTATTAATTATGGTATAAATATTATACCAGAACTAGATACACCAGCTCACTCTTTAGCAATATCACATTATATGCCTGAAATAGCAAGTGAGAAATATGGTCCTGATCATTTAAATTTAGAAAATCCAAAAACATACGAGTTTGTAAAAAATCTATTTGATGAATATTTATCAGGAGATGACCCTGTATTTGTTGGTCCAGATGTCCATATAGGTACTGATGAATATAAAGGTGCAGATCAACCAACTAAGGAGTTATTTAGAAAATATGCTGATGATCTAATCAACCTTGTAAATGATTACGGAAAAGACCCTATGTTCTGGGGATCACTTACTGCTTTAAATGGCAAAACTCCAATAAGTAATGATGCAACTGTTGCTTGTTGGTATAATGGCTATGCTGATCCTATAGAAATGGCAAAACAAGGTTATGATCTAGTAAGTATACCAGATGGTTCAGTTTATATTGTTCCAGCAGCTGGATACTATTATGATTATTTAAATACCAGTAGCCTTTATAACAATTGGGAGCCAAATAAAATTGGAAATGTAACTTTCCCATATGGATTCCCTCAACTTAAAGGTGGTATGTTCGCTCTTTGGAATGATAAATATGGAAATGGAATTTCTAAACATGATTGTCACGATAGAATTTTCCCTGCAGTACAAACTTTATCACAAAAAATGTGGAGTGGTAGCGATAGCAAGATAGATTATAGTACCTTCCAAACATTAAGTAAAAAGGTAGGAGAAGCTCCAAATGCCAACATATCTCATAAAGTTGAAGAAGAGCTTCCAAATAATGAGGTTATAGGAATTGATTTTGATAATGAGCTAACAAACAAAAGTGATTTAGATGTAACCTTAGAAGGTAAAAATATAACTATGAACATGGATGGAAGAATTGGAAATTCTGTTAAATTAAATGGTGGAGAAAGTTATATCGAAACTAATATGGATTCACTAGGCTTTGGATGGACAATGTCTACATGGATTAACCCAAGTGAAAACAATAAAAATGATGCTGTAATTATGGAATCTGATGAAGGAAAATTAAAGTTAAAGCAAGGCGATACTAATAAGCTAGGTTTTTCAAAAGAAAATTATAACCATTATTTTAATTATGCTGTTCCTGAAAACAAATGGACACATATAACTCTAACTGGTGATAATAAAGGCACTAGCTTATATGTAAATGGCCAATTTAAAGAAAGATTAGAAGGTAATGGAATTCCTGGTGTAATTGGCGGTGAAGGCAGTAGATATGTTCAAACATTCGTTTTACCACTTAATTATATAGGAAGTAAGACTAATTCTTTTAATGGATATTTAGATGATTTAAGAGTTTATAATAGAGTATTATCTAATGAAGAAATAAGCAAACTTTCAGGAATTGAAATAGAGGCTCCACAAGAAAACTTAGCTTTAAATAAAACTGCTACAGCATCATCATCAGAAGTACCTTATTTAGGACCTAATCAAGCTGTAGATGGAGATAAAACGTCTAAAAACTCTAGGTGGTCTTCAAATTATAACGATAATGAATGGTTTCAAGTTGATTTAGGAAAGGTTGAAGAAATATCTTCAGTAAAGATATTCTGGCAATCAGCATATGCAACAAAATATAAAATTTTAGTTTCTGAAGATGGAAAAAACTATACAGAAGTTTACAATAAAGAAAATGGATCAGGAGGAGCAGAATCGCTACTCTTTGCTCAAGTGAAAGCACGATATGTTAAGTTCCAGGGTGTTAAGAGAAGCTCTGGATATGGATATTCTTTCTATGAATTTGAAGTGTATGGATCTGTAAGTAGAAAAAGTTTAGAAGATGAAATAATTAAAGCAAAAGCCTTCTTAAGTACTATAGTTGAAGGTACTGAAAATGGTCAATACCTAAAAGGTGTTAAAGATAAACTCACTGAAATTATTTCTAACTCTGAAAAAGTATATAATGATCCTATGTCTACTGAATACGATATTGCCTTCGAAGTTCAAAACTTAAAAAATGAAATATCTATCCTCAATAAGTATTTAATAACTGATACAACAGGAGATGTAAATAAAGATAAGCTTATTAATATATCGGATTTAGCAATAGCTTCTAAGCATTATGGAAATGTAGATGATACAAATATTAAGAGCATTAACTCTGATATTAATTATGATGGAAAAGTAGATGATTATGATTTAAACTTTATATCAAGTAAAATATTTAAATAAAATAAAGGAACGGTGGGTAGATTTAGTTTTTCAAAAATCTACCTACTATCCCTATTTCTTTTAGTTAAAGAATTTTCCACATTGATTTTACACTTAACCGTGTTTACTAATCTCTTTATGGCATTTTATTTAATTTCATAACCTCTACTGAATCTTTAATTTCTTGTAAATTTCTTCCCATAGAGGCCTCTACTATTGCAGTAAGTCCGCCTTCAACTATAGCTGTATCTGCAATGATAACTTTACCTCGTAGCTCTTCATCTAAAAATTCTATAGCCATTTCTGCATTCATATAGGCACTTCCTAAATCAAATAACACAAGTACTCCATCTTCACTATAAACTTCTTTTATACATTCGGTTATTTTCTCCATATCAGTTCCTATTCTATTGTCCTTTGTTCCCCCTGCTGTTGCTACTTTTGCTTCTGGGGCCATTTGCATTGATAGCTCCTTAATTCCTTCTGCGATATTTTTACTGTGTGAAACTATAACTATACCAACCATGATTATATCCTACCTTTGCTATACTTCTTGTGAAATTGTTTTTAATATAAGATACATAGATGTAGCTCCAGCATCTTGATGTCCAATACTTCTATCGCCAACATAACTTGCTCTTCCCTTAGTTGCTACTATATCCTTAGTGCTAATCATTCCTTTTTCTGCATTTTCTTGAATTTTATTTAATACTAATTTAGCTTCTATGCCCTCTGCCAAAGCCTTTTTGCCTGATAGAAGTGCTGGTTCAAGAGAATCTATCATAGTTTTCTCTCCTAAAACTCCTTTGCCTCGCATCTTAATACCTTCTAGTGCCGCATCTAGCATATGAATAAAATCTTCTATTCCTATTTCAGTTTTCTTTGCTATAACCATTGATGCTTTCATAAAAGCTGTACCATATAAGGGACCTGATGCTCCACCTACATTAGATACTAAAGCCATTCCAGAAGCCTTTATTATATTGCTTATATCATCATATTGTAATGTATCTATTTTATCAACTACTGCTGCAAATCCCTTGCTCATGTTTAATCCATGGTCACCATCACCTATTGCTGCATCTAACTCAGATAAATATAGTTTATTTTCTTCCATAACTGAATTTATCTTTCTTAATATTTCTTTTACTTTTATTCCATTTATCATAAGTATATCCTCCTATTTAAAAACTTTTAATGCTGGTGTATCTGCTTCTTCATCTAATAAACTCTTTAATTCCTTATCTAATTTTAAAATTGAAATTGAGAATCCTGCCATTTCTAGAGACGTCATATATTCACCTATAAAGGTTTTATATATTTTTATCTCTCTTTCTCCTAACATTTCATGTAGCTTTTTATTTACTATATAAAGTTCCATAAATGGTGTAGCTGCTAAACCATTAACCATAACTGCTACTTCTTCACCTTTTTCAATATCTATGTTTAAAAGTATTCTTTCCACTAACTGCTCTACTATAGAGTCAGCTGTTGAAATCTTTTCTCTATGAGTTCCTGGCTCACCATGAATACCAATTCCAATTTCAACTTCATCTTCGGCTAAATTAAAGTTTGGCTTACCAGCTGCTGGTACCATACAAGATGATATTGCCATTCCCATACTCTTAACGTTTTCAATTGTCTTCTCTGCAACTCTTTTAACCTCAGAAAGATCTCTACCTCTTTTAGCCATAGCTCCTGCAATTTTATGAACAAATACAGTGCCTGCAATTCCCCTTCTTCCAGCTGTATAAAGGCTATCCTCAACAGCAACATCATCATTTACAACTACACTAGCAACTTCTATCCCTTCCATTTCCGCCATTTCCTTAGCCATATCGAAATTCATGATATCACCAGTATAATTTTTTACTACTAACAATACACCTTTGCCACTGTCAACAGCTTTAATCCCTTCATAAACTTGATCCGGAGTAGGTGATGTAAATACTTCTCCACAAACAGCTCCGTCTAACATTCCATATCCAACATAGCCTGCATGAGCTGGTTCATGTCCACTTCCTCCACCAGAAATAATAGCAACTTTATTAGTAGCCTTATCCTTTCTTACTAAAACATTTCCTTCTTCTATCTTTCTTAAATACTCAGGATATGCATACTCAATACCTTTTAACATATCACTTAAAACATTACTTGGATCATTTATTACCTTTTTCATAACCACACTCTCCTCCCAAAAATATCTTTAATTATATTTAAAGCAGTAATTATGCCAAGTATATTTATGATAAGATATCTATTATCTACTTTATGAAAAGTATTTAAATCTACCTATTTATAAATTATTTGGCATACTTGAATACTACTAGCTTTCGCATTCACCTTAGCTAAATTTTATCATTTTTTACAAATTTTATCAATACATTGAAAATTATAAAAACGTAACAATGGTTTTATTTCTTTATTTAGATGATAATATTATTATTAGTTAAACCATTATTTTCACTTCATATTCTTGGTATTACTCTTTGCATACCCCCTAAAAACTTACGATAGTATCTTAAGTAGTTTTTAAACTCTACTTTATTATTTTAGAAGCAAAAATTTGTCACAAAATTATTTCACACCGCTTGCTATATTAATGAATTTTTGGTATAATTACACAAATTTAAAATATATTAAGACACTATTATAACTAACTTAATTTTTTAAATTAATATTTGGGGATATTAATTTTTCTAAATTAAGCTTATAAAAATATTAATTTTTATTTATGTATATTAATAGATGGTAATGGAGGTAATTTGAAATGAAAGATAAACTACTTTTAAGTCTTGCTGAGTCAACTAACTTAAATTTTATTAACAAGCAGGAGGTTTTATTTGGAAACTATAGGGGATATAATATTTCAATAAATTCAATAAACTATGTATATTATATTGATTTCCCTATAAAACTTACTTCTGAATTTGGGGAAGATAAACTGAATTCTTTTCTCCATGATTTAACAACTGAATTTAAAAAACTTAATTATGCAGCATATAAACCCTCTAGCATTCAGCTACAATATACACCACAGTATAAAAAATATCGTAATCCAGAAATAGTATTATCTATATTAAATAAGTTAATAGATTTTGCTATTATGAACAATTTAGTTACTTGCTGTAGTTCTTGTGGTGAAGGGATAGAAGTAACACCATTTTTATTAGGCTCTACTGTTATTCCTTGTTGTAAGAACTGCCAGTTAGAAATAAAAAATACAATAACTGAACAGCAAAATAATGTTCAAAACAAAAGTAATAATGTAGTTGGTGGAATTGTTGGTGGATTTATAGGAGCATTACTCGGATCTGTTCTTTGGATAATTATATATCAAATGAATTATATAGCTGCAATCGCTGGACTAGCTATTGCTGTTTGTTGTATTAAAGGGTATCAAATGCTTGGAGGAAAACTTAATTTATTAGGTGTTATCATCACCTCTATAATTACTATCTTAATGGTTTATTTAGCTAACCACTTTTCCTTAGCTATTGATATTTACTCAGAATTTAAAATGGATTATTATATAACATTCTTTGATGCATTGAAAGCTGTTCCGGATTTCTTAGAAGAGCCTTCCATTAGAGAAGCATTTATGAAAGATTTACTTATTGGTTATCTTCTTACTGCTATTGGTTCATTCTCTTATATTAAAAAAGCATATAGAGAAGCTAATTATAAAATAAAAGCAGAAGAAATAAATTTGTAAATTATTAATGAAAATCAAATTAATATAAGACTTTTAAATATACTGTTAGTATAAAATAATGGACACTTCCATTCTTAGTTAGATAAAATATCAATTATCTAAGAATAGGAGTGTCCATTACTTTATATACATTTTATAAAAAAATAGCTATTAGATTAGTGTTATAACTTGTATTTTATTTCTTACCATAATTCCTAAGACTAAAAAAATAAGTGGTGCTAATAAAATTAATATTATTGTGGTTACTATGATATTATAATTAGTAACTACACCAAATACTGATGTTATTGTAGTTACTATGATATTACAATTAGTAACTACACCAAATCCAGCTAATATTATTAATTCTATAAAAAAGAAGAATTGTAAAATGAATTTGAAATGTCATCTTACAATCCTTCTATATTTTTTTCTAGTAAACTCTATTATTCTTCTCTTTTTCTTTTCTTTAAAGTTTTAGCTCCTGCAATAACTGCTCCAGCTCCTAAAAGTAACATTACTGTAGATGAAACAGCTGCTCCAGTACTAGGTAATTCACCACCTTTTCCATTGTCTTTATTTGGCTTATTGTTTCCTGAATTATTGTTTCCATTATTTCCATTGTTGCCTTGGTTATTGTTATCTCCATTATTATTGTTATTACCACCGTTTCCTTCGTTGTCTTTTTTCTCTTCTAAACTAGCTACAGCTAATTCTAAATCTTTAACGGCTTTTTCTACAATTGAATTAGTGGCTTCTTCATCATCTAAAACTTCATTTGCTCTATTTAACGCAGCCTTTAAATTTCCAACTGTCTTATTAGTATATTTAGATAAATCCATTTCCTTAACTTTATTTATTAAATCATCAAGTTTAGACTTATCTGGCTTTAATCTTAAATCAATATATGATTTTAATAAATCTTCATAAACTTTATTTACTTCAACTTGTGTAGCATCTTCTTTTTCATATATAACCTTAGCATGTGCTAAAACTTCTTCTACTTTTGCCCATGTAGATGGTATATATTCTTCCTTATTTAACCCTTCAATCTTTTTTATCATATTCTTAAGATTTAATTTATTTGCAGGCTCTGGCTTAACCTCTAACTTGCTAATAGCATTAACTAATTTATCATGAGCCTCTTTAACTTCTTTCTCTAAAGCATTTTCATCTGCTGATACCTTTTTAGCTTCTTCTAATACTTTTTGTAAGCTTGACCAAGTTTCTTCAGTGTACTTACCTTCAATTAAAGCTTCAACTATTTCAATTTGTCTATTAAGCTCTGTCTTATCTCCAGCCTTAAACTCAAGCATATGAATTGCATTAACCAATCTAGTAAATGTTTCATTAACTTCTTCTGTAGTAGCGTCAACCTTAGCATAAACTTTATTAGCACCTTCTAATGCAGCTCTAAACTCTTTAACAACCACTGGTACGACACCTTCTAAAGCTCCATTAGCTTCAGCATCTACCGCATAATCTATTGCCATTCTTAATGCTGTTTTATCAACTTCACCTTGCTCAGCTTCTCTTTCTAAAGTTATTCCATATTTAACTTCTTTAAGTCCATTTTCAGATTTAACAATAACATCTAGCTTCTCTGAATTATTTACAGTATAAACTACAGATGCTGATGCATTGTTAGTTGCATCTACTGTTATTTCTGGTAAATCTTCATTAGATTTTAACTTCATTGTATAATTATATCTATCTGAAGCAAAGCTTTCTAAATCTTTTCCATTAATCTTTATGCTATTTGCAACGAAATCTGGATTTTGCACTACTCTCTGTTCAAAGGATTGCATCTCTCTTATTGCTAAACCTTTACCAGCCTTCGCTTTCATCTTTATTCTTAAAGCCTTTGTCTTTACCATTTCAAAAGTATAATAATTTGTATCTGTCGGTGATGTAATTCCTGGGTTAGAAACTAAATTAGATACTGTTACCCAATTGCTCTCATCATTAAATGGGTTTTCTGGCTCCATTAATACCTGTCCTGGTTTATTTGGTAGAACAACCTTATCTCCAACATAATATTGTATTTCAAAGCTTTCTGGAAGGCTGCATCCATGATCTTCAAAGAAATTAATTTCTAGATTATTTATATATTTATCCTCTGGTACATCTGTTCCGAAGATAACGCCAACCCAATCATCACTTCTTCTTGAAACGTCTGCCCAGTTAGTCCATCTCCTATTATCTATCATTTCATCATTTACAGATTTAATGCTATCAAATGGTTCATGTGTATATGAAGCTATTGCCATTGCCAAATCGAAACCTACTCTTGTTCCTGCAAAGTTAATACCTTTTATAGTTACATCAGTTACTCTGATACTTGCATTTACAATTTTATCTGTTCCTTCTACTGTTCCATTTACAGCAAAAGTTCCAACTTTACTTAATAACTCTTTATCATAATCTTCCCAAGTAACAGGAAGATCAACTATTGTTCCATCTGTATAGTAAGCCTTTACTGTTTGTGGAAGCTTTGGTTCCACCTTTACATTAGTTGCAAGTGAAACATTTTGTACTGCTGATAACCCCTTAACAACCACTTTTGCCTTAGCTTTTAATGCTTGTCCTTCAACAGTTCCTTCTACTTCAAATACCCCGTACTTATTATAAGAATCTTCCTTTATATTATCCCAAGTAACCTTTACCTCTCTAGGTAACCCAATATCATATATTGCTTTTACCTTTTCTGGTAATATTGGTGCAACTCCCTTATTTGTTTCTACATTTACTTTTTCATATGAAATAATAGTCTTTTTAGCTGGATTCTTTCCAATATTTATTTCTATATCTTCAGTACTAACAGTCTTACCTTTATAAGTTATTTCCGCATTTAGAATTACTGTTCCTTCTGTATAAGCATATAACTTACCATTTTCTATTTTAGCTTCTCCAGAATCCTTTGAAGATATATTATATTTAGCTTGTATTTGGTCTTTTCCAATTAAAGAATCATCTTCTAATTTTCCCTCTATTATAATATCAACAATATCATCCTCAATTATATTCTTCTTAGATAATTCTATTGTTGCTGAAGTTAATTGTGGATCACCTTCTGAAAAATTAACTATATAATTATTAGTTCTTCCATCTTCTGATGTAACCATAACAGTAGCGTTGCTATAAACATTTGATGCTGGAACTACAAATACACTTGCATTATCCTTAGCAGTTGCTGTAACTACTGGTACCTTTGAAGCATATGGTAGATTAATTGCATACTGATTGGTGTTCTCATTAAACCCTTCAATACTAGCATTATTTACTTTAATATCACTTAATAACGCTGTAGCATCACTCTCTACTACATTAGAATAAATATAAAATTCAGTAATACCAACTGCCTTATTAGCTACAGTATCCTCTTTTAATAAAGTTCTTATTTTAGTTGTATTTACTTCATCAAAAGTAATCTCTTCTGTGCCTTCTGCTGAAAATCCAGTTGTCTTACTTTGATTAGAAACAGAAGCCCATTCATTGCCATTCCAATATTCAACTAAAATCTCACTTGGAATAGCAACTCCACCATCAACATATAGTGAAATTCCTATTTTACTTATAGAGTATTCTTTATCAAACTCTATACCAACATATTCATCATAGTTTTCTCCAGGTTTCCCCCAGTTTGTCCATCTGTTTTTAGGGCTACTCACCTTAGAAACTATACCATCATTTATATTATTTACACTATCATATAGACTAAATCCATCAAATGCTCTTGGATATGCCTTACCTTCATTTAATGCTATATTTGCTTCTTTAAAATTATCAGATACAACTACAATAGCTTTAGCCTTTAAACTTTCTACTCCTGTAATAATACCTTCTATTGTAACAGTTTTAGCTGAATCAACATCCTCTGCTGTTAACTCCCTCTCCCAAGTTACTGGATACTTTTCTATACTTCCATCATTACTTACTACTGACACTTCAGTCGGAAGTTTATCTTGCTTTCCAACAGGTAATAACATTCTAGAATCTAATACCCCAATAATATCTTTAACTATTACTTTAATACTTACTGGTATATTACTATCTACTACAGTTCCCTTAACTTTAAATATTCCAGGAGTTTTTAAAGCATCCTCTGGAACTGAATCCCACATAACATCTACTTCTTTTTTACTTCCATCTGAATAAATTCCTGTTACTTTCTCTGGAAGTTTTAGTTCCCCATTAATAGGTACTGTAACATCACTTACATCATATCCAAGAATCTTATTTTCACTTAATTCTTCTTCTGGTACAGTGTATATTGTTGTGTTATCAGAAGAAAGCCCCGGACTTGTTGCTGTTAATGTAAATGAACCAGCATTTTTTGTTGATTGAACAATAACTAAAGCTTTACCATTAAAGGCTTTTCTCTTATTATCTTTATATCTCTCAGCAGTTGCAGCATTACCATTGTCAACACCAACAATTTTACCATTACCTTTAACGTCAAAGTTAATTAAGTTATCGGCATTTGGAACTAAAGTTCCATTTTCATCAACTACATCAACTGTAATAAATGATAAATCATATCCATCTGCAGTTATAACTTGTCTATCTGCGCTTAAATCAATCTTTTTAGCATCATTAGCAGTTTTAACTACATCTCTTGCAATTTCCTTACCATTTTCATCCTTTGCAACAGCAGTTAACTTACCTGGTTTATAAGGAACTCTAAATTCTAAGTAAAGCTTACCATCCTTAGTCTCTTTATAAGTTCCATTGTAACCTGCATTAGTAACTTCATATTCCTCAGAATCTACTAACGTTCCTAACTCATTACTAGTTACATCTTCATTAAGGTATAAATCAACAGAATTAGCATTAGTATATGCATGTACTAATATTTTATCTCCATCAACCTTTATACTATCATCATTTTCCCAATTCCAGTGTGGTAATAAATGAACCATCGGCTTATCTGTCCATTGACTTTGGTAGAAATAGAATATATCTTTCTCAAATCCAGCTGTATCTATAGCACCAAAGTATGAAGATTTCGATGGGAATTTATTGTAATAAGGAGTTGGTTCTCCTATATAATCGAATCCTGTCCATATATATTCTCCTAATATATATTCTCTATCTCTATTCATCTTCCATGATTCTTGTGCTCTTCTACCCCAAGCAACACGATCATTATCATAAGAAGATTGTTGTAAATCTGGATGATTATCACCTATACCAACTGTTTCTGGATGTGCATATATTCCTCTACTTCTTATAGCTGAAGAAGTCTCTGATCCATACATTATCCAGTCTTCGTATTTTTCTTTATATTTATCATAATTATGTTCAGCATAGTTAAATCCTACAACATCTATAATATCAGCTACATTTTCATGAGCTCCATCATCGCCCATAAATGCAATTTCTCCCATAGTTGTAGGTCTTGTAGTATCAATTTCCTTAACCCACTTCTGAAGATTTTTTGCTACTTCCAGCCCCTTTGCTTCACTTGTTTCCCATATCTCATTTCCTAATGACCACATCATTATGCTTGGAGCATTCTTTCCTCTGTTAATCATTTGTTTAATATCATGCTCTGCCCAAGTCATATCTCCATAGATTGATTTTTGCTCGAAAAACCTTGCATAATCATATGGATTCTTTCCGCCATACCAAGTATCAAAAGCTTCTTCTATAAGAAGAATTCCCTCTTCATTACAAATATCTATTAAATGTTGTGAAGCAGGATTATGAGTAACTCTTATAGAATTTACTCCCATCTCTTTTAACTTTTTAACCTGTCTTCTTATTGATGTCTTATTATCAACAGCTCCTAAAGAACCTTGGTCATGGTGCATACATACACCTTCGAGCTTCATTTGCTCCCCATTTAAGAAAAAACCATCATTAGATGTCGTATCAAACCATCTCATACCAAAATCTGTTTCATACTCATCTACTGTTTGATTGTCAATAATTACAGTAGTGGCTACCTTATATAAATATGGATTTTCAGTTCCCCAAAGTATTGGATTATCAACAGTTACATCTGCATTGAATTTCTTAGTAGCACCTGCACTAACTACTTCAGTAGTTACATTTTCCGCTACGTTATTTCCTCCTGCATCTACTATAACTGATTTAACGCTTACTTCTTTGTCTGTAGATTCCTCATTCATAATATCTGTTTTAATATTAACTTTAGCTTCATCTTTTTTGTATTCGTTTTCTAAATCTGGTGTAGTTACATAAGTACCATATTCTGCAACATGAACATTTTCAGTAACTATAAGATTAACATCTCTATATATACCACTACCAGAATACCATCTACTACTTGGTTGTTTATTATTTGCTTTTACCGATATAACGTTTTCAGTAACGCCATCACATATTAAATCATCTGTTATGTCAAATGTAAATGGAGTATATCCATAAGGATTATTCCCTATTTGTTTACCGTTTACATAAACATAACTATCCATGTATACTCCACCAAAGTTAATGCTTATTTTCTTTCCTTCCATTTCTTTAGGAAGCACAAAGCTCTTTCTATACCAACCAATTCCACCATCTAAAAATCCACCATTATAACGTCCTGGAGAATCTTTATTAAAATCTAACTCTATGCTCCAATCGTGAGGTAAGCTTAAATTTCTCCACTGACTATCGTCAAAATCTTTTTCTTTTGCTCCTGCTAAATCCCCTAAATTAAATTTCCAATCATCATTAAATAATATAGTTCTTCGTGATTCATTATTTATAGTACTAACTATTTTACTATTATCTCTTGCTATAGTATCTGCCAATGTTGTTATCCCTGAAGAAGTCGTAATTACTACTGTAGCTATAACTAAGCTTAATATCTTTTTAAACTTCATACTTTATCTCCCCTCATCATTTTAACCATCTTTTGTCAATACCCTTTAACTAAAGATTTTATTTTTACCCCCTTTAAATTTTCTATAAGCTATTTTCCATATTAAACTTTAAACTATCTTACAAAATATCATCATAATTGACTTAGCTTACATATTTAATTGTAGAACCTTAATAAATTGACTTCTATACGAAAAACTTAACAAATGTATGAAAATTCTTAACTTTAATGTGAAAATCTAAATTTATATTAGAAAATTATCCTTATTAATTTATCAGTTCAAAAACTTTTTTCTCTTTGTTTAAGCTAAAAAAAGCCATCTATTTAGTACAAAAGTACTTTAGATGACTTTTTAAAGCTATAATAATATTAAATTTAATAATATTTGTTAGTGCGACAGCCCTATATTTAAATTTATTTTTTCATTTTAAACATTATTCTCTTTTTCAATTCTTTTCAGATCCCCATATATTACTGTCTTTATAATAATTTATCTCCTTATTTTTCATTCTCTCCCCTTGTTTCTCTAATCTAGTCTTATATTCATTCCAATCCCTAGACTCTTTAGGTGTCCAACCTATTTCAGAATAACCTAACAATCTTGGATATATCATATAATCCATAGCTTTTGTATCAGAAATTGTTTCTGTCCATAATGGTGCTTCTATTCCTAGAACTAATTCCTTTGGAGCATAATCAGTAGGATCCCATTTATATGCAGTTTCTACTGGAATATAACCTGCCCATGTTTCTCCATATGGTGTGTTCTCGTTATATTTCATATCTAAATAAGCTTTGTGTGCAATTGAAATAATCATTTTCATGTTTTTTGCTCTAGCTGCCTCATTTGAATCTTTCCAATTTTGTAATACTACACTTGAATCTATTTCTGGAGATGTATCAATTGGGTCCCAACCTATTGGAGTCTTTCCATATTTCTGAACTATTTTAGATACTCTCCCTACAAAATAATCATAATCTTCTTTTTTAGTACTATCTGCTTCGTCCCCTCCTATATGAAAATATTTTGAAGGTGATATCTCAGAAATTTCCCTAATTACATCATCAATAAATTCATATGTCTTTTCATCATGAGTCATGAAAGAACTAAATCCTACGCTTGTGCCTGTATATAAAGGTTTCTTTTTACCATCTGGATTTAAAAATCCATAAGAAGCCAGTGCTGCATTAGTATGCCCTG
Organism: Clostridium sp. CTA-7; assembly: GCF_054768095.1. Lineage (NCBI taxonomy): Bacteria > Bacillati > Bacillota > Clostridia > Eubacteriales > Clostridiaceae > Clostridium > Clostridium sp. CTA-7. Next base: position 516,006 of record NZ_BAAAAV010000001.1, on the reverse strand, counting down.
GCATATCAATTTCAGGGATTATTTCTACATATCGTTCAGCTGCATATTTAACTAAATCTTTAAACTCTTCTTGTGTATAATATCCTCCAGGTCCACCACCTACTTGTGTACTTCCACCTATAGTAGTTAAGTCTGGCCATTTTTTTATTTCTATACGCCACCCCTGATCATCAGTAAGATGTAAATGAACCCTATTTATTTTGTATTGAGCAGCAAGATCTATTTGACGTTTAATTTCATCTACAGTAAAAAAGTGCCTAGCTACATCAATCATTAATCCTCTATGCTCATATTCAGGTTTATCATCTATTATTGAAACTGGAACACTCCATTCTATATTAGTTACTTTAGTTTCTTTATCAATTTCTGGCGGAAATAACTGTCTTAATGTTTGAACTCCTCTTGAAATCCCTTCTGGCTTGTATGCAATAATCTTAACCATTTCTGGAGTAGTTACAATTTTATAACCCTCATTTCCATCTTCTTCTTCTCCTCCTATAGTAGTTAAATAAATACTACCAGGTGTAGGATTATCACCTTTAATAATATTTAACTGAAATCCTGTTGAAGCTTTTAATTTTCCTTTTATAAACTCTGCAATTTTAACAATTTCTTCTGTTTCCTCTTCAGTATTTCCTTTCACATAAATTGAAGAATCTTTTTTAAGTATAAATTTCCCTTCTCCACTTTCATAGCTTATAGGTTTAGGAATAATAATATTATTATTTCTACTTTCTCCTAAAAAAGTTGGTTCTGCTTGACTAGTCTCCTTAGACATAGCTTTGAAAGAAACTACTCCTAGTACTAGAAATACCATCATTATAGATATGATAGATATGAATTTCCAATATGTATTAGATTTATTCTTCATTAATTAATCCTCCTTACATATATAAGATATTTACTTTATTAAATATTTTATATGGTAACTGCTTTGAAGCATTCATTATTATTTTATAACCTAAATCCGATAGTATATACTATAAATTGTTGATAAAATTAAAATACTTATAAATATAGAAATATACTAATAAATAAAGGTCTATCCTTTAGATAAACCTTTATTTTATATTATTTCATATTAAATTTTATCTTATACCTCAATTATAGATTTTTTCGGGGAACGCTCTGAATCCTTTCTATTTTATATCACTTCGCAAAAATTTCTTCTCCTCTTCTAATAAATCTAAACCAAGTGTTCCTCCTGGATTCATAATATTATCAGGGTCAAAATGATTCTTTAAAGCACGGAAAATGCTATACTCCTTTCTACCTAATGAGCCCTCTAACCAAGGCCCAAACATTTTACCAATACCATGATGATGGCTCATTGAAGCTCCTGCTTTTTGAATTGCATCAAGAATACCTGCATGATATGCTTTATATTCTTGTGGGTCACTCATCTTTGCTATAAAGATAAAGTATAAATTTGCTCCTTGAGGATAAACATGAGACATATGTGTCATACATATTGTATTAGGTCTGCTTTTACAGTAAGCTCTTACATCACGATGAACTTGAGACATATTGCTCCAATTTACACTACACTCCATAGTATCAGTAACAATTCCAAAATCCTGCATAGTATCACGCATATATGGATCATTAAAACGTCCCTTTTCCCATGATTTTGTAACTATTCCTGTTAGATTCATCCCCTCATATTTCTTTGCAACCTTCTTTGCAATCCTCGCACAATTTTTGCTAAATCCCTTTTCACCATTGGTAAATCCAAGGAATAAACACATTTCCCCTTCTTTGAAGCCTTTAATATTAAATAACCGTCTTAATGGACTTTCATCTACTCCATACAACCTTAGCATAATCTTAGTCTCTTCTGGATCAGATAAACGAAATACTGATGGAAATCCAGCTTCACTTTGCATTATTTCCCTTGCAGCTTTTTGTGCTGTTTCCCAATCTTTAAACATAAATGAAAATCTCTTAATTGTCTCTGGAGTATGACGAAATACTTTTAGTGTTACATGAGTTAAAACTCCAAAAGCCCCTTCTCCACCCATCATAATTTGTCCAATATCAGGTCCAGTAGACTTTCTTGGATAGGAATCTGTTTTAATATTGCCTATTGGCGTTGCATATTCTTGACCCATTACAATATCGCTTATACATCCATAATAGGTACTATTTTGTCCAGCTCCTCTTGTTACAACCCATCCTCCTACAGATGAATATTCAAAACTTTGTGGGAAATGACCGCAAGTATAAGCTCTTTCTGCTTTAAAAAGCTTAACAGCATTATTTAATGTTTCTTCTAATTTTGGACCACTCATCCCTGCTTCAACAGTAATTGTTTGATCTACTTCATTAAATGATATAACCTTATTAAATCTTAATCTCATATCAAGAGAAATTCCACCTCTTGTACATTCAACTCCTCTTGTAACACTTGAGCCACCGCCATAAACATAAACAGGGATTTTTTCCTCTGTACAATAAGCAACAATCTTTTCAATTTGCTCTTTTGTATCAGGATAAATAACTACATCTGGAATATTCTCTATAATCTTATTACGAAGACGTAAAATATCATACATAGTTTTTCCATAAGCTACTGATAACCTAGAATAATCATCTGTACGTACAAAGTCTTCACCTACTATGTCTTTAAATCTATCAATTTGTACCTTACTTAATTTACAAGGAATATCATATTTAACTTCATCAAAGCCCAAATCTTCTTTGTATTCCTTAAAGAATTCGTCATCTAATCCAAAGGTTTCTTTAAGCATCTTATATAAGCTCTCTTTTGGGGCTTTAATCTGTGATGGTTCCCCCCACTTGAAAATAGAACGGTAAGATTTTTTACTAAATTTTTCATTAACCCACTTTGGTTCAAAATCTTTATATGGATGTGACATAATTTTCCTCCTCTTATTAAGTAGTAATAATTAATTTTCTTTATATCTTTTCATATTTACTAGCTACTTAAACTAAATATTTATTTAAGTAATATTCTTTTTATATAAAGGTAAAAGCTTTGGAAATATCTTTTTATAAACTTCATTAAATAATTTTTCATATAATTTGTGCTCTTTCATATCAGGTATAAATTCATCTTTAATATGAACCATAGCTTCTACTGCTTCATCTATATTTGAGAAAACACCTTTTGAAATAAAAGCAACTATAGAACTTCCAAGTCCACTCGCTTCATGAGTTTGAATGCGGCAAACAGGAATCCCAAACATATTAGCTGTTATTTGACATATTTTATCACTTCTAGATCCTCCTCCAGCAACAAAAACCTTATCAACTTTAAGCTTTCCTCTTCTTTCAATAGTTCTCATTCCATCTAATAATGCAAAGTTTATACCTTCAATTATAGCCCTGTATATATGTGTTCTTGTATGAATATCAGAAAAACCTATAATTGCTCCTCTTGCCTTTGGCATTACTACGCCTGGAGTAAAATATGGCTGGAATATAAGGCCATTACAACCTGGCGGAATTTCTTTTAACCTTTCGTTTAACAACTCTTCAGGATCAATACCTTTTTCTTTTGCTTGCTCTACCTCTTTTGCTGCAAACTCTTTTTTAAACCAAGATATAAGCCAATATCCACGATAAATCTGCACTTCTGGATTATAGTGATTTTTTAGCACTGCAGGATAAGCAGGAATAAAAGGTAACGGCTCCATATATCTATCAGTAGTAAGTTGTATAGTTGCAGTAGTTCCAAAGCTAATAGCTGCTTTATTAGGTGTTGAACATGAAAGTCCAAGTGTTTCGCATCCTTTATCTGACCCTGTAGCTATTAAAGAAAGATGTGTTCCAATTCCAGTCATTTCACTAGCCTCTAAAGAAATTTCACCAATAATTTCTCCTGGTTCAACTAAGTCGCATAGCTTTTCCTTCTCTACATCAAATATACATCTCTTAATATTATTTGCTCCCATCCATCCTCTTGATTTGCTATCAAAAGGTATATGCCCAATCATATTAGCGCAGGAATCAATAAATTTCCCTGTAAGCTTATAATTTAAATATCCCGATAATAATAAGTATTTATATGTTTTATCCCATATTTCAGGTTCATAAGTTTTTATCCAGTTACAAGCAGATACTTTCCTTTGTAGCTCAACAGCTTCCCCCATTCCAATTAAATTGAATAAAAGTTTTGTTGTCATTTTTATTGGTTCCATATCTACTGTTTCTCTTTTATCTAACCACAAAATTAAATCTCTTAAAGATTCTCCATCTTTATCTACACAAATATAACTCCCTCTAATTGTTGTACATGTTACTGCAATTATATCCTCCCATAGTTCACCACATTGATTTTTCAACTCTAAACTTACCTCACAAAGAGATTCCCAATAGAAATTTGCACTTTGTTCTGCCCAGCCTGGTTCTTTTGCATAATAGGGCTGTGCATATTTCTTTTGTGACTTCATAACAATATTCCCATTGGAGTCTACAAGCATAGCTCTTGCACTTTGAGTCCCCATATCAAAGGTTAATACCAAAGGTGTAGACATAATATTACTCCCTTCATTTATTAATACTATTTGTTGCAATTACATTACAACCACTCTCTACAATGTTTTCAAGAATAACATCTCCGCAGTTAACTTCATAATCTATAACTATTTTATTTAATACTTTCATAGCATCAAATACTTTTTCCTTTGGAATTTCTCCATCAGTGCGTACTGGTAAAAGTGGCATTTCCTTAAAAATAGTTTTTACTGTAGTTGTCAATGTACGTACTGGGTTTATTATTTCACTTTTTGCAAACTCTTCCCCACGTTTGCAATTATTTCCCGTTACAATTATATTTTCTCCTTGCATTTCTACAGAAAGCTTACAGCCCATTGGACAAACAATACATACCATATCCATTATTTATTCACCTCTCTTAATAAAAGCTGAATATTGCTATTTTCATGTATTTCGACTTTATTAAAATTTACTACTATCCGTTCCATCTCAGGGGGACGTAAACTTCTATATTTCTTACTATAAATCTCTTTATTATCAACCATTAAAGTTAAAATAGTTTCCCCTCTCTCTTTATTTGAACGGAAAAATATAACTGTCTTATCAGAAATTTTATTAATATCAATTCTTTGTGGTATGGTATATAAAAAGCTATTATCTGAATTAATTTTAGCCAGAACACGATTACTTTTAGAATAATTTGCTGCAGCCTTTCCTGCCGATTCTCCACTTTCTGATACATAATCTACAAGGTCATTTACATGCATAGCATTACCACAGATAAAAACCCCATCTTCCATTGTCATATAGTTTTGATCAGCTATAGGTCCTTTTGTTCTTGTATCTAAAGAAATATTTAACCCCTCAGCTAGCTCATTTTCTGGAATAAGTCCAACTGACAAAATTAAGCTATCACATTCTACTATTTTTTCAGTTCCTTTTATAGGATTAATGTTTTCATCTACCTTTGCAATTTCCACAGAGGTTAATCTTTCTTCCCCAAATACCCTTGTTACTGTATGACTTGTATAAAGTGGAATATTAAAATCATCTAAACACTGTGAAATATTACGCATAAGTCCACTTGGTGTAGGTTTAGCTTCATATACACCTAGAACCTCTGCCCCCTCAAGAGTTAATCTACGAGCCATAATCAATCCAATATCACCGCTTCCAAGAATAATACAACGTTTAGTAGGTAACTGTCCTAAAATATTTGTGTAATACTGTGCAGTTCCTGCTGTAAAAATACCAGACGGCCTTGTACCATGAATTCCAATCTGTTTTGCTGTACGTTCACGGCAACCAGTGCTTAATACAAGACTTTTTGCTATAATCTCACGAACTCCACTTCTGCTTACTAAAGTAAGATGAATTAAATCCTTCTCTTTCTTAATATTAATTACAAAGGTTAATAATTCCACTTGTACATTACTTTTTTTAACTTTTTCTATAAATTTTTGTGCATACTCAGGTCCAGCCATTTTCTTCTTAAACTTTACGAGTCCAAATCCATCATGAATACATTGTTTTAATATTCCACCAAGGCGACTTTCACGTTCTATTAATATTACCTTTGCACCTTCACTCTCTGCTGAAAGTGCAGCTGCAAGTCCTGCTGGTCCTCCACCAATAACTGCAACATCAAATCTTTCAACATTATTCATTTTCTATCTCCTCCTTTGTGCTACGATAAACAATATTACTTTCTTGGCCATTTTTAAAAACATCTTTTAATTCTATTCCCTTTTCTTCAGCAATAACTTGTACTACTAATGGACTACAAAAACCACCTTGACAACGTCCCATCCCTGGTCTTACACGTCTCTTTACTCCATCTAAAGTGTCACAAGGCACAGACCTACGTAATGACTCTATTATTTCTCCCTTACTTATTTCTTCACATCGACAAATAATCACGCCATAATCAGGATTATCATTTATTAGCTTATTTCGTTCATCTATATCAAGTTCGGAGGTTCTTACTATTCTCTTACGATAAGGATTAAAGTTCTTATTTTTTTCAATATTATTATTCTTTGAAAGTAAATCAACTGTCATTTGGGCTACATCTACAGCAATTGCAGGTGCTGCAGTTAAACCAGGCGATTGTATCCCTGCGGCATGTACAATATTTTTAGTAAAGTGTCCTTTTTCTATTATGAAATCCTCTTCATATGTAGCCGCTCTAACACCAGTAAAATAGGTTATAATATCAGATCTACTTAATAATGGAGAAATTTCCTTTTGCCTTTCAAATACTCTTTTAATACTTTCTAAATCAGTTGAAAAATCTTCTTTATTATGAGTTTCTATAGCATCTGGTCCCACTAATAAATTACCATCTATGGTGCTTACTACCCCTCCACCTTTAGATTTTGCTTTCTGTGTATCTACTGTTCCCATTAAAGAAGCAATAGTATTTACTTGAAAAGCTACTTTTTTATCTAAGATAGAATTTGTCCCCTTCCTAGGATGTATTGAAAAAAAGTGGTCCACTGCCATTTTTGCAATATCTTCGCTAAAGACACCTGCTGCATTTATTACAATCTTAGGATAAACTGTGCCACGATTTGTAGTTATACTTTTTATAGCTCCATCCTCAACCTTCATATTAAGTACAGCAGTATCAAGGCTTAATTTCACTCCATTATCAACTGCATTTTCAGCATAAGCAATAGTCAACCCATAAGGACAAACAATCCCTGCACTTTTAAAGAAAAGTCCACAACTGATATTCTTATTTAAATTAGGCTCTCTTTTTAGTAATTCCTCTTTACTCACATAACTACAAGACACATCCATTCTCCTCCAGTGCCTTGGAGCTAAAGGTAATATATATTTCATAAACTTACTTGTAAACCCTAAATATTGTCCAGTTCTTTTAAAAGGTACATCTAACTCTTTACAAATTTCGTCGTACATTTTATTTCCCCATGCATTATACTTCTGTTTTACTTGTCCAATTTTCAAATCTATCCCTGGATGTATCATTCCATCATTTCTACTTGAAGCATGAAGTGCAACATCATGCTCTTTATCAACTAATAAAATACTTAAGTTCCATTTACTTAATTCTCTAGCAATAGCACACCCAACAATTCCAGCTCCAATTATAATAGCATCAAATTTTTTTCCTTCAAGAACATTATCCTTTAATAAAGGGATTTTCATAGGCATAGCCTTAATATTACTACAAGTAATATTGTTAACAACACGCCTTCCACTTTTTCTATCAGCACATATACGACCTGCATTCACAACATCATCCCAGCTATTTAAATTGCCACTTAATGTTATAATATTATCTTTTTCTGTTACGCTAATACTATTCCCAAACTGCTTGTATAATTTTTTCTTAAGCTTGTTTAGTGACTGCATTATCTCATCTCCTTTGTCAGTCAACCGACTGACTTAATTCATTAATCTAAATATATTCATTTATTTTTGGAAATATGTTACAATTATATATAATTCTTAATATAAAGTTAGTTAGGAGATATTTTATGGCTTCACCACTTAATTCGAATATTAAAGAAAAAATTGTTAAAAATACAATTTTACTTTTACACAATACGTCCTTTGATGATATTACTCTTGCTAAAATTGCAAAGGAATCAAATATAAGCAAAGGAACTTTGTATTATTACTACAATAATAAAGAAGACATACTATTTGATATTATTGATAGATACGTTTCTAAACTTGCTGATGATTTACTAGTTTGGGTTGAAAATGAAGAAAAAGATACTAGTGCTCCAAGACTTTTTAAATATGTTTTAGAAAGAGGTGCTGAAAAAGAATATGGAAATTTAAGACTTTATTTAATTGGGGCCTGCGTTTCTGAAAATACATCTTTACGAGAAAAATATGTTGAAAGATATCTTTATTTTAAAAGAAATCTAACTAAAAAGATTAATGAAAGACTCCCTAACTTTGATGGAGAATATTTAGCTTGGCTATTACTTACTACTATGGATGGGATATTAATACAAAATCAACTTAATAATCCTGAGTTTAATAGTGAGGAGTTTATAAAAAAGACTGTTTCATTTATGCTTAAATAAAACATAAATACTTACATCTAGAAATGGTAGTATTCTTAAGAACTTCTTTTAGCTAAAAATGAATTTTTTAATGAGTTTATATCTATAAAATTAAAAGCCCACGATTTAAAAATCGTGGGCTTTTTATGGTGGAGATGACGGGTGTCGAACCCGTGTCCGAAAGCAGACCAGCTTGACTTTCTACGAGCGTAGTTTGTGACTAAAATTTCGGTCCTTAGTTCGCTCACAAACAAACTCCTAATTCCCTAGCTTCATAAATACCCCTTTAGCTCAAAGCTTTGCTAAACTTCGTTTCCCACTTTATGACACCAGCGACCCGAGACGTGGGCATCCCGGACTGATGAGCGGCTATATTAAGCTGCTAATGCAAAATTGTCTTCTGCGTTTATCTTTAATGCATACTTTATTATCGAGGTGACATGCTTGCCTCGGCTCGCTTATCAAACCCATCTTACCCCCGTCGAAGCCAAAACATCCCCAGGTTAAAATTAGTTTAACGCGAATATTCAATTTTCATTCCGTGTAGTAATTATATATTATAAAAAATTTTCTGTCAACCGAGCTGGATTATGTAGTTTCTCCATTAATTAGCTATATTTTCTACAGCTTGAATTTTTAATTTTTAGATGAAATTTTTATAAAAATTTAAATGAGACTGAATCAAATTGAATTATTAAATTCAACCTTCATACAGTCTCAATATTATGCTAATTATTATTTTTTGAAGGCTTTTTATCTTCTGATTTATTTTTATTTTCATTAGATTTATTGTTGTTTACTTCTGGCTTATTTTCTTTACCTTGTTCTTTATTTTCATTATTAGCATTTTGATTTATCTTTTCATTTGAATTAGAAGAATTTTCATTCGTTTTATTTTCTTCTTTCTTTTCTATAGCTTTTTCTTTTGCTTCATTACTATTTTCTTTTATATCTTGAGAATTATCTTCTTTTTTCTTTTCTTCTTTTTCTTGAGAATTATTTTCTTCATTATTCATGACTCTTTGCTCTTTTATTTTCTTCATTATATCTTTAACAGGAGCATTAGCATATTCATCTAAAGTTACATCTGGAGATACTTCTTGAAGCTTTTGAATTAAGTTTACTTTTCCTGGGGATATGCCTAATCTTTCTGCTTCTTCAAATCTCTCTTTGTTTATGTTTTCTTTTATTACCTCAGTATTTTTTATTTCTTCTTCTTTTAATCCTTCTTCTACTCCAGCTTCTGCTTTATCTAGTACTTCATCACTTGTTGATGCAAGCATAACAGCATTCTCATCATCCTTACCTATATATCCATTTTGAGTTGCCGATTCTACTAATAGCTTTATAGCATCTTTAACATTTTTATTTTTAACTTTTAAATCTTTACTAATAGCTTCTCCATCTGAATTTAGTGACTCTACATCTAAAACTTTGTTATATCTGTTTGTAGTAATTTTTATACTAGGATTAATATCAAGAGTTAGATAATCTGTTGGAGTAGCATAAGAGTATCCAAATCCACCCATACCTAATAATAAAGCTAATGATGTTGCAAATACAATTCCCTTTTTCATACTTATTCCATTACTTTTTTTATATTCATCTCCAATTTTGAGATTCATTTTATTCTTATTTTTTTTAAATTTTCCTTTATTATCAAGAGTAACAATATAGTTATCACTTGCTTCTACTACTAAAACTTTCCTCACTTTACACCTCCAAAGTTATGTATTCTTTTATATAGTGATAATCACCTAAAAGAATTATTATCACTGCTATTATATACTTTCGCGATCTTTCTATAGTTTTTCGGGGTACCCCTACATCTTCTTCAATTATTACTATTGGAAGTCTCTTATTTTTTATTATTTCTTCTATAACTTCTTCATTTTTTATTATGTAATTAAGTATTTTGTTGTATTTAATACGAGTAGATTTCCACTTTGGAGAAGCTTTAACTAAATCTTTAAATGTTATATTATATTTTATTAATTCTTTAGTAAAATCTTCAATTTCAAGTTTTCTTAAATAGCTTATATCCTCTAATTGATGATTTTCTATAGATCTACTATTTATAAACTTGCCCCTATTATCTCCTTCATATTTTATTACTTTCTCTCTTAATATTTTTTTGTTTTTTCTATAATAATCAATTAATCTAACCTTAATAACTCTTTGTGAATATGATAAAAAATTTCCCTTATCTATGTTATATCCTTTTATCGCTTCATAAAATGCCATCAGTGCAATACTGTACTCATCATCATTATTTGTATCAATATATCTTTTTAGGGACTTGTTGCAATAAGCTATAATAAAAGGCTTATACTCCTCAATAAAATCATTTATTTTCTTTTCGTCATTTTTTAGTTCCATTACCTTTTCATTAATATCACTTGGCATAATTCACCTCTTTACAATACTATTCGTAAGAGCAAATATAAAATTTAAGGTACTATAACAAATATTTTCTATAATTTTATCATTATAGATAAGATTTTTATAATGGTAAGTAAAGGGTACAAGAGTTAAAATAATAAGATTAAGTAAATATATTAATTACTATTATAAATAATTTTTGAGATAATTATATAAAAAAGCTGCATTCTGCTACTAATCATATTAATTTTCATCAACATGAATTAATAGCTAAAATACAGCTTAAAAATATTCTTACAAATTCCATTTTCTTAAATTAATTTTTCCATTAACCTTTATACTAAGAAACCTATCAACGGTATCATTATATATTCTAGTAGTAAATACTTCTTCTCCATCATTTATAAATATTTCTAAAGAAGAGTTATCTGAAAATACTCTAATGTTTTTTACTTCTTGGATTTTAACTGATCTTTCATCTCTTCCATATCCTGACTTCCCAAGGGCTAGCTTTAAAACATTATCTTTAAATATCAATTTACAATTTTTCCTAAAAGCTATTTCAAAATCAGTATTGTTTATTAATTCAATTTCTAGTTCATAGCTATTTGTATTAAGAAAATCTAAAATAGCTTCTTCTTTAATGTCTATTTCCTTCTTTTCTATTAAATCTCTTCTTAACATTTCTAGTTCTTTTATAGGCTGTTGAATTATCTTTCCATTGGATATCTTTATTTCTCGTGGTATAGTTAGTTGATGCTGCCAAAAGCTTTCAACTGTTGGATTTTTATGCTCTTCTGCATCTGGCACACCCATCCATCCAATAATTATTCTTCTTCCTTTATTATCCTCAAAACTTTGTGGTGCATAAAAGTCAAATCCCCTGTCAATTTCAACAAAATCTTTTAAGGTTAACTTAATATTTTTATCCATTATATTTTTTAATATATATCCACTTTGATAGACATTATTATATTTATATCCATCCTTCATTATTCCCTGTGGGGAAAATAACAATATCTCTTTATTATTTAACTTGAAGAAATCTGGACATTCCCACATATATCCCATACTTTCGTCTCCACTAATAGGTGTATTATAAAGCTTCCAATTATATAAATCCTTTGATGTATATATTAACATACATCCTCTATCATCTAAGCTTCTTGCACCAAGAATCATATAATATATACCATCTTCTTCCCAAACCTTTGGATCTCTCACATGTAAAGACATATTTTTAGGAAAATCTTTATTGGTTAATACAACTGTTTTTTGTGAAAAGTTTATTCCATCTTCACTTTTTACTACAACTACATTTTGCTCTCTACCTGTAGTAATATAATCATGATCACCTTCATTTTTTACATTTCCTGTATAGAAAAAGTATACTTCATTATCCTTAACCAAGGCTGAACCTGAATAAACACCATCTCTATCAAAGCTACTATCAGGGTATAATGCTACTTCTTCCTCTTGCCAATTTATAAAATCTTTAGAACTATAGTGTCCCCAAAATTTTAATCCTCCATTTACATCTAAAGGAGAGTATTGATAATATACATGATATTTCCCTCTAAAATAACACAATCCATTAGGATCATTAATCCAACCTATTGGTGCCATTATATGATATTTCCCTCTCCACTTATCATTATTAACTTTTTCTAAATATTTCATTTTAGATTTTTTAATTGCCTCAATATATTGTGCCTTTTTCATAATTACCTCGTCTTTACTAAATCCAACACTTCCTCTTTTGTTGGCAATGCTCCTATCGCCCCTTTTTTGCATACAGTTAGGGCTGCAGTACCATTGGAAAACTTTAATATCTCTCTTATTTTTTCTTCTTTTAAATTAACTAAATCCTTTAATGAATATTCTTCTTTAGCTATGCTGTATAATAATGAACCAATAAAGGAATCTCCTGCCCCAGTAGTATCTTGTGCCTTTACATTAAAGGCTTTTTCAAAGATTTTTCTATCTTTAGTAATAAACTCGGCTCCCATTATGCCTTTAGTATATATTACTACTTCAACTTTTCCTTTAAATAGACTTTTTAATGCTTCTTCCTCAGCCTTTATTCCTGTTATAAATTCCAGCTCTTCATCACTTATCTTTACAATATTAGCCTTTGGTAAAAATTCTAATATTGCTTTTCTACAGTCTTCTGCACTTTTCCAAAGTGGTAATCTTACATTTGGATCAAAGCTAACTATTCCATTGTTTTTTTCTGTTAATTCTATAGCTCTTATATGTGCCTCTCTAATAGGTGCATCAATTAAGCTTACTGAACAAAAATGTAGTAAGTTTCCCTCTTCAAATGAATCTTCTTGAATTTCATTTTTATCTAATAGCATATCAGCGCTAGGATTCCTATAAAATGAAAAATCTCTTTCGCCATTTTCTTTTAATGACACAAATGCTAAAGCAGTATTTGCTTCTGCTGATCTTTTTACCCTTGATACTTCTACGCCTAAAGCTCTAACTGTATCTAGTATAGAATCACCAAAACCGTCATGACCAAGCTTCGTTAACATTTCAGATCTTCCTCCAAGCTTTGCCACTGTTGCTGCTACATTTAATGGTGCTCCCCCTGGAACCTTTAAAAAGTTTTCAACATCCTTTAATGCTCTTCCTTTTTCCTGTGGTATAAAGTCTATTAAAGCTTCTCCAATTGCGACTACTTTTTTCATTTTATCCTCCTATTATTAATTAATCATATTTGGCATTAGGTACTATTTGTTTTTCTATGCTTCTTCTTTTATTCCTAGCATATATGTTGCTATAAATGATACAACTAATGCTATTGCTAATCCAATAATATAATTCATCATTGCAGATGTTGTTACAATTGCTATTCCTGGTATTCCTGTTACACCAACTGCTGTCATTGAAACCTTTGTTAATACAACGTAAGCCCCTGCAGCGGCTCCACCTATTGCTGCCCCAATAAACGGTTTTCTATATCTTAAGTTAACTCCAAAAATAGCTGCTTCTGTTATTCCTACAAATGCACTAATAGCTGATGGTAACGCTATGCTCTTTATCTTAGAGTTTTTACTCATAAAGTAAACTGCTAAAGCAGCTCCACCTTGAGCAAAATTTGCCATTGACCAAATTGGTAATAATGTGTTAACTCCTGTATCTGCAAGTAATCCTAATTCAATAGCATGAAAACTGTGATGTATCCCTGTAATAACTATTGCTGAGTATGTTCCACCAAATAATAAACCTGCAATTACTCCAAATTTATCTAAAGCAAATGTTAAGAAAATACTTATTCCATGTCCAATAAAGTTTGCTGCTGGCCCAATAATAGCTAATGCTAAAAATCCTGTAATTAATACTGTAAATAATGGTGTTAGTAATATATCTAAAACTTCTGGTACAATCTTTCTTATAAACTTCTCAATATAAGCCATGAAAAATACAACTACTAATATAGGTAATACCGTTCCTTGATATCCTAATAGAGGCATATCTATAAAGCCTAAAACTGTCATAGTTTTAAAACCTTGCCCTTGTGTCCATGCATTTTGTAATGCTGGGTGAATCATTATTCCACCAACTGTAGCTGCTAAATATGGATTAGCTCCAAAAACCTTTGCTGCACTGATTGCAACTAATATAGGTAAGAAAATAAATGCTGCTGAACTAAACCAATCAAGCATAGACCACCACCATGATCCAGCATATTGATCTAATCCAAACTTACTTGCCGCTCCAAGTAATCCCATTAGCAATCCTGCTGCAACTATAGCTGGAATAATTGGTACAAATATATTAGATAATGTTCTTGCTAATCTTTGCATTGGATTTAATTTTTTTGCTGCTTCATTTTTGATATCTGATGTGCTCATTTCAGTTATCCCTGCTAGATTTATAAATTCAGAATAAACATGATTTACAATTCCTTGTCCTAAAATAATTTGATATTGTCCACCATTTGAAAATATTCCTTTTACTAAATCTAACCCTTCAATTTGCTTATTTTCTACAATAGTTTCATCCTTAAGAACTAATCTTAATCTTGTTGCACAGTGAGCAGCACTTATAACGTTTTCAGAACCTCCAATAAAAGTTAATATACTTTTAGCTGTTTCATAGTAATTTTTGTTTGTTGACATTTTTTCTCCCCCTTAAAAATTATATTTTTTATAAAGTATTTTTTCTAATTATTGCTTTAACTATTATTATATGATTTTCTATTTATAATTTTGTTCCATCACTTAAGGGAACGTTCCCATAAATCTCATAAAGATATTTTCAATATATATATATTTATTTATCTTTAAAGAAAATGTTTAAATTATTCTTCAATAAATTTATTTATTGAAATAATAAAAATTAGTTATCAATTCTAACGTAAGGGAACGTTCCCATAAACCTCAAAAAATATAATAATCTTTATTACAAGATTATTATATACTATCTCTTTCAATAAGTCTATAAGAAAGTTTTATATTTTTGTCAATATTTTTTGATGATGTTTTTCCTTCTTCTAAAATATCTAAAATTATTCCTGCACTTTCTCTTCCAGATGTCTTGTAATAATAGTGAATAGTAGTTAACTTAGGAGTTATTACCTTAGATAATCTAGAATCACCAATACTTAATACTGAAACATCCTTTGGTACATTATAATTGTTCTCTCTTAAATATTCAATTACTCCTATTGCTAAGTTATCTGTTACTGCAAATATAGCAGTTGGTTTATTATCCTTTTCCATAAGCTCTTTAGCTGATTTATATCCACTTTCTTGAGAGAAATCTCCTTTTTTCACATTGCTTTCTATGAATTTAATGTTGTTTTCGGCTAAGGAATCAATATATCCCTTACTTCTATAAAAACCAGCTGAAATATCTTCATTATAAACACCAACAAAACCAATATTACTATGTCCTTTATTTATTATATATTGAGTAGCTTCTTTAGCTGCATTGTAATCATCATAGTAAACTGATGGATAGTTTTCTATCTTTTGAGCTACTACAACTATTGGTACTTGTAATTTATTCATAACTTCTATATGTTTTTCTGTTACTTTTGTTGCCATAAATATTATTCCATCAACTTGATTATTTTTGAATATTTGTAAATACTCAATTTCTTTATCAATTGAAAGATTGGTATTAGCTATAAGTACATCATATCCTTTTGGAGATAAAACCTCTGTAATACCTTCTATAACCCTAGAGGCCGTTTCTGTACTAATTTTAGGGAC
Source organism: Clostridium sp. CTA-7 (assembly GCF_054768095.1). NCBI lineage: Bacteria > Bacillati > Bacillota > Clostridia > Eubacteriales > Clostridiaceae > Clostridium > Clostridium sp. CTA-7. The sequence goes on along the minus strand of NZ_BAAAAV010000001.1, from coordinate 499,889 downwards.
AATAACTCCAATTAAATTTGTCTTTTTAGTTCTTAAAGTCTTGGCTTGTCTTTGAGGTTGAAATCCTGTTTCCATTAGAACTTTTTTTATTTTATCCCTTGACTCATTGCTTACATATCCATCATTTAAATATCTAGATACTGTAGACTTTGAAACCCCTGCTAGCTTTGCAATATCAATAATGTTTAAGCTCATATTATATCTCCTCAAATAAATATTAATAGTATGTAAAATAACTTAAAGTGACTTAACTATCTCTTGCATAGATATACTACTGAATTTGATAAAAGTCTCCACATCACTTTAAGTCTACTTTACTATTATATATTTTAATTTTTTATGTGAACATTATCTATCTTCATCAGCTGGATACTCAATTCCTATTTGCTTTCTAGCTTCTTCTATAACTTCAATAACATCTTTAGAAACCTTTAACGAATTAATCTTTGATTCTTTTTCATTGTTTCTAATTAAATTTGCAAACTCCTCTACCTCGTAACACATATTAGCTTCTTTATGTTCTAATGATAAGCTTTCTTCTCTACCGTCTCTATAAACTATTTTTATATTTTCAAAACTGTTTATCTTATCTATTATAATGCTTCCCTCTTCCCCTTGGATTTCTGACGGAAGATATGAATTACTTATCTTCGAATATATAACTACGCCTTCCATGTCATCATACCCGAAGACTATACTTCCTTCTCCATCTACTCCTGTTTTAAGCATTATTCCATTTGCTTTTATTGTTTTTGGCTTACCAAAAAGATTTACCATTGGTGCTATGCAATATACACCTATATCCATAAGAGCGCCATTTGATAATTCTCTTTTAAAGGCATTTAAAATTTCACCAGCTTTATACTTATCGTATCTTGATGAGTATTGACAAAAGCTTGCAAAATATTTTCTAACCTTACCTATTTTATGTAAGTTATCTTTTATAACTCTAAAATTAGGAAGTAATGTTGTTTTCATAGCTTCCATTAAAACAACATCATTTTCTTTTGCTGCATTTATCATTTCATTTACCTCTTTAGTATTTGACGCAAATGCCTTTTCACATAATACATGCTTTTTATTATTTAAAAATAGTATTGCTTGTTTTGCATGCATTGCATTAGGTGAAGCTATATAAACTGCATCTAATAAATCACTCTTAGCCATTTCCTCTAAGTTTGTAAATACATTTTCTATATTGAATTTTTCTGCAAACTCCTTTGCTTTTTCCTCTGTTCTTGAGTAAACTGCTGATATTTTTACACCTTCAACTTCTCTGGCTCCAGCTATAAGCCATTCAGTTATAAAGTTTGTTCCTATAACTCCAATATTAATCATTATTATCCCTCCAACTCATTTGTTCCATTTTAATTTTATATTTTAATTATATCCTATATATTTATCATTTTCTATTAAAGAAAATTTGTATTTATTAACTTTATCAAGGCTTTTACATAAATTAATTTTCTTATTTATATAAACTAATAATATTTATATTTTTAATGCACATACTATTATTATTAAATTTTTGTTTTTATAAAAATATAAGAAGAAATATTGTATTTTGAATACCATAAATTTCTTCAGGAGGTTTTTTTATGAGAAATATCTTTAAGGATTTAGAGAGAAAAAAAATATTAGTAGTAGGAAGTTATTTTTTAATTCCCATTTTTCTTATATCTAATTTTATCTTTTTTATTTCTAAAACTTCAAACTCATATTTTGTTCCTTCATGTTTATTTAGTGAAGGATATGAAACTGAGCCAATTGCAAATGTTGGTACTTTTATAACTGATATTGATAAAAATGTAGAAGCATCTATTATCTCATTTTTAAACAATTTATATAGCACTCGTAATAAAGCTTTTGTTACTGGTAATGTTGAAGAACTTTATAAATTTTATGACACTTCTCAAACCTTTAGTAGTTACTCTTTAAAGCATGAGTTTAAAAGAATTGCTTATTTAAGAGATTGGTCAAATGAAAGAAATATCAGCTTTAAAAGCATTGAGTCTATTCCTAAAATTAAAAATTTAAAAATAAAAGATAATACATATAAGTTAACTTCAAGCGAAGAATATAAATTTAATTATATATATAATGACACACCAGAAAAAATTAATAACTTCGGAGTTTCTTTAATTCACACATTAGAGTTACAAACTTTTGGAAATTCCTATATAATAACTAAAGATTATTATCAAGATTGCTTTGAAGGTGGCTTAGAAAATTATGATTTTAATTTAACTGAAAAGATTATTCCTTTAACTAAGTTTAAATCATACAACTTGAATTTTAATATTGATAATAGTCCAAAAGGAAGTGAACTTTATAATAGAGAAGCTGCTGTAAATTATGCTAATAAGTATTCTGGCATTTCCTTTTCAACTAATTTAAATAATAAATATAACTCAAATTACTATACTTACGAAGCTGGATGTGGTAACTGTACTAATTTTGTATCTCAATGTTTAGGTGATTATGATGAAGGTGGTAAAATACCTCAGGATAAAAACTGGTCTTATAAATATAATAACTCAAAGGGTGTACTGGCAAGCCAATCTTGGGTTAATGCTGAGAAGTTTTTAAATCATCTTTTATCTACTAATAAAGCATTTGTATCTTTTTCTGGTTCCTTTGAGAATGTATTAAATAATATGGATAATTCCAATAATAAAATTAAACTTGGTGACTTAGTAATATATAAAAATGGTGATTATATTGAACATAGTGCTATAATAACAGGCTTTGATAATGCTGGTTATCCTTTAATAAATTCTAATTCAATTGACAAGTATAAAGTTCCTTTTGATTTAGGCTGGAGCAATAAAAATTCTGAATTTTATATAATATCTTTAAAATAATAAATTTATATGTAAGAAATTATAGGTAAAATAAAATAGGTTATATCCAAATTTTTAATTAAGATATAACCTATTTTATTTGTTTTCTAATGAATAACTTAGATTTACTTAAGTAAATCTTGTAAAGTATATCTTGAAAATTCATTAAGGAAGGCTTTTAAAGATTCGTTCATTATTCCCTTTAGTTTGCATCCAGAGTCCATGAATGGGCAACAGTCTTCTTTATTAAAACAATTAGCAATATTTAGATTATCCTCAGTAATATGTACAACCTCTCCTAAATTTATATCTTTTGGATCTAACCCTAGCTTTAACCCACCAGCTCTTCCCTTAATAGATATTATTAAATCTGTTTTAGCGAGTTTATGTATTATTTTTTTTAAGTGATGTTCTGAAATCTCTAATTTTTTTGCTAGCTCTTCTACAGTACAAAGCTTATCTCTATTTTCTGCTAAGTATACCAAGGCTCTGAATGAGTAATCAGTAAATTTTGATAAGTACATGGAAATCACTCTCTTTCGTTTAATAATTCTCGTTAATCTTTAAATTTATTGATAATTTTCTGACAAATTATATTAAATAATTACTAACTATATAAAAATTCATTAATTAAATTATACTATAATTTTATACTAAATTTATAAAAAAAATATTAAATATTAACGTTTTTTTTAATAAATTCGATAATTTATTAATACTTAATCACTAAATCGCAGGAAAATATATGAAAAAGAGTTATTTCTAACGAACTAAGCTTAAGCTTAATAAACTTCATGTCAGAAATAACTCTCTTAATTTCTATTTTTTACTTAAGTATTCATCTATAGCTTCAGCAGCTTTTTTACCAGCTCCCATGGCTAAAATAACAGTTGCTGCTCCTGTAACAGCATCTCCTCCTGCATAAACACCTTCCTTTGTTGTAAGCCCATTTTCGTCTGCTACTATACATTTCCACTTATTAGTTTCAAGTCCCTTTGTAGTTGATGAAATAAGCGGATTAGGAGATGTTCCAAGAGACATTATAACTGTATCAATATCCATAACATATTCTGAACCTTCTTTAACTACAGGCTTTCTTCTTCCTGATTCGTCAGGTTCTCCAAGTTCCATTTCAACACATTTCATGCCCTTTACCCAGCCATTTTCATCTACTAAAATTTCTGTTGGATTGGTTAAAACATCGAAAATAACTCCTTCTTCTTTAGCATGATGTACTTCCTCGACTCTTGCTGGAAGCTCAGATTCACTTCTCCTATAAACAATATGACTTTCAGAACCTAACCTTAAAGCAGTTCTTGCGGCATCCATAGCAACATTTCCTCCACCTACTACAGCAACTCTTTTTCCTATTTTAACAGGTGTATGATATTCTTCTTTAAATGCCTTCATCAAATTTACTCTTGTTAAGAATTCATTTGCAGATAAAACTCCATTTGCATTTTCCCCTGGTATTCCCATAAACTTAGGAAGTCCTGCTCCTGATCCTATAAATACTGCATCAAACTTCTCATCTTCCATTAATTCATCTATAGTTATAGTTCTACCTATTATAACGTTAGTTTCTATCTTTACTCCTAATTTTTTTATGTTTTCAATTTCAGCTTTAACTACATCTTCCTTAGGTAATCTAAACTCTGGAATTCCATAAACTAAAACTCCACCTGGCTCATGTAAAGCTTCAAAGATAGTCACATCATAGCCCCTTTTAGCTAAATCTCCTGCACAAGTTAACCCTGCAGGACCGCTTCCTATAACTGCTACTTTCTTATCGTTTAAAGGTTCTGTTACTGCTAATTCTACATTATGCTTTCTTGACCAGTCTGCAATAAATCTTTCTAATTTACCTATTGAAACTGGTTCACCTTTAATTCCTAATACGCACTTTCCTTCGCATTGACTTTCTTGTGGACATACTCTACCACAAACTGCTGGCAATGCACTATATTTTGCTACTTCTTTAGCAGCTAATTCAAATTCTCCATCCTTCATATACGCTATAAATCCTGGAATATCAATAGATACTGGACATCCATCTACACACTTTGGGTTTTTACAAGTTAAACATCTATTTGCTTCTTTTACAGCTTCTTCATCTAGATATCCTAAACAAACTTCTTCAAAGTTTTTTGCTCTTATATCTGGAGCTTGTTCTGAAACAGGTACTCTTTTCATTCTATCTTGCATATTCATAACTATTCTACCTTGCATCCACAACCGCCGTGATTATGAGTGTCCCCTTCTTCTATTTTCAACTGAGATCTACCTTCTTCAGTTTTGTACATAGCCTGTCTTCTCATTGATTCATCAAAATCAACTAAATGTCCATCAAATTCAGGTCCATCTACACAAGCAAATTTTACTTTTCCACCTATTGTAACTCTACATGCCCCGCACATCCCTGTTCCATCAACCATTATTGGATTTAAGCTTACTGTAGTTGGGATATTTAGTTCTTTAGTAAGCATAGCCATAAACTTCATCATTATCATAGGTCCTATTACTATTGCATGATCATATTTATTACCTTTTTTTTCAACTAAATATTTTAAGCAATCTGTTACTCTACCATTAAAACCATATGTTCCATCGTCTGTTGCTATATATAAATTACCTGCAACACTTTTCATTTCATCTTCTAATATTAATAAATCCCTAGTTCTACTTCCAACTATTACATCACAAGCTATACCATTTTCATGCATCCATTTAACTTGTGGATATACTGGAGCTGCCCCTACGCCTCCTGCTATAAATATTATTTTCTTACTTTTAAGCTCTTCTAAATCCTCATGTATAAATTCACTAGGCTGTCCTAAAGGTCCAACAAAATCTAAAACATAATCTCCTTCTTTAAAATTAGCTAATTCCTTTGTTCCTCTTCCTACAGCTTGAAATACTATAGTAACAGTCCCCTCACTCTTATTATAGTCTGCTATAGTTAGTGGTATTCTTTCACCCTTATCATCATTTTTTATAATTATAAATTGACCTGGCTTAGCTGATTTGGCAACTCTTGGTGCTTCTATATCCATAAGGTATATATTGTCTGTAAGTTCTCTTTTTTTGACTATCTTATACATACTTGTCCCCCCAACTATTTTCTATGTAATTTAATCTTACCATTTTTTAAATATTCATACAATTCTTAACTTTGATTTTGTTTTATCTTTGCATTTTTTTTAGGTTAATCCTAAAACAAGGTTATCTTAAAAAGAAAATGAATTCAGTTCAAGATAACCTTAAAATCAATCTATTAATTTTAAAATTTAAAGCATTTTAGAAATTAACTTTAGTTCCATAATATGTGCATTCAAATAGTTTTTCCATTGTTGCATCGTCAATTTCTCTTGGATTAGATCCTGTACATGCATCTAAAACTGCATTGTGAGAAATAAATTTAAGATTCGCTTTAAAGTCTTCTTCTGTTACTCCATATTCTTTAACTGTGTGCGGAATATTTAATTCTGTATTTAAATCATTTATCATTTCTATTAATGAATCTGTTAATTCTGTATTAGTTTCACCTTTTAATTTTAATGCTCTAGCTATATCTGCATATCTATCTTCACAGTTAACTCTATTGTATTGAATTACATATGGTAAGAATATAGCATTTGCACATCCATGAGGAATATGGAATACAGCTCCTGTTTTATGGGCCATAGAGTGAACTATTCCAAGTAAAGCATTTGAGAATGCCATTCCTGCTAAACATTGTGCTTCATGCATTAAGTTTCTAGCTTCTTTATCTCCATTATATGATTTAAATAAATTTTCTTTAACCATCTCAATAGCTTTCATAGCTAATGGGTCTGAGAAGTTTGATCTTAATGATGCAGTGTATGCTTCTATAGCATGAGTTAATGCATCCATTCCAGTATGTGCTACAAGCTTAGGCGGCATAGTTTGTGCAAGTTCTGGGTCTACTATAGCAATATCTGGAGTTATATTAAAATCTGCTAGAGGATATTTAATTTTTGCTTTATAGTCTGTTATTACTGAAAATGCTGTTACTTCTGTAGCTGTACCACTTGTTGATGGAATTGCTACAAATTTAGCTTTTTGTCTAAGTTCTGGTAATCCAAATGGAACAACTGCTTGTTCAAATGTAAAGTCTGGATATTCGTAGAAAATCCACATTGCTTTTGCTGCATCTATTGGTGATCCACCACCCATTGCAACTATCCAATCAGGCTCAAATTTTCTCATAGCCTCTGCACCACTCATAACAGTTTCAACAGATGGATCTGGTTCTACTCCTTCAAAAAGTTCAACTTCCATTCCTGCTTCTTTTAAATAGCTTTCTACCTTATCTAAGAATCCAAAACGTTTCATTGACCCTCCGCCAACTACAACCATTGCTTTCTTACCTTTTAATGTTTTTAATACTTCTAATGATCCTTCTCCATGATATAAGTCTCTTGGTAATGTGAAACGAGCCATAATAAAACCTCCTAAAGTTTATATATAATTTATTTCTTACTAAGTTACATTAATTTAAATAGCAAGACTCATGCCAATTAGTTATTTCTTTAACAACATTGTTAAATTATTGACTTTACCACATTTTATATAATTCAAAAAATAAATATGTCCTAAAATAAAACAGTTTAATGAAAATTACTGTTTTATTTTAGGACATTGTCTTATTATGTTACAATTAAGTTAATCTACATCTAGATTGTATTTTTTTATTTTAAGGTACAAAGTATTTCTGCTTATTCCTAAAGCCTTTGCTGTCTTTGTCATATTATATTTATTATGCTCTATAGCATTTCTTATTGCTATCTTTTCAATTTCTTCTAAGTTAAAGCATTCTTCTTTAGCTTCTTCTATAATTATGTCTTTATTTTTTATATTTAAAATTTCATTTCTCTTTTCTTCACATTCATCTATTATATCTGCAGATAATTCTCCATTTAAGTTGACTATATTTTCTATACAATTTTCTAATTGTCTTATATTCCCTGGCCAATTATTTTCTAATATCCTATTAAATAAATCCTTGCTTATATCTGGTATATCTTTTTCTAATTTTATTGATTTCATACTTAAAAAATATTCTATAAGCTTTCTTATATCACCTTTCCGTTCTCTAAGTGGAGGCAATTTTATAGGAATAACACATAATCTATAATATAAATCTTCTCTAAATGTTCCTTTTTTAACTTCCCTTTTTAAGTCCTTATTTGTTGCAGCTATTACTCTCATATCTACTGGAATTTCTCTGCTTCCTCCAAGCCTAGTTACTCTCCCCTCTTGAAGGACTCTTAATAATTTAACTTGCATATCAAGTGGCATTTCTCCTATTTCATCTAAAAATAGTGTTCCACCATTAGCAATTTCAAATTTTCCTATTCGGCCTCCCTTTTTACCTCCAGTAAAGGTCCCATCCTCATATCCAAAAAGCTCACTCTCAATAATATTAGCTGGTATAGCACCGCAGTTTATTGCTATAAACTTATTATTTTTTCTTAAGCTATAATTATGAATTGATTGTGCTAGGACTTCCTTACCTGTTCCACTTTCTCCTTGTATCAATACTGTAGAAGGGCTATTCGCTATGATCTTACAGTTAGTTATAACATTTTTAATAGCATCACTTTCTCCTATAATATCGTTAAATGTAAAAAAAGCTCCTGTAAAATTATTTTCTTTATTTTTTTCTTTAACTTTTGTTAAAGTAACTACAATCCCTATTATCTTTTCATTATGTTTAATGCCTTTAAGTATAACTTCTGTTTTATATCTACTTGCATGACTTAATTTTATTTCTTTAGTTATTATTTCATTATTATTTGATACTCTGTCTACTATGTTTTGAAAGTTTGGTATAATGTAATTTATATCTTCATTTATTAAATTATGATTTTTTTTATCTAAAATACTAAGGCCTAATTCATTTATATTTATAATTTTTCCATATATATCAACAATCATTATTCCTTTATCAACATTTTCTATAACAGTTTTCATATAATTGTAGGTTTGGTTTAATATATAGTTAGTTTTTATTCTGTATAATTCATTTTCTATAGCTTTAACTCCAAAAATAACTAACCCTAAAGTATGAGGATGCTTCATATTGCTTTTTCCTGTTAAATTTAAAGTTCCTATTATTTCTCCTTTACTATTATGAATAGGTGCTGCAGAACAAGTTAAGCTTTGAAATATTGTTATATAATGCTCTTTTGCAGTTATTTGAAGACATGTATTTTCCTTTATAGCTGTTCCCATTGCATTTGTTCCTATATTTTTTTCATCCATATAGGCACCAACTTTTAAATTTAACTTTTCTAATTCCCCTTTTATTTCATTAGCTCCTCTTATATAAAGAATACATCCATTATTATCTGTTAATATTATTATAAAATCCTTATCCTCTACAGATTCAACCACCTTATCTATATAGGGCTTAGATATTTCTATTAGTTCTTTATTTAAATATAATACCTTTGTAAGTTCTTCTCCATATAATATAGTTTTAGAGTGATTGCTATTTTTTTCAACTCCATAGATTTCACTTCTTTTATGAGATTTCTCAATTAATAAATTTTTATTATACATGACCACTTACCTCTTAATACTTTTTCATACTAATATTTTTCTGTATAATATAAGTTTACTATTAGATTGATAATTTTTCTACAAAATACTAAAACTATAATCTTAAATTATTAAAAAATTAAGATTATAGTCCTTTTTAAACTTTATTTCTTTTTAATATCTTGTAGAGTTTTTTAACTGTCTTTCTATATCTCTCTTATGAGCCTTTTCAAGCATTGAATCTCTCTTATCATAATTCTTTTTACCTCTGCATAAACCAAGGGCAACCTTTACCTTACCCTCTTTCAAATATAATGATAAAGGTATTAAGGTGAATCCTTGCTGTGATACAAGACCTGCAAATCTTGATATTTGTTCTTTATGAAGTAAAAGCTTTCTTTCTCTTAAAGGATCAACATTAAATATATTTCCTTGCTCATAAGGACTTATATGCATACCTTTTATAGTAATTTCACCATTTTCTACATCTGCATAAGACTCTTTTAAATTACATTTTCCTGCTCTTATTGATTTAACTTCTGTACCAACCAAAGCTATTCCAGCTTCTATAGCTTCTTCTACAAAATAATCATGTCTAGCTTTTCTATTTTCAGCTAATGTATTACTATTTTTCTTCCTTACCATTTCTAACTCACCACACGTTTCTATCCTTCTATTACTATCTATAGTATAACATAGTAATTACACTATATACCACAATTAATAATATCTTTTATTATTGTTATTTGATTTTTATTACGGAACTTAAATTTGTATTTTCAAAATAACCTTTAAGTTATATTTTTTTTATAGGTACACATATTTCACAATATCCTTTATTAACCATATCATTAGAATATCTCTCAATAGTTGGCTTGTTATCAATTTTATATCCTGCATTTTCTAAATTAATGAATATTTCTTTCCATGCTTTTTTAATATCTTCTTCTGTATGTTTAATTTTATAAACTGCATATTCTCCAGCATTAAGTTCAGCTTCATTAATTGAATCATCTATTTGATAATCATTAGAAATAACTATACATGCATCATAGCGACAATCTTTTGGAGCTGTTATTTGGGGATTATCTTGAGGAATACCATATATTATTGCTTCTTCATCAAATAAATTTTTTTCTTCTGCCCATTTTTTTAAATTCGCCATTACTTGAATGTTAGAAGCTCCATAGGGACCAACTCCCCTTACATATGCAACCCTACATTTTTTTATTTTTTCAATTCTAATATCCATATATTTCTCTCCTTTTACATTGATATCTATAACAACTCAAAAATATCATATTATAAAAAAATAATCACTATCTTTTTTAAAATATTATAAATCAATCAAATTATATATTAATTCATAAATTATTTTTAAAATTTCGATCAATTTATTAAATGCAATTTAGTATTTCAGAGCCTAAAAAAAGTCGCCAAGGCGAGCTTGCCGAGCCGTCGACTTTTTTTAGCGCATGTGCATTTCTGAAGCTTGCCTGAGGAAAATCTTGCACGCGTAATTTATTCTATTTTTTTACTCTATAGTGCTAACTTTAATAACTTATATACTATAAACAATTTATCCACAAATTTTAAAAATATAATTTAATATAGAGTAAAAAAAATGCTATTTGAGTTCACTCAAATAGCATTTTATCATTATAAGTCATATAAGTTATTTTCTTCATTTTCTATACTATCATCATTTTCTTGAGATAATTCATTTCTTATTTCATCTTTAGCTTCTTGAATTTTTTCACTAAGTTTTTCACTTGGAACAATTTCTTCTTTAGTTTGTTCTTCTTCAATTAAGTCAAAATAAACTTCTCTGTTATCTATATCAACTCTAGTACATTTAACTTTAACTTCATCACCTAATCTATATACCTTTTTAGTTCTTTCACCAATTAAGCATAAATGTGCTTCATCATAAATGTAGTAATCATCATCTAAAGCTGTTATATGAATTAATCCTTCTATTGTATTTGGTAGTTCTGCAAATAATCCAAAGGATGTAACTGAAGATATTATAGCTGTAAACTCTTCTCCAATTCTTTCTTGCATATACTCTGCTTTCTTTAAATCATCAACTTCTCTTTCTGCTTCTTGTGCTAATCTTTCCATTTCTGATGATTGCTTTGATGCTACTTCTACTATATTTGTAAGTCTTCCTGTTCTCTTTTCATCTATTTTTCCATTTAATTGTTCTTTTATAATTCTATGAATTTGAAGATCTGGGTATCTTCTTATTGGTGATGTAAAGTGACAATAGTATTTTGCTGCAAGTCCAAAGTGTCCTACACATTCTGGAGAATATTTAGCTTGCATCATTGAACGTAACAATAAAGTACTTACTACTGTTTCTTCTTTTTTTCCTTCTACCTTTTCTAATATATCTTGAAGAGCTCTTGGATGAGCTTCTTGTCCCCATCTTACAACATATCCCAAATTATGAACAAATTCCTTAAACTTCTCTAGCTTTTCTTCATCTGGCTCTTCATGTATTCTATATACAAATGGTAAATTAGTCCAGAACATATGCTCAGCTATTGTTTCATTACATACAAGCATAAACTCTTCTATTATTCTATTTGCAATAGCTCTTTCATAAGGTTTAATATCAATTGGTTTTCCTAAATCATTTAATATTATTTTTGATTCTTCAAAATTAAAGTCTATTGCTCCTCTTTTCATTCTCTTTTCACGAAGAATACTACATAGTTCTTCCATAGCCTTAAAATCATCTACTAAATAATCATATCTTTTTATAAGCTCTTCATCATTATTTTCTAATATTTTAGTTACATCTGTATATGTCATTCTTTCACTAGTTTTTATAACTGTTTCTTCTATTTCATGTTGAATTACTTTTCCGCTTTTATCTATAACCATAAAACAGCTTAAAGCTAATCTATCTACTTTGGGATTTAAAGAACAAATACCATTAGATAACTTTTTAGGTAACATTGGTATAACTCTATCTATTAAATATACTGATGTAGCTCTTTTTAAAGCTTCTTTGTCTAAAGGATTCTTCTCTCTTACATAATGCGATACGTCTGCAATATGGACTCCTAATCTAAATTTACCATTCTCTAATCTTTCTATTGAAACTGCATCATCTAAATCCTTAGCATCTTCACCATCTATTGTCACCATTCTTAAATTTCTAAGATCTTTCCTTCTTGCATATTCCTTTTCTTCTATTTCTTCTTCTATGTTTTCAGCATAGCTTAGAACTTTTTCTGGAAACTCTTCTGGTAATCCATATTTTTTGATTATTGTAAGTATGTCTAATCCCTTATCTCCTTTTCTACCTAATACCTCTTTAACTACACCCTCTGGACTTCTTCTTTTGTCTGCCCATTTAACTATTTCACAAATTACTACATCTCCATCGTTAGCTCCATTTCTATCTTTCTTAGATATAAATATATCTTGATTTAATCTAGTATCCTCTGGAACTACAAAGCCGAAGTTTCTGCTATCTTCATATACTCCTATAACCTTGGTATTAGATCTTTCTAAAACTTCTCTAACTTCCCCTTCTCTTTTTTTACCATTCAAATCTTCCCTTGTTATTTGAACTAAAACCTTATCTCCGTTCATTGCTCCATTCATAGATGAGCTAGGAATAAATACATCCTTTTCTCCTTCTGTTTCAGGAAGTAAAAATCCAAATCCTTTTTGGTGAACTTGCAACTTACCAGTAATTAACCCAAGTCTTTCAGGTACACCAAACTTATCCTTTTTAGTTCTAACAATCAAGCCTTCTCTTTCCATTGATTTTAAAACCTTTTTAAAAGACTTATATTCGTCAGGATTTATATCAAATACAGATACTAGCTCTTGTATATCCATTGGTCTGTATGCTTCTTCTCTCATAAAGCTTAATAATGTTTGTTTAATTCCCATATATAAATTTTCCTCCATATATTCTATATTTCATTCTATTTTATTTTATCCAATTTACCTTTATATTACACCAATAACAGTATAAAATTATAAGTTTGAATCAGTAATGGGCAATTAACAATGGACAGCTTAGGATAGAAATGATTCTTTCCTTAATTGTGCATTTTCATTGTCAATTGCCCATTATTATAAATTTCTTTAAAAATTTTATTATAATTTTCAATTTTTTATTATAAATTGTTATTATTTAAGACAGTAATCTGCAAGTAAAGCTTGTAATTCGTAAATATTTAAACTACTATTAAATTGTTTTTCTATTGGAAGAGCTGTTCCAGAAATCCATATTTTTAATTCAGCATCTAAATCAAAATGTCCAGCTGTTTCTATACTAAAATGTGTTATTGATTTATAAGGAATAGAATGATATTCTGTTTTCTTTCCTGTCATTCCTTGTTTGTCAACTAAAATTAATCTCTTATTAGTAAAAATGAATAGGTCTCTTACTAATTTGTAAGCCTTTTCTATTTTTTCTGATGGGGATAATATTTTTCCATATTCTTTAGCCAATTCATCTACGTTTACTTCTGAAGCGTTGCCCATTAAAGAGTTAAAAATGCCCATAAATTCACTCTCCTATTTATAATATAAAAGAGCTACCATAATAAAAGCAGCTCTCTTTATAACATTATATTAAATTTAATGCTATTGTATTCACAACAAATAAAGTCATAGCTATAATTGTTACCTTTAACAACATAGCTTCTTTAGTTCTTGCTTTGTTCTTTGAAAAGAAAGTTTCTGTCTTACTTCCTTGGATTAATCCACTTAATGCATCTGTTTTACTTGGTTGTAATAATACTGATATTATAATTACTAGTCCTAATATTAATTCTAACACTAATAAAAAGTTGTTCATTGCTATACCTCCCATGATATCTGAAACCGGTCGTATTTATATAAATTTATATTAACATATTGAATACTATATTACAAGTATGTAGCTACAAAATAATACCATTACATAAAAAAGTGGACATATGTAAGTTTACTTATTCCGTCGCTGTGCTCCAAGTCAACGTAAACTTACATATGCCCACTTACAAACTGAAGATAAGGAAAGTATAAAACAAATCTACTTTTTTTACATTGAATTAATAAAAACCTTATATAATCACATTTTAAAAACTTTAAAATTTTATACTTTCCTGAATATTAAAAATAAGGATAAGATTTATAACCTTATCCTTATTTAATTCAAACTATTTTTTAACGTTAAAGAATGCTTTTCTTCCTCTGTATTCAGCTACATCATCTAATTCTTCTTCAATTCTTATTAATTGGTTGTACTTAGCAACTCTTTCTGATCTTGCTGGAGCACCAGTCTTGATTTGACCAGCATTTACAGCAACAACTAAATCAGCAATTGTAGTGTCTTCTGTTTCTCCTGATCTATGTGAAATAACCGCTGTATAACCTGCTCTATTAGCCATTTCTATAGCATTTAAAGTTTCAGTTAAAGTACCAATTTGGTTTAACTTGATTAGGATTGAGTTACCAACTCCCATGTCAATTCCTCTTTCTAATCTTTCAGTGTTAGTAACAAATAAGTCATCACCAACTAATTGAACTTTCTTTCCTAATCTTTCAGTTATTAGTTTCCAACCTTCCCAGTCTTCTTCAGCCATACCATCTTCAATTGATATAATTGGATATTTATTTACCCAGTTTTCTAAGAAGTCAACCATTTCAGCTGCAGTTAATGTCTTTCCTTCATGTTCTAATACATACTTTCCATCTTTGTAGTACTCTGATGAAGCAGCATCTATTGCTATGAACATATCTTCTCCAGCTTTGTATCCAGCGTTAGTTATAGCTTCTATAATAACTTCGATAGCTTCTTCATTTGACTTAAGGTTTGGAGCAAATCCGCCTTCATCACCGATTGCAGTTGAATACCCTTTATCATGTAATGTTTTCTTTAATGTATGATAAACTTCAGCACACATTTGTAATGCGTCGCTAAATGTTTTTGCTCCAACTGGCATAACCATGAATTCTTGTAAATCAACTGAGTTATCAGCATGTGATCCACCATTAATTATATTCATCATAGGAACTGGTAAAACTTTCGCATTTACTCCACCTACATATTGATATAATGGTAACTCTAATGATTTAGCAGCTGCATTAGCAACAGCAAGTGAAACACCTAATATAGCGTTAGCACCTAATTTTGCTTTGTTTGGAGTTCCATCTAATTCAATAAGTAATTTATCTATATATGGTTGATCATATACGTTGCATCCAATTAATTCTTCTGCAATTGTATCATTTACATTTTGAACTGCTTTTAAAACACCTTTTCCTAAATACTTGCTCTTATCTCCATCTCTTAATTCAACTGCTTCATACATACCAGTTGATGCTCCTGATGGAACAGCTGCTCTACCTACAGTACCATCTTCTAAATATACTTCAACTTCTACTGTTGGGAAACATCTTGAATCAAGGATTTGTCTAGCTACAACGTCTACTATTTCACAATAATTTTTCATTATTTTTCCTCCTTTATTTGAATGTAATTTGCTCTCTTTTCTATATCTGTACCTTTATTATTATTTCATTCAGAAATAATATTATTCATTAAAGTACTGTATTATAGAGTTTAACGAAACAAATAACATTTTTTACTAAATAATAATTATTATTATATTTATATTATCATTATACCACTTTCACCATATTTTTCAATATATTTTTCCTTATATGTACTCATAATTAATTTTTTTCAAGTCAAACATATCAAGAAAAAATATAATGTATCAATTTTTTATATTCATGTATTGATATAACAAATTAATTCTTGACACTCTATTTAATATAATATAATATGAAGTTAACTTCACATGAAGTAAACTTCATATCATACTGTTAGGAGTGATTTGTTTGAAAAATAAATTTACAGAACTTTACTTATTCTCATTACTTATTCTTACGATGGGTTTTTTTGAGATAATTTTTAATTATTCTAAAACTAATAATATGAAAGAATTTTATTTTGGTATTATAAAATTATTAATAGGAGTAGGTTTTTTAGTTTTTTCTATAACTTCTCACATTAAATTTAATACTAATAAAAAACAGTTGGAAAGAGAGATGTCAAAAGAGTACGATGAGAGAGATGATTTAATAGACGGAAAGGCTTCACACTTTACTATGAAAATTTTAATGATTGTGATTATCCTTATGATGTTTCTTTCAAAGTGGATTATACTTTCAATGAATACTGCTTTATTTATAATTATAATATTTTGCATGATTACTAACATATTAGCTAAAAAATATTATAATTACTTCCTTTAATTAGGAGAAGGTTATGAAAAATAGAATAAAAGAATTACGTTTAGAACATGGAATAACACAACAAGAATTAGCTAATAAAGTATGTGTATCTTCAAGAACAATTATCTCTTTAGAAAAGCAACAATATAATCCATCTGTTTTACTAGCATATAAAATAGCTTCAGTGTTTAACCTAACAATTGAAGAAACTTTTATATTTGAAGATGATGACTAATTATAAAATAGTAAAATGTAAATAATAAAATAATATAACAATAAATGGAGGAAAATATTATGGAAATTGGAAAAATACTATTTATACTTTTTGGAGTAGTCTTGACATTATGGGGTATATATAGAATGAAAAATGATGATGCATTCATAGGAAAAACTCAAACGAAAAAGAACATTTTTAATTTTTTCTTATTAGGGGAAGCTTCTGGAATAGGGCAATTGTTAGGTGGTATTATATGCATAATCTTAGTAATTGTATCCTTTATAATTAAATAATTCTTAAAATAAAAGGAGTTAACTGTATCTTAAAGTTTAACTCCTTTTATTTATAAATTTTACTAAATTTCTAATTCACTATTTTGAGAATATTGATCAAATTTCTTTTCCCATTCTTCTGCCTTTTCAGAATCTATTTGTCTTATATCCTCCATAAAACTTTCTAATACACCTATTTTATAAAGACCTTTCATAAGATGTCTTGGGTAGTTAACTTTTCTTTTATAACATTGTTTTGGATCTATAACCATTACTTTATTATCATCTGTTATATATATATCTCTACACCTAGCATCTATTTTAGTAAATTTAAGTCTTTTAAATTCTTCTATCAAATTATATAAACCTTCTGCAATTTCATAATTAAAGCCTTTTTTCTTTATATAATGGTCTAATCTATGTCCTTCTACCTTATCTCTAACTATATAAAAATTTCCTGTACTATAAACTCTAGGAAAATATTTCGATCTACTTACTTTCTTCAGTATATCGCCTTCTTCTTTGCAGCACTTCACCTCTTGAAATATCTTTATAGCCTTATTACCAGGTAATTCATAAACTATACCATTATGACCTTCTCCAAGAAAAACAGCTCCTTTAAAAAGCTCTTCTGTTTCAGCATCAAAATCTGCTGAATAAGCATAAGTCCTAGCCATAATAACCCCTCTCTTATAATCCTATATTATTATAGTATTATAAAGAGTTTTTTATTAGAACTAATATAATATGTAATCAGATTATATTAATCTGCTTTAAGATTAGTTGATTCAGCCCAATTTATACTACACTTAAAAATTTCAGATTCTTGTATTTGATCGCTTTCTTCTATCATTTCAATTAATAACTTAGTAGCGTATTTACCTTCTTCGTAGGTTGGCTGATATATAGTTGTTACTGAAGGTGTAGCATATAAAGTCCAGTCCCAATCGTCAAAACCAATTATCCCAACTTTATTTGGAACATCCCAGCCTTTAATATTAATAGCTCTGAAAACTTTTTGTAAGGTTTTCCCATTCGTTGCAAAAACCAAAGTTTTTTTATTGTTATCAACTTTGCTTGATAATATATCTGCTATCGCTTCACATGTTGTATCTTCCTCAATAACTTCTATATGATTTTTTCTTTTTAGTTTATCTACAGCATCTTTGAAACCATTTTTTCTTTCTAGTCTTGCGATAAGTAAGTTTGGATCTTCTGTTACTAAAATAAAATCATCATATCCCTTTTGAGCTAGACTAATTATTGCCTCATAAGTTATATCATAATTATTAGTTTTTACCCACTTCCCTTTATAATCTGACTTTACACTATCTAGAAAAACAAGATTTTTCCCTTTTTCTCCAATTAATTTTGATAATTCATCAAAATTAACACTAGGTTGAACTATAAAACCATCTACTCCCATATCTAACATTCTTTTTATATATTTCTCTTCATGAGAATACCTTAAACTACTACTACCAACAATAATTTGATAACCTTTTTTTCTAGCAACATCATCAATCCCCTTAACTATATTATTACTAAATGGATTAGTGATATCCGCAACAACAACACCTATTAAATTAGATTTTTTTGATTTTAAACTTCTAGCCATAATATTAGGGCTATAGTTTGTTTCTTCTATAACTTGTTCAATTCTCCTTCTCGTATCAGGAGACATCTTTTCAAATTTTCCATTTAAATAAAATGATATTGTAGTCTTAGATGTGTTAGCTTTTTTAGCAATATCGTTTATTGTTAGTTTGCCGTTTTTATTCCCCACCTATATTCCTCCTTAAAAATTTTCATAATTCAACTTTATTTATCCCTTTAGAAAAATTGTTTTATGTCTACCATTTATCTTATGAATAACTACTCCCTTCCCATACACAGGAATATCTTCATAAAAATAAACTTTTCCTCCCTTATAAGTTTCTTTATTAAATATAATAACTACATAGCTTTCATTATATCCCACTTCTATTTCTTTAACTATTGCTACATCATCACTAATCTTATTTTTATTATTAAATTGTCTTATCTCTGCATCCTTTACTACTATTTCTCTATTATTTTCTTCTCCTACAATGACATCATAATTAATCAATTTATCTATAAAATTAGTTTCAGTAACTAACTTATTACTATTATTAATTTCATTATATTTTTTAGAAATTATGCTTTTCTTAATACTGTACTTATCAATATTATAATTATATACATTAATAATTGTATCATCATTTTTACATTTAATATAGCTATCTTTCTCTTGAATAATAACATTATTATCAAAATTATAATAATTTTTACATACATGGTTTCCCTTGCATCTTATATCATTTACTATAACCCATATATTTTTTGATATAATCATAACTTTCCTTATCACAGTATAAGGTGTACCATCTTTTAATTCAGCTAAATAAGGTAATTCAGCATATGCCACTTCTTCTTTTTCTCTAAAGTAATTTTTTAGTACATCAGCATATAAATCATATCCCCATGATTTATTAGGAATAGCAAAAGGCATATCATCTATAACAGAAACATTATGTGCTTTAGCTGATTTTAAATACTCTCTAATTGGATCTTCTTCTACATAAGTGTACCTTCCTGCATCTATCATAAAAGGCTTGCCCTTATAATAAATTGAAAAATGGCCTAAGTCTGAATGACCATGTCCGCTCCCTAATGTTCCATTTTGAATATAAGTAAAGCTAGCATCATTTTCAAAACTACTTCTTATATAAATATTACCTGAATCTTCAAAGGATTTATTTAAATTAGTAATTTCTTTCTCTGCTAAATTTAAATATTTTCTATTATAATCATATCCTAAAAGAAAAATACTACTTAAATCCATTTTTTCAAAGGCATTTTTCTTTAGCTCCCCATCATTAAATATAGTAGCTGCTTTTACTAATACATCTCTAATATTAGTTCTATCACTATCCCCTTGAGCTTCTTGATGGCTATTAGGACCTCCACAATACATTAAATACTTTGCCATAGAATGTACTTTATTTTTAAATTCTTCCTTTAAGTCAAATTTGAATACTTCACTCATATAAATTACTTTAATACAACAATTAAGTACTTCTACATGATACATAACTGATTGCTCCCAGTGTGAACCATCATCAAATACTTGAATATCAATTTGCTTATATAACTCATCTAGTGCCCAATCAAATAAATCATTGCTAATAAAATTATCAAGACAGAAATATGAAATTACTATAGAAGTAGTTTGAAGCACTCCCCAATTGCTTAGTATATATTTATCTATATAAGAATCTTTTAAATAATTAAGTTGTTCCACAATACTTAAAACTATTTTTAGTATTTCATCATCATTTATTTTATCTTCGTTTATTAAATGTATTAATGTGTACATCCAACTTAAACACCTTATACCTGTATCTATTGTTCTTGTAGTTTTTCCTTCTTTAATCTCATTATTATCTATCCAATTCATAATTAGATCTTTACATTTGTTTATGTATATATCATTATTTTCAACATAATAGGCAACTATTAATTTATGAATGTATTCATGTCTATTTAACATAAATGTCCATTCTTCATCTCCATTAGGAGTATAATTCCAATCCAGTTTTCTATTTACATATGGTGTTTTACATTGCTCCATATCCCAAGCTTCATCAAAGATAAAGGAATTATTCAGTAATAAATTAGCGCCTTTTAAGGTTTCCTTGTAACTATCTTTACATTGATTTTTTATATAATTAACTACATTTTCCTTTTCATATAATACCATATATTTTTTTACTTTTATTTTTAATTTTTCTACATTATTACTATCCATTTCAATCTATTCCCCCTTACATAATAATAGAAAATAAGGATTTGAGCATAACCCAAATCCCTATTCTACTTTTTTGATCCTATAGATCATGCTTTTTATTTTATTTTATTTAAAATTTAATTTGGAGTTCAAATTAAATTTTATAGCTTATCTATTTACACTACCTAAGTTCTTATTATTCATAAGATCTAGTACTTCACTTTCAGTTGAAATACCTACATCCCCAATTTGAGTTTGTTTTAATACAGCTGTAGCCACACCAAACTCTATTACTTCATTAAGATCTGCGCATTTATCACTACACATTTTCTTGATTATTCCTGCAGCGAAGGCATCTCCACCACCAATTCTTGATATCATACTAAAATCATATTTTGATGATCTATATAAATTTTCTCCATCAAACAACATTCCCATTAATGTGTGATAATTATACGGAGTTCCTGTGCGTAATGTAGTTACTACGTTCTTTACTCCTAGTTCATCCGTCATATACTTAAAGTTTTCAATGAAAATTTCATCTGAAATCTCTTCACTCGCAGCATCAAAAACACTATAACTACTTGTATCTTTATTTAACCATCCAAAACATAAGTAACTATCCTTTACTATAGGCTTTACAATATCTACAAACTCTTTATAGCTTTTAAATAATGTAGCTCTATAATTTAAGTCTATACTAATCTTAATATCTCTCTTTTTAGCTTCATCTATTAATTTAGTAACAGCATTAATAACTTTATCACCTAACGTAAAAGTTATTCCTGAAATATGTATAACTTCTACATCTTTTAAAACACTATCAACATCTATGTCTTCATATTCTAATTCTGTAATAGCAGAATTCTTTCTATCATAAATAACTTTTGCTCTTCTTGCAGAGCATCCTTCTTCATAATAATATAGACCTAATCTATTACCTTTTGTAACAATATGATTGCAATCTACATCATTAGCTTTAAGAAAAGCTTTTGCAGCATTTCCAATTTCATTTCCAGGTAAAGCTGTTAATATTCTGGTTTTTACTCCTAGGTTACTTAGTCCAACAGCTACGTTAGCTTCTGCACCACCAAAATATAAATTAAAGCTATTAGTTTGAATTATTTTCAAATTATTAGGAGGCGTTAATCTTAATAATACTTCACCTAATACTAAAATATTTTTCATTTTTTCCTCCACTAATTTTTTATTTCATCAATACGCTCTATATATTTTCTTGTTTCCTTTTCAATAATTACTGGATCCTTTAAATTTACTATAGAACTTCCTATACTAATTATATCGCATCCATTAGAAACCCATTCAGACATATTATCATAGCTTATTCCACCTGAAACCATAATTCCAATTCCTTTTATAGGTGCTTTTATATCCTTTATTATTGAAGGTTTAAAAGCTGATCCTGGGAATAGCTTAACTATATCTGAACCATATTCTCTTGCCTCAACCACTTCTCTAACACTAAAGCATCCTGGTATATATGGTATCCCATATCTATTACATATTATAGATGTTTCTCTATTAAAGCTTGGACTTACTATAAATTTAGCTCCAGCAAGGATTGCTATTCTTGCTGTTTCTGAATCTAATACTGTTCCAGCACCTATGATTGCATCCTCTTTATTATTCTTAGATAATTCTGCAATTACCTCATTTGCATTTGGGATTGTAAATGTTACTTCTACAACATTACATCCACCTTTTATTGCTGCATTAGCAATAGATACTCCTTCTTCTTTTGTATCAGTTCTAAGCACTAATACAAATGCATCTTTTATTAATCCATTTAAAATTTTAACTTTATTTATCATCTTACTAACCATCCACCATCAACAGCCAAGACATGTCCATTGACATAGTCTGAAGCCTTACTTGCTAAAAATACTACTGTTCCCATTAAGTCAGAAACTTCTCCCCATCTATTTGCTGGGATTCTATCTAAAATTTCTTTATTTCTATTTTCATCAGCCCTAATCGGTGCTGTATTAGCCGTCTTAATATATCCTGGTGCTATAGCATTTATTTGAACGTTATGTTCTGCTAACTCATTAGCAAATGCTTTAGTTATTCCTGCTACTCCATGTTTACTTGCAGTATAAGGTGGTACGAATTTTCCACCTTGGAAGGATAACATTGATGCGATATTTATTATTTTACCACTCTTTTGCTCTACCATTACTTTGGCTACTTTTTGTGATAGATAATAAACAGCATTTAAATTAATATTCATAACTGCATCCCAATCTTCTGACTTATACTCTAATAGAGGTGATCTTCTTATTGTTCCTGCATTATTTACTAAAATATCGATTTTACCATATTCTTTTAAACAAGATTCTACAACCTCATTTCTAAACTCACCATTTGTTAAGTCTCCTTTTATAAATACTATCTTTCTTCCTAAAGCTTCAACATTCTTTTTAACTTCTTGAATATTATCATCAAATGTAGTTACAAATAAATTTGCTCCAGCAGTAGCTAAAGCTTCTGCATAAGCCATACCTATACCAGTATTTCCACCTGTTACAATAGCTACCTTTCCATCTAAATCAAAAAAATCTAACGAAAAGTTATTGCTTAGACTCATATTGCCCAACTCCTTACTATTTTAAAGTTCCCATTATGCTTGCTTTATCTATTTCAATCTCTACATTATTATCTACTTCTAATTTTACTATGTTACCATGGATACCTTTTATAGTCCCATAAATTCCTGATATAGTAACTACTTTATCTTTTACTTTTATGGTATTAAGATATTCGTCTCTTA
This sequence comes from Clostridium sp. CTA-7, assembly GCF_054768095.1. Lineage (NCBI taxonomy): Bacteria > Bacillati > Bacillota > Clostridia > Eubacteriales > Clostridiaceae > Clostridium > Clostridium sp. CTA-7. The sequence continues at coordinate 476,131 of NZ_BAAAAV010000001.1, read as the reverse complement.
AAGTTTCTTGCTTTTTTATTTTCTTCTTATTTATTATTGGTGTAATTAAGGAAATCATAACTGGATAAGCTGCAAAAAAAACTATCAACGCTAATAATTTATCGCTCATTATTAATCCATTAAATCCTTTCTACACATAACAGATGCCATATCGCTAACCCCTGAAACAGCTGCATCAATTATTTTTCTAGTATCATCTCCTGATGGAATAACTATAGTATTCATTACTATTTCAAGAATACAAGCTACTGAAACTCCACCTACTACATATTGATTTTCTGAAGCTTCATTTAATAATATTTCTCTAGACGTTATTTGGAATGGAGCCCCACCTGTTATATCTGCAAAAATTATTAAATCATTATTTTTTTCTACATAGTCTTTTATCATAATTTTAAAATCTTCATGATTTAATTCTTCATTTAAATTTATTGCATCAACGCCTTCATCTACACCTGTTAAAAGCTTAATTGCAGATTTAATTCCTGTTGCATATTCTCCGTGTCCTACTACTAAAATTTTCATTACTCATCCTCCTGTTGTGATTCCTACTAATTCTAAAAATAATGATCCAAGTATTCTAGGAATAATGGATCATCATTTTTATAATTCTAAACTTTATTACGCTAATACTTTCAGTACAGATCCTAAAACACCTATAACTATTGTTAAACCAACTAATTGATAAGTTGTCCATTTACGTTTCTTTATTAAGTAAAATACAAGTATTGTATATAAAGCTGGTAATAATGCTGGCGCTATCTTATCTAACATTTCTTGAATAGATACTACTTTTTCTTTACCATCTGGCATTGCAGCTACATATTTGTAAGCAATGTTTATCTTTGTAAATGATACAGCAAGTCCTGATATAACTGTTACACCTATCATACTAGCAACAGATGATATTTGAGCCATTTTTTCACTTAATGTATCTATAATGCTTGTACCTAATTTGTATCCATAGTAACCTGTTAATAACTTAATAGTTAATAGTATTGCATTCATTGCAACAAAGAATAGTATTGGTCCTGCAATCATTCCATCCTGTGCTAAACCAGCTGCAATTGTTGAGAATAAAGGTGCTAAACAGAATTGTGAAAGTGAATCTCCAATTCCTGCTAAAGGTCCCATTAGAGCAAGCTTTATAGATCTAGCTTCTTTTGGAGTTCTTCCTGAATCAAGCATTACTAAATGCAGACTTGTTATAAATGGTAAGAAGTGTGGATTAGAGTTGAAGAATTCAACGTTTTCACTTAAAGCTTCCTTTAATCCTTCTTCATTATTTTTATATATTTTCTTTAAAGCTGGATATAAAACATTTGCATATCCTAAACCTTGGTAATTTCCGTAGTTAAATCCATTTTGTAAGTAAAAAGCTCTTAGAGAAGCTCTCATATAATCGCTTTGTTTTAAAACTCTTTTAGATTCCATCTTCAAATACTACCTCCTCATCGTCGTTGTTGCCAGAACCATTACTGTGTCCTTTTCTGAAGTATTCAAGAAGTGCAACTGTAGCACCTGCGAAAGCTACTCCCATAACTGGTAAGTTTAAGTATCCTATACATACGTATCCTAATAATACAAACGGTATTAATTCAACCTTAGCCATAACTGATAATATCATTGCAAATCCTATTGCTGGTAACATCTTACCTGCTACTGATAAACCATTTATTAACCAAGCTGGTATCATTTCTACAACAGCTTGTAATCCTGATGTACTAAATGCTCCTGCAAATCCAATGATAAATCCTACTATTGCAAGTATCCAAATTGTAGCATTAGCAGAAAATCTAAATTTCTTAAAGTTTCCTTGTTCTATTCCTTTGTTAGCAAATTGAGTTAATCCTGTTGCGAAAGTATAAGTTGCTGTTATTAAAAATTGGAATGCAACTGCGAATGGGAATGATAGAGCAAGTGCTGTACCTGGATCCATTCCTTGATCTTTCATTGTTATTGCCATTAATGTACCTATTATTCCTGGTCCCATTGGGTTTGGTGGCACTGTTCCACCTGCACCAACACCAAATCCCATGAAAGCTATTTCTGATACTGCTCCCATAGCTAATGCTGTTGGAATATCTCCTAAAATAATTCCTACTCCGAAAGATAAAATAATACAACGATTTGAATAAATTCCAAGTAACATACCTGATAGACAGAATGCAGTCCAAAGTCCAATCAAAGTACATTGAAGTAATGTAATTTCCATATTTATACCTCCATTTTTATTTATTTATTTATATACTTTACTAGAGTAAAGCATAGTTCACTTTGAAAATATTAGTCTAAGAATTTTGTAATATCTACTTGTAGTGCACCATCGTCACCTCTTGGTGTTGTCTTAGTGTTGAATTTTATACCATGTTTAACTGATAATTCTTTTAGTGCAGCCTTATCTTCTTTTCCTAAGAATATTGAACGAGTTACTTGTTGTTTACCTTCACAGTTGTGAATATTTCCAATGTTTATTTCTTTAACTGGCACTCCACCTGCGATAAGTTTTAATGCATCTGCTGGTGTCTTACATATTATAAATATTTTTTGTTGTGGTGATGCTTTATGAATAACGTCACATGTTTTTTGCACTGAGAAAAATCTCATAGCAATTGATTTTGATACTACTGTCTTCATTAAAGTTTGTTGAATTTTATCTTCGCTAGCTTCATCATTAGCAACTATTACAGTATTAACGCCTAATGCATTTAACCACATTTGTCCTTGTCCGTGTACTAGTCTTTCATCAATTCTCATCATTTCAATATTTACGCTCATTTTAATTTCTCCTTCTCTTACCAATATAAATTCCAGTCTTTATAAAATCTTATTAACGCTTCTAAGTAGTAGTAATCTCCCCATATGTTTCCTTCATCTACACCTTTTCCTGAATGCCATGAGTAAACTCCATGTAGTAATACTGGTTTTCCTTCTTGAACATCAGAATTAGTATAGTTTTCTATTAGTGATCTTAAAATATTATGCATTGCATATTTATATACTTCTTTATCACTATCTACTTCTGGAAGATATTTTCCCATTTCGTGCATTCCACAAACAGCTATTGCTGCTGCTGAAGAATCTTTTGAATGATTGTCTCCATCTCCAAATATTAAATCCCAATAACAAACGTTATCATTTGGTAATCTATTTAAGAAGTAGTTTGTCATTCCCTTATATAAATTGAAGCTGTGTGGGTTTTTAGCATTTCTATAGTTTAGTGGAATACCATATATTCCCCACGCTTGTCCTCTAGCCCAAGCTGAATCATTGCTATATCCTTGTCTTGTAACTCCTTTAACCGGTTTACCATCCTCCGGATTCATATAGAATGTATGGAATGCTGATGCATCATCTCTTATAACATTATTACAAGAAGTTACAAAATGTTTATCTGCCATTTCTCTGTACTTATTATCACCTGTTGTTTCAGATGCCCAGTAAAGTAAAGGTATATTTAATAAACAGTCTATTATGAATCTATAGTGGTCTTTACTTCCAAGGTCTCCCCAAGCTTGAATAAACTCACCTTTTTCTTGGTATCTTGAGATTAACTTATCTGCTGCCTTTATAGATGCTTCTTTAGCTACTTCTGATCCAGTTAATTTATATGCACTAACTGTTGAAAGTGAATAAAGAAATCCTAAATCGTGGTGATCTATTTCTATATTATTATCAACTCTATTTTTAAATGATAATACATTTTTCTCTGCTAATTTTCTATATTTTTCTTTTCCAGTATGTTCATAAGCTAACCATAGTAAACCTGTCCAAAAACCATCTGTCCACTCTATATTTTCTATAATTCCATATTTATTATCTTTAGTTGCTGATGATGGAAATTTTTCTTTAAAGTATTCCATGTTCGCATCAATTTGTTTTATAACGTTTTCTATTGCTTTTTCTACTTCTTCTTTTGTTAGAAGTTCTGTATTAAGAAACTCTTCTCTTTTCTTAATTTCTTCAACATTTATTTCTTTTATCATGACTTCCCCCGTAATAATTATCTTAGTTTGAATATCACTATTTTATACCTATAATTGAAAGTTAAATCTACATTTTGTAAACCGGTTTTATATTGTCGAAAATTATCCCATTCTTATAGCTGTCAACAAATCTAATCTCATAATTTCAACTTTTTTCTTCAACTAAATAGCATTCTATTTCATTTTTTTGGAATGAATCGAATTATTAACATCTTTATTATTAATAATCCCATCCTTGAGTCAAACTATTTAATTAGTTTGGTAAACTGGTTTACTTACTTTATATTTTTATTATACCTACTACTGAAAAGGTTGTCAACATTTTTTCTTAATATTTTTTTTAATTTTCTAAGTATTTTCTATAGTAAGTTTTCTTATTGATATGTTTAAAGAGACTCTTCTTGCAGAAGAGTCCCTTTAAAACAATTTATATATTTTTTTAAATTATATTAAATTATATTAAAAAGTATAATAATTAATTTAACTTAATTAGAACCAAAAATAACTGTTTCTGGTTTTACAGTATCCCCATAAGCCGGTACTAAAGTCTTATCAAATGCTTCTTTAAAGAATCCTTCTTTAATGAGATTATCTATCTCTTTGTTAATCCATTGTAATAACTCTTCATTTCCCTTTTTAACAGCCGGTGCAATTGTATCTTCTTCTCCTAGAGTTGAAATATACGTTGTAAACCCATTATTTTCTCTAGCCCAAGCAAATAATAAAGTATTGTCATGTGCTAAAGCAGCTCCTCTTCCGTCTTTTAATGCTGCAAAAGCCTCAGTATTGTGTTCAAATTTAACTAATTCAATATCAGGATAATTCTTTGTAAAGTAATTTTCTGCTGTTGTTCCTTTATTTACTATTAGTTTCTTACCCTTTAAATCATCTACTGATTTTATTGGATTTCCATCAGGTGAAACTACACCTAAAGCAACTTTCATATAAGGGCTCGCAAAATCTACTTTTTCTTTTCTTTCAGGTGTTACAGTAAAGTTAGCTAGTATTATATCTACCTTATTTGATTGTAAATATTCTACTCTATTTGCCGCTTCAACTAATACAAATTCAACTTTGCTTTCATCTCCTAATAAATCCTTAGCTATCCTTTTTCCTAAATAAACATCATATCCTTGATTTACTCCTTTTTCATCAACGAATCCAAATGGTGGTTTATCACTAAATACCCCAATTCTTACTTTACCAGCTTTCTTAATTTCATCTATTGCTGATTTACTTTCACCTTTTTTTGATCCACATCCAACTAATGCTCCTACTGCTATTACTAGTATTAAAATCAATGACAATATTTTTTTCATTTTATTTACCCCTTTCTTTTTATTATTTAGTGCTGTTATACATTTTCATCTAAAACAGCTATTATTTATACAAATCAAATGAAGCTAAAAAGCTTTTTGCTCTTTCTGTTTTTGGATTTGAAAAAAATTTTTCTGGAGAAGATATTTCTATGATATTACCTTCCTCCATAAAAACAATCTTATCTGCTATATTTTTTGCAAATTCTAATTCATGAGTAACTATAACCATAGTCATTCCATTTTGTGCTAATTCTAGTAAAACCCTCAAAACTTCTCTAACCATTTCCGGGTCTAACGCAGCTGTAACTTCATCAAAAAGTATTATTTCTGGATTCATACACAATGCTCTTACAATTGCTATCCTTTGTTTTTGACCACCTGATAACTCTCTAGGATAAGCATACTTTCTATTAAATAGTCCAATTCTATTTAACAGCTCATCTGCTTGTTTAATTACTTCTTCTTTCTCTCTTTTTTGAGCTTTAGTTGGTCCAAGTAAAATATTATTTATAACATTCATATGAGGAAATAATTCATAACTTTGAAAAACCATTCCTATAGTTCCTCTTACCTTTTCAAATTCTACCTCCTTCCCTAAAACTCCATAATTCTTTAAAATTATTTCTCCTTCATCTATATTTTCTAAGCCATTTAAACATCTTAAAAATGTGCTTTTACCACAACCTGAAGGTCCTAGAATAACTACTACTTCCCCCTTTTTAATTTCTAAGTCAACTCCCTTTAGAGCATTAATTTCTCCGTAGTTCTTCTTTATATTATTAACTTTAAGTAATATTTCTTCACTCATAAAATCCCTCCTAGTTTAACTTTTTCTCTAATGCCTTTGCTCCTAAGGATATTGGAAAACATATTAGAAAATAAATTATAAGCATTAATCCATAAATCCAAAATGAAGCTAATGGCTCTGTTAAAACTGTTCTTTCTATGATTTGCTGTCCAACTTTAACTAAATCTACTGCTCCAATCAAAGTCATTAAAGTAGTAGTTTTTATCATTCTTGTACTTAAATTTATAATCCCAGGAAGAACTCGTCTTATACTTATTGGAATTATAATATATCTGTAAGTCTTTATTTTATTTAAAGACAAAGCCATTGCTGATTCATAATATATTTTAGGAATAGATGTAATTGCACCTCTTACCAAATCACCTATTTCTGCTGTACCCCATAATGTAAAAACTATATATCCAACATATATTGAATCCAAATGAATATCTAGAAGAGTTGGTACTCCAAAGTAGAATATGAAAAGCCATACCATTAATGGTATTATCCTTATACTTTCTAGATATATGGTTGAAATAATTTTTACTACTTTTCTTTTACTAATCATAACTATTCCAAATATAATTCCTAATATAGTAGATAAAATAACTGATACAAAAGCAACATTTAATGTTACAAGTAATCCTTCTAAAAGCCTATTCATGTTATCCCAGTTAAAAATTAAATTACTGCCCAAACTCTCCATATCTTAACCTCCTCTCTAAAACTCTACTAATTATTGAAATAGGAAGTAATATTATAAGATAGAATATTACAACTAATAATAAAGCCTCATTTGTTTTATAATACATTCCTATAACATCCTTTGTAACAAACATAAGCTCTGCAACTGCTATTGATCCAATAATAGATGTTTCTTTTATTAAGAATATACAATTAGCAGCTATAGATGGAATTGATACAGAAAAACTTATAGGGAAAATAATATGCCTTAATATTTGTTTTTTACTTAATCCTATTGCTTGACCACTTTCTATTTGAGCTTTTGATACTGCATCTACTCCACCTCTAAATGATTCTGCCATATAAGCTCCACCTAAAAATGATAGACCTACAACTCCACAAGTAAAACCACTTATCTTTATTCCAAATTTAGTTAATCCATAATAAAGAAAAAATACTTGTATCAATAGTGGTGTATTTCTTGAAAATTCTATATATATCTTAGATACAACATTTATAAATTTTAAATTAAAATATCTTGCTACTTCTATTAATAATCCAATTAGAATAGATAATATAATAGATATAATAGCTAGTTCGAATGTTATAAATGCAGCTTCTAAAAAATTAGGTAAGCTACTAATGATAAAGTTTAAATCAAGCTCCATAAAATCCCTCCAATTCTGAAAGTAATTAATTTTAAGTAATAAAAAAACTTCGTCTCTTAACTTAAATAAGAGACGAAGTTATCCTCCGCGGTTCCACTCTAATTGAACATAGTTCCACCTTAATAAATTACGCTATAAACGGCGTTCCGTTAAAATGCTACTATATATTTCACATTTTATACTCCGAAGTGCACTTCATATAATATAACGCTAAAGGCTTTCACCATTTCCTTCTCTCTGCAAACACTATTATTATACTACTCTCTTCATCATTGCATTTATTCCTACTATTCCGATATGTTTATTTCAATTATACTCTTTAGTTTTTACTTGTCAATACTTTATTCAATTTACTTTTTATACATAATTATACATTAAACTATTCCAAATCCTTTAAATATGTGAGTCTTATACGATGAAAATTTTATAAAAAAATAAAAGCTATGTTTATCATAGCTTTCATTTTTTAATATTATTACCTCTTATCTCCTTTAAATACCAATGCTAAAGTTCCTGGACCTCCATGAGTTCCAATTACTGCTCCTATAGAATTAATTAATATATCCTTAACCTTAACTTCTTCAAGTATCATTTTTTTTACATCTTCAGCTTCACTTAAGCAATCTGCATGACATATAAAAATAACTTGCTCTTCTGGATTTATTGCTTTTTCTTTTAATTCTTGAACTAAATACTTTAATGCTTTTTTTCTTCCCTTTATTTTATCTCCTGGAATAACATTTCCTTCATCATCTATTTTAAGGGTTGGTTTTATTCCAAGTAAACTGCCTACAGCTGCTACTGTACCTGAAATACGTCCACCCCTTTTTAAATGATTTAAATCATTAACTGTTATAGCATGGATAATCTTCCTTTTATTTTCTTCAACAAAATTTACAACACTCTCTATACTAACTTCATCTTTTAACATTTCATTTGCATGATAAACTAATAATCCCTCTCCTACTGACACACTTAGTGAGTCAATAACATGTATAATTGCATTTGGATTTTCTTCCAATATCATTTGTCTTGCTATTGTTGAACTATTATAAGTCCCACTTAAACTAGAAGATAATCCTATATATATTATAGCGTCCCCTTGATCTACACACTTTTTAAACACCTCAAAAAAATCTCCAACATTCACCTGTGCTGTAGATGGCATTGCTCCTTCTTTAATCATTTTATAAAAATCTTCATGTTTTAACGTCTGTCCTAAATCATCTGGTATAAATTCTCCATTTATATTAACTGTTAATGGTACTACTTCTATATTGTTCTCTTGTACATAATCTATTGATAAGTCGCATGCTGAATCAGTTATCAGTCTAACTTTCATAATATTCAACTCCTATTAATAATAACTTTTAATTTGTTACAGATATTATACAATCAAGATTTTCCAATGTCAAATGTTTTGATATTCAAAATACTTATTTTGTTAATTTTATGAAATATAAAAGAGTAAGGATTAATATCCTTACTCTTTTACCACTCTAACGTAATCTTATTTTAAAATTATTTATTTATTATTAATGATTTTCCAGTCATTTCTGTTGGCACATCAAGTCCCATTACATTTAGCATAGTTGGAGCTATATCAGCAAGCTTTCCTTCTTGTAAAGTTCTTCCTTCTGTATGATTTGATATCCATACAAATGGAACTGGATCTGTTGTATGTGCTGTAAATGGATTTCCTGTTGAGAAATCTATCATAGTTTCAGCATTACCGTGGTCAGCAGTTATAAATAAAGTTCCGTCCTTTTCTAAAACTTTATTTGCAATCTTTCCTAAACACTCATCTACAACTTCTATTGCTTTAACAGCTGCATCCATTACTCCTGTATGTCCAACCATATCTGGGTTAGCATAGTTTAATATAACCATGTCATACTTATCTTGATCTAATCTATTAATTAATTCTTCTGTTACTTCGTAAGCACTCATTTCAGGTTTTAAATCATAAGTTGCAACCTTAGGTGATGCTATAAGAGCTCTATCTTCACCTGGGTTTTCTTTTTCTACTCCACCATTAAAGAAGAATGTAACGTGAGCATACTTTTCAGTTTCTGCAATTCTTAATTGGTTTAATCCCTTGCTTGATACATATTCTCCTAAAGTATTGTTGATACCTTCTGCTCTATATGCAACATTAACACCTTCTAAAGTCTTGTCGTATTGAGTCATAGTTACAAATGTTAAGTTTAAAGCTTCTCTCTTGAATCCATTAAATTCTTTATCATTTATAGCTCTAGTTATTTCTCTAGCTCTATCTGGTCTAAAGTTAAAGAATATTACTGAGTCCTTATTCTTAATCATTCCATTTGAATCTATAACTGCGGGTAATACAAACTCATCTGTTTTATTATCATGGTATGATCTTTCAATAGCTTCTACAGCTGATGAGGCTACTTCCCCTCTTCCTAATACCATTGCATTATAAGCAAGTTCAACTCTCTCCCATCTGTTATCTCTATCCATTGCATAATATCTACCTGCAATAGTCGCTATCTTACCTACACCAATTTCTTTCATGTAATTTTCAAGCTCTACTATAAATTCTTTTCCTGATGATGGTGGAACATCTCTTCCATCCATAAAGCAGTGAACATATACATTTTGTAACTCAGAATCTTTAGCTAATTGTAATAATCCCTTTAAGTGATCTATGTGTGAATGAACTCCGCCATCTGATAACAATCCCATTAAATGAAGTGCTGAATTATTTTCTTTTGCATTTTTAATTGCAAGATTTAACGCTTCATTTGTAAAGAATCCACCTTCATTAATCTCTTTAGTTATTCTTGTTAATTCTTGATATATAATTCTTCCTGCACCTATATTTAAATGACCAACTTCAGAGTTTCCCATTTGTCCATCTGGTAATCCAACATGTAATCCACTAGCTTGTAATTGAGTGTGTGGATATTTTTCTATTAGTCCATCAAAATTTACTTTCTTTGCTGTTTCAACAGCATTTCCATCTGATTTTGGAGCAATTCCAAATCCATCTAATATCATTAACATTACAGGTTTCTTCGCCATAATTCCCTCCAAATTTTTTAAAAAATCTATATTTGACAATAATCTAATATTATCTTTCTTTAAATTCAACTTTATTATACTATATTTATACTATATAAACAATAAAACACCTATTTCAGTAAACCTTTGCAAGAAAATAATTTTAATAAATTTTCAAACAATTCATAAAAAAGGAGAATTCAAATATGAATTCTCCTTTTTTGTTAATTAGTATCAGAAGTTATTTTGATACTAATTCTTTATAAATATTTATTAAATATTTCTCTTTACAAACTGTCCTTCTTTCATAATTACGTCCATTTTGTCAGCATCTACCTCACGTATGTCTTCTAAAGGATTTCCTTTAAGAACAATTATATCTGCATACTTTCCTTCCTCAATAGTTCCTGTAATCTTATCTATTCTAAGCATTTCTGCTCCATTTTTTGTAGCAGCTAAAAGAACTTCTTTTTCAGTCAATCCAGCTTTATTTAATGCATACATTTCAGTAATTGCATACTTTCCATATGGAGTTAATGAACTACAGAAAGAGTCTGAACCTACAGTAATACGAATGCCCTTCTTATTAGCATTTAATAAATTACTTGTTATTCTATTTAATTCTTTTTCTGCCACTGTATCTCCTGGGAAGTTATCATGTATTGGTCTATATGGTGGCTCGTACACAGTAAACCATTCAGTGAAGAATTGATATGTTGGACAGAATGTTATATCCTTTTCTTTCATTATTTCTAAGCATTCTTCATTTAATTCTTGTCCATGTATTATCGCACTTACTCCAGCCTTACATGAATCTAAAGCTCCTTGATAACCTTCAGCATGAGACCATACTGGTAGTCCAACCATATTACATTCATCAACTACAGCTTGTATTTCTTCCATTGAATAATGAGAATCTGCCTTAGCATCTAATCTCCAGATTCCACCACCAGTTGACCATATTTTAACTGCATCTGGATTTTCTCTAATTCTATGACGAATAGCTCTCCTTAACTCCCAAGGTCCATCAACACGCTCTGCCCATGGATGTGACTCATTATTATATTCCCATGGAAGATTGTGAGAATCCCCATGTCCTGCAGTTCTACAGAAACCTAGTCCAGTTGTTACAACACGTGGCCCTGGAATTATTCCCTTTTCTATCATATTACGTATATGGATACCTGATCTTGAAATTTCTCCTACAGAAGTTAATCCATGCTCTAAAGCCTCTTTGGCTTGAGCCACAGCTACTACTGTTTTTTGAATAGGATGCTCTAAAACCCACTCATTATCATTATCTGATAAATTACCACTAAAGTGAAGATGTGAATCTATTAATCCTGGCATTATTGTTTTTCCACTAATATTCACCACTTCATATGAATCATCAAATTCTATTTTTTCCCCTGCATATTTTATTTTTTTATCTTCTACTAATACCAAAGAATCTTTAATTGCTTCTGCCCCTGTACAATCTATTAATAATCCTCCTAAAAAAGCTACTTTACTCATAAAAACCTCCTACCCATTCTTATTCAATTATTTATTTCTTAAAATTCTTCTTTCTTACCAACGTAAACGTTCTTCTTTCTTGCAGCCATAAAAATCATTCCTAATAAAAGCCATATAATAACTATGCTCCATTCAACCTTATTTAAGGATGCTGGACTCATTGGAAGAACTAATAATGCAATTATGATTAACGCAGTTAAACAAGCGGCATAAATACCAACCTTTCCCCCTGGAACCTTATATGGTCTTTTCAAATTTGGTTCTGTCTTTCTCATTCTTAAGCATGCTACACTTGCCATAAAACAAGCAAAAATAAATGCTAATGAACTAACATTAGTTAATGGAACTAACATATTTTTACCTAAAAAAGGACCTGTTATTGTTAAAATTGCCATTAATACGTTAGCCACTTTAGGTGTTCCAGTTTTCTCATCTATCTTTGCAAACTTACTTGGTAATTGTTCCTTTCTGCCCATAGCAAGTAGTATTCTACTTGAAGCTGCAAAAAAGGAATTCATTGGTCCTAATGGTCCCATTACCGCAATAACCATCATTATTTTATAAAATAATCCTAGTCCTATTACTGACAATATCGTTAGAGCTGGTATACTATGTGTTATGAATTCTTGCCATTTAACAATAGAACCAAAAGAATATATACATATCACATAAAATACCCCTGCTGCTAATAAAGCTAAAGTTATTACTTTGCCGAATTTATTCCAATCTAATCCCTCAGAAGCTTCCTCTGCTTGTTGAGGGATGGTATCAAATCCAGCATAAAAAAATGGTGTCATTACAAGGACCGGTAATATCCCCATCCATATACTAGATCCTTCTCCAGCACCTGATATTGTTCCATCATATATTGGTAAAATGTTTGATGGCCCTCCTTTAAATAAGGAAATTCCCATAGCAATAAGCATTCCACCTAATAACAACTTCGCCAAAAATCCTTGTAACTTAGCCGCTGATGAAGCGCCTTTAAAATTAAGGTAAATAACATACCCTGCAAAAATTAATGAGATTATTAATGGTGGAAGATATACTGTTGCCCCCATAATCTCATATAATGGAATAACATTTAACGATGGTATAAACTCTCCTATCAATGTTGAAATTGCAATAGCTTCCCAAGGACATAATATTGCATTTCCTAACACTAAAAACCATCCTGTAAAGTAAGATAATTTGTCACCACAAGTTCTTGATACATATTCAACTATGCCACCTGAAATTGGTATAGCTGAAGTTAATTCACCAAAAACAGCTCCTATAGGCAATAAAAAAATAGCTCCAATCATGAAAGCTATCATTGCTGGTACAGGACCGCCACCTATTTTCATCCAATCGCCAACAAGTAATACCCATCCAGTTCCTATAATTGCTCCAAATCCTATAGTAAAAAAATTCCACAAGGATAAGGATTTTTTCATTCCAACTTTCTCTCCCATTTGTTCCCCCGAAATTCTCTAATACATTTAATAATATTAATACACCCTTTCTTTTAGGAAGTATTATAAATACTAACATTAATCATAAACACACCTTCTTTGCTATCATAAAGTTATGTCGTATTTATCATACAGGTACATTATACTCTTACAGAAATCGTTTTACAAATATTTTCCTTTTTCATTTTTTATCTATTTTTCCCTATATTTATCTATTTTCCCCTATAATAGATAAGATAATATATAAATTATTCTTATTCCAAATTTTTCCCTTAAGTGACTATTTTCTCGTCAATTCTTATCATTTATAAACATTTTTCACTTCATTTTCTATAAGATATACTATTTAAATTATTATTATCTTTCTCATTAGTAAAATTAAAATAAAAAAGTCGACAATGTGAGCTTACTGAGTTGTCGACTTTTTTCGCGAATGTGCATTTAAATGACACTACAAATTTTATATTTGGTTAATGGAGAGTATACTTTTCAGTGCCCGAAGCTTGCCTTATAAAAATCTTGCACGCGCACTTTATTCTATTTTTTACTCTATAGGACTAACTTTAATAACTTATATTCTATAAATAATTTATACACAGATTTCAATAATATAATTTCCTATAAAGTAAAAATAACCTTATAGAAAATTTATTATTTCCTACAAGGTTATTTAGAAATTTATATTGAGATTTTCTTAGAAATTAACTATTTGTGAAAAATCAGATGCAACTAAGCTAGCTCCACCAACTAAAGCACCATCTATGTCTGACATAGCCATTTGGTCTTTAATTGTATTTGGCTTAACTGATCCACCGTATTGTATTCTTACTTTATCAGCAACTTCTTTTCCAAACATTTCTACAACAACATTTCTTATTGCCATTATTGTTTCATTAGCTTGTTCGTTAGTAGCTGTTTTACCAGTTCCTATTGCCCAGATTGGTTCGTAAGCAATAACTACTTTTTCTGCTAATTCCTTTGATAATCCTTCTAAATCAGCTTTAATTTGAGCTCCAACAACTTCATTAGTTGTTCCATTTTCTCTTTGCTCTAAGCTTTCTCCACAACAAAGTATTGGAGTTAAGTTATGTGCAAATGCAGCCTTAACTTTTTTGTTTAAAGCTTCATCAGTTTCATTAAAGTATTCTCTTCTTTCACTGTGTCCTAAAACAACATAGCTAATTCCCATAGCTTCTAACATTCCTGGAGCAACTTCTCCTGTGAAAGCACCCTTTTCTTCAAAGTGCATGTTTTGAGCTGCAACTTTGATGTTTGATCCTTCTACTGCTTTTAATACAGCATCTAAACAAACAAAAGTTGGACATACTACTACATCACATGTAGCATTCTTTACTAATGGTTTTAATTCTTCTATAACTTTTACAGCCTCTGCTGGAGTATAATGCATTTTCCAGTTTCCAGCTATTATTGCTTTTCTCATTTAAAATCACCTCATATAATTTGATATAAAATTGCAATATATATTGCAGATTTATTGTTTATAAATTTTTAAGAAACTCCTATTAACATAAGTTCATAGGAGTACTAAAAAAATAAGTTTTAATATTTAAATCAAAAATTCAAATTCTTTAAAGCTTATTTGTTGTTTAAAGCTTCTATTCCTGGTAATGCTTTACCTTCTAAGAATTCTAGAGAAGCTCCACCACCTGTTGATATGTGAGTCATTTTATCTCCAAATCCTAAGATATTAACAGCAGCAGCTGAGTCTCCTCCACCAATAACTGTTGTAGCATCTGCATCTGCCATAGCTTTAGCAACTGCAATTGTTCCTTTGTTGAAGTTTTCGAATTCGAATACTCCCATTGGTCCGTTCCATATAACTGTTTTAGCATCTTTAATTGCATCAGCGTATATAGTTTCTGTTTTAGGTCCGATATCTAATCCCATACTTCCTGCTGGAATGTTTTGATCTTCTGTTATTACAGGTTCAACATCTTTGAATTCTGCAGCAACTCTGTGGTCAACTGGTAATAAGAAGTTAACTCCTTTAGAAGCTGCCTTTTCTATCATTTCTTTAGCATATTCAATTCTATCAGCTTCTACTAATGATGACCCTACTTCATATCCTTGAGCTTTTAAGAATGTGTAAGCCATTCCTCCACCAATTATTAGTGTATCAACTTTTTCTAATAAGTTGTTTATAACAGCTATTTTATCTGAAACCTTAGCTCCACCTAATATAGCAACAAATGGTCTAACTGGATTATTTACAGCTTCTCCTAAGAATTTTAATTCTTTTTGAATTAAGTATCCACATACAGCTGTATCTAAGAATTCAGTAACTCCAACTGTTGAGCAGTGTGCTCTGTGAGCTGTACCAAAAGCATCATTTACAAATATATCAGCTAATGAAGCTAATTCTTTTGAGAATTCTTCGATATTCTTAGTTTCTTCTTTTCTGCATCTTGTATTCTCTAATAATACAACATCTCCATCTTTCATGTTTGCAACAGCAGCTCTAGCATTTTCTCCTACAACTTCTTCATCTCTTGCAAATACAACTTCTTGATTTAGCATTTCGCTTAATCTTTTAGCAACTGGAGCTAATGATTTTGATGCATCTTTTCCTAAGTGTGAGCAAAGTATAACTCTTGCACCATTATCTATTAAATATTTAATTGTTGGTAATGCACCATTTAATCTATTTTCATCTGTTATAACACCATCTTTTAATGGCACATTGAAGTCACATCTTACTAAAACCTTTTTACCTTTAACAGCTATATCTTCTATAGTTTTCTTATTAAAGCTCATTGATTTCACCTCTTAAATTTATTTTTAATGAAACTCTTGTTCATTTCATTCATAATAGTAAGCATTAATAGTAAAAATCAAAGATTTTCAACCTCTGCTTAATTTAAAATTGGTCTGGCCTCATAGATTTTACTATAAAACCAGACCAACAATATGTTCTTTATAAGTATAAACTTAACTATTTAATTATCTAGTTACGAAGTACTTTAAAGTTCTGATTAATTGGTTAGTGTATGACATTTCATTGTCGTACCAAGAAGCAACTTTAACTAATTGTTCTCCGTTAACTTCCATAACCTTTGTTTGAGTAGCATCAAATAATGAACCAAAGCTGATTCCGATGATATCTCCTGATACTAATTCTTCTTCAGTATAACCGAATGATTCATTTGCAGCAGCTTTCATAGCTTCATTGATTTCTTGAGCTGTTACTTTCTTGTCTAAAGTACATACTA
Organism: Clostridium sp. CTA-7; assembly: GCF_054768095.1. Lineage (NCBI taxonomy): Bacteria > Bacillati > Bacillota > Clostridia > Eubacteriales > Clostridiaceae > Clostridium > Clostridium sp. CTA-7. The sequence continues at coordinate 459,461 of NZ_BAAAAV010000001.1, read as the reverse complement.
ATTCAGTTAATGAACCAGTTATAACAGGAACTCTTTGAGCGCCTCCATCTAATTTTCCTTTTAATTCAGGAATAACTAATCCGATTGCTTTAGCAGCTCCAGTTGAGTTTGGAACTATGTTAGCAGCAGCAGCTCTAGCTCTTCTTAAATCACCCTTAGCGTGAGGACCATCTAAAGTGTTTTGGTCGTTAGTGTAAGCGTGAATAGTTGTCATAAATCCTTTTTGGATTACGAACTTATCATTTAATACTTTAGCCATTGGAGCTAAACAGTTTGTAGTACATGAAGCACCTGAAATAACTGTTTCAGTACCATCTAATATTTCTTGGTTAGTGTTGAATACAACTGTTTTAATATCACCAGTTGCAGGAGCTGATATAACTACTTTCTTAGCTCCAGCTTGTAAGTGTAATCCAGCCTTTTCTTGAGAAGTGAAGAATCCAGTACATTCTAAAACTACATCAACATTTAATGCTGCCCATGGTAGGTCAGCTGGATTTCTTTCAGCTGTTACTTTTATTTCTTTTCCATTAACTACGAAAGCACCTTCTTTAACTTCGATTTCTCCGTTAAATCTACCTTGTGCTGAGTCATACTTGAATAAGTGAGCTAAAGTTTTAGCATCTGTTAAGTCATTGATTGCTACCACGTTGAATTCTGGGTTTTCAATCATTAATCTTAATGCTAATCTTCCTATTCTTCCAAAACCATTAATTGCTACATTTACCATTTGCAATTACCTCCTAAAAATAGTTATATTTAAAATTTTTAAAATTTTAAGCTTATTTAGTTTGTTCCTTGATAAATTCTACGATTTTTCTACCAGCTGCTTCATCCGTTACTAACACTGCATTATTGTTTCTCATCATAGTTGCAATAATAGCGTCAACTTTATTTTCCCCAGCTGCTACTGCAATATGTGTGTTAATTTTTCTTGCTTCATTAATATTTATTCCAATTGAAGTATTTTCTGAAACCACCTTAGAATCTTTGTTAAAGTAACATCCAAATGCCTCTCCTACAGCTCCAAGAAATTTAAGTTTATAAAGTTCTTCCTCTAAAACATCTCTCTTCTCAGCCATAACTAAAGCATCCCCTATTCCATATATTAAAATATCTGCTTTATGAATATTATCTATTACTTCTTTTATTTCTTTTTCCTTTAGTAAAGTATCTAAAAGTTCTAAACTAAGGTTTTCTGGAATATGAAGCAACTTATAAGCGCCATTTAGCTTTTGTGCTAAGGATGCTGCTAATGTACTTGCTTGTATTTCAACTTTTCTTCCCATACCTCCTCTTGCTGGAACTACGAGAATATTTGAAATATTATTTATCTTAGGTAATGCTTCTACAAACTCTTTAATAGTGTTGCCCCCGGTTATAGCTATTATATTATTATCTTTAATAATTGATTTTAGATAATTTGCTGTAGCTTTACCAAGTTCTTTTAAAATTATAGGGTTCATTTCTACATCACCAGGAACAATTATTACATCTCTTAAGCCAAGGAAGGCCTTTATGTTTTCTTCAATATCAGATAATCCTTTAATTTCATGTATAAAATCTTTAAGTTTATCTACTACCTCTTGTCCCTCTTCAGTTACTGTCATTCCTGGAGTGTTTATTTCTATTAGATTTTGTGATTTTAAAAAACTTATTTCAGTTCTTACTATTCTTTCTCCAAGATCTAACTGATTGGCTAAAACACGTCTTCCGATAGGCTGATTGTAATATATAGTCCTAAGTATGTTATATCTTTTCTCTAGGACTTCTACAAGTTCAGGAACTATTTTTTTCTGTAAAGACAATATTTCCTGCACTTCCAACCCTCCTTTGGTCTAAAAAAGTCCCACATATAATATATATGTCCCACATTTATTATTATAAAACACTTCTTTGAAATTTAAAAGTACTTTCTTTAAACTTTTCTAAAAGTTTTACAAATTTTTAGCATTCTGTATTCATATGTTCCATTAAAGTTCTTATTTTACACAAATGGTTCATAAGAGAGAGGCTGACCTTTAAATTCAACTTATTATAATATATAGCCAACCTCTCTATTACTATTTTTTCTTTATAATTTAATATTTATTCTATTCTTTTTCTTTTGCTTGATGATTTTATTTCCATCTCTTCTCTATATTTTGCCACCGTTCTTCTTGAGATATTCAAATTTCTTTTATTAAGTTCGTCACATATTATTTGATCTGATAAAGGTTTCTTTTTATTTTCAATATCTATCATTTCTTTTATTTGCTTTTTAATGTTAACTACAGCGACATCCTCACCGTCACCTTCTGACTTACTTAATCCTGTAGTAAATAAATCTTTAATTTTCACAGTACCAAGACTTGTTAATATATATTTATCTTTTATAGCTCTACTTACAGTAGATTCATGTATACCTAACTCTTCTGCCATTTCCTTAAGTGTCATTGGTTTTAAATATTTTTGACCTTTATCAAAATAATCTCTTTGCTTTTCTACTATCTTTTCTAATATTTTAAGCAAAGTACTTTTTCTTTGTTCTATGCTCTTTATTAAAAACATAGCACTACTTAACTTTTCTTTTACATAATTTTCTGTATTTTTATCTTCTTTATTATTTATAATATTTTTATATAAATTACTTATAGATAATCTTGGTATAACTCCATCATTCATTATAACAAAGTATTGTCCATCTATTTTTCTAATAGCTGCATCAGGAATTATAAATTTAACTTCATCTCCTGTGTAGAATCCTCTGGAAGGCTTAGGTTCAAGTCCCTTTATTATGTCTCCTAAATCTTGAGCTTCTTTTGGAGTTATTTTCAAATTCTTGGCTATAATATTAAATTTATTATCTGCAATTAAATCTAAATACTCATCTATTATAATTTCTAAATTATCATCTAAAATTCCCATCTTAATTAGCTGTATTTTTAAGCATTCTTTTAAATCTCTAGCTCCTATTCCATCTGGCTCCAAATCCTGAAGTATTTCTAATGATTCTTCTCCTAAAACAATTGAAATATTTAACTCCTTACATATGGATTCTAAAGGCATGTCCAAATATCCTCTACTATCTATATTTTCTATCATATAAGATACTATAGCCTTTTTATATTCGTCTTCATCACTTTCTAACAACTGCTCGTGCAAATATTCTGTAAGAGATTCCTTTTCACATATGAAATTAAAAGGTGATACATCATCTTCTTTATTATATTCTCCATAACTTTGAGATCCATAATTATCAAATTCTAAGTATTTTATCATTTCTTTGTAATTAATTTTGTCCTGATACTCCTTGTCTTCTTGGACAAAATCAAAATCACCTTCTAGTATTGGATTTTCTACAAATTCATTTTCTATATACTCTCTTAAATCATAAGTTGACATTTGTAAGAGTTTTATAGATAACTGCATTTGCTGAGTCATTATTAACTTTTGTTCTTGCGTGAGATTCAAATTAAAATCTAATTTCATACAGTACACCTTCATTCAAAAAAACTATAACTTTTACTTAATATACTAGTATTAAAGATAAATCCTTAATACTAGTATAAACCTTAAGTAAACGTTATATCAAGTCATTATTAAACTTTAAATTCAAGCACTTCTTCTTTTATCTTAGGAATCTCTATCTTTTCTTTAATTACTTGACTTTTATATGTATTTATTAAATCTATGGTTTTTATGTCAATTAAAGCATCATTTATTATAACTTCCAAAGTATTTTCCTTTAAGCCTTCATTTATTTTATTAACTTTACCGCTCTTAAATAATCCCTTCTTTACATCTGATACACTTTCATATAGCACCTTATCAAAATTTACCTTTAATGATCCTAATATATTTTCTCTATAATCACTATATACTTCTCTTGCATCCATTCCAATGTTAATAACATACTTACCTTTTTCCTTTGCTGCTTTAAAAACCCCTTCAGAAGCTCTACCAGCATCTGTTAGTATTACTTCACAACCATTACCATAAAGTTTTAAAGCTTCATTATATGCTATATCTATTTTAGTGCAATCTTCAACATACTTAACATTTTCACTTGATAATAGCTTGGATAATGCAGATGGGTTAGTTATTTTAACTCCTGCCATATATCCTGATAACAATTGTTTATTTGGTTCACTGTCTTTTATTGCAATATAACCTACTTCTTTATTTGTGCTCTTTCTCCCTGCCAATACTCCTGCTAAAAATCCACCTTCTTCATACCTAAAGCTTATATTTTGAACATTACTTTCTCTAATTCTATTTGATGTTACTATAAACTTCTTATCTCTATAGTTAGTTGCAGCTTCATTTACTACATTATTAAAATCATCTCCAACTACAATTATTAAATCATTACTCTTTGTAGCTTTTATAAATTCTTTTTGAAAGTTTTGTTCATTACTTTCATCTATTTCTATAGTAGTTATCTTAACTCCAAGTTCTGTAGCAGCCTTGTTTACGCCTTCTAGCCCCAATTCATTTAATCCCTTATCTTCTAAACATCCTTTATTTATAACATAAGCAACTTTAACTTTTTCCAAATTTATTATTGAGCTATTAAGAGCCTGACATCCTGACATTGAAAATATAATATATATAGTAAATGATAGTAATAATATCTTTTTCTTATACACTGTAACCACCTTCCTTTTTATTTTAGCTTACCCCAATAAATATATAAAAATTCGGGTTGTCTTTCTTTAAAACAAAAAAGATAAGGAATTTTTCCTTATCTTTATATAAACATTATTTTAAAATAATTTATTATTGCACTAATTAAAATTTTATTCGAATTAAAACTTTAAGCATTACTTTTAAAATACTAGTTATTTTAAATATTACTTACTTAAAAAGAATAATCCACTTACTCTTGTACCTGAGTGTATTCCAACAGCACATCCAGGTTTTGTTTCTATATATTTTATATTATTTTCTTCTAAATATTTTTTCAGCTCACTTTTCATTTCTGGACTTTCTATTTCTATTAAAATTACAGGTTCGCTTTTATCTGGATTGCTTGTTTCATAATCAGAAATTATCTTTTTTAAAGCTTTTTTATTTCCTCTTACTTTATCTTTTGATGTCATCATTCCATCTTCGAATCCAATTATCACTTTTAACCCTAAAGCAGTTCCTATTGCACCTGCTGTTTTTGAAATTCTTCCACCTCTAACTAGATTCTCAAGAGATTCAAAACATAATGAAGCATTCATTTTAGGTATGATTTTTAAAAGTTCTTCTTTTATTTCTTCTGCTTTTAAACCTTTATCTCTAAGCTCACAAGCCTTTAATACAAAAAATCCTTGAGCAGATGTTATAACTTGTGTATCAACTATTACTATATCTTCTGTCTCTAACATGTCTCTTGCAATACAAGCTGAATTATATGTTCCACTCATGTTAGATGACATAAGTATTGCTAACACTTTACATCCTTCATCTAAGCTTTTTTTAAAGTATTCTTCAAACCTGATTGGAGTTATTTGTGCTGTTGTTGGAAGAACTTTATCTTTTTGTATTTTTTCTTGCATTTCTTCTAAGTTAATTTCTTCTCTATCAATGTAGCTTTCTTCGCCAAAATTAATTAAAACAGGTATTACTTCTATATTATTTTCTTTTATTAATTCTTCTGGAAGATCTAAACAGCTATCTGTTAATATTTTTATTTTTTCCACTTTTATTCCCCCTAAAGTTACTTCATTCCAGGAAAACCAATTTGTCTTAATGCTTCATAAGCTATGATAGCAACTGTATTTGAAAGATTTAAACTTCTAGTGCTAGTTTTAATCATAGGAACTCTTATTCCTTCATGATTATTATGTACGCTTTCTGGTACGCCTGAGGATTCTCTTCCAAACATTATAAAATCTCCTTCTTTAAAAGAAGCTTCATCATAATGTACCCCTCCATGCGTTGTAGCTAAAAATATTCTCTCATTTCCGTATTTTTTCATAAAGTCTTCATAACTCTCATGAATTTCAAGCTTTAACTCGCTCCAATAATCTAATCCAGCACGCTTTACTTGCTTATCATCTATTGTAAATCCCATTGGTTTGATTAAATGCAATGTTGAATTTGTTAAAACACAAGTTCTTGCAATATTCCCTGTATTTTGTGGTATTTCTGGTTGGTATAAAACTATATTTAAATTCAATTTTTCTTACCTCCGATTAAAAAAGTAAGATGCATTCATCTTACTTTAGTAAAACTATATAAAAAATGATACTATAGGAAACTACATTAGTCAAAGTTATTTAGTATTTATTAACAAAATATTTTCTTATCTAAAGTTCAAAAAATTTATTTATAGCTTTTGCAACTCCATTTTCTAAATTTGTATCAGTTATGTACTCAGCTATTTTTTTTACAGGTTCTATAGCATTTCCCATAGCTATGCCAACACCTGCATATTCAATCATAGATAAGTCATTTTCGTTATCACCAATACATATAATTTCTTCTCTTTTAAATCCATAATAATCAGCTAAAACTTTTACTGCATTTCCTTTTGAAACCCCTTTATTATTTATCTCTACACTTCTTCTTCCTGCTCCAAAATACACTATATGATCAAATTCATTTAGGCTATTTTTAAGTTTGCTAATTTTTTCTGGGTTTAATGAAAATGCTATACATTTTGTAATCTTGCCATTATTCTCCCTAAAAAAACTCTTCCATTTCTCTATATTATTTATAACGTAATAATTTATTTTTAAGCTATCATCACCTACTTGTTTTGTCATATATAACTTAGTTGCTAATTGAGTTAAATTATTACTGCAATATATACTATCTAAAGTATAGAAATGAAAATACATTTTCATCTTATATAACATATCAACTAATTTAATACATTCTTCAGTCTGTATTGGATTTTCATATATAACCTTATTTGTATATTTTTCTCTAACTATAGCTCCATTTGCCGCAATGACAGGTGATTCGACTCCTAAAAGATTAGAATAGTATTCTGCATTATTATAAATTCTACCTGTAGTTACTACTACTTCTACTCCTTTATCATGAATTTCTTTTATTGCTTTTTTACTTTCTTCAGATACTTTTTTTCCCTTACCAAGTAAAGTTCCATCCATATCAATACAAACCATTTTGTAATCCATAAAAAACTCCTTTACTTACCTTTTATATTACTATAATATCATTACACTAAATCTTCAACAATAAATTTAACATATTGATAAGATTTATTATGCCTATTTAACCTAAAAAAATATTTAATTATTTATAAAAAAATAGAATAGCCAATTTCTTTGTGCCATTCTATTTTCTCTATATATTATTGTTGTGGTTTTTGTGTTTCAGTAGGACTTTGCTTTGGTACTTCTTTCTTTTTTGTTCCTTTTTTTATAACAGTATCAGTTGTTAAATAAATATCTGTTGCTATAAAGTCTCTTGAAATCTCAGCTCCATTTTTATATGTTATTTGATAAGAACTTGCCTTATATCCAGGCATCCCATTAACAACAACTTTTTCAGTACCTTCATCCATAGTAGAATCATTTTCATATTTTACTTCAGGATTATACTTTTCGTGAACTTCATTTACTAGTTCGTAAGTTTTTCCTTCCATAGCTTCAACATTACCATATATATTAAATGATACTGATCCTCCCCCTACATATCCTTGTATATATATTGGAAAATCATATGAATTTTTAAATTTGTAATCTACAAATCCATAAGCAACTGTTGCATCTAATCCTGGTTCTGAATATGAAACCGTTAAGGAATGATTTGCTCTTTCTGTAGATCTTAGGTTTGCTCTCATTGCCGCTCTATACAAAGCAGTTGATACTTGACAGATTCCTCCGCCATAATCAGGAACTATCTTATTTCCTACATAAGTGTTAGCCTTTTCATATCCTTTATCTGGTGTAGTGTCTCCGATTAAAGCATTATAACTAAACTCTTCTCCTGGCATAACAATAGTTCCATTAACTGTTTCTGCTGCAATTTGCATATTCCTTACTCTTCCATCACCTGTATCCCTATAGCTATTGCTATACCCACTTATTTTGCCAGTTATTTTCTTAAGATCATCTTCTTTTACTTTTGCCTCTTCTTCTTTTAATTCAAAAGTTAATTCAACAATATTAGTTGGATCTCCATTAATATTTTCAACTAATTTAGTATGAAGCTCTTTTTCATCTATTTTCTTTCCTGAAACTTCTGGAGTAATCACTATGTTGCCTGAACTTATTTCTATTTTAGCATTCTTAGGATTTATATTAACTTCAGACTTAACCTTATCCTCAAAAGTTTTTAGAATTTCTTCATCATATGAAATCTTAGCATCTATATTATTAATCTTTTTCTTTCTAATAAGTGAATTTTTAGAAAACATACCTTCACTTTTTCCATAATTAAAAGCCTCTTCTGCAATAGCTTCGGTATCATATTTAGGTTGTATTTCCTTATAAGATAATTCTACTTTTTTGTCTCCAACTATAACATCTAGTTTCTTGTCCATTATTAGACCTGATAATTTTTCATTTAATAAGCTTATAGCTTCTTCTTTATTTAAACCGCTTAAATCAACACCATAAACACTAACTCCAGGATAGATTTTATTTTCCCATGAAGCTACTCTATTATTAGCTGAAAAAGCATATCCTATAATTCCTATTATCATTACTATTATTATAATTCCTGCAAACATTAATGTATTTTTATTTTTGACAAATAATGCTTTTTTATTATTTTTTTCCTTTTTCTCCAATTTCCCCACTCCTTCCTAATTAATCTTAATAAAACTATGAAAATTGAACTTTAATTTATAAATACAATAATAATATATCATTAATATTGTATTGTATTCTATAGTTAAATTTAAAATATTTATATAAATAAAATCTTTGACTTAAATTAACTACTTAATAAAAAAGTGGACATTTTATTATTAAATAAGCTATAAAATAAAAAAGCCTATAATATTAAAACTAACTTAACATTACAGGCTTATAATATTTTTATTTTTTAATTTCAAATATCCCTATACCGTAACCTTACTCCTAACTTGAGAGGTCTCTCCATCATAATCAAAAGCTTCTATACTTATGGTAACTGGTGATGTCGTTTTAACTGGTAATTCTGATAGTCTTATTTGAAAACTAGTATCACCTTTATCTACAGTCCCAATCCAATATCCATTTTCAAAGATATTATAACCTAGTAAATCTACATCAGTATTCTTCATCCAAGAAACCTTTAATAATCCTCCCTCTTTAATGGCATTTAATCCTCTTACTTGCCTAGGCTGAATAAGTAGATCTACACTATCAGGCCCCCAGTTTGCATCAACAGGGTTTCCAACTCCATTAACAATTTGTCTATCACTAAATTGCCAAATTCTCCATCTAGTCCATCCGCCTAAATTTGGTGGATAATCTGGATTAATTTCCACATGTGTATACATAGCTATCCATAAAGGCATAGTTTTAAGTGGTTGAGTTCCATTAGGTAGTTTGAAATCATTATAAAGCTCTATAAAGAATGCTCCTGTATATAGCATAAGTCTTCTTCTAGTTTTTTTTTCGAATCTTTTCCTAAATCTTTCTATCCAATCTATCAATGCTTTTGTGCTTATTTTATTGTCTATTGGTGCTTCAACATCTAATACTGGAAATAAATCTCCATAGTTCTTTTGACCAAAACCTTCTTGCAATATGTTTATGAAATCATCACATTGAGAATCTGCAGTAGTCAAATCATATGAAGGTAAAGCATAATGATATGCTCCTACTGGTATTCCGTAATTTCTAGCTGCTTTAGCAAACTCTAAAAATTTCTTATCAACTCTAAAGCTTCCTCCTCCTGAACCTGATGCTCTTACATAAAGAAAATCTATAGTTTTTGCTAAAGTTTGAAAATCAACACTTTGTGTATATTCATTTATGTCTATTCCAAATCTACTATTAGGATTTTTATTTTGCATTTCTCCTCCAAGAAAAAAATAATCTCTATATTAATTTATTAATTTCTTTCTTAAAGGTTACTTTTATTTACTATCTAATTGATTTTAACTTTATAAAGAAGCTTACATCATTACCAACACACTCAGCCCATATACTACCATTATGAAGTTCAACTATATTCTTAGATATAGCAAGTCCTAATCCACTACCCTTTGTGTTAGAATTTCTTGCTTCGTCAACTCTATAAAATCTATCAAATAGCCTTTCAACCTTTTCCTTAGGAATATTTTCTCCCTTATTTCTTATTACTATATTTACAAAACCACTATTTTCATATGCAGATACTATAACATTTCCTGGTTTAAAAGAGTATTTAATTGTATTTGAAAATAAGTTCTCAAATACTCTTACCATCTTTCCTGCGTCAATTTCTACAATACTTTTTTCCTCTACAAATTTTTTTACTACCTCAATTTGATTTTCTTCAAATATAGGAATATATTCTTCTATAATTTGAGATAGAAACTCTACTATATTAACTTTGGTTTTTTCTAAAGCTATTCCTTTGTTATTAAGCTTTGTATACTCAAACAAATCCTCTATTAGCTCTTTAAGCTGATTTGACTTATTAAAAGCTATATTTAGATATTCCTTCATCATGTTTTCATCTTCATATTTTCCATCTTTCACTAAACCTATATATCCCATTACAGATGTTAATGGAGTTCTTAAATCATGTGAAACATTTGTTATAAGTTCACCTTTAGTCTTTTCTGCTCTTCTTTCACTTTCAATACTAGTTTCTATTTCTTCTGCCATATTATTTATATTTTCAGCTAGTTTTTTTATTTCATCTTTTCCCCTTTCTTCTATTCTGTATGATAAATCTCCATTTGATATAACTCGTAATCCTGATGCGATTTCTTCTATGTACTTCATTTTCTTATTTGTTATTATTATGAATATAGATATAAACATAATAACTGATAATACAAGGGCTAGAAATGAATTTTCCTCTACATAGTAATCATTCGAAATATATGGAGTAGGTATCTTTGAATATATAAGATACGCTCTATCTCCTCCTATAGTAACAGGGTAAAGAAACACCCTTTCACTTCCGTCATCTTTTACAGAATTACTTTTGTCTATAACTGCATATATATCTACCTTTTCTTCAAATTCCCCATTTACTTTAAATAATATTTTACCATCTAAATCTGTTATATATATTTTTGTTTTTTCACCATTATAACGTTGTAATATATTATTTATGTGTTTAGTATCATCTAATCCTTCTACTTTTTCGCCATAGTCACCACTTAATTCTCTAACTATGGAGTTTGCTTCTGCTTGAACTTCTCCAATATCATACTCAAGCCTTGTTATTGTTTTATTTTTAGATAGCATATTGTTTGCAAATCCATAAAACATAAAAGAAGATATAAAACATATTGCAAAAACAACCATAAGCTCAAATCTTATACTTTTTTCTATTCTTCTGTAAATCCATTCTAATAATTCTTTAATTTTAATTCCTATTCTAGAGTTGTAGAATTTATAAAAAATTTTTACTATAAGATTTCTTATTCCTCTTATTAAACCTACTCTTTCTTTTTTAACTTTCTCTTTTTTCTCTTCTTTCTTTCTACCTATCAATTTTATATCCTACCCCCCATACAGTTTTTATAAATTTTGGCTTTCTAGGATCCTCCTCAATCTTTTCCCTTACCTTTCTTATATGAACCATAACTGTATTATCGGATTGCATAAAATCTTGCTTCCATACACTGTTATATATATTTTCTATACTAAATACCTTCCCCCTATTTTCTCCAAGTAAAACTAATATATCAAATTCAGTAGGTGTAAGCTTTATTTCTTCCCCTTCTTTAAAAACCTCATGAGTTTCTAAGTTTATGCTTATATCATCAATTTCTAAAATATTTTCCTCTTCAAACTTTAACTCTTCTTTCACTATAGTTTTATTAAATCTTTTATATCTTCTTAGTTGTGATTTAACTCTAGCAACTAATTCTAGTGGGTTAAATGGTTTTGTTAAGTAATCATCTGCTCCTGTATTCAAACCAAGTATCTTATCCATATCCTCAGATTTAGCTGAAAGCATAATTATAGGCATTTCTCTTTCCTCTCTTATTTTTAAGCAAACCTCTATCCCATTTACCTTCGGCATCATTATATCTAGAATTATTAAATCCACATCATTGTTTCCAAGCATATTTAATGCTTCCTCACCATTTTCTGCTTTTATTGTGTCATATCCTTCACCCTTTAAATATATATCTATTAAATCTCTAATTTCCTTTTCATCATCAACTATTAAAATTCTTTCTTTACTCAAAAAAATCCACTCCTCTCTACTTCTAAAATTAGTTTAACATAAAAGAAGAATTCTTTTAATTTTTTACTCTAACTATTTATCTATATTGTAGTTAAAATATCTTAATATTAAACTTTATTATTCCTTAAAAAAACCTTAATTATATAATAAATAGTATTTTGCTTATTCCGTATCTTAGCTTAAAGTTACCTAAATATGATATTTCCCTGTCTTTCACTCAAAAAAGTGGACATATGTAAGTTTGCTTATTCCGTCGCTCCGCTCCAAGTCAACGCAAACTTACATATGTCCACTTACAAACTGAATATAAGAAAACTATAAAACAACTCTACTCTTTCACATTAAATTACTAAAATCCTTATATAATCAAATTTTTGAAACTTTAAACTTTTATACTTTACTAACAAAAAATACTGCACTTTTAATAATGCAGTATTTCTATTAACTATTTATTTTTTATGCTTAATTAATTATATAAATTTATAATTCTATATCTATTTTCTCCTACCTTTTCTATATCTGCAATATGAATTTTATGCCTTATCCAATTATCTTCTTCTGTTACTCCAGTCCCTGCAAGCCAAGGACTATTTTCATTTGCAGTTTTAATATCATAAGAGATACTAACTGTAAATACATTCTTACCTTCTTCCACAAGGCTAACATCACTAACTTTGCTATCAAGAACTGTTACTTCTGGTTCTTTTTTAATATTATTAGCTAAAAGAAATCTCCAATTTGTAGTATGCATTTTTATATATTCCTCATATAGCTTTTTCCCAATTAAAGTTTTATCAATTGAGTCAATTTCAATTTCAGGATAAACTTTATTGATGTCTACATAAGTATTTCCTAATCTGCTAACTCTTATAAAATCATCTCTAGCTATCTTAGTTAAAAACTCTTTATTATTACTATCAATTTTTGAAATCCAATTAACATTAAGCTCATCTTCATCAAACTTTCTCATTTTATGGATTAAGTCATCTCTTTCAATAGGAACTTCACATATATTTTTATTAACCTTTATAAATCTAGTATCTGCTTTATAAGAATCTTTTCCTATAAGTATTTCCTTTGGTGTTTGATAATAATCCCAGTTTGCTGGATATCTAAGGATTACACTATTATCCGAAATTACTAATTGATCTTTACTTTGCTTTATTAATGGTTCGCCTAAAAGTGATTGTAATCCTTCTTTTATTTCTGTTGAATCTCCATCATATAAACAAACAAGATTGACCTTTAAATATGCATTATTAATAGAAAGTAGCTTTAATCTATCTATTATCATATCTTCATCTGAATAATATATTTGCCTTAATGAATCTTCATTAATAAGATTTGCTTCACTTAATGCGGCTTTAGTATCATTATATTCATACACTAATAAATCTTCATCATTTATTTTTAGATTATAAATGTTAGCACAATATCCATTGTCCTTTGCTGCAGAAGTCCTTTTATCTATTTCTTCTATCTTTAAATTATTATTTATTAATCCTTTAATTAAGCTAGTATAATTTAATTTTTCATCAGTTTTATCCAATACATATGTTTCATCATAATTTAAGCTATCATACAACCTTCTTAACTTTTCAATTTCATCTTTACTTACTCTATATTGAGTTCCATTCACATTAATATATTCTCCTACAAAGCTAATATCGCAATTTTCTTCCCCTAAAATTGATATATTAATTTCCCAGCCTTTATAAGGTTCTTGCTTTTTTTCTTTTACTTTTATTGAATTTATATGTTTTATTATCTTATCAATATCATTTTTATTATCTATAACTTTTTGTTTAGGTGATGATGGCATTAACTTGATAGAAATACTAGTAACTTTTTTATTATTAATTTGAGTTATACCCTTACTGTTAACTTTATAAGCTATCCCAATTCCTACTAAAACTAAAACTGTAATTATAACTATTCCAAACAATAAATCTTTAAATCTGAAGCCTTTAAGATAATTCATTTTATTTTTCCTCCAATGCATAACGCATATTTAAAGCATCTTTTAACTCCCTTATCTCTTCTTCTGTTAAATTATTTGATTTAATAAAGCTAAGTAACATGCTATTCAATGAACCATTAAAAACTTTATTTAAAAAAGATTCCATTTCTTCTTTTATACATTCTTCTTCAGATACAAGTGGAAAATAAAAATATTCTTTTCCTACTTTTTTGAATCCTATAGCCTCTTTATTTAATAACCTACTTATAAGGCTTTTTATTGTAGTATTCTTCCAATTTTGCTTATCTTTAAGATTATCAATTACTTCACTTGAAGTCACTTCTTCTAATCTCCAAATTATTTTCATAACTTCCCATTCTGCATCAGATATTCTAGGTAACTTACTCATAAATATCAACCCCCATTGACTACATTCGTAATTTATATATTGAGTTTACGCTTGTAATTAATCGTTGTCAATATATTCCTGTTAACATTTTCACATTTTTCTAATTATTTTTATTTAAACCATAAGGGAAGCTCGATTTCATAGCCTCCCTTATATATTGAAAATTATATTAAATTAAAGAATACCAAAAGCTAAAACTAGAGCTCCAAAAACTATTGATACCATTGACATAAGCTTAATTAATATATTTATTGATGGTCCTGTAGTATCTTTAAATGGATCTCCTACTGTATCACCAACTACAGCCGCCTTATGACAATCTGATCCCTTTCCACCTAAAACTCCTGACTCTATATACTTTTTAGCATTGTCCCAGGCTCCACCTGAATTTGACATCATAATTGCAACTGCAAAACCGGTTACTGTAGAACCTGCAAGTAACCCTGCTACACCATTAGGTCCTAATAATAATCCAACAACAAGTGGTGTTACTATCGCTATTATAGCTATGGTTATAAGTTCTCTTTGAGCTGATTTTGTACAAATATCAACACAAGCAGCATAATCTGGCTCTGATTTTCCTTCCATAAGACCTGGAATCTCCTTAAATTGTCTTCTTACTTCTACAACAATTTTAGAGGCAGCTCGTCCAACTGCATCCATTGTCTTTGAAGAAAATAAAAATGTTACCATTCCTCCAATAAATAGCCCTATAAGTACCTGTGGATTCAATATCGATAAATTAAATTCAAATTTATAAGCTCCACTCTTCACTATATTTTCAATTGAGTCCTTATAAGCTGCAATAAATGCAAGAGCAGTTAACGCTGCTGATCCTATGGCAAAACCCTTACCTGTTGCTGCTGTTGTATTTCCTAGGGAATCTAATGCATCTGTTCTTTTTCTAACTTCTGGATCTTGATTTGACATTTCTGCTATTCCGCCTGCATTATCTGCAATTGGTCCATAAGCATCAGTAGCTAAAGTTATTCCTAAAGTTGATAACATACCTACTGCTGAAATAGCTATACCATACAACCCTAAATTAAAATCATTTGCTCCTCCTGACAAATTGAAGCTTATTAAAACTGATAAAGAAACAATAATTACTGGAATTGCAGTAGATACCATCCCTAAGGATAATCCTCCAATTATTGTAGTTGCTGGACCAGTTTTAGTCATATCAGCTAATTTTTTTGTTGGATTATAGTTGTCTGAAGTATAATATTCTGTAAAAAATCCTATTAATATTCCTGCAATTAGTCCTGATAATATACTAAAATAAATTCCTATATTCTCAGTTCCTAATACAACCTTTACTATAAAAAATGATCCTACAGCTACAATTACTGATGATATATATACACCTCTTCTTAAAGCTTTTAAGAGATTTTTTTGAGTTGCATCTTCTTTTGCTTTAACAAAGAATGTAGAAAATATAGATGCCAGTATTCCTAAAGTTGCAACTAATAAAGGAACTGCTACCCCCTTTGTAGATAAACCTGCTGCTACTGCTAAAGCACAAGATGAAACTAAAGCTCCCACATAAGATTCATATAAATCTGCTCCCATTCCGGCAACATCCCCAACATTGTCGCCTACATTATCTGCTATAACTGCTGGATTTCTTGGATCATCCTCTGGAATACCAACTTCAACCTTACCAACCAGGTCTGCTCCTACATCTGCAGCTTTAGTAAATATTCCTCCCCCAACTCTTGCAAATAAAGCCATAGAAGATGCCCCAATACCAAAAGTTAATATATTGGAAGTAATTTGAATTATACGTTCTGACTCTATTAAATCTCTATAATACCAATCTAAAAATAAATATCCTAATCCTATATAAAGTAATCCTAATGAAACAACTACAATTCCTATTACAGATCCACTTTTAAAAGAAACCTTTAAAGCTCCATTTAAGCTTTTTTTAGCTGCTGTTGTTGTTCTTCCATTTGCATTTGTTGCAACTTTCATTCCAATAAATCCACTAAGACCTGATAAGAATCCTCCAATAATAAAAGAAAAAGGTACAAATATTGAAACATATCCTAAGGTACTTAATATAAAAAATATAACAAACATCAAAATAAAGAATATTGCTACTCCTTTATATTGTCTAGTTAAATATGCGTTTGCCCCTTTTTTAATGTTTTCTGAAATGCTTTTTATCTTCTCGTCTCCTTCATCTTGTTTTAATATAAAGTAACCTTGATAAACTGCAAATAGTAGTCCTAAAATAGATCCAATTAAAACTAAGAAAATGAAATTCATAATAATTCCTCCTATTATACAAATATATAGACCTCACTTTATTATACGTTTCATTTTTTTGGAAAATACTTTGATTAATAATTAAATTTTCATAATTTACTTATATAAAAAATAGGTATGATTTTATTATTTTAAAATCACACCTATCTAAATATTAATATAAACTTTTACTATCTATTTTATTTTTTTAATGAATATTCTATTATCATATCTATAAATTCAGTATAGCTTATTCCTTTTTCAGCTGCACTTTGTGGGAAAAGACTTGTTGCTGTCATTCCTGGTAAAGTGTTTACTTCTAATACATATGGAACACTATCTTCTGTAATTATCATATCAATTCTAGCATATACAGAACATTTTAATGCTTTATATGTGTCTAGTGCCATCTTTTCTACTTCTTTATGAAGATTTTTTTCTAAATTTATTGCATAATGTTCAGCTCCATTTGCAGAATACTTTTGTTCATAATCATAGAAATCAGTTTTTGCCTTTATTGCAAGAACTGGGAACATTTCATTCTCAAAAACCGGACAAGTTATTTCATCACCTTTAACAAATTCTTCTATCATAACCTCTTTGTCCCATTTTAGTCCTTCTAAAACTGCATTTTCGACATCTTCTTTTTTTGTTATCTTAAATGTTGCAACACTAGATCCACCATTAGTAGGTTTTATAAAAACTGGATATCCAATTTCTTCTATTTTATTATAATCAATTTCTTCTACTGATTTAACATTTAACCATCTTGCAGTTCTTACTCCATTAGCCTTTAATACTGTTTTAGTTAAATCTTTATCCATACATAATGAACTGCTTAATGTATCACATCCTGAATATGGAATACCTAATGTTTGTAATACTGCCTGAACAGTACCGTCTTCACCAAATTTACCATGTAGTGCAAGTAAAGCAAAATCTAAATCTTTTACCTTTTCTATAACATCTTCTTTTTTATCTATAACAACAGGAACCACTTCATACTTTTCCTTATTTATATGTTGCATCATAGAGTTTCCACTATTTAATGATACTTCTCTTTCTGAAGATATTCCCCCCATTAAAACTCCAACTTTCATTTCAAGACCTCCAATTAAATTTAAATCTAGTTTATTATATAAAATAACTGACTAGATTGTAAGTATCAGTTTATATAAATTTAATCATATCAGCTAGAAATTTTTAATTTAGTCTCTGTTAAAGGAAAATGTTGATATGATGGTTACTTCATCACTAATTCGCTACGTTAAGAATTTCTATTATTTACTACAGAAATAATGAAATTCTAAAAACTTGCTCATATGTGATTATGCAACTATCATATCAACAAAAATATCTGACAAATCCTAATTTAAAATAAACTTTATAACCTTTTATTTCTTTTTTATTTCTTTTTTCTTAATTTCCTTATAATACTTACATTGTTTTGTTAATCTACATTGCTCACATTTTGGATTTCTAGCTATGCAACATCTTCTTCCATGAAATATTAAAAGATGATGAGCTAAACTCCATTCTTTTTTAGGAAGTTCTTTTTGAAGTTGCTTTTCTACTTCTAATACATTCTCAGAATCTGCAAGACCTAATCTATTTGAAACTCTAAATACATGGGTATCAACAGCTATAGACGGTACTCCAAAAGCATTTGATAAAACTACATTTGCAGTTTTTCTTCCTGCCCCTGCTAATGATGTTATCTCTTCCATTGTGTTTGGAACTTCTCCACCAAATTTTTCTTTAAGCTGATTACACATCATTATTAAGTTCTTTGCTTTACTTCTGTAAAGTCCAATTTGTTTTATTCTTTCTTCTAACTCTTCTACATCTAATTTTAGAAATGCATCTAAATCTGGATAATCTCTAAATAAGGTTTCTGTTACTTCATTTACCTTTTTATCTGTAGTTTGTGCTGATAGTATAGTTGCAACTAAAAGTTGAAATGCAGATTCATGATTTAATTCACATTTTGCATCTGGATATTCTTCTTTTAGTATTTCTAATATAGTTTTTGTTCTTTGCTTCATAAAATCACCTATTTATATATTCCTCTATATTTTTCAGGTAGTAAATTAGCAATTGACTTCATTATGTATATCATAGATCTTTCATCAAAATCATGCTTATCTTCATCTTTTTCCTTTAAAGGTAGTTCTATAGGTTCTCCAAATTTAATATTTACATCTGAATAATTAAACTTTTCTCCACCCATATCTCCCTCTTTATTTATAGGTAAAAGTATTTCTGTTCCATACATACCAATTGGTATTATTTGTGCTTTTGTAAGTCTTGCTATTAATAGTATTCCCCTTTTTCCTTCAATCATAGATCCAACTCTACTTCTTGTTCCTTCTGGGAAAATAACTAGATTTTCTCCACCTTTAACAAGCTTAACTATCTTTGTAATAGCCTCTTTATCTGCAGAATTCGGTTTAATTCCTACATTTTTTATCATTGCAGTTCCTAGTCTAGTTACAGGATCATTCGAAAGTTTTACTCCAGCAACAAAGGTTGGATCATATTCTTTTCTAAGAATTTTATCTAATATTAACCCATCTGCATTACTTAAATGATTGCATATGAATATTTTAGGCCCCTTTGCTTTTTCTATATTTTCGAATCCCTCTATTTTAATATTTGCATATTTTTTAAAATACTTATTTACAATAATTTTTGTTATCTTTACTACTAATGATTCTGGTAAAACATTTATTACCTTTACTAATGTTGGTGATAACATTATTATCCCTCACTTCCTATTGTTATATGTAATATTATATTTTATTACTATTTAAAAGTCTATTAACATAATCTTTTAAATAAAGAGAATCTGTTTTTATTGCACTAATATCTCCATTATTATCTTTCATTTTAATTAGAGCATTCCTTTTTAACACATTTTTTCCTCTCCAACCACAAGAAGTATTTAAAAAGCTCTCTTTAAACTCTCTAGTATTTATGTTAGCTAACTCTATAGTATTTTCTCTATTCATAAATTCAAAGGGATAAAACTCATTTATATTGGAAAATCTTATATTATTGTTGTACGGACAACTTGTTTGACAGCTGTCACATCCAAAAACTCTTCCCTTTAATAATTTTATATGTTTATCTTCTAAATCTTTTTTTTGGGTAAAATATGAAACACATATATTGCTATTTTTTCTATATGCATTTATAGCTTTACTTGGACAGCTTTTATAACATAATTGACACTCTCCACATTCTTTAAATAAAGAAATTTCATTGAAACTTCTTTCTTCATCACAATTTATTTCTAAGTCTGTTATTATTTCTCCTAAAAATACATATGATCCATACTTTTCTGTAATTATTAAATTATTTTTACCAATAAACCCCACTCTTGCCAAATAAGCAATATATCTTTCAGGTAAAAAATTATTATCCACAAATGAAATAGCTTTTCCCCCAATATTTTCAATATATTCACATATCTTGCTTAAGTATGATTTTACTACTTTATGATAATCCATACCTCTTGTATATACTGAAAATCCATTATCAAAATAATCTACATCATGAAGATAAGGGAAAGCTATTGATATAATAGTTTTCCCTTCATTCATATAATTTAAAGGATTAATTCTCTTTTCAATATCTTTTTCTTCAAACTCATTTTCTAGACCTTGTTTTCTTCTTTCATAAAAGAAATCCTTAAGTTCTGTAAATTCCCTACATTTTATAAAACCTAAGGTATCTAAACCTAATGAGTTACAATAGTTTATTATATTTTCTTTAATCATAATAACCTCTATATAATCATATTATTATATATTGTTTTTCTATTTCCATCTTCATCTATTACTTCAATTATATCATTAATATTCTTTATAATATTTCTTCCTGCGCATCCAACAACAGTAGCCTTTTCAGGAACTTCTTTTAAAACTACAGTGTTAGCTCCAACCCTAGATCCTTTTTTTAAAGTTATAGGTCCTAGAACTTTTGCTCCTGCACCGATTATAACATCATCTTCAACAGTTGGATGTCTTTTTCCTTTTTCTTTTCCTGTTCCTCCAAGAGTAACTCCATGATATATAGTAACATTATCTCCGATTTCACTTGTTTCCCCTATTACTACTCCCATACCATGATCTATAAATAGTCCTTTTCCAATTTTAGCTCCCGGATGAATTTCTATTCCAGTTATGAATCTAGCCATTTGCGATAATAGCCTTGCACAAAAAAAACACTTATGATTATATAAAAAATGTGCTATTCTATATGCTATAATAGCGTGAATACAAGGATATAACAAAAGTACTTCGAATTTACTTCTTGCAGCTGGGTCACTTTTATATATATTATTTATATCGTATCTTAATTTTTCAAACACAGCTATTCCCCCTTTGTTAAAATTACTTATAGCTAATATTAATCATAAATTCCCATTGATATATACTTTTCTCCACCATCTGGTGATATTGCTAAAACCTTTTTGCCCTTACCTAATTTCTTCGCTTCTTCTAAAGCTGCAAATATAGCTGCTCCTGATGATATACCTAGTAATATTCCTTCTTTAACCGCAATTTCTTTAGTTAACCTAAAAGCATCTTCATCTGAAACCTTCTTAACTTCATCTATACATTCTGGATTATATATTTCTGGTATAAATCCTGAACCTAATCCCTGTATATTATGAGCTCCTGCTTTTCCACCACTTAATACTGGTGACTTAATTGGTTCTACTGCTATTATTTTTATTCCTTTTATATTCTCTTTAAGCTTTCTCCCTACTCCTGTTATGGTCCCACCTGTTCCTACGCCAGCAACGAATACATCTAAGTCATTTATTTCAGAACATATTTCTTCGGCGGTAGTTTCATAATGCTTTTCTGGATTTGCTAAATTTTCAAATTGTTGTGGCATAAAGTAATTATCTTGTTTAGCTAGCTCTTTTCCCTTTTCTATAGCTCCATTCATACCTTCTGCTCCATCAGTTAATATAAGCTCTGCTCCATATGCCTTTATTAAGTCTCTTCTTTCCTTACTCATACTGTCTGGCATAACTATTATAACCTTATATCCTTTTAGTCTACCTATCATTGCTAAAGCTATTCCAGTATTTCCACTTGTCGGTTCTACTATTATTGAGCCTTCTTTCAAAAGACCTTCTTTTTCTGCTTTTTCAATCATTCCTAATGCTGCTCTATCCTTAATGCTTCCACCTGGATTATATTTTTCTAACTTAACATAAACATCTGCGCTATTTTCATCTATTAGGTTATTTAATTTTAAAATTGGCGTTTTTCCTATTAGCTCTAATACTCCATTATATATCATCTTTTCCTCCTAATAACTTAGTTAAACTTAAAATGCAAAAAACTTCGTCTCTAAACAATATAGAGACGAAGTTAACTCCGTGGTTCCACTCTAATTAGATTAATAATTTAATCTCACTCATTAATGCAAATTAATGCATTATCATTATAACGGATGATACCGGAAAGTCCTACTATAATTCAAACTTCAACTCCAAAGTGCACTTCATATAAATTATAGGTAAAAAGCTCTCAGCATGCTTTCCTCTCTGTAACCCCACTCTATACTACTTCTCTTTTTCACAGTTTTTAATTCTGAGTACTTTAGTAAGTTTTATATTTTCATTATATGCTTAAGCATTTAATTGTCAACCCACTTAATTTTTTCTATTTTATCTTTTTCTTCCAAAGTGGATATAATATTTCATCTATTAAATCATGAGAATTTACAGCACCTATTAATTTGTCATCTTCATCAATTACAGGTATTGATAATAAATCATATTTAGCTGCAAGTTCAATTGCCTCGTCTACATTTGCATCATGTCGTATAACATTTATATTTTCACTCATTATATCCCTAACCTTAACATTAGGTTTATTTAAAATTAAATCTGCTGGGTTAATAGAACCTAATATTCTATCTTCTTCATCAGTAATATAAATTCTATATAATTCCTCTTCTTCTGGTTCTTCCATTTCTCTTAATATATCAATTATTTCACCTATTGTTATATCTAAATTAAATGAAATAAAATCTGTACTCATTATACTACCAACAGCTTCATCCTCATAGCTTAAAAGCTCTTTTACTTCTTCAGCATCTTCTCTTTCTAGGTTTACAAGTATTTTTTCTCTCTCTTCATCATCTAAATCATCTAATATATCTGCAATTTCATCATTAGGCATATTTTCTAGAAGTTCAGCTGCCTTTGTTTCACTTAAATCTTTTATTATGCTACCCTTATATTCTGGTTCTATTTCTTCTAAAGTATCTGCTGCTAAATCTTCATCTAATGACTCAAAAATTTGTTTTCTTGAACTAGCATCTAAGTTTTCTAATATATCAGCTAAGTCTGCCGGATGAAGTGTTGAAAGTTTTTTATATGGCACTGATATCTGCAAATTGTTATTTACCATTTCTAAGGACTCAACATCATCCCACATTAAAACTCTATCTTCATAATCTTTTTTAAGAATCTTATATATAAAGCTTCCAAGCTTTGTACAGTTCATTCTTCTAAATCTTGCAAGAGGACCTGTTTCAACAGCTATTACCTTGTATTCTCCAGCAATTTCAGCTATTCTTAGGTCATCAACTCTAACTACTTGCCTTCCATTTATATCTACTATCTTTTTATCTAGTAAGTGTTCTGACAAAAGATAAGAATATGTTCTTGGAAGTATTTCTTTACTTCCTCTTGTAACTATTTTTATCTTGTTATCTTGTTGATAAAAAGCAATACTTCTAAATTCATAGTGAAAAGTATATCCATCTCTTCTCACTTTATACCCAATTACCCTTGGATAGCCATCTTCAGTGGTTACATAAATATCTTTAAGTTCTCCTATACTTTCGTCAAACTCATCGTATATTTTTCTCCCTAAGATATTTGTGTATAGAAATACTGATAGTCTCTTCATATCTTTTCCTCCTCACCTTTAGAGGAGTTAGACAATAAATATAATAAAACCTAATTTATAATGAAGTCTATCTCCTCTAAAGTTCCAATATTCAATTTTGATAAGTCACTACTCTGAGGGACACCCTCCATTTTAAATTCACCCCTTATTTATTTAGAATAAATAATTTTTAATTTTATTATACATAACGTCTCCAATACTATATTATATTAAATCCTGCTAAAAAGGCAACCTATTTTCTTTAAATGAGAAATGTATTTAGTGTAGATAGTAATTTTCTTTGCTACGTCGCTTCGCTCTAATTAGCCATAAAGTTACTATCCACACTTAAACTACTATAAAGAATAAATTATAAAAAGTGAGAGTTAAAAATTAACTCTCACTTTTTATTTAAATAATTATTTAAATGTGCATATTGCTTTTAATAAACAACCTAATATTAATACTTCTCCAATTATTGGATATGGATATATATTTATTCCACCTAAAAGCAAAATATACTCTATTATATATAGCATTAAGCTTATTAAAAGTATCCTCATCCCAACTTTATTACTAAATGGTTTATCTAAATTAATTAATATAAATACTGATAAAGAAGCTATTATAATTAAATATATTAAAATTGGTATCATTCCATCTTTTAATGAAATAACAAATCCAAAATTATTAGTTATACTTATGCTAATTTTATATGTATATACTAATGCAACATATAATAAAGCTAAAATTATCATAAAAATATAATTTCTATTAAACTTCTGCTTTTCATTTCTTAAGAAAATATATAAAGCTGATAGTATTATTAATGGTACACTAAAATAGTTAAAAAATACGTAGTACTTTAAAAAGTATATTATCCCTTGCTTTTCTATAAATACCCCAAGTAGTAGTACAATATATCTTAATATTAGTGGCATTAATGATATACTTACAAATAATTTTATCTTTTTAGGTGATAAATCTAAATTCCTTTTTTCTAAATATAATATAAATGTAATTGTAAATAGCAAAAGACATAAATAGCTAAATTCTAACAACTAATCCCCCACCCTTTTATATTCCTGCTATTTATAATTATTAATAAATTTCTTATTTTATTCTAACTTTATATTATTTTACTCCTAAAATTTTTAGTCCACCTTTTATGCATTTTATATGAAGTGGAAAATCTGGCCCTTTTTCTCCATCTATATCAGTAACTATATTCTCATTACATTCTACATATAGATTATTTGTTTTAAAATAAATAACATTATCTGAATCTAGATGTTCGCCTCTTAACATTTTAACAAATAGAGGGATTAATTCTATTATAGGAATAGCTTTAAATATAATTACATCAAGCTGTCCATCTGTTGCATCTGCTCTTGTAGCTAACTTAAAATTACCAGCCGTTTGACCATTAAAAACTAGCATAAAGTACATTTTTCCTTCATATGTCATTTCTTCTGATCTAATACTTATGTCAAGTTTTCTAAAGTTAGGAAGCTCTTCTAATCCTTTTAAATAATATGCCAGCTTACCTATAGTATTTTTTAAGTTAACATCTGTTTTTTGTGATACATCTGTAAACAATCCTGTACTTGCTACATTAACAAAATACTTATCATTTATACTTCCTAAATCTACAGAAGTTACTTCTGATGATAATATTTGTTTACATGCCTTTCCAATATCAGATGGCATACCTAAAAATTTCCCAAAATCATTTGCAGTTCCCACTGGTAATATTCCTATTGGTATTGAAATTCCCGACTTAGCCATTGCATTAACTACATTATCTATTGTTCCATCTCCACCAGCTATTAGAATATAATAATAGTTATTATCTTTAAAGTCATTAAAAGCATTTATAACATCCTCGTCTTTATCTATTCTATACGGTACTATAGTGTACCCTGCATTCTGATGTATTTTTATAACCTTGTCTAGTTTATCTAATATTAGATTTTCTCCCGAGTATGGGTTATAAATAAATTTTACTTTTTTCACAGTACCCCTCCTAGGCTAATTTTGTATTATATTCCAATTATAAAAATTATATAATTCCATACAATAAATATAATGATTCATATATTTATATATAGTATATTACTATATTTTACATATAAATCAAATTAATTATTAATTATAATTCTTAATTTTACCTTAATAATTAATTTAACCTTTAAATATCTTATATTTATTATAAATATGTGATATAATATTGCATTGACAACAGAGATTAGAAAATAAATAATATTAATGGTTTAAACCAGGAGTGATTTTATGAAAAAGAGTTGTATTCCAAATGTTTTTACATTTATTAATTTATCATGTGGCATAATATCTATTTTATACACTTTTGATCAAAATTATTTATTCGCTTGCTTCTTTATATTAATAGCAGGCCTTGTAGATAGATATGATGGAAGAGTGGCTAGATGGCTAAATGTTTCTAGTGAACTTGGAAAGGAATTAGATTCATTAGCTGATTTAGTATCCTTTGGAGTTGCACCATCTATACTTATCTTCTTAATGTATGATTTAGCAAAGGTAGGACCAGCTGGAATAATAGGTTTTGCCGTTTTATTAGCCTTCCCTATATGTGGAGCCTATAGATTAGCTAGATATAATACATCTTCATTTGATGGAGTATTTACAGGAGTTCCTATAACTATTGCCGGAAGTTTCATGGCTATATTTGTATTTTTTACAGTAAATTATAAATTGACTCCATGGATTCCAATAATACTTCTAGCACTTGGTTCATATCTTATGGTAAGTACATTTAAATTAAAAAAACTTTAGTCACAAATATGATAAAAGCAAAAAGCTATTTCAATAAAAAATAAAGCTATTTCAATAAAAAATTGGAATAGCTTTATTTTTTATTCTTCACCTTCTCTTTCTGAATTATCAAAATCTAAATCAAAATCTATCTCTGTTAATATATTATGTTTATTTGTCTTTTCCTCAATAAATTGTTTTTTAATTTTACAATATTTTGTATAAGAAGTACTACACTCCTCTATTGTCTTTATAATTTCATCTATTATATCACCTAAATCATCTGCCCTTTCAACAGCTTCTTTAACTTGGCTTTTTTTAGCCTCTGATATATTATTTAATTCGTTTGCGCCTCCAATTAATAGCCTATATGAATTAACCATAGAACTAAGTAAGTTAGTTAAGTTATTGATTTCGTTATATTGTCCTCTAATTAAATCTTTATACCCCAATCAATCACCTCTTCCCTCTTCATCCCCTTTATAAATTCATCATCTGCTATATTAAAAACATTATCACTATATTTAAATTCTTCTTCTACATCTTTATGCTTCTTACATTCGTCATCATTATTACTATAATTTAATTTTCTCATATAATGCTCTAATACATCTTTTGTATCATTAACTACTTCCTCTGCCTTATTTTCAATGTGCTCACAATCTATTTTTTTGCAATCTAATGAATTTAAATGTTTATCATAAACACCATGAATTTCTCCAACATAATGATTTATTATTCTTTCTATATCAGGTTTAGATAATGGCTTTCTAGTATTGTAAATTAAATTTATATATTCATTATAAATATTTCTAAACTTCTTTACATGAAAGTTTAATTGATTTATTATTTCTTCTTCATTACTATCAAAAGCTCTATATTCCTTTAGCTCCTCAGTATATCGCATAAATTCCTTTATATACCTTAAAATAAAATCTTCTATAATTTCATTTTCTATATTTTTTAAGTTATCCTCTACAATTTCCTCTGTTTCTTCAGTATCCTTTTTATCTGCAATATAATCTATATCAGCTAACCTTTTTCTACTATTTTTAAATATTTCTTCTTCATTTGTAGTTTCTTCTGTATCATATTCCATTGTATTTGATTCAAAATTATATCTAAACTCTTCACTAAACAATACAGGTACAAAGAACTCTTTTGGTATTGATATAAACATAACCTGCCTCCTTAAGAATTTGTAACCTTACAGTATGGTTTGAAGTATGCTCTTGGATATTTACATAGTGGGCAAACTAATGGTGCTTCTTTTCCCTCATGGATATATCCACAATTCATACATATCCATAATGATTCTTCAGAGCTCTTAAACATAGTACCATCTTCAATTTTATCGTATAATGCTTTAAATCTTTCTGCATGCTTTTCTTCTGTTTCAGCTAACTCTTTGTAAAAATCAGCTATTTCCATAAACCCTTCTGCTCTTGCATCTTCTTCAAACCCTTTGTATATAATTTTATATTCCTCTGTTTCACCTAAAATACAGTCTAATAAGTTATCTTTAGTACATCCTATTAAATTTAAAAATGTTCCATAAGATTCTCTAGCATGAGCAAATTCATTATGTGCTGTTTCATCAAATATTTCTGCTACCCATTGGTATCCATCTAATCTTGCTCTTTCAGCATATAAATTATATTTATTTCTTGCTCTAGATTCCCCTGCAAAGGTCTTATAAAGATTTTGTTCAGTTTTACTTCCCTTAAAGTCCATTTCTATCTCCTAAAAATTTATACACTTATAATTTATGCAACCTCATATTTAAGTGTGCCCTTAAGTAATAAATTGAGAATATAAGAGCTACGATAAATAGACATGTTCCATAAGCTAAATAGCTACGCAAAGAAGTACTAGGCTCCGAAAAACTACTATGCCAAGAGTTTTGCTTAAATTCGCTACACTCAAACAAACCAACAACTCTAAGGTCTAGTAGTTCTTCCTTCACCAAGTACTTCTAACTGCTCACTATATGCTTACTACACATATTCTATTTATCTTCGCCTTTATTTTAAATATAACTATTAGCTAATTAATAGAAACTTTCCTATCTTCATCACAAGATATTTCTATTTCTTTTCCTTCTTTTGTCTTTGTTATAAGCCTTACCTTATGTCCCCATAGATCTTGAAGATATTTTAAGGTTTCCTTAGCATATGACATTTCAAGCTCACGGCCATC
This sequence comes from Clostridium sp. CTA-7, assembly GCF_054768095.1. Classification (NCBI taxonomy): domain Bacteria; kingdom Bacillati; phylum Bacillota; class Clostridia; order Eubacteriales; family Clostridiaceae; genus Clostridium; species Clostridium sp. CTA-7. The sequence goes on along the minus strand of NZ_BAAAAV010000001.1, from coordinate 430,630 downwards.
AAAAAAGTGTTCTAGTGTTAAAGTTAAATCTCTTCTATTTAAATCAGTTACCCTTATATATGGAATAGATGCAATACCACAGGTATCTGCTAGATGATCTCTTATTTTCTTCCACCCAATTTCATCTGATATCTCTTCAATTACATAATCGAAGCTCTTTTTAACATATTGAAATAAATTAAGTTCTTCACAAAGATCTCTTGTTAAGTATCGTCTTAAGAAAGAACTATCTCTTTCTGTTTTTCTAACTTCAAATATTTTTTCTATACCAAATCTTTTTTCAATATCTTGAAATATTTTAAATCCTATATAATACGGGTTTAGACCACCAACCATAGGTGCTACTACATCATTATGCCTTTTTAAAAATTCAAAATGTAATCCATCATTTAAATTTAGCTCTTTTAATATATTATAGTGCCAAAAGCTTGCCCAACCTTCATTCATTATTTTTGTTTCTATTTGAGGTAAAAAATATTGTGTTTCTCTTCTTACTATTCTTAATATATTTTTTTCCCATTCTTCTAAAGTAGTATATCTTATTAAAAATCCTAAAACATCATCACAAGGTTCTACTGGTATTTTAGATACATCTGGAAAAGGAATTTCTTCATTAGAATCTAATATTCCTCTATTTTCTTTTTTTGAATAATATTCAGCAATTTTACTTTCTTTTATTTCCTCACTATTTAATTCTTTAACTCCAACCACTCTAGGTATTTGAAATTTAATTGCATGTGCTGCATCTAATATTTTTTCAACCTTCTCATAGCCTATACTTGGATCATTTATATATCCTCTAATTATCTCTGCATCTAATTTAAACATTTCTAAAGCACCTTTTGCATTAGTTCCCTCTACAAACATTCTATTATTTGCAAAGAAATCATTATGTCCATAAACATGTGCCATAGTTAATATTTGTAAAAGCAAGGTGTTTTCTCTCATTAAATATGCAAGACAAGGGTTTGAATTTATAACCATTTCATAAGGTAATCCAGTCATATTTAATGAGTATAATGTTTTATTTTTATCATAAGCTTTCCCATAGCTCCAATGAGGATATTTAGATGGCATACCAACATAAGCTTCATATCCTAGCATCTCATTAAACCCTATTACTTCAAACTCTTGTGGATAAAATTTAAGTCCCATCTCTCTTGCCTTTTCTTCTATAATTTCATTCCACTCTTCTAGAGTACTAACATTGTATTCCATAATTATTCCTCCTTTAGCTCTTTAGACAACATTATCTTTAATGCATCCCATAAATCCTTTTTTTCCTTCACAATTACAGAAATAAAGTTCTTGTATTTTATTTCTTTATTAAATCTATAGTACATTGTTGTTGAATAAGTGGATGGTAATAATTCTGCATATCCAAACATATTGCTTATTTCACATAATTCTTTTACAGATTTCATAGCTCTTTCGTTATCTTCACTCCAGTTATCCCCATCACTAGCGTATATAGGGTAAATGTTCCACATTTCTGGTGAATACTTTTCTTTAATTAAATCTAATGCCAAATTAAGTCCGCTTGATATATAAGTTCCACCTGACTCTGCTTTATGAAAAAATTCATATTCATTTACTTTTTTTGCAACAGTGGTATGAGACACAAACTCAAAAGCTATATTGTTATATTTTCTTTTTATAAATCTAGATAAAACAAAAAATAATGATCTTGCTAAATACTTTTTACTGCTATCCATAGATCCAGATACGTCCATAATAAATATCATTACAGCATTACTTTCTTTTTTAGGCTTTTTCTTAACTTTATAATATCTAAGATCTTCTTCTCTAAATGGAAATCTAGTTATATTTGCTTTTAATCCACTTTCTAGTAAAGCTCTTTTCTTCCCTTGCTTTCTAGAGATCTTTGCAATAACAGTCTTTTTCTTTGCAAGTCTTGGGTTTATTCCATATCTTTGATATCCACGCTTTTTACCTGAGCTTTCAGTTACTATTTCAGAATATCTTTTCCTATCTAAATTAGGTAATTCTAAATCTTCTATAATATAGTCCATAAGCTCTTCCATAGTTATTTCAGTTTCATAGATATCATCTCCTGGTGAATTTCCTGCTCCTTTATTCCCTACTTTTCCATTTGGACTTCCATCTGAAATTTTATCTCCTCTTCTTTCCTCTCCAGCTCCAGTAGCAACCCCTTTATTATTCCTTCCAAATACAAATTGATATTCCTTTATTCCTCTTATTGGGATTTTAAATTTCTTGTTTTTACTTTCACCAATAATACTTTCCTCTGAAAGAATATCCCCTAAATTTTCCTTTATAGACTTTTCAACTAATTGTCTATGCCTTCTTCTATCCTCTATGGATCTGTCATGCTCTAATGGGTTATCTGCACTATCTCTAAAGATTGCCATCTCTATCAATCCTTCCACAAGTTGTTTGCAGCATATTTTAATATCACATCACAGCAATAAGAGCAATATCCATTATTCTTCATTTCCTCAACCATAGAATAATATTTTTCAGCTTGATCCTTATCTCTAACTCTAGATTTAGTTATTATTCTTGAAAGATCCTTAACAGATGCCATAAGTTTCTTTTCAATAGCCTCCTTTAAAGGTTCATAGGAAGTATAATCTATCTTGCTTCCATTTCTAACTAAATAGAACATATAGGAAGTAACATCTGCTCTAAAGCCCTTACAAGAACTTTCTGAAACTCCAATTTGTTCTTCTATACTTCTCATAAATTCTTCATCTGGGCTTAATTCCTCACCAGTTGATAAATCCTTTATTTTACTCTTATTCACAAAAGCTTCAGAGTTATCTATATAATTATCAAATAAACTCTCAGCTTGTTCTCTAAATGAATGAATAAATGCCTTTGTAATTTCTTTTTCTAATATCTTGTTATATTCTTTTCTTATAGTATCTTGTACAAATCCTAAATACTTCTTTTTATCCTCTGCTCCTATATCCATTTCTTTAACTGATTTTATTATACTTTCCATTATACTTAATGGATTTATACAATTATATTCAGAGCTAGAAAGAGCATTATCTATTGCCTTAATTATAAATCTAGTACTAATTCCCTTCATACCTTCATATGATCCTGCTTCTTCCCTTAACTCATTTATATCAATTCTCTTAGTACTTCCTTTTTCAACTATTTCTTCTCCATTGTAAATCTTAAGTTTTGTTATAGGATCTACCTTTGCAGAGGCTGATAGTCTTGAAAGTATTGCAAACATAGCTGCTACTTGCATTGTATGTGGAGCTATATGAGCATTAAAATTACTCCTTTTTAAAATTTTCTCATATATTTTCACTTCTTCGTCAAGTTCTAAACAATATGGCACCTCTATTTTCACAATTCTATCTAATATAGCCTCATTTGTATGATCTGACTTAAACTTATTCCACTCAGCTTCATTTGAATGAGCTACTATAAGACCATCAAAATAAATCATAGATCCCTTACCAGGTGAAGGTATAGATTTTTCTTGTGTTGCTGTAATTATTGTATGAAGATATTCAACATCATTCTTAAATACTTCAATAAATTCAACTAGTCCTCTATTACCTACATTAAATGCACCATTTAAAGAAAAAATTCTTGGGTCATCTTCTGGATACATATCCATTTTGGAAATATCTATTGAACCTGTTAATATTGAAGTATCTTGATTATTTGGATCTACTGGAGGAACAACACCTATTCCCTTTCTTGATCTAATGGAGAATCCCTTAGTTTCCACTGGGAATTTTTCATATTCACCATTAAATTCATTAACCAACTTATACTTACATACAGGACATAAATCTCCTTCTATTTCAACACCTAATAATTCTTTAAATTTTGGTCTTAAATGCTTAGGTATTAAATGTAATGGTTCTTCATGCATTGGACACCCTTTTAATGAATATATTGGAGGACATTCTACTAAGGCTTTTTTTAGAGATTCAACTAATGATGACTTTCCTGCCCCAACTGGACCAACTAAATATAATACTTGCCTAGCCTCTTCTCCCTTCATTGAAGCTGAATGCAAGTAGTTTACTAGCTTCATTATTACCTTATCAATTCCAAAAAAATCATCTTTAAAAAAACCATATCTTCTTATTGGATCATTTCCATATATTTTCTTTACCTTAGGGTTTTCTTCTCCCTTTAGTACTTCTATCCCTTTACTAACGACCATATCATAAATTCTCTTATGTGAAAGCTTGGCTACCTCTGGCTTTTCTTTTACTATCTCTAAATAATCAAGAAATGTTCCTTCAAATTTTTCTTTGTTTCTGCTTTCTCTATCACTTTTTATAAATTCTTCAAAGTTCATTTACTCCCCCCCTTTTTACTAAAATATATTCCTATACCTACTTTATATATGACAAAATCTTTTAGATAGAATTTTTTATGTGGAGTTAATAATTAAACTACTATATAAATATAAATTTTAACTTTATATATAAACTAAAAAAATATTATATTTGTCAGGTTTATGAATAAAATCTTATATAATTTAGCAAAATAAAGAATAATATATTTAAATAAATAAAAAGTTCTTATACTGTATAAAAAATGTTCATTTAATATTTATCAAACTAGATATATTAATAACAATTATTAATTAGTAACTTTTATTGACAAATTTGCTATAATATATTATAGTTATATTAATAATAAGAGAATATTAAAATTAATAAGAATTAAATAAAAAAATATAAAGGGGTGTTTTACATGGATGGAATAGCATGCATGCTAAGTAAAAAATGTAGAAGAGAAAAATCAGAAGAGATAGTTCAAAACATGAATAATGAGCAAAAAACTTATGAAGAAATTTATGATGCTGAAAAAGAAAGTAAATAGAGATTAAAATTAATCCTCCCTCACTACACAAAATAATATATTGTCTTAAGAAACCAAAACATTACATTAGTAACTCGGACAATTGAACTAAAAAAGTAGAGAATCAACAGATTCTCTACTTTTTTAAATTGAAATTTTTTATACCCCAGTGAGAATAAAAATTTCTCCCATTAAAATTAATCTATTACATATGGATTTGATGAATTATCTAATCTTTCACCACCACCAGTACCCATAACATTTCCAATAAAAGTTCCTTTAATTTTATATTTATAATAATTAATATTATATGAAACATACATTTTATTTGTATCAAACACTTTTTTATCGAAGTGTATTCCTTTAGTAACTTCAAATGCATATTCTCTTTCTTCTCCAGGATATATAGCCCTATCAAAATTATTAATTTTTATATTCTGATCATTCGCTATTTTCTCAAAGTCATTATCATAGCCTTCAAATATTGGATTACTACGTGAACTAACTGTAGAATCATTAACTGCATTAGGTAAAATTCCAAATCTCATAGTTACATTATTTACACTAGCAATATAATTAGAATTATTTTTTATACTTATCTTTATCTTTAATATATTTTCGTCTTCTTCGAAGCCTACATATTTTACTATAGGATTGGAACTATTAAAAGCTTCATCATTTCCTTGACCAAATAATACCTTATCTCCTAATATAAATTTAAAGCCTAAAGTGAATATAAAAACTGATATAAAAATTCCTATACTTATCATTATAAATTTTTTATTCATTTTCTTATCCCCCTTAAGCTATATCTTTCTTTTTATAAATCTTTAATGAAATATACATAGATACTAAAAATATAATTAATGCTATAAGGCATGTAATAATAAAATACACATTTACTGACATAGTTTTAAAGTCATAACTCTTTAAGCTAAATATATTATAGATACAAACACCTATTTTTCGTGAAAACTTTAATAAAAGTGTTTCTCTTCCATTACTAATAAAATTAGAAATAGTATTACTTTTAAAAACTAAATATCCTATAAATATAATAATAAAAGAACTAATAATTCTTCCTATCTTGTAACCATATTTAAATATAATTGGAATTATTATTGCAAAGCTAAATAATATAGTTATCATGCCAACAAATATATCTTGAAAAACCATTACTCTTGCAGAATTTAATATATTTATTCCAAAAAGTATATACATAATTATTATTGATATAAAAAGTATTATTAAAGTAAGTATATATTTTGAATAAACCACATCCTCTCTTTTATTTGGAAGACTTAATATAAAACTTTCACTATTATTTAACCTATCATAATAAAAGCTATTCATGACTACAATAAAGGTAAACATTATTGGAAGTAATGTTGGAAATACATATGAAAAAGTTGTTAATAAAAATAATACAATTATAAATGTAATAATAGCAGACTTCAAGGATCTCACTTTTAATCCTACTATTAAATCTTTTTTTATAAGTTTAAACATTATTTTTCCCCCTTTACATAGTGATAAATTATATCCTCTAAAGTTGGAATAGATATATTTTCATTATCTAATTCCTTTCTATTAATAAATAGCCCTTCATGATAGTATTTTGATTCCTTTCTAGAAATAAAGTTCAAATTACTGTTTTCAAGTTCTTCCTTAGATCCTCTAAATAATCTATATCTATCCTTTATATATTCCATATCCTCTGATAAAACTAATTTTCCTTTATTAATAAAGGTTATATAATCTGCTATTCCATCTAAATCTGAAGTTATATGCGTAGAAATAATAACACTTCTATTTCCATCTTCTATTACTTCTTGAAGAAGCTTTAAAATATCCTTCCTAATTATAGGATCTAATCCTGCTGTTGGTTCGTCTAATATTAGTAGCTTAGCATCATGGGATAAAGCATTTGCTATCATAACTTTAATTACTTCTCCCTTTGAAAGATTCCCTATTAAAGATTTATTATTTATTTCAAATCTTTCTATATAAGAATCAAAAAGCTCTGAATCAAATTTAGAATAAAAATTAGAAACTATTCTCTTAAAATCCTTAACTTTTAAGTGACCATAGAAATTTAAATTATCATAAACAAAACCTATATTATCTTTTACATATACCTCATCTTCAAAAATATCTTTATCAAATATTTTAATTTCACCACTATCAGCCTTAATTAAACCAAGAAGCATTTTTATTAAAGTTGTTTTTCCAGATCCATTTGGTCCTACCAATCCCATTATAAAACCTTTTTTTAACTCAAAATAAATATTCTCAAGTTTAAAAATCCCCCTAGCTTTATTTAAATTCTCCACCCTAATCATACTTACTCTCCTTCATATAGCAAATCTATAATTTTATAAATATCTTCTTTTTTTAGCTTTATAGTTCTTGCCGTTTGTATAATATCCTCTAATTTCTCTTCTATTTCTTTAAGTTTCTCTTCATATACAAGTTCCTTATTAAAATAAGAAACATAGCATCCCTTTCCCCCAACTGTTTCAATAAATCCTTGATTTTCAAGCTCTTCATAAGCTCTTTTAGTTGTAATAACACTTATGTTTAAATCCTTAGCTAGTGACCTTATAGAAGGTAATTTTTCATTTGGCTCTAATCCTCCACTTATGACTTCCTCTCTTATTGAATTTACTATCTGTTCATATATAGGAAGCTTAGATGAATTACTAATTATTATTTTCATTTCTTCACCTTTCAAACTGTATTTTCCGTATATGTATACTATATACAGTATATACATATAATGTCAACTGATTTTTACATTTTTTTCTAATTTTTTTATATAATATATTTTTTAAAATCTATATTCTTTTGCATATTTATATAATAGATAATTTTTTATCTACTAAAATTCTTAAAAGAAGTAAAATCAAAGATTTACAAAGGGGGGCACATTTCGCGACACCCTTTTAAGATTAGACAGAACATTATAGCACCTACAATTAGTTCCTATTAACGCTTACAAAGGGGCTCACGTTTCATGAGCCCCTTTAAAATTAGATATAATAACTTGCTCTAAACAAATTATTTTCTTCATTTTTATTTTTTCTCCATCCTGATATTCTTCTCTACCATCCCCATGGCTTTATAAAATTCTATAGAAGTCTCATTAAAACTCCAAACTCCCAGTTCTAAAGTTTCTGCACCTTTACTCTTTACTAAGTCATATAAGTAATTAAAAAGGATTCTTCCTAATCCCTGTCTTCTGTAGTTTTCCTTTATACAAATTTCATCTATATAAGCAAAGAACTTGTCATTTAATAAATTCATATTTTTAAGTTCTACATATCTTGTTATGGTGTAACCTACTATCTTTTTATCTTTGGTAATTACTATAACCTCAACATTTTCATCATTTAATAATTCTTTAAAATATGACTTATATATGGTCTTACTGACTTCTTTATATATATCAGGTCTATTTTTAACATGAAATATGTGTAATTCTTTTGAAATGTTACTTATATATTTATAATCCGCTAATTTGGCATTTCTTATTTCTACCCCAAGTTTATCACCTCATGATATTTGTATTAAGAAGTTTAATAGATTGTTACATAGTTAAATCTATAGATTTAAGTAACAAATTTTATCATAATTCCTTATAATGATTATAAAATAATATATTAGGAGTTTATCAATGAATTTTAATGATGATGATTCAATTCTATATCCAGATGATTCTAGATTAAGACCTCCTCCACTTGGAAATTTAATTCCTGGCTTCCCAAGTTCCGGTCCTGGTTCCGGTCCTGCTAAAAGTTCTCCTTCCCAAGGACCTCAAGGTTCTCCATCTATGGGAAGCAATTTAAATGTAGGCCCACCACCAAACTTTACTCCATCTAAGACTAGTGCTGACGTAAAACACCTTAGCTCCGGTGGCCCTCAAACTAAAGCTGTAAGTCCTGGTTCTATTAGTTTTTGTTTGTTTAAATTCACATATATTTGGGAAACTAGTGGAAGAGAATACTGGTCATTTTTACTAAATGTAGATAGAAGAACTGTGTCTGGGTTACGTTGGTTTAGAGGAACTTGGGTGTTCTTTGGGCTAGACTTGAGAAGAATAGATTCATTTGTATGTTATAGAAGTGAATCAAATTGTGAATCAGGTTGTGAGTCAAATTCTAAATCTAAAAATAAAACCAAATCATTAAAAAGCCTAAGAAAGGAATATTCCCCTACAGGTATAAAAAATATTTACACAAGGTTATTAACTTCTGTAGAAGTTCCTGAAATAAAAGATGATTTTGTAGTTAATTATTTAGGAGAAGTTGATGGTAACGAACTAACTGCTAAAATACCTTGTAAACAAAGAAGATCAACTAATTATAGGATAGTTCTTGAATTAACATACCCAGAAGAATTTAATAAACAATTGATAGATAAAATAAATCTATGTGCAATTGAAGCTTCAAATGAAGCATCAAGATATCTAGATGAATTTAGAGATAGTAAAGACTTTTTAACTCCTTTAGAAGTATTTAATTCTTCTACTAAGCAAATAGGTAAATCATTAAAAGTATTTTCTACAGAATTTACTGATAGAATTAAAAAATTAAAAATTCCTAGAGAAGTAACTAAAGAAATAAAATATACTATTATTGAAGAAAAAATAGAGGAACCTTGGAGAATACTATAACTGTATGATAAAAAATATATTAAAGTTGAATATAAAAATTAAAGGGATAGAAGTTAATTTCTATCCCTTTACTCTTCTCTTTAATACATCATCAATATTAAACAACTTCTTTTCTTTCATTATAGATAGTTATTCCAAGAGTTAATACTAAACCTCCCCATAAAACAACTGCTCCTAATGCAAAAAATGATAATGATACTCCTGTCATAATTAAAGCCCCCCTTAAATTTATTTTCAATTTAAATTCTCTATATTTTTATTTCTCCATTTCTTTTTAGAAATTATTAAAGAAACTATTATTCCAAATCCTATTACACTCCAACCATAAGCAAATAATGCTGAAAGTGGATATCCTCCGTAAGGAGTTTTTATTTCTGTTAATATGCTTTGAACTAACATATATAATAATATAGATGGTGTAACAAACTTAACACAAACATTCCACCACTTACCTATCTTAAAATAGGAAATTTCATTTGTATGATTTCTTACTTTATCTGGAGTTGATATCCAACCTATTAATACAACTTCAAATAATCCTACTACAACAATTCCATAATTATTTATAAAATTGTCTACTATATCAAGCAAATATAATCCCGCTCCAGTTGAATATATACTTCCAATTAAAAATCCTATTAAACAAATTGAGGCAACAACTTTATTTCTTGCCCACCCAAACTTATCTATAAACGGTGCAGAAACTGCTTCTATTAAAGAAACTGTTGATGTTATTCCTGCAAATACTAAGCAAACAAAGAATAATACACCTAAAATAGTTCCTAAAGTTCCCATTTCTCCAAACACAGCTGGGAAAACTACAAAAGCAAGCCCTACCCCACTTGAAACAACTTCATTCATAGGAACACCTTTCATATTAGCCATAAATCCTAATATTGAAAATACTGCAATTGCTGATAAAAATTCAAATCCACAATTTGCAAAAGCTGTCATAAATGCACTATTGTTTATGTCAGTTTTTTCAGGTAAATAACTAGAATAAGTCATCATTATTCCCATTGCTAAGCTTAAAGAGAAAAATACTTGTCCATAAGCTGCTATCCAAACTTTTGGATCCATAACTTTTGACCAATCTGGAGTAAATAATGTATTTAATCCTAATGATGCTCCCTCTAGATTTACTGCTCTAATTGCTATTACAATCATTATTATAACAAGCATAGGTAAAAGTATTTTATTAGCTTTTTCAATTCCACCTTTTATTCCTTTATAGCAAATAAACCAATTTATAAACCATATTAATCCGATTCCAATTAATATTGGTAAAATGTATCCACCAAAATTAAAAGGTGAATCTGTAAGCTTTAAGAAATCAACGTGGAAAAACTTATTTGTATCATTGCCCCAACCTTTATTAAAACTATACCTTAAATAATTTACAGCCCAACTTAAAATCATTGAATAATAAGTAAGAATTATAAATGCATTTATAGTTGGCCACCATCCAAGCCATTCCCACTTTCTTTTTACTTTTGCAATTGCAAGTGGAGTTGAGCCCTTATATTTATGTCCAAGTCCATATTCTAGTATTAATAATGGAATACCTGCTGTAAATATAGCAAAGAAATAAGGTATTAAAAATGCCCCGCCCCCATTTGTATATGCTATATAAGGAAATCTCCATATATTACCTAGACCTACTGCTGACCCAATTGCCGCTACAATAAATCCTAGTTTCGATCCCCACTGTTCTCTGTTTTCTTCCATAAAATCGCCCCCTCTGAAATCTTTATTTTTATTGCTTATTAACATTAAATATATGATATATTAAAATATTAATAAAATCAATATTTTCTTAATAAAATATTATATATTTTTACATAAATATTTTATATAGTTAATAATTTTAATACTTTTTTATCATTTTATCAAAATATCATTTTGAAAGTATATAAAAAATAAACATCTATCAATATTAGATGCTTATTTCTAATTATTTTATATTTTTTTACATTTTTATTAATTACTTATATGATTTTCTATAATAAATTCTTTATGCAGCTTCCATGTATTCTCTTCCCACTTATATATACTTACATTATCAAAATAACAATTGAAGTTAAATGGAAGCTTATTTACATACTCCCATACCTTATCATATATTTCTGGAACCTTCTTTGATGTTAAAGTAACATGAAAAACCTTATCTTTTCCATCTTTCTTATTAAATTCAATATAATCAAAATTATTTAATAGGTCTATTAGGTTGTTATGAAGAATTTTTCCTTTTCTAGACATATCAACATCCATATAAATAACTCTATTATCAAAATGATTATATCTATTCATTGAAAACTCTGCCTTTTCTTGATTTTTACAAAATTCACTTATAGCTTCTTCTAAATCTGTTATACTTTTATCGTACTCAAAAGGTGCTTTTATAGTAAAGTGTGCAGGAAGTTTTGATGATTTTGCCTTAAACTTTTGAAAAATATCCTTTCTCATTTCGTTATTAAAATCACCAGCTTCTCCCTTTACTACACAAACTATAACATATCTCATAAAGATTTCTCTCCTTTCATAAAGCTCTTTGTTTTACTATATAATTAATGTTTTCGCTTAGATCAACGCTTTTTCTCTACAGGTAAACATTCAATTCTATAACCAATTTCCTTGTTAGCCATTCTATATCCCTCATTTACCATTTCTTCTCTACTCATTTCATTTCCTAATAAAGCATCTATAGTTATTTGTGATCTACCTGGAAAGTATTTATCAAGTACTCTTTCATCAATGTAATCTTGATTTTTTATAGAATAATCATCCAAAATATGCATTACATTAAATCCAGCTTCTTTTAATGACCTTCCAACTAATATGCTTCTATGGCATCTTATTGGATCTTGCATTGCTCCAAGTAATGCAATTTTATATCCCTTGTTACAACCATCTTCTAGCCTTTCAACACCTTTTATAAAGTCTTCTTCATATATAACTTTTTCAAAGTCTGAATATCCTTCATTGTTATAAGAAACTTTATTTATTCTTTTTGCTGCAAGCTCTTTAGCCATATAAATATATATAAATCCTGCTTTAGTTAAGGTATATTTTATAGTTTCTTTGTCAAATTGAACATTATATTTAGAATAAGGTGTTCCTCTAATATCCACAACGCAATTAATATCATAATATCTTAGCATATCTATTAACTTTTCAACTGTATAGTTTGAATGTCCTATTGTATATATATCCATAGCTTATTTTTACTAACTAAATAGTTTTAGTAACTCCTCTTCTGTTATTGTATTTAATCTTTCTCCACTTAATATATTTCCATCTATTATTTTGCTAATTAATTCTTTCTTTTCTTCTTGAAGCTTTATAATCTTTTCTTCAATAGTATCTTTAGATATAAGTTTTATTACTTCAACTACATTTTTTTGACCAAGCCTATGAGCTCTATCTGTCGCTTGATCTTGAACTGCTGGATTCCACCAAGGATCAAAATGAACAACAACACTAGCTGAAGTTAAATTTAATCCAACTCCACCAGCTTTTAAAGAAATTAAGAATATATTTTTATCTCTATTATTAAATTCATTAACTAAATTTATTCTTTCTTTTGCTTTAATACTTCCATCTAGATATAAAAAGCTAATATTATCCTCTTCTAATTTATTTCCTATCTTTTTCAATACAGATGTAAATTGTGAAAATATAATTATTTTTTTATTTGAGTCTATAGTTTCTTTTGCAATTTCCTTAACTGCTTTTATCTTTGCACTTTCTTCTTTAAAATCATCAATTAATAAAGATGGATCTAAACAAAGCTGACGTAATTTTGTAAGATAAGATAATATAACAATTTTATTATCTTTAATTTTTTTATTTTCCTTAAGCTTCTTTTTAACTTCTTTCATATATGAATTATAAATTTGTTTTTGACTAAATGTCATTGGTATTAAATATTCTTTTTCTATTTTATCTGGTAATTCATCTAATACATCTTCTTTTAATCGTCTTAGTATAAATGGAGAAATTAGTTCTTTAAGTTCTTTTAAACTTTCATCATCTCCATTTAAAAATCTATTTTTGAACCTTTCTTCATTATATAAATATCCAGACATTATAAAATCAAATATTGACCATAATTCTAGCAAATTATTTTCTATTGGTGTTCCTGTTAGAGCCAATTTACAGTTAGCTTTTATTGATTTAACTAACTCTGTAATTTTAGATTTTTTATTTTTAATATTTTGTGCTTCATCAATTATACAAAAATCAAATTTTTTCTCTTTGTACCATTCATAATCACTTCTTAAAGTTCCATAAGTTGTTAGTAAAACATCATATTTTTTATAATCATCTTTAACTTTATTTCTTTCATTAACACTTCCATGAATTATTCCTATTTTCAAACTATCTGCAAATTTTTCAAATTCACTTTTCCAATTGTATACAACAGAAGTTGGAGTTATAATTAAACTCTTTTTATTTTTGTTTGAAAGTAATAAAGTTATTGTTTGAATAGTTTTACCAAGTCCCATATCATCAGCTAATATTCCTCCAAAGCCTAGGTTCTCTATTGTCCTTAGCCAATTGTATCCCTTAATTTGATAAGTTCTAAGATTTGCATTTAAATCCTTTGGAAGCTCATAATTTTTTTCTTTATTCTTTAAATTATTTATTAATTCATTTATTTTTTCTTCTCCAGTTATAAATGGAATTGTTCTATTTTTTATTTTATTTTCTAAATGTAATAAGTTAAATTTATCCACATATATTTCTTTTTTATACACATCATTAAATAAATTTAGTTCTTCTATTGTTTTGAAAAACTCAACTACTTCCATGTCATTTAAATCTAAAAAATTATTTTCTTTAGTTTTATAAAAGGATTTTCCCTTTTTTATTTGTTCCATTATATCTACTATTTCGTTATAGTTTACTCCATCTATCTTATAATTAAACTTATAATAATCCTCTATTTCTTCAATTTCACTTAATATATTATTAGATTTTATAAGCTTTATTTCAGCAAATTCATTAGATAAAGTAACTATTCCAATTTTATTCAACTTATTTATACCTTCACTAAGTAATATGTATTTATCTTCATCATTTCCTATAAATATAAATTTATCTTTATGTTTTATAAACTTATATCTTTCAAGTTCCATTTCTATTTTTTCTTTAGCTCTAGTATCCTTTAACCCATTTAAGGCATTTGCATAATTTATATCAATACTACAATATATATTTTCATTTTCTTTTTCTATATAAAATCTTGGAGTATTAACTTTATTTATTTCATTTTTTACAGTTTCATCTATAATTATATCCTTTGAAATTTCACCTACTATAAATAATAATTTCTTTAAGTTACTTTCTGTATTTTTATAAATCAAACTATCTTTTTGAGCTAGCTTATCATATATTGCTCTATAATATTTTAATTGTTTTTCTGTAGGTAAATATATTTTCTTATCATATATCCAAACTTCTTTTTTATTATCAATAGGTATTGTACTCTTCTTTTGAGGCTTTAATATCAAAGCTTCACCTTTTTTCTTTAATGTAAAGATTAAAGGCATATCCTCTTTGTGAATTATTGAATTATAGTTCATATAGTCATATGTTAAAACTATATTTTTATTATTATCTATTAACTCTAAAAAACTTCTAAGTTCATCTCTATATAATATAAAGTTTCTACTATCTATAATTCTATTTTTACTTTCTTTAAATCTCGCCTTTAAAAAATCTATTATTAAAGTATCATTTTCATTAAACTTATTATTTTTATCAAATAAAAACTTACCTAATACTTCTACTACAATTGTATTTTCTTCTCCTGCTCTAAGCTCTAAATGATATTCTTCATTTTTATTTACTTTAACTTGCTTTATCTTTATATCTAATTTTAATATTTTCTTATTAATGTCATTTTTTTCTTCACTAATATTTTCTTGTTCTCTATTATTTAATATTGCATAATAAAATTTATACATAGTAGCTACTAAATGACTACAAATATAATTTTTCATTTGCTTACTATTTTCTTCAAATTGATTACAGCTACATTTAGTATCAATTATTTTATTATTAGAATCAAACTTTAAATGAGTACTATATTCATCTTTATTTTCTAAAACTCTTCCATATATATGATAAGTATCATTTATTTTTTTACTTATAACTTTAGAAATTAATTCTTTTTTTAACAACTCTATTCCATTTCTTTTTGAGATGCTAGAGCTTAAATTTAAAATATAATTCATCATAACTTTTAAATTCATATGTATCACCTCTTCTCAAAATAATATTTATATCTGTACTTATCTTATATACTACTAAATATTATAAACATAAAAAAACCTATAGGGTAGATTTTTTATATCTACTCTATAGGTATATTACATTTATGTATTTTTATTATTCACTAGTTAATACATAAAGGTATCTTTATTATAAAATTTGTTAACTCTCTACTACTTACTACATTAATACTTCCATTATGCTTATCAAGTATCTCTTTTACTATATATAAACCGAATCCGTTATCACCATTTTTATTTTTTTTAGTAGAAAATCCTTGTTCAAAAATTCTATCAATAATCTTTTTATCAATTTGAGGTCCGTTATTCTGTACACTTATTACAACATGATTATAGTTATAATAACTTTTAATCATTAATAATCCACTTCCCTTTAATGCTTCAACAGAATTTCTTACTATATTAGAAATAACCCTTTGTGCTTCAATCTCACTTATATTTGTATCTTCTAATTTAGCTTTTTCATCTATTAGAACGTCTACATCTTTTAAATCAATAGCATTAACTATTTGAGATATAATAGAATCTTCACTACTTAAAACTTTAACTTGTGTTGAAATATTATTCCCGGATATTATACCTTTTAATAACTCTCCGAGTTTTTCATAATTCCCCATAAGATATGCACCATATAAATATGAAATCTGAGAGCCATGGTCATGCTTTATTTTTTTTAGTTCATTAATTTTCTTTTCTAACTCTTTATTCAAACTATTTATCTCTTTAGATTTCTTTTCTATGCTTGCAAAGTACCAAGTAACGAAAATAATAAATGCACCTAATAATAAAAATATTGTTTCTTCAAATATTGGATTATCCTTACCATTAATAATAAATGATAAAGATATTATAAAATCAAGTATTATTGTTATTATTATAAAAGTAATTATAGATGAAATTCTTGATTTAATACTTAAATATACTTTATACATAAATTTCATATTCCTTAAAACAAAATATGAAATAATATATGAAGACCAATAGGTAATTAATATCATTAGTGAATTCATATTCTTGATATTAATATTTATACTATTGATAGCAAAGTTAAGTATAATATTACTAATAATTGAATTCATACAAATTATAAAATATATCATGCTAAATCCAATAGTTGCTGATAATTTATCTTTATAATAGGGAAAAACTGCTAAAATTAATGATACTATATGCATTATTATGATTGATAAGCTATAATTTCCCATAAAAGATGTAAGCAATATTGTTGCTAATGATATCACTACTATCAATACAATTAATTGTATTGTATCTTTTTTATATTTTTTATCAACACAATAATTTATTGTACTAATAATCATAATAGTTTGAAGAAAACTATTTATAATATCATATATCCCAGTGTACATATATTAAACCTCTCTATCTAGTCTTTTTAATTGCTTCTGGCATATCTTCTACACCTATACCTGCTAAAGATGTTGGTCCTACATTTACTAAAAATGCAGCTAAAAATAATACAAAAGTTCCTAAATACTTCTTTCTTTTCATTTAATTCACCTTCTTATTTTTATATTTATTAAACATTAATATAGCTTGTACTAAAATTATTCAAACTATTATTTGTGAAAACCAACTAATTTTTCTATCTAGTTTTTTTAATTGCTTCTGGCATATCTTCTACACCTATACCTGCTAAAGATGCTGGTCCTGCATTTACTAAAACTGCTGCTAAAAATAATACAAAAGCTCCTAAATACTTCTTTCTTTTCATTTGATTCACCTCCTTATTTTTATATTTATTAAACATTAATATAGCTTGTACTAAAATTGTCCAAACTATTATTTGTGAAAACCAACTAATTTTGAACATAATAATTGAAAGTAGAGTTAGTATTAAAACATTTATAACACCTATTTTTCTATTTTTTCTAATAAGATCTTCTCTTGTAATAGGCATTCTACTGTCTATTATCGGTGCCTTATTATAAATAGAAAATATACTTACTAGGTTTAATATAATGCAACTTATTAAATTTAATTTATTATTTTCAAATAGAACTATTATTAATACTACTATCATTAACGTAGCAATAAAACATTTTATTTGTGTATCTTCATGATATCCACCAATGAAAGGCTTTGTAATACACATAATAAAAGTTATAGTTACACTTTCTTTAAAATATCCTAATAAAGAAAATATAAAAATTATTAATGAAAATTTTACAACTTCATATACAAAAATCTTTAACGCATACTTAGCTTGCTCTATTTGCTCATTACTATAATTATTATATTCTCCTAAATTCTCAACCCATCTATATATTAACTTTTCTACCATTTTAATTACCTTTTACCTTATTTTTACTATGTAACTTATATTATACAGTATATCTATATCTTATTCTACATTTTTCACTTATAATTTTAAAAACTAGAACTTTTTTTAGTAATTCTATTCCATTTCTTTTAAATATACTATAGATTAAATTTAATATAGAATTCTATATTCGCATTATGCTCACCTTTCTTTTCCAAAACTCCTATATCATTTGGAAGGTTGTTGCATAACTGCAGGGTTCCTTGTTTGTATCCATAACTCTCCTGGCCCTTCAAATTTACAAACTAATCCTTCTCCACCAGCTATAGAACTAAATACTCCTGACATAAACTCAACACTATATTTCATTCTACTATCCCAAAGCACCATATGATTGCTATCTACCACATAATTTTCGCCAATACCAAGTTCTTTTTTTATAATAGCTCCATAAGAACTAATTACTAAAGTACCTCTTCCTGATGCCTGCATTTGAATTAAACCTTCCCCTGAGAACATTCCAGCAATACCACCTGATTTAGTACTTACATCAATTCCAGATGTTGATGCTAAGAATGTCGATCTCCCTAACCTATAACTTATACTTCCATCCATTTCTATTAATTTTATATCTCCTAAAAATTGAGGAGCCAATATAAGCTCTCCATCTTCTTTTGCCTTGAACTTTTGTATAAATAAACCTTCTCCTGAAAACATTCTTCCTAATGTTTTTCCAATTCCTCCACTTTTAGCTTTAACATCAAATACAGGACTCATTGAAACCATAGCACCAGATTCAACTATGAACTCTTCTCCTTTAACTGCATTTATCTTTATAACTTTATTGCTATCACTACACAGTAATTCAAATTTATTTTCCATAAATATTCTCCTTTATATAAAAATTTTTAAGCTTTTTATTATTTATCAATTACAATATGAAACATAGCTTTAACATACAAGGCTAACAATATAATACTTTTAAAATATTACTCTCTCCCCATATATTACATTATATATATTATCGCCTTCAATCTATGTAAAATAACGTCTTTTTTGCGAATATTTTATTCGACATATTTTTATTTATTAATATTTTTACTCTTTAGAAGATAACTTTAATAACTAAACATCTTACAATAGTTATACACAATAAATATAGAAATATAATTTCCTAAAGAGTAAAAAGCCTATAGAGTAGATTTTCCCTCTACTCTATAGGCTTTTTCTATTTATGTATATATAAACTAATTAATATGTAATGGTAATTTTATAATAAACTCTGTTAACTCTTTACTACTTAATATATCAATATCTCCATTATACTTATCAACGATTTCTTTTACTATGTATAAACCAAAACCATTATCCCCATTTTTATTTTCTTTAGTAGAAAATCCTTGTTGAAAGATTCTATTGATAATATTTTTATCAATTTCTGGTCCATTATTCTGTACACTTATTACAATATTATTATAACTATAATAACTTTTAATCATTAATAATCCTTTTCCATCTAATGCCTCAACAGAGTTTTTTACTATGTTAGAAATAACTCTTTGTAGCTCCATTTCACTTACATTTGTATGTTCTAATTCTGCTTTTTCGTCTATTAAAACATCTACATCTTTTAAATCAATAGAATTAACTATCTGAGATATAATGGAATATTCACTACTTAGAACTTTAACATTTGTTGAAATATTATTACCAGCTATTATACCTTTTAATAACTCTCCAAGCTTTTCATAATTCCCCATAAGATGTGCTCCATATAAATATGAAATCTGTGAACCATGATCGTGCTTTATTTTTTTTAGTTCATTAATCTTCTTTTCTAATTCTTTGTTTAAACTATTTATCTCTTTAGATTTTTTATCTATGCTTGCAAAATACAAAGTAACGAAAATAATAAATGCACCTAATAATAAAAATATTGTTTCTTCAAATATTGGATTATCCTTACCATTAATAATAAATGATAAAGATATTATAAAATCAAATATTATTGTTATTATTATAAAAGTAATTATAGATGAAATTCTTGATTTAATCATTAAATATACTTTATACATAAATTTCATATTCCTTAAAACAAAATATGAAATAATATATGAAGACAAATATATAGTTAATATCATTAGTAAATTCATATTGTTGCTATTAACATTTATAACATTGGTAAGAAATCTAAGTATAATATTACTAATAATTGAATGCATACAAATTATAAAATATATTATGCTAAATCCAATAGTTGCTGATAATTTATCTTTGTAATAAGGGAAAATTGCTAAAATTAATGATACTATATGCATTATTATGATTGATAAACTATAATTTCCCATAAAAGAGGTAATCAGTATTGTTGCTAAGGATATCACTACTATCAATACAATTAATTGTATTGCATCTTTTTTATATTTTTTATCAACACAATAATTTATTGTAATAATAATCATAATAGTTTGAAGAAAACTATTTATAATGTCATATATCCCAGTGTACATATCTCAAACCTCTCTATCTAGTTTTTTTAATTAATTAAGTTTTTTAATTTAACTAATTACAATGGGTATTATACAATATACATATGTATTTTTCTACATTTTATTTTATATTTTTCTAGATTTTTCTATATTCTTCTACATTTTTATTCATACGTTTTCCTATTTATGTGATTAAAATTAATAATTTTAAAATAATACTTATAATTACGGTAAATACTACAAAACTCATTCTTAGCATTTTATAATAAATATACACTATGGATGTATCATATTGAATTTAACATTCAATTTGATACATACTCATTAATATTAGTTAACATTTATTATATTAAGAACTTCATCTCCGTACCTTTCAAATTTCTTTTCTCCCATACCTCTTATATTAAGTAATTCTTCTTTATCCTTTGGGATTTTATTAGCTAGTTCTATAAGAGTTGAATCTGAAAATATTATATAAGGCTTTATTCCTAATATGTTTGCTTTCTCTTTTCTCCATAATCTTAATTTATTAAATAAATCTTTATTTAGTATCTTTTCTTCTATATCTTCACTTAACTTACAAATTACTTTTTCTTGAGATTTTAATACTTTTATTGATCTGGGATTTAATCTTAGCATTGAATATGTACCGTCTTTTAAGTTAACATATCCTAAGTCTATTAATGTTTTAATTAAATCTCTAATAAATTTACTACTATAATCCTTCATTATTCCATAAGTTGATAGTTTATCTAGCTGATTTTGAATTATCTTAGGTCCTTTAAAACCTCTTAAAATATCAACTAATACTGAAATTCCATACTGCTCTCTTGTTCTATATACACATGATAAAATCATTTGTGCTTCTATAGTAAAATCTCTAAGCTCTTCATTAGTTAAGCAATTACTACAATTATTACAATAAGGTTTTACATTTTCATCTCCGAAATAATTTAATATAAAGCTCCTATAGCAATTGCCATATTCACAAAAATCCACCATATTTTGAAGTTTTCTAATTTCAACTTCTTTTCTATTATTTCCTACCGTAGTATATATTAAATATTCTAATGTTCTTATATCTTCTCTATTATATAAAAGACGGCATTCCGTTTTTTCACCATCTCTTCCCCCTCTACCAATTTCCTGATAGTAACTTTCTAAATTTTTGCATAGAGTAAAATGTATTATATACCTTACATTAGATTTATCTATTCCCATACCAAAAGCATTAGTTGCAATCATTACATTAAAATTATCTTTTAAAAACTCATCTTGATAATAGTTTTTTTCATCATCCTTTAAACCACCATGATATTTAGCTACAGATAAGCCTCTTTCTTTTAAATAGTAATATAAAGCATCAACTTCTTTTCTAGTTGCACAGTAGACTATTCCTGAAGCTTCTTCATGATCTTTAATATAGTCTTTTACAAATTCTGCTTTATCTTCTTCCTTATGTACTGATATAGCTAGATTTTCTCTATCAAAACTACCTAAATATGTATATGGGTTAATAAGCTCTAAAAGATTCAAAATATCTTTTCTTACTTCTGTAGTTGCTGTAGCAGTAAATGCAGTAACTACAGGTCTAACATTTAAGCTTTTTATAAAAGGAGATATAAACCTATAGCTCTTTCTAAAATCATGTCCCCACATAGAAACACAATGGGCTTCGTCTATGGCAATTTGACTTATCCAAAGCTTTCTAAGCATTTTATTAAAATATTCGCTTTCTAATCTTTCTGGCGCTATATATAAAAGCTTAACTTCACCATCATAACATCTTTTTAAAATTTCATTTATTTCATCTAAGCTTTGAGTACTATTTATATACTCTGCTTTTATTCCTATATCATTTATAGAGTCTACTTGGTCCTTCATTAAAGATATTAAAGGAGATATAACTAAAGTAATTCCATTAAGAATTAAAGCTGGTATTTGGTAACAAATTGACTTTCCACCACCAGTAGGCATTATACAAAAGCTATCTCTTCCCCTTAAAATATTAGATATTATTTCACTTTGCCCTTCTCTAAAGGAGTTATATCCAAAATACTTTTCTAACACTTCTATTGCTTTATTCATAACGTTATCCACTCCTTTCTCTTTAAAATTCTACCATATTTTTAAATTATTAAAACATTTCATATAAAAAATTATATGATTACGTTTTCAAAACTCTGAACTTTTATACTTTCCTCTAGCAATAAATAAGTAAGATTCCTATACTAATAGAAACCTTACTTATTTAAAATTATAATTAACGTTTACATAATTATGCTTATTGATTTAATATTTCAATTATCTTCTTGTTTTGTTCCTTTGTTAAATTAAGTTTCTTTGTTATATTTAATAACTTTTCAAATAATTCATCTTCACTTATTAAATTTCTTAAATAGCCAGTTATAGTATTACTTATTTTTAAAACTATCTGAAGAACTTCTATTCTTTCCTCATTTTTAAGTTTATTCTGTTCTATAGATCTATATAATATATAGCCATATACTGAGCATAATTCAACATAGTCTATTATTTCTTCTGATGATATTTTATTTATCATACATTCAATTTGTACTGGTGAGTACTTTTGGTATATATCATTATTTATATTAAAATGTAAAGCTGCATTAATAAATTCATCCTTTAATTCATCCTTTAATTCATTTGTTACTTTTTCATTTAAGTAATTTAAAACTAGCTTATATATTATAACATCCATTACTACAGTCCCCCTAAATAATTCCTATACTTATAATTTATCATAATATTTATAATTTTGAAATTATATTCTTTAAAATTTTGAATATATTTTATATTTATAAAAAAGGTTACCTTCTTTAATGAAAGTATCTTTTCATTATCTATGAATAATTACTATAATATTCTATTTAATAGTATAGTTTCTCATTAGCTTACTCCTCTCCATAAACCTCTTCCACCTCTTTTAAATATGGTATTGAAGGTTGTGCTCCTTTTCTTTGAACTGCTATTGATGAAACTTTATTACCAAAGGTTACTGCTTTTATAAGATTTTCTTTATTCAAATTTCTTATATCTAATTTAGAACTCAAACCTCCTATAAAGCTATCTCCTGCTGCCGTTGTATCTATTGCATTAACCTTAAATGCTGGTACTACTTCACAGAAATCTTTTCCTATTACTGCTGCACCTCTTGCCCCTAAAGTGATAATTACAAATTTCACTCCTTTATCTTGGAAAGTTTTCGCTGCTTTCTTTACATCTTCTAAACTTTCAACTTTAACCCCAGTTAAGACTTCTGCTTCTGTTTCATTTGGAACTATAATATCTGTTACTTTTAAAAGTTCATCATCCATCGTTTTTGCTGGTGCTGGATTCAATATTGTTACTTTTCCAAATTCTTTAAATTTCTTAAATGCCTTTAATGTAATTTCTTCAGGAGTTTCAAATTGAGATATAAGTATATCACTTTCTTCTAAAGCTCTTATAGATTTATCAATTTCCCCTTCATTCATTGTCATATTTGATCCTGGTGCAACAACTATTGAATTGTTTCCATTTTCGTTAACCATTATAATTGCCATTCCTGTTGCTTCTTTGTCATCTTCATATATGAAATTTACATTTATATTATCTTCTTTTAGTTTGCTTTTTAATATTAATCCATTATCATCTTTACCTATTTTAGATATCATGAATACTTTTGAACCACTTCTTCTTGCTGCTACAGCTTGATTAGCTCCTTTTCCTCCTGATATCTTTTCAAAAGATTTTGATAAAATAGTTTCACCTACTTGAGGTATATCCTTAACCTTTAAAACTAAATCCATATTCATGCTTCCAAGTACACATATCTTATTCATAAATCTCTCTCCTAAATGATTTATTATTTACTGAAGCGGTTTAGTGAATCGCTTAACTAAATAATAAATCATTCGTAAACGTTTTGTAATGGTTTTTTTAATATTTTTAAATTTTTTTTAAAATATTTTAATATTTTCCTTTACTTTTGTTAATAATAGTACTATACTTAACATACTGACTGAGGTTAGTGCATTGATATCGCGGGATGGAGCAGTTGGCAGCTCGTCGGGCTCATAACCCGAAGGTCGTAGGTTCAAGTCCTGCTCCCGCAACCAATATTTAAAGATAGTGTATAACTAGAAATAGTTCTACACTATCTTTTTTTAATTTCTTTTCTATATATTGACATAAAAAAAATACAATGATACTATATCATTAAACACTGTTCAATAATTAAACGATGTTTAATAAATTAGGAGTTAATTATGATTATAGAAAAAAGAAGAGATCGTGAAATAGAAGAAATGAGAGAGCTTATTCTTTCAGCAGCAAATGAAATTATAGCTTTAGAAGGATTTGAAAAATTATCTATTAGAAAAATAGCTAAGAAAATTGAATACTCACCTGCTATAATTTATCACTACTTTAACGATAAAGAAGAAATAATAAATAATTTAATGCTAAAAGGATATAAAAAAATAGTATCTGCTATATCTTCAGCCGAAACAAAATCTAATTCTGCTGAAGAAAAATTAATAGAAATGACTAAAAATTATATAAACATAGCCCTAAGTATGCCTGAAGAATTTATGGCTGCTCAGTTAAATACGTCAAAAGAAGCTTTAAAATACACATCCTATTTATTTAAAGGGGCCTCAAAAGAAAAAGCAGCTCTATCTTCACTATATAAATGCTTACAGGATATTTATAAAGATAAACTCATAGATGAAGAAACCCTAGAATTAACTGCTCAAATTATAGCAGTATCAACATTAGGACTTATAATAAAGCTATCTATAGAAAAAGATATGGAAGAAGAACAAAAACAAAAATTAATTGAGTTTTACTCAAAGGAAATAGTATTAAAAATAGCTCACAATAATAAATAGTTAGGAGAGAATCTATTTGAAGACATTTTTTAAAATATTAATGTCACTAATACTTTTATTTTTGCTTATTTTTGTAGGAGTAATTTTTTATTTATCTCGAGGTCTTAATGAAGGTATGAGCATTAGTTTAAATGGCATAGACATCTCTAAATTAGATGATGGCAAATACACTGGAGAATATGATCATGGAAGATGGACCAATAAGCTTGATATTACAGTTAAGAATAATAAAATTACTGAGATTTTAATTAAAGATGATGTTACTTTTTCAAAGCCAGGTGTAAGTGAGGAATTATTTAATAAAGTTATTGAAACCCAAAGCACTAAAATAGATGCTATATCTGGCGCAACAGTAACATCTAAAGCTTATCTTAAGTCTATAGAAAATGTATTAAATAAAAAATGAGGTGAATTAAATGAGTACTTTAATCCTTTATTCAAGCAAATACGGATGTACAGAAAGATGTGTAGAATTTATGTCTAAAGAACTTAAGGATAAACCAAATATAATTAACTTAAAAAACTCAGGAGATATTGATATTTCAAAGTACGATAAAGTCATTATTGGCGGATCAATATATATGGGTAGAATACAAAAAGAAGTAACAGAATTCTGTTCAAATAATTTGAAAGAATTAAAAGAAAAGCAAATTGGTTTATTCATTTGTGGAATGCAAGAAGGAGATGCAATAAATAATGAACTCATTGAAAATTTCCCGCCAGAATTAATTAATATAGCAATATCAAAGATCTATTTTGGAGGAGAATTCAATTTTGACAAAATGAACTTCTTTGAAAAATTTATAGTTAAGAAAATAGCCAAAACATCCTCCAGCAAATCAAATATACTAAATGATAATATTCATAAATTTGCCCAAGCAATGAATTCTATTTAATCATTATAAAGAAGGAGATATAATATTACGGCAACTTGGATCTTGCGAGGTCGCAAGTAATATTATATCTTCCCACTAACTTATCTTACAAAAGAATAATCAACTTTTGCTAATCTATTTAATTTATCTGCATTTATATTTTCTATTTCATCTAATAAGTATTCCTTTAACCATACTTTATTTTCTGGTTTTAAGTTCTTTTGTATAACTATTTTTTCACTTACTGCTATAGTCATAATAGCAACTAAGACGGCTCTAAATATTTGTTCATTATTACTTGCAGCTGCAACCCCCACAGAAATTAATCCACATAATATTGATTGAATTCCTAATATATTACTAAACTTATCTGGATATCCATCTACATGAAATTCACTAAATCCATCTGTTAAATAATAATCTTCTGACTGAACTACCACTATTGTATTATATCTTCTAGAAAAACTTCTTAATTCTACTCTAATTTCTATATCCTCCATAAGTTTAGTCTCATCAAAATTCTTGTTTTTTAATTTATCATTACTATGGAATAATACGTTAAAATCCTCTAACTTTCCCTTTACAACATTTATATTGTATCTACTTATAAATCTTAATGCTACTTCTCTTCTGAAAAATGAGAAACTTATTCCCATTATATCTAAGACTACAGGTATCCTCTTTCTTCTTGCTACTCTAAGTGATTTTTCAATAGCATCTACTTTTGAACTATTTAAGTCTTCTAGGTTTATTAACAGACTCTCACATTCAGAAGTTATATCTGAAGCTTCTTCAATAGAATTTGAAATTAAAGGATTACCATTATAGCATAAAATACCTTGTGCTAAATCTCTTGCTGTGACTAAATTAGAGATACAGTGTATAAGGGGGTGCTTTTTTTGCTGCAAGTTTAAACTCTCGTCTAATGCCCTTATACCAATTTGCATTTCGTATCCTCTCTTACATCCTGAACTTAAATTTTAAAGATGTAATTATATTTATACTACATCTCTATATGTTATTCGACTTTATTTTTATATGTTACATATTTATTTCTATATAAATAGTTTTATTATATATATTTTTTAGTATATAATTAAATTTAATATGTATTAATATACTTAATCTATATATAGTTTTATTATTCTAATATTTATACAACATATAGTTATATATCAATAACTACTTATACATTCTAATTAGAATATACATTAAACTTAATTTATAATTTTAAGGAGTAACTTATGAATTGGATAAAAGAAATCAAAGAATATACGCCATACAATGATCAAGAAGCTACTGATAAAGAGGCTATTCTATATTCTATAGATAATTTTAATAATCTTTTAACTAGAGAAAATCCATTAGCTCATATAACTAGCTCTGGATATATAGTAAATAAAGATAAAACTAAAGTCCTTATGATTTATCATAATATATATAATTCCTGGTCATGGACAGGTGGACATGCAGACGGTGATGATGATTTACTTTATGTAGCTATTAAAGAAGCAAAAGAGGAAACTGGAGTAAAGAATATAAAAGCATTAGATTCTAAAATTTTCTCATTAGATGTATTGCCTGTACCAGCTCACATAAAAAGAGGAAAATTTGTATCCTCACATTTACATTTGTCAGTTGCATATTTACTAGAAGCTGATGAAAATGATGAGCTTATAATAAAGGAAGATGAAAATAGCGGTGTAAAGTGGATTTCAATAGATGAAGTTGGAATTTACTCAACAGAGCCAGATATGATAAAACTTTATGAGAAATTTAATCAAAAAATAAAAGAAATTTATAATTTTTAAATTTACTATAGAGTAAAAAGTGGACATATGTAAATTTACTTATTCCGTTGCTCCGCTCTAAGTCAACGCAAACTTACATATGTCCAATTACAAACTGACGGTAAGGAAAATCTTTTTTTATAATTTGCTATACTTCAAAAATCCATCTTCTAAAATTATTTCTATTTTTTTAGTCTCATTTAAATACTCTATATATGATTTTAACATTCTTTCAATAACAATGTATTTTCTAATATTCCTTATTCCTATTTTCCATTCTTTAACTATTTTCTTGATTACATCTTCTTTTGTCATAGGCATATCTATTAATTCACATATCTTATTTGCTCTATCCTTATAAAAGTTTATATTATCTTCTATAAGTTCTGTTATATTATCATATATTCCTTTATGAGCTACTATGTATTTTATGCCCTTTAAACTATGCAATTTTTCTTTACTTTTTAAATCTTCCTTTAAAATAAAAGCATATGGCATTTTTGCTCCTTTCATAACTTCATAACTAATAAGGGTGTCACCAAGATATGAAACATCATCAGGAGTTGTAATACATATATGTGCTGCACTATGACCTGGCGTATGAAGAATTTTAAAATTACTTCCAGCTATATTTACAATATAATCATTTTCTTTTATTACAATATCTACTTTACAAACCATATGGCCAAAATACTCTTCTATTTCATCTAAGCTTTGATCACAATAATACATCTTAAGATTAATTATACTACTACAAATAAAAGCTTCTGTTTCAGACATAGCAACTTGACATTTATACTTTTCTTTAAAATAAGATGCATTACCTATATGATCTATATGAGCATGGCTACATATAATTCCAACTATATTAAATGAATTTTCTTCTAATAATCTATCTAATTTCCCTCTTTCACCTTTAGCCAAACCGGTATCAATCATTACTATATTATTTTCACTAACCCTATAAAAAGGTATATATGTCATTCCTGTATCAATGCAAAATGTATTTTCTCTTACTTGTATAATCTGCATTTAATTCCTCCTATATAAATAAACTTATAATGTGTTTTAAACTATATAACTCTTCGCCATCCAATGTTTATATAAATACATTTCTTATTATACTATTAATTTAAAATTAATAGTATAATTGCACATAAATTTAGAGGGTGACTTTACTCACCCTCTAAATAATAGTTTACTATATTTTAAATTCTATAGTTTTATAGTATTTCCACTTTCATTCATAAGCTCTATTATTTGATACATATTGCCTATTTCTCCAACCTTAAGATCCTCTTTTAAATTATAGAAATCAAGACAAGCCCCGCAACTTATTATGTTAACACCTTTTTCCCTCATTGAATTTAAACTATCTAAAACATCAGAGCCTGTACAAGTTAATTTCACTCCTCCATTTATAAACATTAAGTTTTCTGGAAGCATTTCTGCTTCTGCTAAAGTATTTATATATACTTTCATCAAAGTCTCACCTAGCTTATCATCTCCCCCTCCAAGCAAGTTTGATGAAACTAAAATCGTTGGTGCCTTTTTATAAGTTAATTCACTTTTTATTTTACTTGCTTCATTAGAATCTAACCCCTCACCAATTTCTGTAACTTCAGATCTTGATAATTGTATTTTGTATATTCCGTTTTCCTCTATAAAGCTGCTATATAATTTTAACCCTTTTGCTAATCTTAAAATATTATTTTTAGCTACCTCATTGTCTACAATTACTAATGTTTCTTTTGAATTTTCTAAATCAAAATATTTTTTTGTTTTTATAACAGGCATAGGGCATGCTAGTCCTTTGCAATCTATAGTATTCATAATAACACTCCTCTATTTTTGCTTATACTATTTTCTACTTATTTGATTCATATTTTTTTCTACACAGTGTTTATTATAAGGCTTATTATATATTAAAACTTTTAACATATTTTCTAAATCTTCATCATATATGCCTTCTCTAATTAATTTCTTTATACTAACTGGAGAATTAAAAAACAGACACTGCTTTATAATTCCATCTGCTGTTATTTTAATCCTATTACAATCTTTGCAATCTAAATGATTAAATGGACTAGTGAATCCTATTTTTCCAGTTGAATTTTCACTTGTTTTAATAAAATTCATTATATCATTATATTCCTTTAAATTTATAGAATTTATTTTTACTTCTATCCCCTTTTCTAGAGCCTTATTAATTCCTTTAAGTACACCTGTTAAATTGCAATTTCTTATTTCATTACAGGTATTACATTTTAACGTCTCTAGTTTTATGTTAATTCCATCTAATCCTACTTCTGCTAAAGAATCTAATTTTTCATAAAGGAAAGCACCCTTGGTATTTATACAAACTTGTTTAATATCTTTAACATTCTTTATTCTGTATATTAAGTCTTCAATTTCTTCTACTAAAAGTGGTTCTTCTCCTGTAATTCCTATCTTAGTAATTCCCAAATTCGAAGATATTTGAACAATTTTAACTATTTCATCTACAGTTAATAGTTCATCTTTTTTTGTATAACTTATATCTTCCTTTGGAACGCAATGTATACAATTTAGATTACATCTATCATTTATGGATATTTTTAAATAATCTATATTTCTTCCCCATTTATCAAGCATTGTACTCACCTCCAAAGATTTTATGAACTAAACCTTATACTCTTTTGAATTATAATATCCTATTTTAACTTAATATATATTATTTGCGTATTCATTAGTAATGCATAAGCCTCCATGGCTATAAGCTACTATATCACTCTTAGTAAGCTTTTCTCCTGCCAATATCCTTGGTAAAAGAACATCAAAAGTAGTGCTCTTTGAGAATATAACACCTCCAGGAAGACCTAGTATTGGCATATCTCCTTTGTAAGAAATCAAGAACATAGCCCCTGGGAAAATAGGAGTTCCGTAAGATATAATTTCAGCTCCTACTTCTTTAATTGCTTTAGGAGTTAAATCATCAGCATCTACAGACATACCACCTGTACACAAAATCATTTCCGCTCCATTGTTAATCCAATATTCAATAGATTCTTTTATCTTTTCTGTGTCATCTGGCAATATAGATTGTCCAATAATCTCACAATTGTATGGATATAGTTTTTTCTCAATAACTTCTTTAAAAGCATCCTTTATTCTTCCATAATAAACTTCATTTCCTGTGGTCACTATTGCAACTTTCTTAGATTTTATTGGATAAATATTTATTATTTTTTCCTTTATTAAATTTGCTGCTTCAATTAATTTTTCTTTCTTTATTGCTAATGGAATAACCTTAGTTGCGGCAATTTTATCTCCTTTTTTAACAACTTTGTTATTATTTATAGTAGACAATATAATTTCATCTATAGAATTTAATTTTATAAGTGAATCTAAGTCTATTTTTAGTAACCCATCTATATCTGCAAAAAATTCTATCTTTCCTTCTTTAACTTCTGAAAAGCTTAGTCCACATCCTGCTGATATTTCCTTAAGAATTTCTGCTGCCTCATTTTCATGAACCAAGTCTTCTTCATCATTCCATATATAGATATGATCCTTTCCTACTGATAAAAGTTCTTCTATATCCTCTTCTTTAATTATGTGACCTTTTTTAAACAATCTTCCTTTAAATTCACCTGGAACTATTTTTGTAATATCATGACATAATTTTTGACCAACAGCATCTCTTACATTTATAACCCTCATATGTTCCTCCTTGTCTTATAGAATACGTATTTCCTCTATAAGTACTATAATAACCCTACGTCTAAACTTTATTTTTACTTAATCCCAAATTTTTTTTGTATCATTTTTATGATTTAATGAGCCTTTATTTTTTATAAGAATTATCTCACTTAATATCCCTAAAGCAATTTCTTCTGGTAAACTTGATGCTATGTCTAATCCAGTTGGAGCATATACCTCTTTAAGTCTTTTTTCAGGAATACCTTCATCTATAAGCTCATTCATTATATGCTTAATCTTTTTTACACTTCCTATCATTCCTATATAAGCAGCATCTCTTGTAACAACACTTTTTAAAGCCTCTTTATCAGTTTGATGTCCTCTTGTAACTATAACAACATAATCCTCTTTGTTTATATTGTAGCATCCTAATGATTCTTCTATGTTTCCAGTTATTATTTCATCTGCTTCTTTAAGTCTTTCATCATTTTTATACTCTTCTCTATCATCAAAAACTACTGTATAAAAATTCAAAATCTTAGCTATGCTATTAAGTTTTTCTCCTATATGTCCTCCACCAACTATTATAAGTCTTTTTTTAGGCATAAATACTTTTATATATCCTTTAACGCTTCCGCCACATTGCATTCCTAAGTCACTTTCATTTAAACTATATTGAAAGCTTGTACTTTCTCCTTTCTCTATAGCTTCTTTAGCCTTATTAATTATAGCAAGTTCAACTTTTCCACCACCTACAGATCCCAAAGTTTCTCCATTACTAAACACTGCCATTGAAGATCCATGTTTTCTAGGTGATGAACCTATATCTTCCGTTAATATCGCTAATGCAACACTTTCGCCCTTTTTAAGTCTTCCATAAATCTCAATGAATAGTTCTTCATCCATAATTAACCCTCCTATAAACCTTTTATTTTTTTTGTTATTAGTATGGCCTCTAGCACTCCCCCCCCAATATTTCTTGCTTTATCAGATATTGTGGTATAATTTTCTACCTCTTTTAATCTTGGATCTATATCCCCTATTTTTAGTCCTAAATGAACGTTAGTACCATCTTTAATTAGACCTCTAAGTAAACCATCTATAGGTGCTAATACTTCCTTTTCATTTATTGTTGCTAATACTTCACCTTTTTTTACTATGTCACCTATAAACTTCAAATTTCTTATAATACCCTCACATTCACTATATATTACTCTTTCTTTAGAATATCCACCAATTTCTCCCGGGATTCCAGTATTCTCTTTAGCATACCCTTCAAAGATTAATCTTCCTAAATTATGTCCTCTCATTGTTTCAATTACTATGTCTACATCTACACCTGCATTAAAGCCTGGTCCTAATGCTATTGTTATTGGTGCCATATTTTTATTAGTTCCAATATTTTTTTTAGCTAATATTGCATCAACAACTGCTAATGGCTTAATTTTTTCTATAAATTCTCCTTTGCTATCTACTATTATAGGAATAATATTATTTTTAAATGCTTCATTTACTTCATCTAAATTCTTAACACGTATAGCTCTTATCCCTTCAACTATAGTTTCTCCATTATAAATAGCATCACTAAATGAAACATTTCTCCTTATAGCTGTTGGTTTTTCTGTTTCTAAAACTAATACTTTAAACCCACTCCTATAAAGTTTTTGTATAGTTCCAGAAGCTATATCGCCTCCACCTCTTACTACTATTTTCCCTAATTCCATAGTTTAAAAACCTCATCTTTCTTATATTTCGCTTTAGAACTCAATATATCTATAGAGCTCATTTTTCAAACTTCCAAATATTATTTTATCCAAAAGCTTGTACTTATTATTATTTTTCTTAATCTCCTCAAGGAGATCTTTAAGAATATCTGTATCAACTCCTTCTTCTATTCTATTTAAGAATAGTACTTTTTCCCCCTTAGAATTTTTAAATAACCCATTTTCTCCGAATATAACTCGTATAAAATGCCTTATACCTATTATTTCTCCTAAATAGCTATCTGTAAGTTTATTAAATTCAGTTACTCTATGAACGTTCTCATCATTTATTATCATTCCTAGTGATTTAAAGCTCATTATACCTATAGTTATATCAGTTTTATCACAAATTACTGGTTCTTTTTCATTCCATCCTTTTATGGATTTTTTCTTAGATCCATCAGCTTCTACTATTATATATGGAAAATCATTTATGCATATATTTAAATCTTCTTTGCTTATGCCTATAAGCTTATTTTCATCATTTATGCATGTTCCATATGCATATATTCCATTAGAATTTAACTCCTTAATATTATTATAATTATCTTTTCCTATAGCCATATAATCTACTTCTTCTTTATTTGGAGCATATATCCTTGTTGTAGTTGAAACTAATACTTTATTATTTGATTTAAGTTCATTTGCTAACAAATACATTAATGTAGTTTTACCACCAGAACCTACTATTGAAACTAAAGAATTTCTTTTTAAATTTAAAATTTCACTTAAGTTCAATTGATTCTATCTCCTTTATATTTAAGTTAATAACTAGATATTTTATATAGCTTTTCTTCTTACATATTCTACATAATATAATTATATAATAAATAGTATATTTGTTATATAATTCATATGTAAATATTTACTTAAGATTTACTGAAGATACTTAAAAATTAAAATAAGTGAAGCTATACAACTTCACCTGCTCTAATTATGATATAGTAATTATATTTTTATTAGTTTCTTTTTTAACCACTTTTCCTATTATTTTAGCTTTTATCTCACTTCTATCATTTATATTTTTTAATAATTCTCCAGCCTTGCTTTCTTCAACTGAAATTAATAATCCCCCTGATGTTTGAGGATCAAAAAGAGATAACCTTACTTGCTCTGAAATCTCATCATGGAAGTCCACCCATTTTTCAAAATATTTTTCATTAGAATATGCTCCACTTGGAAGGCAATATTCCTTTATTAAATCTATTACTTTATTCATTACTGGAACTTCTTTGCTATCTATCTCTAACTGAACATCACTACCATTTGCCATTTCGTAAGCATGTCCAATAAACCCAAAACCTGTTATGTCTGTACAGGAATGAACTCCTATCTTTTGCATTTCTTCTGAAGCTATCTTATTCAGTGTTGACATTACTTTTGCAGCTTCTAAAAATTCTTCATCAGTAATAAATTCTATTTTTAAAGCTGTAGTTAAGACCCCTGACCCTATTGGCTTAGTTAATATAAGCACATCTCCATCTTTAGCCCCTGAATTTGTTATTACTTTTTTTGGGTCAACTATTCCTGTAACTGATACTCCATATTTTATTTCTTCATCTGTAATAGTATGGCCTCCTGCTATAGTTGCTCCTGCTTCTCTTATTTTGTCTGCTCCACCCTTTAATATTTCAGCTAATATTTCTGGTCCTATAGTTGCTGAAAAGCAAGCTAAGTTTAATGCAGTTAATGGCTTTCCGCCCATTGCATAAACATCACTTAAAGCATTAGTTGCAGCAATTTGCCCAAAGGTATAAGGATCATTTGCAACTGGTGTAAAAAAATCTACTGTTTGTACTAACGCTAAATCTTCTGATAATTTATAGACACCAGCATCATCTGATTTATCAAATCCAACGATTAAATTTGGATCCCTATCTTCTTCCTTTGCTTCTATATGACACAAAACCTTTGCTAATCCATCTGGGGTAAATTTACCTCCACATCCGCATCGTGTTGATAATTGTGTAAGTTTTTTATCATTTATTTCCATATAAACACCTCATATATATTATTTAAAAGTACCATTTTTAATTATAATTTACTTAATAATTAAATTATAACACTAAATTTATATAAAAAAGTGGACATATGTAAATTTACTTATTCCGTCGCTCCGCTCCAAATCAACGCAAACTTACATATGTCCACTTAGATGCTGAAGGTAAGAAAAGAATAGATAGGATTTCCTATCTATTTTCCACGTTCTTCTTCAGTTATATTTCTTATTGATTCTAATTCTGTACACTCTGTCTCACAATTTGAACCTCTATGCTCAAGTCCATTTCCAAAATTAAATGTAACAAACATTAATTCGACTTCTTTGTCTCGAAGTATCTTCAATATTTTAATATTTATCTCTTCTTTAAGTTTTTCATAACAAGTGTAGTTTAATTCATTTGTATAAAAATAAACAAAAATCCCAAAACCATAAGTAGATAATTCATTAAAGCTCACTATAATTAAATCCTTATCTATTTTTTCATGTTCTTTAAGCAAATTTTCTATTTCATTTATAATGCCTTCAATTTTTTCTACTTCTGTATCAAATTTTATTGTGAATTTAAAATGTATTCTTCTTAATTTTCTTTGTGTCCAATTTATAATATTTTCATTTGCTAATTTAGAATTAGGTACAGTTGCAACTGCCATAGAAAATGTTCTAATTTTTGTACTTCTAAAGGTTATATCTTCTACTATTCCTTCAACTTGAGAGGTTTGTATCCAATCACCTATTGCAAAAGGTCTATCTAATACTATTATCATTCCTCCAAATAAATTAGAAAAAGCGTCTTGTGCCATTAAAGCAAAGGCTATACCGCTAATTCCAAGCCCTGCTATAAATCCTGTAAATCCAAATTCTCTAGCTATGCAGCTTATTCCAATAACAACGATAATTAATCTTATTATTATAGAAATAAAAGGGAAGACTATAGTATTTCCTCCATCACCTCTATGCATTCTTGTATATAAAAGCGAATTTTCTAATGTTAAGTTATATAAAAAATAACAGGCAACTATAACTACAAATACCATTTTTAATCTATCACTTGTAACTGTATTTACATTTAATCCATCAAAATCTATAATTCTCAAAGATAAATATAAAGAATATAGTATTATATATAGTTTAGTTGGCTTTTCTAAAGCCCTAACAAGGCTATCATCAGCAAAATTTTTAGTCTTTTTTGCTAGTCTAATAATATGGGTAAATATATTATCTACTATATATTTATTTATAGTTATTGCTAAAACTATAACTATAACTGCAATTAAATATTTGCTTATACTTATTTGAAATAATACTTTAATAATATCTTCTAATTCTTTCATAGTTCCTCCTAAAAGGATTTCTACAAAATGTTAACTATAAACTTAATAACACCTGTATTTTATTTGATATCAAGTATTATTTTTACCTATATATTTTGTTCTTATCCAATTAATTTAGAAGTGGACTATTTTAATTCATTATCTGCAAATAATTTTTAACGATAAAAAGATAGAGAAAGTATAAGTTTCTCTATCTTTTTATTAATTCTTTTATAATGAATTATTTTATTCATTATCTAATTTCAATTCTAAATTATCAAGTTTAATTACTATCTTAATTCAAAAGAATTGCAATCTGTGCATTGTACTTGAGTCGGATTCTTTTCATGTGTTCCAACTTCAATCATTGTTAATGTACAATAACTTTCATTTGTATTATTGTACTTACATTGTCCTACTGTGCACTTTATGTTTGGATTCTTATCCATTTAAATCACCACCTTACAAAGTTATTATTTACTTTTAAATTTATACTATTCATAGCTTGAATATAATTTATGGTGATGATTTTAATTTATATTATTTAATCTTAATATTTCTTATTAATTCTAAAATTCTTTTGCTATTTCTTTTGCTTCTGAAATTGTATCTGAAAGTATCTTTTCAACATCCATTCCATATACATCAAGACTTTCAGCAGCAAGGCTCTTAATATCTTTTATTCCAAAGAAAGCTAAAATTGTTCTTAAATATCTTTCTCCCATTTCAAATTGTGAAGTTACTGAATTTGTATAATCTCCACCTCTTCCTGAAACTATAAGAGCCTTATCAGCCTTACATATTCCAACTGGACCTTCTGCAGTGTATTTAAAAGTTATTCCTGTTACACTTACATAATCAAAATAAGCTTTAACTATAGCTGGTGCTCCTAAATTCCACATAGGAGCTGCTATAATAACTTTGTCAGCCTCAGCCATTTGATATGCATATTTTAATATTGGATGATTTTTGCTTTCTTCAGTTTTTTCTCCAAATACTGCTTGTAAATCTTCTGGTCTTAAGAAATCAATTTTTTCCTTATATAAATCTAATACTGTAATTTCATCATTTGGATTATTTTTTTTATATTCCTCAATAAAACTATCTGAAACTTTAAATGTTCTTGATTCACCTTCTGGTTTTATATTTGCTTTTATATATAGTATTTTACTCATTTTTTCCTCCTATTATAATTACCATTTGTAATATATATCTTTTTTGTTATAATATAAATATTAGATTATATGATATATTTTTTCAAGTAGGTACTTTTTTTATATATAGTATATAAAAAGATACTATATATTAATATTCAATGTATTTATTATGTTTCAATTTTAATAAATATATGTTATAAGTAAGGAGACATTTTATGGAAAAGTTTTCAATAAATCATACAGACTGTTATGTAAATGAAAATACAAATTCTCACGAAATATGCCCAATGATTTTAGTTCACAAACTAATTTCAGGAAAATGGAAAATACTAATACTTTGGTATTTATGTAATGGCTCACTTAGATTTAGTGATATTAAAAGAAAACTTCCTAACGTTACTCAAAAAATGTTAACGAACCAGCTTAGAAGTTTAGAAGAAGATAATTTGATTTATAGAAAGGTTTATCCTGTGGTTCCTCCTAAGGTTGAATATGGATTAACTGAGATTGGTACAAAAATTATACCTGTTTTAAAATCTATGCATAACTATGGAAAAGAATATATAGATATGCTTAATGGTGAAATTTTATAAATTGCCAATATAAAGGCTACGATAAATAGATATGTTCCATAAACATATTCTATTTATCTTCGCCAACTTATATTTCTCCACTTAAAATTATTAGATGAATATTTAACCTAATTAAAGTATAAAACAAGTTTAATTATTTTCTCCAAAAGCCTTTTTCTTTAAGGCTAATCCAGCTTTTGTTATAGCCACTCCTCCAAGTCCTGTTTCCCTTAATGATGAAGGTAAACTTCGTCCTACCTTATACATTGCAGATAAAGCATCATCAAAAGGTATTTTAGATTCTACACCTGCCATAACTAAATCTGCTGTGCATAAAGCACTTATTGCTCCAGAAGAATTTCTTTTAGCACAAGGTATTTCCACTAAACCTGCAACTGGATCGCAAACTAATCCTAATATATTTTTAAACACTATCGCAGCTGAATCTAATGACATTTTAGGTGTTCCACCCATCATTTCTACAACTGCTGCTGATGCCATTGCTGCTGCTGAGCCACATTCAGCTTGACACCCACCTTCTGCTCCTGCAAATGTTGCATTTCTTCCAATAATCATTCCAACTGCTGCTGATGCAAATAAAGCCTT
The DNA here is from genome assembly GCF_054768095.1 of Clostridium sp. CTA-7. Classification (NCBI taxonomy): domain Bacteria; kingdom Bacillati; phylum Bacillota; class Clostridia; order Eubacteriales; family Clostridiaceae; genus Clostridium; species Clostridium sp. CTA-7. The sequence continues at coordinate 391,405 of NZ_BAAAAV010000001.1, read as the reverse complement.
CATAAGCTCTTCATCATTTTTACCAAGTTTTTCTCCAGCTGTTAGTATTACTGCTGGCAGAATTCCACAAGATCCAGCTGTTGGACAAGCAACTATTTTCCCCATAGAAGCATTAACTTCTGAAGATGAAAGAGCCATAGCCATAGCCAATATCATTGTATCTCCTGTTAATGATTTTCCCTTTTTTAAATATTCTTGTAACTTATAGGCATCTCCACCAATTAATCCACTAACAGAATATATCTCTTTTTCTCTAGCTTCAGCTGCTCCAACTCTCATAACCTCTAAAGTTTTTTTCATTTTTAAGAAAACTTCTTCTCTTGAAATATCTCTATCTTCCATTTCTCTTATAATTGCATATTCACTTAATGAAATTGAATTTTCTTCGCATATATGTACAAGTTCTTCTCCAGACTTTGCTATATCCAAACTATTCACCCTCCTCAACTTTATTAATAAGGATTACTTTTTCTATTCCTTCAACTTTTTTAATTTCTTCTATTAATTCACTTGGAATTTTACTATCAACTTCAAATGTCATAGTAGCATTTTTACCTCTTTGGTTTCTACCTAAATTTAAAAATGCAATATTAACTTTATTATCATATAAAATATTTGTAACCTTTGCTACAGTTCCAGGTATATCTCTATGTGAAGTTATTATAGTTGCATAAGCACCTGTAAATTTAACTTTATTTCCGTTTATTTCAACAATTTCAATATTTCCTCCGCCTATTGAACTACCTATGACATCACATTCCTTGCCATTTTTACATTTCATTAAAAATCTAACAGTGTTAGGATGATAATCTCCTAAATCTTCATCCTTAAATGCTATTTTTATTTCCTTTTCTTTTGCAATTTCAAGAGAATCTCTAAGCCTTTCATCTGATGGATCCATTCCCATTATTCCAGCTACTAAGGCTCTATCTGTTCCATGTCCCTTGTAGGTTTTTCCAAAGGATCCATGTAATAAAAAAGTAACCTCAACTACTTCATCTCCAGCTATTGTACGAGCAACCTTTCCAAGCCTTGCTGCTCCTGCTGTATGTGATGAAGATGGCCCTACCATTATAGGTCCTAATATATCAAAAACACCCATGCCACTCATGCTTTTTTCTCCTTTAGTTATAAATTTAATTTAACTATTTATTATTATATATATGAACCTAATAATTATCTATAATTTATTAATTTAAATCTCAATAATTATTAGTCACTATTATACATTGGTAAAACTCATTTATTATATAGTTTTTTACAATCTACATTTTCTCTAATAAACATTTTATACTTGCTCTTTTTATAAACAATTTCTACTATGCTACCCAAATTAATTTCTTTAATCTTTATATATTCTACATCTTTTCTTTTTATTTTAATAACTTTATCATTTTTTAATACTTCAAATTCTTCCTTGTCTAAATTATAAAATGTACCTACATATTTCTTTTTCTCTATTATATATGTACATATAAGTACTGATAAAATTATAATCCAGGTTAAACATATATAACTATTACTATATCGTGGTATAAAAAATAGCAGCCAATATAGTCCAGTATTTCCTATATACCTCTTATCAATATTAAAAAGCATATTTTCTTTATTTAATTCACTATATAGGTACTCTAACTTCTTTCTTTCACTAAATAAAAGAGAATTCATATTTAGTGAATGTACTTTGCCATTATAACAAAGTATAGCTAAGATATTCTCATCATAATATAAACTTCTAATATCACATTTTTTTATAACACGTTTTTTATATATAATCTCTTCTTCATTTACCTCTAAAATTACCCTACCATAGTCACTTAATAATACCAATAAAATTCCCCCCAAAAATAGTATAAAATAACAGACAATTAATCATATGTTAACTGTCTATTATTTTTCACTAGAAAAATCCCTTATTAATATTTATAAAAAACACTTCCACCAATGAATTCTCTTAAAATACTATTTGTAGGAACATAATCCTTATCTATTTCTTTAAAGAAACCTAGAAATGATTTTAATCTACTTACTTCTAAATAAACTGGACTATCCTGGCCTATTTTATTTAACTCCTCTAAAGCATATTTCTTTAAAACACATAGTTCATAAACTAAAGTAGAATTAAACATCACATCTGCTTCTTCTTGGAATACAAAAATATTCTTTTCTTCCCCTCTTCTAATAGATGGCCACATCTTCAACGTTTGCTCTGCTCCATAACCCCTTGATAAATAATCTCTAACTATTCTTCTAACTCTTCTTATATCTGTTGTTGCTATTCTATTATGATTATCTAAATTAAGTTGTGTTAGTGCTGATATATATACTTTAAATTTATGCTTATCAGAAATAGAAGCTGTAAGCATTGGATTTAATCCATGAATCCCTTCAATCAAAAGTATTCCATTACTTGGAAGGATCAATTTATGACCTATCCATTCTCTTTCACCCTTTTTAAAGTTAAAACTTGGAATTTCAACTTCTTCTCCTTTTAATAAACTACCTAAATGAGAGTTAAATAAATCTAAATCTAAAGAATATATACTTTCAAAATCATATTCTCCATTTTCATCCTTTGGAGTATGATCTCTATCAACAAAATAATCATCCAAAGATATAGGCATCGGAACATATCCATTTACTCTAAGTTGAACTCCTAATCTATTTGCAAATGTAGTTTTACCAGATGAGCTGGGTCCTGCTATTAATACTACCTTTGTTTCCTTTCTTTCACTAATCATATCAGCTATTTGGGCTATTTTTTTTTCATGAAGAGCTTCAGAAACCATAATTAAATCTCTTAACTCCTTATTTTCTACTTTATCATTTAGAGATCCTACTTCTCCAATACCTAGTATATTTAACCATCTTTCTGTTTCTATAAAAATTTGAGATAATTTTCTATTTTCCTTAAACTCTGCTACTATATTTAAATCATCTTTCTTTGGATATTTTAGCACAAAGCCTGGATCATAATACATTAAATCAAATGCTTTTATTATTCCTGTTGAATATGCCATTTGTCCATAGAAGTAATCATATCTTCCATCTAACTCATATAAATTTACATTTTCAAAGGTTACATGATTTAATAAAGAAACCTTATCTTCCATTCCATAACTCTTGAAAATTTCAATTGCTTTTTCCCTTTTCACCTTTATTTTATTTATTGGTAAGTCTTTATCTATAAGTTCCTTCATTCTTACCTTTATCTTTTCAATATCACTTTCATTTAAAGCCTCTTCTTTATGAAGTTCACCAAAGACTCCTTCTCCAAGACTATGCTCAATTGTTATTATTGAATTATCATAGAGGTCTAAAGCAGCTTTTATAAATATAAATTGTAATGTTCTAGTGTAAATTTTATATCCTATTGGAGTATTAAACTTTACTAGTTCTAAAACTCCCTCTCTATCTATCTTATGAAACAACTCTTTATACTCTCTATCTAGTCTGCATAAAGCAACCTTATTTGAATCAATATTCAGATAATTATCTATAAACTCTTTATAAGTAGTATCCATATTTACTAAGTAGTCTTTATTATTGTATTTTATATTTAAATTATTCATTAAATTCCCTCCTAATACCTACTTACTATTCTCTAATCTCTATTCTCTATTTTATAAGAATCTTCCATATGTATATTATATACTTGAATCTAAAAAAATCTATAAAAATGTATTGTTACCTATTTAAATTATAGGAATAAAGTTATAGTTTTATACAAATAATATCTCATGCGAGGTGTTTGAACATGTTTATAGTATTAATAAGAACTATCTTTCTTTACGCTTTAGTTATATTAGTAATTAGATTAATGGGAAAAAGACAAATAGGAGAATTACAACCCTATGAGTTTGTAATTACAATAATGATTTCAGACTTGGCAGCCTTACCTATGCAAGATACTAGGCTTCCTTTGATTCTAGGGGTAATACCTATAATCACTTTATTATTTATAAAAACTATTTTATCTATAATTCAATTAAAGAGCCAAAAGGCTAGACAAATTTTAGAAGGTGAACCTTCTATTTTAATTTCTAGAGGTAAAATTAATTTTGAGTCTTTAAAAAGACAACAAATAAATTTAGATGAACTTATGGAGGAAATTAGATTAGCTGGGTATTTTGATTTAAGTGAAATTGAATACGGCATACTAGAGAACAATGGTCAAATGTCTTTTTTAACTTCTGATAGTAGTAACTCTAAAAATAATAATTCTACTAAGCCTCTATTACCAGTTATATATGTATTGGATGGAAAAGTAAACAAAAATGCTCTAACATCTAGTGGTAAAAATTATGAGTGGATTAAAAAGCAATTAAAGAATCATAAAATAAACTCTATAGATGATGTTTTAATTGCAATGACAGATACAAAAGGAAAATTTATTTATCAACTACATAAGGACAAGGAGGATTATTAATGAGAAATAGTATTATCTCTGTAGTTCTTTTTATAGCTTTGATCTCAGGCTTATTATTTCTTGATAACAAATTTGTATCACTTTGTGATGATGTAATGTTTAAATGTCAAGAAATTGAAGATTTATTAGAGGCAAATGAAAATTATATAGCCTATGAAAAGTCAGTTGAATTATTAGAATTCATTGAAGAAAGAGCTGATATTCCAGCTATATATTTAAATCATGTTGATTATGATTCTTTAATGAATGAATCCCTAAAGCTTTCCCTATATATTAAAAGTGATGAAAAAGGAGATTCATTAGCAACTCTTCATGTATTAAGATATGCTGCAGAACATTTAAAAGAACTTCAAAAACCTAACCTTAATAACTTATTTTAATGTTACCTTAAAATCTTAAAAATTCATATTAAAAAGACATTAAATAAATTTGTTTTATACAAATCTATTTAATGTCTTTTCGATATAAGTTCTTATCTATTATTTATATTTATAATAAAACTTATTTTAAGTTTTATTAAGCTTATCCTTAATTATAGCACTAGTATATATAATGTTATATATTACATTATATTACATTTTTCTTGCTAAGATCTAATATTTATTGTAGGATAATACATATCATTATAGTCTTATATGACTATTTACATATCAATTATTGTAGCATTGTTTAATTGGAGGTGTATATTTTGACAAGAAGAGCTTTATTCTCTGCATGCATGACTTTTTTATTTTTACTTAATAATAGTTATATTGCATTTGCAGAGCCTAACCCTACTGAAGGCCAAACTATCCAGGAAAATAAGATTAAATATGAACAATTAGATAGCGAAACAATGGAATTAGATACTAAGATTAGTAAATTAAATAGTGAAATTAATAATCTTAACGAAAAGTTATCTAAAAACAATTCTGAAATTGAAGATACTAACAACGAAATAAAAACTATTAATTATAAAATTGAAGAAGCAAAGCTAGAAATTGATAAAACTCAAAAAACCCTTGATGGACGTCTACGTTCAATGTATAAAAGTAATATGACAACAGGTATGTTAGTTTATTTAATAACTTCTGAAAATATTTTTGATATGCTCAACAGGGTACAAGCTATGAGCAAAATTGTTTCTATTGATAAAGAAATGATTTCAGAAATAAATAAAAAAAAGGATTCTCTCAACAAAAATGCAACAGAAATAGAAGAAAAGAAAAATGAATTAGAAAAGCTTAAAGAATCGATTCAAAGTGACTTAGCGGAAGTAAACTCTAAAAAAGAAGAAGAAGAAAACCTTTTGCAAAGTTTAAATTCTAGAAAAGATGAAATTATGTCTGTAATAGAGGCTAATGAAGAGAATTTAATTTCTCACCCTCTTTCTATAATCAACTCTGATTCTTCATCAATTTCTGAATTACAAAATGCTGTTAATACATTGCAAGCTATGTTACCTCAACTTAATAGTGATTATTCTATAGGATTAGCTAAAGATGCAATTAATTTAGGTAATGATAAAATTGCTCTAGCTAATGAAAAGTCTTCTGAAGCAGAATCTAAACCGACTACTTCCAATTCTGTGGAAGATGTCAGTGGACAAGTATCTACACATACTATGAACGCAACTGCATATACTGGACATGGTCTTACTGCAACAGGTCTTAAGCCTATAAGAGATCCTAATGGAATTAGTACAGTTGCTGTTGACCCTAATGTTATACCATTAGGATCAAAGGTTTATGTAGAAGGATATGGGTATGCTATAGCTTCTGATACTGGTGGAGCTATTAAAGGAAATAAAATTGATTTATATATGAATTCAGATGCTGAATGCTATGCTTTTGGTAGACGAACTGTTACTGTAAATGTAATTGCTTATCCTGGGCAATGGTAGTTAAATTAATAAAAAAGTTCACCTATGTAAATTTTGCTTATTCCGTCGCTTTGCTCCAAGTCATCGCAAAATTACATAGGTGAACTTCAAAACTGAAGGATGGAAATTATAAAAAGTTATTCACGGGGTAAGCTTTTTATAATTTCCTCTAAAGAGTTAAAAAGCTATATAATTGGATGTAGGGGAATCCAATTATATAGCTCTTTATTTATATAAGGTCATTTAATGAGAAATAGCTAATTTAAAACTTCTAAAGTTTCTTTTGCAATCATTAACTCTTCATTTGTCGGTATAACATATACTTTTACATTAGAATTATCAGATGAAATTTCTGCTATTTTTCCTCTCACATTATTCTTTTTATCATCAATTTCAATACCTAAAAACTCTAATCCTTCTAAACACGATTTTCTTGTGGTAATAGAATTTTCTCCTATTCCTGCTGTAAATATAATAGCATCTACTCCACCCATATGAGCGGCATAAGCAGCTATTTGTCCTCTTATTCTATAATGAAAGATATCTAATGCAAGTTGTGCTCTATCATTACCTTCTTCTGTTGCTTTTTCTAAGTCTCTAAAATCTGAGCTTACACCTGATATTCCTAATACTCCAGATTTCTTATTTAAAGATTCATTTGCTTCTTCAACAGTATACCCACATTCCTCTATTAGAAATGTAGCTATTGATGGATCTATATTACCTGATCTAGTTCCCATTGCAACTCCTGCAAGAGGAGTAAATCCCATTGAAGTATCTATTGATTTTCCATTTTTAATTGCAGACAAGCTTGCTCCATTACCTAAATGGCAACTTACTATCTTTAAAGTTTTTATATCCTTATCTAGTATTTCTCCAATCTTTTGGGATACATATTTATGAGAGGTTCCATGAAATCCATATTTTCTAATTTTATGATTTTCATATAAACTATATTCAATTGGATAAATATATGCAACTTCAGGCATAGTTTGATGAAATGCAGTATCAAAAACTGCTACCATTGGAGTTAAAGGCATTAATTCCATGCAAGCCTTTATTCCAATAACATTTGGTGGGTTATGAATTGGCGCTAGCTTTATACATTCCTCTAGATAACTTAAAACATTATTATCTATTACAACTGATTCAGAATACCTTTCCCCTCCATGAACAACCCTATGACCTACAGCAAATATTTCATTAAGATCCCTTATTGCTCCTATTTCCTTATCTAATAAAGTTTCTAAAACTAAATTTATAGCTTCTTTGTGATTTTTAATTTCTCTTTTATTTACATGCTTTATATCCATATTTGTCTTATGTGTTAATATGGAACCCTCTATTCCAATCCTTTCAACTAACCCTTGACATATAACTTCTTCGTTTTTCATCTCTATTAATTGATATTTTAATGATGAACTTCCACAATTAATAACAAGTATATTCATTTATCTTCACCTCTATTATCTTGTAGCTTGTGCTTGTACAGCAGTAAGAACTACTACATTTACTATATCATCAGCTGAACATCCTCTAGATAAGTCATTTATCGGCTTATCAAATCCTTGACAAATTGGACCTATTGCTTCAGCATTTGCAAATCTTTGTACAAGCTTATATCCTATGTTACCTGATTGTAAATCTGGGAATACTAAAACATTTGCTCTACCAGCTACATTACTATTTGGTGCTTTTTGCTTTGCAACCTTTTCAACTATCGCTGCATCTAATTGCAGTTCTCCATCTATTAATAAGTCTGGCCTTAACTCCTTAGCAAGTTCTGTAGCTTTCCTTACTTTTTCTACAGTTTCATGATCTGCAGAACCCATAGTTGAAAAGCTAAGCATTGCGACTCTTGGTTCAATTTTACATACATTCTTAGCAGTATCTGCTGTTGCTATAGCTATAGCTGCTAATTGTTCATAAGTCGGATTTGGATTAACTGCGCAGTCTGCAAATAATAACATTCCTTCTTCACCATAAGAAGAATTTGGAACACCCATTATAAAAAAGCTAGAAACCACTGATACACCTTTTGATGTTTTTATTATCTGAAGACCAGGTCTTAATAAATCTCCTGTTGTATGAATAGCTCCAGATACCATTCCATCTGCATCATTACATTTTACCATCATAGTTCCAAAATATAATGGATCTTTAACTATTCTTTCAGCTTTTTCTAAGGTTACTCCTTTACTTTTTCTTAAGTCATAAAATCTATTTATATAATCTTCAAGCTTATTTGAAGTCTCTGGATCTATTACTTCAACTGCACTTATGTCTTCCTTTAATTCCTTTGATTTATTTAATATAACATCAAAGTTTCCAATTAGTATTGGATGTGCTAAACCTAATTTTTTAATTTTAATAGCTGCTAATATATTTCTTTCTTCTTCACCCTCTGGAAGTACAATCCTTTTAATATCATTTTTAGATAATTCCCAGAGTTTATCTAATAGCTCCATTTTTCTCCCCCTGATTAAATCAATTAATTTATCTAGGTGGCATTACTACTGCCTTTCCCTTTACAACAACGTCTCCTTTTTGATTAGTACAAATAGTTTCTAATGTTATTCTATTTTTATCTTCTAACTTCTCTATAACTTCTACAGTAGCTGTTATTGTATCTCCAAATCTTACTGGTGCAGTAAATTTTAACTCTTGTGATAAATATATTGTTCCTGGTCCTGGTAATTGCATACCTAAAACAGTAGATATATATCCAGCTGATAACATTCCATGAGCTATTCTTCCTTTAAACATAGTATCCTTAGAATATTCCTCATTAAAATGTGCTGGATTTAAATCACCGCTTACTCCACCAAATAAAACAACGTCAGCTTCCGATATAGTTCTACTGTAGCTTGATTTATCCCCTATACTTATTTCGTTTATAGTTCTTCCCTTCATAATATCCTCTCTCCCTTTTATTCTTTTTATTATTTTTATTCTTTTTATTCCTTTATTATTCTCTTTCAACTAATACTGCTGTTCCCATTCCTCCACCTATACAAAGTGTAGCTAATCCTTTTTTAGAATCTCTTCTCTTCATTTCGTGAAGTAATGTAACAACTATTCTAGCTCCTGAACATCCAATAGGATGACCTAAAGCAATTGCTCCACCATTTACATTTACCTTTTCTGTATCTAATCCTAAATCCTTAACAACTGAAATTGATTGAGCTGCAAAAGCTTCATTTGCTTCTATTAAATCTAAGTCTTCCACAGTCCAATTTGCTTTCTTCAAAGCATTTCTTGTCGCTGGTACAGGTCCATAACCCATTATTGCTGGGTCAACACCTGCTGAACCATAACCTTTAATTGTCGCTAATTGTTTCAATCCTAAACTATCAGCTTTTTCTTTGCTCATTACTACAAGCATAGCTGCACCATCATTAATTCCAGATGCGTTTCCTGCTGTTACAGTACCATCTTTTTTAAAGGCTGGTCTTAAGCTGTTTAACTTGTCTAAATTCATTCCTGCTTTTATATACTCATCCTTATCAAATATAATAGGATTTCCTTTTCTTTGAGGAATTTCAACTGCTATTATTTCTTCGTCAAATTTGCCTAGTCTTTGAGCTTCCTCTGCTTTATTTTGACTCTTTACTGCAAATTCATCTTGCTCTTCTCTTGATATATTCCAATTTTCTGCTATATTTTCTGCAGTAATTCCCATATGATATTTGTTAAAAGCATCAGTTAAACCATCTTCTATCATACTGTCTATAAGCCTTCCGTCTCCCATTCTTTGTCCAAATCTAGCTGAATTAAGAATGTATGGCGCATTACTCATGCTTTCTGTTCCACCACATAAAATTACATCAGCATCTCCAAGCATTATTTCTTGAGCTGCTAAAGTAATAGCCCTTAGTCCTGATCCACACAATTTGTTTAATGTCATACTTGGAACCTCTACTGGTACCCCTGCTTTTACTGCTATTTGTCTAGATACATTTTGACCAAGTCCGCTACTTAAAACATTTCCTATTAAAACTTCATTTATATCTTCTGGCTTTATTCCAGCTCTTTTAATAGCTTCTTTTGCTGCAATTACTCCTAAATCCACTGCTGTAAATTTTGATAAACTTCCTCCAAAGCTTCCTACAGGAGTTCTCACTGCTGATAAAATAACTACATCTCTCATTTAAATTCCTCCTATAATCTTATTCCACCATTTACTGATAAGTTATGCCCTGTTACATATGAAGATTCATCACTAGCTAAGAATAAAACAGCATTTGCAATTTCTTCAGCTTCTCCTAGTCTTCCAAGCATTGTTTTAGATCTAATATTTTCTAATACTTTCTCTGGAACAGTTTTCATCATATCTGTATTTATATATCCTGGTGCAACTGAGTTTACTCTTACGTTAGCGCCTTTTCTTGCAAACTCCTTAGCCCATGTTTTTGTCATACCTATCACACCAGCCTTTGTAGCTGCATAATTAGTTTGTCCAACATTTCCAAATTCACCTACAACTGATGCTATATTAATAATTGAACCTTTACCAGTTTCCATCATATGAGGTCCTATAAGTTGTGCAATATTAAATAATCCTTTTAAGTTAACATCTATAACTAAATCCCACATTTCCTCTGTCATTTTTTGTATTAATGCATCTCTTGTTATTCCAGCATTATTTACTAAAATATCAACCTTACCGAATCTTTCTATTACTGAATTAAAGAATATTTTTATACCTTCTCTATCAGTAACGTTTACTTCATATCCGTGTATATTCTCTACTTCATAAGGTAGCTTATTCATATCAACAGCTATTACAGTAGCTCCTTCTCTTGCAAAAGTTTCAGCTATTGCTCTTCCTATTCCTTGTGATGCTCCTGTAACCATAGCAACTTTATTTTCTAATCTTAACATTTTAACTCCTCCTAAAATCATTCTACGTAAGCACTTACTTACATAATGTTTTAAAAAAATTAATCTTTCCCTATCGAATAAGATTAATTATTTTTAATATTTTATTAAATCTTGTATAAAGACACAAATTGTCTTGTATGTTCCTTAACTAAATCTTCCCATGATATTTCTGTTATTGTATCATCGCTTAATAATTCAACTGTAAATGCTCCTAAAAGGCTATTTATAAGGGTAATAGCCATTATTTCTGGCTCTCCTTTTATTACATCTTCTTCATTTAACTTTTCAAAATAATCTTTGAGAACACTTATTAACTTTCTTGAAAGCTTAAGTTTAATAAATTCTTTCTCATTGTCTGCTAACTTCATTTGAACCTTATAAAGCTTTGTATTTTGAATAAATAGATTATAAATTCTATTTGAAATCATCAACATAGCATCTTCAAAAGTCAATTCCTCTGTATCATTTAATATATAGTCAACATGTGAGTCAATTACATAGTGTTCTGTAGTTACTTGAAATAAATTGCTTTTAGATCCAAAATGTCTAAAAATAGTCAATTCATTAACACTAGCTTCCTCTGCAATCTGCTTTGTAGTTGTAGAGTAATATCCTTGTTCAGAAAATAATTTTAAAGCTACTTTCATTATCTTTTCACTTGTTTCATTGTTATATCTCATTATTTTTTCTCCTTTTTTTAGCAGTTTCAGAGTAAGTGATTCCTTACATTTATCTCTATTAATATATTATACTATTTTTATTTCTTTCTCAATAGCAAGAAATCCTGTTAATATATTAATAAATTCATTAGGCTTTTCATACATAGATGCATGACCACAATTTCTAATTAATACATATTTAGCTAAAGAAATATTATCACAAATGTATTCTTGATCAGGTATTGGTGTTATAAAATCAAACTCACTACTAACAACTAAGGTGTTAGCCTTTATTTCATTTAATCGCTCTCTAACATCATATCCCTCTGCACTCTCTATAAGCCTTACCATTCCATTTAAAAAGTCTTCTTTAAATACCCCATATAGAAGCTCTCTTCTTTTATTCATCCAATCTATATTTTTTGTATAAAATATTGGTGAATATACAATAGGTATAGTTATATTATAAAAAATTTCTGGATCCTTTGTAAGTGCTGCTTTAAGCCATCCTCTTCCAATATCATGTAACCATGGGTTAGTATAACTTGTAGTGTTAAATAGCATAAGCTTATTTACTAAATTATTATATTTTAATGCAAATTGTAATGCTACTTCCCCACCATAAGAAATCCCAAATATGTTCACTTCCCCTAGACCCAATTCATCTATTACAGTCTTAACCACTTCAACCTGTAAATCTTGCTTATAGCTTTTATCCATTTTATCTGACTTACCTTGATCAAAAAAATCTAAAAGTATAACTTTATTATCTTTTGTTAATTGAGGTAAGAATGCTGACCAACTCATATGTGACATCATAATCCCATTAAGAATTATAAGTGGATTACCTTCACCATGAACTTCATAGTAAATATTCTTATTGTTATATTTTATAAATGGCATATTTGCTCCTCCATTAACTTTATATTAATAAATTAAGCCCATTTCTTTTGCCTTATTTAAAAGTTCTTCTCTAAATTTGGGATGTGAAATTTCAATTAGCCTATTAACTCTTTCACTAATAGTCGTTCCTCTTAACTCTGCAATACCATATTCAGTAACAACTAAGTCAACGTCATTCCTTGATAAACTTACTGCTGCTCCTGGTTTTAAGAACGGAACTATCTTTGATATCTCTTCCCTTTCCCCTGTTTCTTTATTTTTAACCATTGCTGTTGAATATAAAGCTATAAAAGAACGTCCATTCTTAGATCTTTGTGCTCCTATAGCTGTATCAGCTTGTCCACCTGTTCCGCTAAATTGAACTGCTCCTATTGATTCCGATGCACATTGTCCAGTTAAATCTATTTCTATTGTTGTATTTATAGAAACTTGATTATCATTTAATCCTATTGTATATGGATCATTAGTCCAATACCCATCCATTATTAGTACAGATGGATTATCATTTATAAAATCATAAAGTTCTTTAGTTCCAAGAGCAAATGCTGCTATATGTTTTCCTTTATATATATTTTTATTTTTTCCTGTAACTACCCCAGCTCTTATAAGCTTCATCATCCCAGTTGTAAACATCTCTGTGTGAATTCCTAAATCTTTTTTATCCATTAATGATGCCGCTACTGCATTAGGTATTCCTCCTATTCCTAGTTGAATACAATCTCCATCATTAATTCTATCAGCTATAAATTTTCCTATTTTTAAATCTTTTTCATTTGGCTCTACCTCTAGAAGCTCTGGTACTTCATAATCAGTTTTTATCATATAATCTATATCATTTACATGAACTTCTACATCTCCAAAAGTCCTTGGATAATTCTCATTTATTTCTAGTATTACTAGGTCAGCAGCCTCCAGCATTCTTTTCTCATACACATTGCTTAAAGATAAAGAAACATATCCATGTTTATCTGGCAAAGTTGCAGTTCCCATATATATATTAGGCTCTTTATGAGCTAATCTTTTTACTGCTGCTAAGTGTAAATGGTTTGGTATAAATGAAATATTTCCATTTTTATGAGCTTTTCTCATTGCAGCTGTATAAAACCATCCATCCATTCTAAAGGAATCTTTATATTGTGGATTAAAAAAATACTCTGCCATTTCCATCGGTAAACATGTAGTAACTGTAACATCTTCTACTTTATCACTTATAGTATGAAGATTTCTTAATATTTCTCTTGGCTCTGCAGCTGCAAGACCTGAAACAATTATATCACCTGTTTTTATCTTTGTTAAAGCCTCTTCAACTGTTATATATTTATCTTCAATTACGTCTTTTGATTTAATTGTTTGTAACATATTAAACCCTCCCATAAGTTTTGTAAACTATCAGCCAAATCAGCTTGGCTGATAGTTATAAATTCTTATTATTTTCCTAATATATCATTTATGCTCTTAAATCCAACATATGGTGCCCAACCTGTTGGACTTGTTAAATCCATCTTTGCTAGAGACATTTCTTGTGTACCAAGTCTCTTACCACCTGAAAAATCTATTGATCCTCCAAATGGATTCTTTATAGGTTCTTTTTCCATAGCTTTTATATAATTTTCCCAAGTTAGTTCACCTTCGACTTTTTCTAAACCTCTTACAAAGAAATCAGCTGCTATCCATCCAGTCATTGCATATGCATTTCCTGAAAAATCTTGAGTTGAAGTCTCCTTAACCCATTTTTGGAACTCAGCCATAGCTGGTGTAGTTACATCAACCCAAGCATTTCCATAAATATCAAACTTACCTGCTACGTCTGCTTTTACAGCCTCAACCATAGTTTTATCTACGTTTACATAAGTAGTTATAGCTGGTTTAGTGTTTCCTTGCTTTGCAAGCTCCTTAGCTATTTGTGGGAATGTACCTTGAATACCAGCAATTATTACAGTATCTACATTTGCATTCTTTATTTTTGTTACTGCTGATGATACATCTTCAGCACCTGGAGCTACTTGCTCACTTATAACTTCAATTCCACCCATATTCTTAGCTTCTGTCTCAACACCCTTAACTAAATCTTTACCAGCATCATCATTAGTGTATATTACACCTATTTTATCTGCTTTAAATTCACCCTTTGCCCAAGCAGCCATTATACGGCCTTCCATTGGATATACAGGTTGTACTGGGAATATATTATCTCCTTGTCCCTTTGTAGCATTTTCGTTATATAATATACCTGTTCCTGTTGCAAAGTAAACTGATGGAATACCTATTTCTTTAAGGTCATCTAATGTTGCTCCTACAACTGGAGTTCCAAAATGTCCAACTATAGAGAATACTTTCTCATCATTTACAAGCTTATCTAATATAGCTTTACCTTTTTCTGGATTAAATTCATCATCTTGATGCACATACTCTATTTTTCTTCCCTTAACTCCCCCACCTTCATTTACCATTTTAAAGTAAGCTTCTATACCTGCTTTAAATGGCACTCCTACTGGAGCAAAAGCACCTGAAGTTGCTATACTATTTCCTACCTTTATCGATGTTTCAGTAACACCTTGCGCTGCCTCTTCTTTTTTACCACAACCAGCAAAAGCCATCGTTAGTGTAAGTGAAGCTAAAAGTAATGCAATTTTTTTTCTCATAAAAATTCCCTCCACATATTTTATTTAAATATATTTTACTTATATTAAGGATTTCTCCCTAAAAACTTTATTCCCCTCCAAGATATGCTTCCAATAACCTCTTATCTTGGATTAATTCACTAGCCTTACCTTTCATACTTATCTCTCCAACTTCTAGTACATATGCATAATCTGCTATCTTTAAAGTTTGAAGAGCATTTTGTTCTATTATTAGAACTGTTGTTCCTTCTGAATTTATTTCCTTTACAATTTCAAATATATTTTTTACTATAAGAGGTGCTAACCCTAAAGATGGCTCATCTAGAAGCAATACCTTTGGACTTGCCATTAAAGCTCTTGCAATTGCAAGCATTTGTTGCTCTCCTCCACTTAATGTTCCTGCTAATTGTTTTTTTCTTTCTTGTAATATTGGGAAATATTTATAAACTCTATCAAAATTTTTAGCTATTTCCTTCTTACTCTTTACTGTAAAGGCTCCTATTCTTAAATTTTCTTCAACTGTTATATCAGGGAAAATTTGTCTTCCTTCTGGCGATTGGACCATTCTTAATGATGTTATTTTTTCTGGAGATAGCTTAGTTATATCTTTTCCATAAAAATTTATACTTCCACTTTCAGAACTAACAATTCCTGATAAAGTTTTTAAAGTAGTAGTTTTACCTGCTCCATTTGCTCCGAGTAAAGCAACTATTTTTCCTTCTGGAACTTCTATATCTATTCCCTTAAGTGCCTTTATACTTCCATAAGAAACAGTAAGATTATTTATCTTTAATGCTAAATTTTCCATCTTACTCATCCTTTCCTAAATAAGCTTCTTGTACATCTTTATTAGACTGTATTTCTTTTGGAGTTCCCTCTGCTAGTTTTTTCCCAAAAGATATTGCACATATACGATCACAAATATCCATAACTAATCTCATATCATGCTCAACTAATAAAATGTTACACTTATACTCATCTCTTATATCTTTAATCAATTTTGCTAATTCTAATGTTTCAGTATCATTTAATCCAGCTGCTGGCTCATCTAAAATTATTAATTTTGGATTACTCATAAGAGTTCTTCCAAGCTCTATCTTTTTTAATATTCCATAAGGTTGTCCACCAGCAAGTTCATTTTTTTTGCTTTCTATTCCTAAAAAATTCAAAATCTTTTCTGCCTTTTCTATATTTTCTTTTTCTTCCCTTTTAGATTTTCTAGTTCTAAGAGCATTTGAAAATAATCCTGATTTATATGAAATATGTGCACCTATAAGTAAGTTTTCAAGTAGGCTTAAGTCTTGAATTAATTCAACATTTTGAAAGGTTCTAACTAATCCAAGCCTAATAATGTCATGTGTATTTTTTTCTACTAAATTTACATCCTCATTTTTTATTGATTTAAATATAACCTTTCCATTATTAGGTTTATAAAATTGTGTTATACAGTTAAATACTGTTGTTTTACCAGCTCCATTTGGACCAATTAATCCATATATTTCTCCTTCATTAATATGAAAGCTTAAGTCATCAACGGCTTTTAATCCTCCGAAAGCTATAGATAAGTTTTCAACCTTAAGTGTTTGCGTTAAGCTCATTTACTTTCACCTTCTTCTTATTAATATATTTTTTAATATCTTTTCCTATATAGATTAATCCATTTGGATAGAACAGTATTACAACTATTATCAGTATTCCAGTAAATATATAAGCTAGTCCATCTATGCTACCTATTACAGGTAATTGCTTTAGTATTAATTCTGGAATTCCGAAAACTATTATCGATCCTATTATAGGTCCACTTATAGTTCTTACTCCTCCAATAACTATTACAGCTAGTATTTGTAAGGATAAAAGTAAGTTCCATGTAGCAGGATAAGAGAATCTTATAAAGTGAACATATAACACTCCACCTAATGAAGCATAAACTGTTGCTATTGCAAATGCTGTAAGCTTATACTTTAAAAGGTTAATTCCCATTGCTTGTGCCGCTGCTTCACTAACTCTCATAGTTAAAAGAGCTCTTCCTGTTGCTGAATGTATAAAGTTATCTGTAAGTATCATAACTATAACTAGCAACACTACAATTAATATAAAAGTGGTATCTCTATCTAATGTTATTCCAAAAAGGTTTGGATATCCTGCCCTTTTACCTGAAAATCCACCTGTTATATTGTCAAATTCAATAAATATCTTTTTAAATATTTCTGATACCGCTAATGTTGCTATAGCTAGATACATTCCAGAAATTCTTAAAGATACAAGTCCTATTAAAAGACCTATTAAAAGTGGAACCACTATAGATATTATTAGAGATACTATAAAAGGAAGCTTCAAATCATCAGTTAGATATGCTGATAAATATGCTCCAAGTCCCATAAACCCTGCAGTACCTAACGATATTAATCCTGAATATCCTAAAAGAACATTAAGTCCTATAGCTACTATTGCATAAAACAGTATTGTTCCAAATATAGTTACAGTTGAACTTTTTATAATTCCCATTTGTTGAAGTAATGGCAATAAAGCTAATACAACTCCAAATAAAATATATTTGATATATCTATTTTCTAAGAGTTTCTTCATTTCTTTGTTCCTCCTATACCTTCTTTATTATTTTCTTTCCTATTATTCCGTTTGGTCTTAAAACTATGAATAATAAGATTAATGTAAATAGTATAGGTTCACCCCAAGTTGATGAAACATAATATATTAATACATTTCTTCCAAGTCCAATTATATAAGCTCCTATTACAGGCCCATAGAAAGTTTGGAATCCACCTAATACACAAGCTATAAGTGCATTAGTTTGAACATTATCCATCATAGAAACATTTACTGTAATTGCTGGTGCAAGCATTAGTGCTGCTAAAGTTCCTAAAGCTGCTGCTATTGCCCAAGCACCCATTGTTACTAATGATGTTGGAACCCCCATAAGTCTTGCTGTTTGCTCATTTGATGCTGTTACTCTTACTGCTAGTCCCCATTTTGTATTTTGTAAGAAATAGAATAGTACACCCATTATTACTAATCCAACTATTATATTTAATAAAGCATTATAAGAAATTGATGCTCCAAATATATCTATAGCTCCACTTTCTATAAACTTTGGAAAATTCAAAGGTGTTGAACCAAATATCATAGGTGCTACTCCTAAGAAAAGCATTATTACTCCAAAAGTTATGATTTGCTTTGCTACTGGTGATGTTTTTTTAGCTTTTCTTATAATTACTACATCTACTAATACCCCTGATACAAAAGCTGCTATCATACCAACTATTGCAGCTGCCCATGTTGGTAATCCAAAATGTATAAAAGCAAATGTTGCAACAAAAGCATTAAACATACCTATGGAGCCTTGAGCAAAGTTAGTAGTTCTACTTGTTCTAAAAATTATTATTATACCTAATGCTGCTAAGGCATATACACTTCCAGTTTCTAAACTACTAAATAATATTTGAAAAAATGTATCCATGCTTTAACACTCTCCCCATTTTATTACATTGGCAGACCATACATATCCTATACCAGCAGCTATCATTAAAACTACTGATCCATCTTTTACCTTTCCTTCTTCTATTCCAAGCTTTAATGAAAGTATTTGATCTACTTGTCCCATGTGTCCATAATTTGATAGATAAATTGATTGATCTTCTCTTAAACCTAAATCCTTTAGCATTAAATCATGCATTGATTTCTTAAAATGAAGAATCGCACAATAATCTATATCCTCTCTTGTTAAACCTGATTTTTCTAAGGCTTTATCAATGCATTCATACCAATTTGGCATTGAAATAGCATTTAGACCATCTTTCATATGCTTTGCATCCATTAATCTTAAAGACTTGTAACCCTCTTCAACATTATTTGAAGTAAATGGATTGGCTATTCCTCCAATTTCTACTCCAGCATCTCTTGAAAATGTTCCATCTGCTTTTATATGTGATCCTAATACAAGGTTTTTTCCAGCATTTCTCTTTAATATTATAGCTCCACCACCTGCTGATAGGTTGTACATCATAGACATATTTGGATCAGAATAGTCAACAAAATCCCCATTTCTGTATCCACCAACTACCATCACTGTATTTATATCTTCGTCTGCAACAAGAATATCCTTAGCTATTTTTAAAGCAGATACAGTAGTACAACATCTATTTTGAATATCTATTCCCCAAGCATTAACAGCACCTATTTTACCTTGTATATAAAGTGCTGATGTTGTAAGTGGGTATTCCTTCCATTCTTCACCCATACATAAAATTACGTCTATCTCTTCTGGAGTCATATTTGCATCTTTTAATGCGTCTAAAGCTGCTCTAACACCCATTTCTTGAGTCCCATCATTTTCTCCTGGTATAGTTTTTTCAATTATACCTAATTTTTTAATTACAGCATCTTCACTCCAAATACCATTTGTAGCCTCTGAAATTTCCTTTGCTGTCATTTTTGTTTCTGGTATATACAATCCTAATCCTACTATTCCTACATTAATCATATTAATCCCCCATTCCAATAACCTTATAGTATGTAAGTATTTACTTTCATACTAATTGTAAACCTTTTCCGGTTTTCTTGTCAATATAACTTTCCTAATTTTCTAAATATTCTCAATGAAACATTTTTACTACATTCTTTTTGATAATTTGCTAAAATATTCTATAATACTTTCACAACTTACCATTTTGGTTATATATATAACAATCTTTTTCTATAGTTAATAAAGCAGAATGATATTATTATCATTCTGCTTTATTTTTATTTCTTTATATAAATTTATTTATTTCTTTTAGCAAGTTATCCATACAGTCTATCATTGGTGAATGTCCAGAATTATTAAGTATAACTATCTTTGAATTTTTAATGTGCTTATTTGTATCTTCTGCCATATACATAGGTACTACAAAATCTCTATCTCCTTGTAATATTAAAACAGGCGCCTTAACTAGTTTACATCTATCAGTACCTTCATTTACTCCATTACTTTCATTAGTCATATTAAAATGCGCCAGTGAATAATCTACATCTACTAAGTTTCTTTGAGTCATCATATCTTCTAAATACTCATCATATAACTCATCATTAGGTTTGTTATGAGTGTAAATCACCATATTCCAAAGCATTCTATAATATTCCTTATTTCTACTTGCTAGTGCATCTAATACAGGTTTAACCTGTATAGGATCTTCTGCTATTTCTTCCTTAGTTTTTAATAACTCACTTGTAGGATTTCCATCTTTATCTTTTTTATATATAGGATATCCTTTAACCCCTACTGACTCTATTAGCACTACTTTTTCAATCTTATCTGGACAATTAGCTGCTAGCTCTAATGAAACACCTCCACCAGTTGACCATCCAATAGCAGAACATGATTCAATATTCATTATATTTAAAAATTCTTCTATATCTTTAGCAAAATCATTTAATGAATTAATTGGATTTTTATAGCTTGAATCTCCAAAACCCCTCATATCTACCGCAAATATTTTGTACTTATCTTTTATCTCATCAATAAAAATATCCCAATGCTTAGAAGATGACATATTTCCATGAATAAGAAGTAAAGTCTTATTTCCTAGTCCAGCCTCTCTATATGCTATAGTTTCACCACTTGATAAATTCACCTTTTTTAACTCAACAGTATTAACCATAAATAACCCCTCCCACTCCACGCAAGTAATCGCTTACATTTAATAACTCTATTTTATTATATTACTTTAGAACTTACAATAGTAAATTTATATATTTGCTAAAAATACTATATCTTGGTAAATTATAAGGCTATATAATAATTTAAATCATTATATAGCCTTTATTCTTAAATATAGTTTTACTTTTCTAAATAATTTATAACATGCTTTATTATCATATTTATACTTCCATCACCATTTCGTTGTATCTCGAACCTACTAGCATCATTGTATGCTTCTTCATTTATGTATAAGTCTATGTCTTTATCAATTTTTAATCTTACCCTTTTTAACTTTTTTTCAACCCATTGCTTATCTATGGATACCTCATCCTCTAATCCATGACTTTTAATAAAATTAGAAAAATCATTTTTTATTTGTGGCTCTTCTTTAAATAACTCATGAGAAATTTCATCTATATTTATTGTATCTTCTTCTTTCAATTTTGCTTTAACAGTGGTTCTTATTCTCTCAGCCTTATCTGCATCTTCTACTATATTACTTCTAGTCCAGTTTTCTGTAGCCTTTAAAAAAGTTTTAGTCATATCTCTTTCATTATTTACTATTGAACACCCTAAAAAATTGCTTATAAAATAGTTTGCTCCATATGCTTCCTCTTCTTTACTCTTTTTTTGTTTATCTATTACCATAAGATTATATGCTTGATTTTCTCTTATAGGTTTTATAAAGGCTGCCTTTTGTATTCTTTGGCTACTTGCTGGAAGTCCTGCTGATTGTGGTACTATACCTATTCCTATTTTATTCTCTATAAACTCTACTTGATGAGTAAAATTCTTAACATAATCCATCTTAAGTATACCAATCATAGGTCCTTGATCTGTTATTAATGATATTACTATCAAATCACAAGAAGGAATATTAACATTTGCTTTCATTATTATAAATAACTGCCTTGCTAATTCTTGCGATAAATTAATTAAATTATCATCTATTCCATTTAAATAATCTTGAACAAGCTCCTTCACTATATTTCTTTCTGGATTAAAAATAGCATATTTTAGTTCCTCATCCTTAAAACATTTTTCTATATGCCTATGAAGAAATTTATAAATATCTTCATTTAGTTCAAGGCTATACTCATTTAGAATAGGCTCATCTGCATTTGAATCTACTATATGAATAACTGCTTCTTGTATATTTATATCATTTATATATTCCATTATTAATCTTTAGTAGAAGGCTAAATTATAACGCATTCTACTAAACTTCACCACCTTTTCTCTTATGCACATATTATTATCTATAATTTATTTTAAGTTTTCAATTACATTTACTACTTCTTCTAAATTATCTAGCTTTTTGAAGGCTAGCTTTTTTATTTCCTTACTAGGTTCTTTTAAATCAGGTATAATTATTGGAATCATCATAGCTTTGTTTGCTGCAATGGTCCCTGCTTCAGAATCTTCTAAAACAATACATTTACTTGTATGTACATTTAGCTTATTTGCAACAGTTAAAAAAACTTCTGGATCTGGCTTTGATTTTTTAACTTCATCACCACATAATATATAGTCATAATAATCATAAATCTTTGCTTCTTTCAATAATTTATAAGCAACTTCCCTATTAGATGATGTGGCAACAGCTTTTTTAATTCCTTTACTAGTTAAATACTCTAATAACTCTTCTATTCCCTTCTTTTTCTCTACTTCTCCATTTAATATTTTAGACAAATAAATTTTATTTCTTTCTATTATATAATCATCTACATTTATTTTATTTGCAAACTCCTTATTTAAAGTATTTCTAACACTTTCATGATTAGTTCCAAGTAACTTATATAATAAATTTAAATCAAAATTTATGTTAAACTTATTAGCAGCTTCTCTCCATGACTCATAAGAAAGTCTTTCTGTATCAAATATTAATCCATCCATATCAAATATTACTAGTTTTACATTTTCCATTGCAATTTTCCCCCAGTCATTTCTTCATTATATATTTTATAATAAAACTTACTAATTTTTAACCTTTTATTTAATCTATATTTTATTAACAACTTAAATCTATTTATAAAAAAGGATTTATACCTTTTTGAGCTTTAATCTCTAAAAGAATATAAATCCTAATTTTTATTTTAAATTTGTTTTTTATCTATTGTTGTACTTTCCTTTTTCTGATTATATATACACCTATTACTATTATTAATATTCCAATACTACCTAATACTATAGGTGAGTTTCCTCCTGTACTTGGTAAATTAGAATTACCTTTGCCAACGTCACTATTATTACCATTATTTTTATTACTGCTATTTGTGTTATTATTATTTGTTGTTGTATCCTCTTGTTCTTTGTTATCATCTTCATTTCCTGAGTTTCCAGAACCATTACCATTAGATGAATCTTTTAATACAAGTGATTCTATTGAATTATTTAAATTATTTGTTGCATTATTTACAACAGCTTGATTATCTATTGATATATTTTTATCTTCCATAATTGTTTTAGCTTCATTTAAAGCTTTATTAAACCTTTCCAAGCTCTCACTTGTGTACTTATTAACATCAATACCTACTGCTTTATCAATTATATTTTTAAGCTCGCTCTTATCAGCTACTTTTATAAGTGCTTCTAAAGCCTTATTTAAATTTTCTACTACAACATTAACTTCTTCTTGAGTAACTTCTTCATTATCTTTTACACTATTTGCTACTTCTAATACTTCTAAAAGACTTGTTTTACTATTTTCAGTATATTTATTTAAATTAACTTTTTCTGCAGATATAATTGTGTTATAAAGACTAGACTTATCTGCCTTTAACTCTAATTTCATCATAGAATTATATAGAGTTTTGTAAGCTTCATATATTTCAAATTCTGATACTTCTTCTAACTCTAAAATAACTTTTGCATTAGCTAAAGCATTTTTAAATTCATCCTGGCCTTTGCTTATATATCTATCTAACTTAATAGCTTCAGCCAGTTTTACTATATCATCAAGAGTGTTTTTATCTCCAATTGGAAGACCTATCTTTCTATATTCTTCTAAAATATTATTATATCCTTGTGCAACTTCTTGTATACTTGAATCCTTATTCTCATATATAGCTAATGCTTCTTTTATAGCTTTATTAAATGAATTCTTAAATTCTTCATCTACGTTATCTAATTTTCCCTCTTTAATCTTAGATCTAGCATCTTCAATTGCTTTATTAAGATTAGTTTTATCTATTTTAACTAATTCATCTTTTGCTAGATTTAATTCATTATAAGCATTAACAAGTTCATCTTTCTTAGCTTCATTTCCCATACTAGATACTTTCACAGCATTTTCATAAGCTTGAACAAACTTATTCCAAGTAGTAGTTTGATAATGAATGTGATCTGCTATATCTTGTCCCTTATCAATTATAACTTTTGAATCTTTAATAGCATTATTTAATTGTTCTATTTCAGCACTATAATTTGGAAGTTCTACTGGTGTACCACCAAGAGCTACGATTCTTTCATTAAATTTAATTATTTGTTGTCTATCATTTTCAATGTCTAATTTAGAAACTGCTTCTTCAGCATAAGCTAAATTTGCAGCAGTTTTTCTTTGCTCTGCTCTTGTAATAACAGTATCAACCTTAGAATAAACAGATTTTAATACAGCTTTACCTAAATAGCTTTTAGAATCATATAGCTTTAAATTTTCAGCTACCATTTGAGCAATATTTGCATCTACTGCATCATCATTGTTATGAATAATAGATTCATAAACAAGTGTTGGTATTGTACCAAGAGTCGCTGTAGTGAATTTATTTCCAATAAAAGTATTTGCATTTATAGTATTATCTATAACTGGTGAGTTAATTTTATTTGTTAATAAAACAACTACTAAATTACTTTCAGGATCTATAACAGTTAAGGTACCCGTCCATCCTTGATGTCCAAAAGTATTACTAGATGATTGTGTACCAAAATACCATAATCTACCGTTATCTCCTTCTCTCCACCAACCTAATCCCCAAACTGGACTAGACGCCTTTCTCTTTGTAAATTCTTCTATAGTATTTTTAGAGAAGAATTTATTATTTCCATATCCACCATCGTTAAGCATAACTTGAGCTAATTTAGCTAAATCTTCAGCATTTGCAAATAATCCTGCATGTCCTGAAACTCCATCCATTGAATAATAAGCTTTTTCATCATGAACTTCGCCTTGAAGTGTATAGTCACGAATATTTTCAAAACTTATAGCTCCATCTCTTGTATTTCCATTAAGTTCAGTTGCTGCTATATTATCCTTTTCAAATCCCTTTTGTAATGGATTATATACTATATTATTTAATCCTAATGGCTTATAGAATGTATTCTCTACATACTCATCTAGAGCCACTCCTGTAACCTTCTCAACAATAAGTCCTAAAAGCATATAATCTACATCAGAATATATAGTCTTTGTTCCTGGTTCGTATTGTAGAGGTGTCTTTAATACCATTTCCAAAGTAGTAGCTTTATCTTGTGAATATAAAGGATTATCTACATTTTTATCAGGCTTTTGAGTTGCTTGATTAAATTTATTATTATGATATTGTGGATCTGCTGGAAATCCCCCCTGATGTTCTAAAAGATTTTGTATAGTAAGATTATCCTTACCCTTTATTGGATCATTAGCTCCATCTGCAAATTTGGGAAAATACTTAATTATCTTATCTGTAATATTTATTCTTCCGTCACTAACAAGCTTTTGAATAGCATAGTTTGTTGCATACATCTTTGTATTTGATGCTAAATCATAAAGAGTTTCAGTTGTAACCTTTGCTGAATCTGTTTTTGGTGTTCCATCTTGGTTATAAGAGTTTACATTACCGTAAGCACTATTTTTAACCATAACACCATCTTTAATAACTGCTAATTGAGCACTTGTGAATCCATACTTAACATCATTATTAATCATAGTATCAATTAAATCTAAGGTACTTTGATTCATTCCGACTGATTCGGTATTGCATTCTATAACCTCTGGATATGGTATTTTTACTGATATACCATTTTTTATAGCAGTATTTTTAGGCTCTATATTTGTAACTTGTATGGTATTTCTTCCATTCTTGGCTACTTGAGAATAATCAACCTCAAAAGTTGTTCCTGAGTTAATAAAAATTTCAGTTGTATCCATTTCAACGCCATTTATAAATATTCTTGCAGATGTAACTCCTTGTGAAGCTTTGATATATACCCTTCCTTGATTTTGATATCCATTGAATGTATATAAGTTATTTACTATTAATGTATCATCAACATATCCTAAGCAATCTGGGAAAGCAATATCTGCTTGCCAATCTGCATTTGGAACTTCTGATAATTTAGATGAAGAAATCTTAGATAAATCCCTTTCTGCTTCATCACCAACTGTTATATTATCTACTCTAGCCTTTAGTTCATTAATAATAGTTTTATTTGTATCTACTTTGTTTATTTCTTCTATTGCAGCATAGGCATACTCAATAGTAGATTGAGCCTTACGTTCTTCTGCTCTTGTTACCATTGTATCAACTACAGAATATGCAGATTTTAAAACTGCTTCTCCTTGATAATTTGAAGGGTTATATAATTTTAATTTTTCTGTTACCATAGTTGCAAGGTTAGCATCTATTGCTTCTTTATTACCATGCTCTATTGATTCATAAACAAGTGTTGGTACTGTACCAAGAGTTGCTGTAGTGAATTTATTTCCAATGAAAGTATTTGCATTTATAGTATTATCGATAACTGGTGAGTTAATTTTATTTGTTAATAAAACAACTACTAAATTACTTTCAGGATCTATAACAGTTAGGGTACCTGTCCATCCTTGATGTCCAAAAGTATTACTAGATGATTGTGTACCGAAATACCATAATCTACCGTTATCTCCTTCTCTCCACCAACCTAATCCCCAAACTGGACTAGAAGCCTTTCTCTTTGTAAATTCTTCTATAGTATTTTTAGAGAAGAACTTACTATTTCCATATCCACCATCGTTAAGCATAACTTGAGCTAATTTAGCTAAATCTTCAGCATTTGCAAATAATCCTGCATGTCCTGAAACTCCATCCATAGAATAATAAGCTTTTTCATCATGAACTTCACCTTGTAGTGTATAGTCACGAATATTTTCAAAACTTATAGCTCCATCTCTTGTATTTCCATTAAGTTCTGTTGCTGCTATATTATCCTTTTCAAATCCTTTTTGTAATGGGTTATATAATATATTATTTAATCCTAATGGCTTATAGAAAGTTTCTTCTACATATTTATCTAAGTCCATTCCAGTTATTTTTTCAACTATGAAACCTAAAAGCATATAGTCAACATCTGAATATACAGTTTTACTACCTGGCTCATATTGAAGTGGTGTCTTTAATATCATTTCTAAAGTGGTAGCCTTATCTTGTGAATATAAAGGATTATCTACATTTTTATCTGGCTTTTGAGTTGCTTGATTAAATTTATTATTATGATATTGTGGATCTGCAGGGAATCCCCCTTGGTGTTCTAATAAATTCTGTATTGTTAAATTAGCTTTTCCTTTTATTGAATCATTAGCTCCATCTACAAAGTTGGGAAAATACTTAGTTATCTTATCTGCAATATTTATTCTTCCGTCACTAACAAGCTTTTGAATAGCATAGTTTGTTGCATACATCTTTGTATTTGATGCTAAATCATAAAGGGTTTCAGTTGTAACCTTTGCTGAATCTGTTTTTGATGTTCCATCTTGGTTATAAGAGTTTATATTACCGTAAGCACTATTTTTAACCATAACACCATCTTTAATAACAGCTACTTGAGCACTTGTAAATCCATATTTAATATCATTATTGATTATAGTATCGATTAAATCTAAAGTATTTTGATTCATTCCAACTGATTCTGCATTACCTTCTATAACTTCAGGGTATGGTATTTTTATATTAACTTTACCTGTCTCAGGTACAAAATTTGTAACTTGTATAGTATTTCTATCGTTTACTGAAACATCTGAAAAATCTATTTCATAAGTTGCTCCATTATTTTTGCAAGCTTCGATAACATCAATTTCTTTACCATTTATAAATACCCTTATGCTTTGCAATCCATCAGTACATGTAATATATAATTTTCCTTGTCCTTTATATCCCTTAAAAGTGTACATATTATTGACTATTAAAGTATCATCTACATAATTTAAGTAATCAGGAAAAGTTATATTAGCTTGTAATCCTGAATCATTAATAGAGCCATCTGACACACTAACATTTCCATAATTAATTTCATTTGCTTTAACTTTTAATGTAGGTGCAGATATCATAGATGACATGAATGTTAAAGCCATAACAATGCTGAATAAATTTTTATTACATTTCAAATTTACCACCTTACCTTCCAATCTATCTCATTTTATGTTATATACTACTTTAATTAATAGTTATCTATATAAATTATGCATTTCTAACATCAGATTCCTTTATAACAAAATAAGTTATGATAAAACCTGCAACTCTTCAGCTTCTTTATAATTAATTTATTCTACCTCCCTTCTCTAAAGCCTTAGTCCAAACTTATATTATATCTGCAATTTGTGACAAAGCATTTCTTACTGATTAAATTACCTTTTCACCTCCTCAAGATAACGTTTACTTAATATGTATATTTATTTTTTATATGTATTCTATTAAATTGCTTAATATTAGAATCATAATGTTCATTTACAAAGGCAATGTATAAAATATCTATTAAATTTAATTGTGCTATTATAGAAGAACTTACACCTTTTCTAAATATTAATTCTGTTATAGCTACCTACAAATTATAATCTGCTATTTTACCTATAGGAGAACTATCTGATCTAGTAATTGCAATAATAGGAGCATCAATTTCCTTTATGACCGTTGCACATTTAATCACTTCTTCTATAAGCCCCGAATAACTGATAAATATTACAGTCTACTACAGACTCTGGATTCTTTAATAGATAATTTATTATTTCCCTCTCAGTTTCACTTGACTTATTTATATATTCTTGTAATTCTACAATTACGCTTTTCATAAGGTAATCTCCATCTTCAAATAAATCCTAGCAGCTAAAAATTATCTCTTTAATATAATACCATATTATGGAAATTTTATTTCAAAATTTGATTAGTTTTATCATTTTGCTATTTATTTAATGATATTTTCCTTCAAATAATAAATTTAATAAAACTATGATTGAAATTTGTAAAAATAATATTCAAATTTATTTATACTTAAAAATTTTACCTAAATAGTTATAATATTTATGTACTAGAAATTAAATTCTAATTTTTTTGTTTCAATTAAATTTATTTTGAGTTATAATACTATTGACAAGAATAAATATGTAAAGTATATGTTCTTACTAAATTTTAGCTTTACAGCTTAATTATAATAAAATTTAAAGTTATGGAGGTTTATACCATGTTAGTTTCAGCAAAAGAAATGTTAAACAAGGCTAAAGCGGGAAAATACGCTGTTGGTCAATTCAATATCAACAACTTAGAATGGACTAAAGCTATTTTATTAACTGCTCAAGAAAATAATTCACCTGTTATTTTAGGAGTTTCAGAAGGAGCTGCTAAATACATGTGTGGTTTCAAAACTATAGTTTCAATGGTAAACGGAATGATGGAAGAGTTAAAAATCACTGTTCCTGTTGCAATACACCTAGACCATGGTAGCTATGATGGAGCTTTAAAAGCTATGGAAGCTGGATTCTCATCAATAATGTTTGATGGATCTCACTATCCAATAGATGAAAATATAGCTAAAACAACTGAAATGGTTAAATTAACTACTGAAAAAGGAATTTCTTTAGAAGCAGAAGTTGGTTCAATCGGTGGAGAAGAAGACGGAGTTGTAGGTGCTGGTGAAATAGCTGATGCTGCTGAATGTAAGGCAATTGCTGACTTAGGAGTTACTATGTTAGCTGCTGGTATCGGTAATATCCACGGACAATATCCTGAAAACTGGAAGGGATTAAGCTTTGATGCATTAGAAGCTATAAGCAATTCTACTAACAATGTTCCTCTAGTATTACACGGTGGTACTGGAATTCCAGAAGATATGATTAAGAAAGCTATCTCTTTAGGAGTTGCAAAAATCAATGTTAACACTGAGTGTCAATTAGCATTTGCAGAAGGCACTAGAAAATATATTGAAGCTGGAAAAGACCTACAAGGAAAAGGCTTTGACCCAAGAAAGCTTTTAGGTCCAGGATTTGAAGCTATAAAAGCTACAGTTAAAGAAAAAATGGAATTATTCGGATCAGTTAACCAAGCTTAATTCCATAAAATATAAAGGTAGAAACGCATTGTTTCTACCTTTTAGTTTATCTAATTTTAAATAACCTTATAGATAAATTTGTATTAACCTTTAATTAAAAATATTAATTTATGTTATCCTAGAGCCACATCTAATACCATCATAACTATAAATCCTAATATTAATCCTAGTGTTGTTAACTTTTTATTTTCCATTGATGCTTCGGGCAATAATTCAGCTCCTACTACAGCAATCATTGCTCCTGCTGAAAATGATAATAGAAATGGTAGAATACTTCTTACTGATAAAGCTGCTATTACTCCTATAACACCAGCTATTGGTTCAACTAGACCTGATGCTTGGCCATATAAAAAACTTTTGGTTCTTGATATTCCTTCTCTTCTTAATGGTAGAGATACAGCTGCTCCTTCTGGAAAATTTTGAAGCCCTATTCCTAATGCTAAAGTCATTGCTGCAATTAAAGATGTACCTGGAATACCAACTGCAACTCCTCCAAATGCAACTCCTACCGCAAGTCCTTCTGGAATATTATGAAGTGTTACAGCTAAGACTAGCAATATACTTTTTTTATACTTTGTTGTTTTTGGTAAGCTTTTCTCATCTTTATTTGCTACTACACCATAAGAATAAGTATCCATTAATTTATCAGCAAATATTAAAAATAACCCACCTAAGAAAAATCCCACTGCTGGAATCACAAAACCACTATATCCAAGTTCATTACAAAGTTCAATAGCAGGATTTAATAAAGACCAAAAACTAGCTGCAATCATTACTCCAGCTCCAAAGCCTAGCATAGTATTTAGTATTTTTTTGTCTACTTTCTTAAAGAAAAATACCAGTGATGCTCCCAAAGCTGTAATAAACCAAGTAAATAAAGTTGCAACTAATCCTTGTAAAACAGGGCTGAGTCCACTAAACCAATCCACGTCCTATCCTCCTTAGCATTTAAATTCCTTAATTACAATTTACTAAAGAGGATATCTTTTTGTTACAAATAAATACAAAATATTACATTTATAATTTAAAGGCCTTTCCCATCACCTAAACTCAGTCCCTTTTCTTCTAATATTTCATATATAGTTTTTGATGTGGTGTCGTCTATTGTATAACCAATTAAATCTAATATTTTTTTTAAGCTTTCCTCAGAAGATGTTTCAATCTCTAAATATGGAAATGGACAGAAACTTTCGTCATTTATATCTATTTCAATTAAAGAACCTTTTATCTCATAACTTTCTCTATACTTTTTAATTGACTGCCTAAGTTGCAATCCTAAAGATAAAAGAATTTTATTTGCTGCTTCTTTATCTTCAACTATTGTTTCATTTTCTTCCATAACTTTAAAAGTATCTTGACTTAACATTTTTTTTGTTGTCATATATATAATTTCTTTATTTGTAATTTTATCATCTGTTATTCTTATTCTTGCATATCCTTTATTATTAAGAAGCCTATTATCTTCAAAATCATATATATTATTTATTTGATATTCTTCCTTTACCTTAGATGCTCCAAGCTCTCTAAGTTTTTTTCTAATTTCATCAACATTTATATCAATTATTCTAGTTTCTAATTCTTTCATGAAAATCTACTCCTTTCAAAAATTATATAAGATATTATACCATAGTAAAATTAAAAGCAGATAAGCTTTTATTCTTCCCTACCTTTAATTAAATTATATTAATCTATAGTTTTGTATTATTTAGTTTAATATTTATTATTGTATATTCTTTATAGGCACTACACAAAAAAATAGATATTACCATGTCTATTATTACAAATTTAACCTTATAGTATAAAATTTTTCATTTACTGTCCGAGATTAAATATGTAAGCAATAATTTACATTAATTCTATTAAATTGTATAATTATAGCAATTACATTTATAAAAATTTATTCTGTGAGGTTAAATTAATGAATTTTAAAAAAAAGACTCTAAATATTAGGGATTTAAAAGAAGGTATGGTTACAGCTGATGAAATATTGTCTAATGGTAAAGTTCTTGTAGGAAAAGATAAAGTTCTTACTGAGCATATGTTAAATAAATTAAATTCTCTTTGTACCTTTGATGATATTGAAATATACACCAATGAAAAAGATAATTCTGAGGAAATTGTAGCTTTAAAGGCTGCTGATAAAACCCTTAATAATATATCTATAGATGTTAAACTTATATTTGATAACGTTAAAACCCTTCAATCATATAACACAAATGAAATAAACAAATATGCAAAAAAATTAATGAAAGAACTTAAATTAAATAATAAAATATTAAAAAGTGTAGTATTGCATGGTAGCGGAGATGATTGTATATATAGACATTCTGTTAATGTTGCATCTTTAAGCTATTTATTTGGAAAGTGGCATGGATTAAATGACGCTCAATTACATAATCTTATATATGCTTCTTTGCTTCATGACTTTGGAAAAACTAAAATTGATAAAAAAATATTAAATAAAAAAGGAAAACTTAACAAAGAAGAATTTGAAACAATAAAAACTCATACAACTGTTGGATACAATGAAATAAAAAATATTCCTTTTATAAGTAAATCTGTGATTTATTCAATTTTAATGCACCATGAAAGATGTGATGGTTCTGGATATCCTCTTGGACTTAAAGGTAATCAAATTCATGAATTTGCTAAAATTATAGCTATTTCAGATACATTTGATGCGATAAATTCTAATAGATGTTATAAGAAAAAAAGTAAACCTTTGGAAGCACTTAGGATAATTCAAGAAGAAAGCTTAAATAAACTAGATTATACTCTATGTTGTACATTTCTAAAAGGTATGGCAAATTTCTATACTGGTCAAGAGGTATTATTAAACAATGATTCAAAAGCTAAAATAATACAAATTGATTTAAATAATATTTCTTCACCACTTATATTATGTGAAGATGAATTTATAGACTTAACTAAAACTGATGATTTATACATTGTAGAAATTTTATAAATTACGAATATAAAGGCGAAGATAAATAGATATGTTCTATAAGCATATTCTATTTATCTTCGCCAACTTATATTTCTCCACTTAAAATTATTAAATGAAGAATTCTCCTCATTAATACATGTCATTAAGTTTAATTCACAATTTATTACTTTAGGATATAACTTTAATAACTAAATATCTTACAATAGTTATTCACAATAAATATAAAAATATAATTTCCTAAAGAGTTTTTATTTTTTTGTCTTCTATTTCTGCTAGTATCTTAACTTTATCCATTAAGTTTTTAAATGATTCTGGCTTAATTGATTGTTGTCCATCACTTAAAGCACATTGTGGATTGTTATGTACTTCTATCATAAGGCCATCTGCCCCTGCACTTATAGCAGCTTTTGCTAATGGCTCTACAAGATACCAATATCCAGCTGCATGGCTTGGATCTACTATTACTGGCAAATGTGATTTTCTCTTTACCACAGGAACTGCACTTAAATCTAATGTATTTCTTGTGTAATTTTCAAATGTTCTTATCCCTCTCTCACAAAGAATTACATTTTCATTACCTTCTGCCATTATGTACTCAGCGGACATTAACCATTCTTCTATAGTAGCTGAAAGCCCTCTTTTTAATAAAACTGGTTTATTAGTCCTTCCTATTTGCTTTAACAAATCAAAGTTTTGCATATTTCTAGCACCAATTTGAATTATATCAACATCTCTAACAAATATATCTATATAATCAGTTGACATTATTTCCGTTACTATTGGTAATCCAGTTGCTTCTCTAGCCTTTTTTAATAATTCTAACCCTTCTAATTCTAGGCCTTGGAAACTATATGGAGATGTTCTTGGCTTAAATGCTCCTCCTCTTAAAAAAGTTGCACCTGATTCCTTAACACTTTTAGCTATTTCAATTATTTGTTCTTCACTTTCAACAGAGCAAGGTCCTGCCATAACAGCTAAGTTATTTCCTCCAATTAAACTTCCCTTTACATCAATTACAGTATCTTCAGGCTTGAATAATCTATTAGCCTTCTTGTATGGTTCTTCAACATTAAGTACCTTATCAACTCCTGGAAATCTTAAAAGTTTATCTGAATCTATTGTTCTAGTTTCTCCAACTACTGCCAACATACAAAATGTAGCTCCTTGTGATAAGTGAACTTCTAACCCTCTACTCTCTAATTCTCTCTTAACCTTCCACACTTCATCTTTATTACAATTTGGATTCATTATAATAATCATCTCTGTCCTCCATGCTACAAAACAATTTAAACTGTAAAATTTAAAATTATTTTTTATTCTTTAATGCTTCCATTGCCATTACATAACCATATTCTTTAAAGCCACAAATTTGACCTATACATGCTGGTGCTATAACTGACTTATGTCTGAATTCTTCTCTTGCATGTATATTTGATAAGTGTACTTCTATAGTATTTATATTTACTGCTTTTATTGCATCAAATATAGCATAACTATAATGAGTATATGCTCCTGGATTTATTATCATTCCGTCATAATTTTCATAATATGCTTCATGAATTGTATTGATTATTTCACCTTCAATATTGCTTTGAAAAAGTGTTATATCGATATTTCTTTTTTGCCCCTCTTCTTTTATATAATTGCATATATCTTCAAAATTTCTAGTTCCATAAATGCCTTTCTCTCTTATGCCAAGCATATTTAAATTAGGACCATTTATAACTAGTATTTTCATAAAATCGCTCCTTTATATTAAGCTTATAGCTATAAATATATATGATTCTAATTCACTATTAAACTTGCTTTTTGAATTTTAACTATTGATTTCAATTTAAATATAGATAATGTAGAATATTAATTAGAACATATATATATTACTTTTAATTTTATATACAATATCATTTATTGTTCCATCATTAACTATCTTAAAATCACAATATTTATTATATAAATTATATCTTTCTAAATATAAGTTGTAAAGTTTAGACTTACCTTCTGCTAATAACGGTCTTGAATTGATATCAATATCATTAGCTATATCTTCTATTTGTCTGTCAATAAATATAATTATACTATTTCCCTTAAATAACTCTATATTCTTTTTTCTTTTAATTATCCCTCCACCAGTTGATATAACAGCTTTATTTTTATTGCTTAATTCTGCGCAAGCCCTTGTTTCATAATCTCTAAAATGCTCTTCATTTATATTGAATAATTCTTTTATAGTTTTATTGGAAACTTCCTCTATATAATTGTCCATATCATAAAAATCATAGTTTATATCCTTAGCTAGCTCTTTTCCAATAGTTGTTTTTCCACATCCTGGCATACCAATTAGTAAAATTATATCTTTATTCATTTTTGTTCTCCTTTAAACTAAATGAATTGCAATTTTATTTTCTCATATATCTTTTTTATTACTTCCTCTTCTATTTCTTTCTCTTGCCATATCTCTTGACTTTTAACTGCCTGCCCTATAAGCATATAAAGTCCTCCAATGCTTTTCTTTCCTAATGACTTTCCGATGCTTAAAAACATAGTTTCAGTTGGATTATATATTAAGTCTAATAAAACATCAAAATTTTTTATTACATATTCACAAACTGGAGTTTTATCTATATTTGGATACATACCAACAGGAGTTGAGTTTATAATTATATCTCCCCTTAAGTCTTCTAATTGGTCGTAACTTATAACTTTAACATTTTCTAAATTAAATTCTCTTTTATCTGGATTTCTACTTACTATATAAACATTACTTATACCATTATCTAAAAGATAATATAAAACTGCCTTACAAGCTCCTCCATTCCCTAATATAACTGCTCTTTTCCCCTCTACATTAATGTCATTAGCTTTTAACATATATCCAAAACCATAATAATCAGTATTATGCCCATATAACTTATTATTCTTTAACCATATGGTATTTATAGCCCCTATTCTCTCTGCCTCTTTGGATATACTGTCTATATGTTTAATTATTTCTTCTTTATATGGTATTGTAACGTTTGCTCCTTTTATTTTTAATATTTTTAAAGCCTTTGCAAACTCTTGAAGGTTTTTCTCTTTAACTTCAAATAACTTATAAGCTCCTTCTCTATCTATTAATTTTAATATTTCACTATGAATTTGAGGTGATAAGCTATGTGAAAGCTTTTCTCCTAATAATCCATAAAACTCCATAATTATGTCTCCTTAAACTATTATTTTAATTTTTATTATAGCATAATCAATTTATTATTTCTTTATAAATAATTAGAGTGATGAACCTGACTAATTTAAGTTAGTTTCACCACTCTTCTATTATTGCAAATTTGTATTTTTTATAAATTTAAAATCATTATCTAATGTAAATCCTTGTCTTTTATAAAATTTAATTTCTTCTTCATTACAGTTTTTATTCGAAGATATAATATAATTTGCCCCTTTACTTTTTTTACTTTTTTCTAGTTCTAACATCAATTGATGTCCTACACCAAGCCCTCTATACTTTTCGTCTACAATTATATCTTCAATTCCAACTACCTTATTAGCTTTTATATCCTCATTTAAATTGCTACTAATATAGCCTATAACATCATCATTTAATTGAGCTACAATCATTAAGTGATTTCTATCTTCTAAGATATATTTTACCTTAGAATAATCTATCTTAGAATTAAGCTTATTAATATCATTATAATCATTTAACTCCATCTCTCTAACATCAAAACCCACCATAGAAATTCCTCCCCAGCTTTAGTAAACCTTTTCAAAATATAGTTTTTTAAAAAGATTGTTATTTTTATACCCTTTTAACTTTTCTGAAAATTCTAATAATTATTGGTATACTAATTATACATCTAAAACTTCCTAATTTCTACTATTTTTTTATGCTCTTCTAATAAAAGCTTTCAAAAGAGAACGTGGACATATGTAAATTTACTTATTCCAACGCCAACTTACATACGTCCACGTACAAACTAAAGTTAAGGAAAGTATAAAGAAAAAATCTAATTTCCCTAATTTAATTGCTAGAATTCTTATCTTCTTTAATTATATTTTCTTGAAGAATCCTACTTAATTCCATTATATTTTTAAAAAAGCTCTGTGCAAAATTAGAATAATTCTTATTCTTAAGCTTCATTATATTTTTTTCTATAACTTCCTCTTCTCTTTTTCCATTAAAAATTGGTAAACTGTTTTTCTTTTTATAGGCTCCAACTTTAGCTGAAATATCCATCCTTTTCTCAAATAGTGCTATTAGTTCTTTATCAATGGTATCAATTTCTTTTCTATAGTTATCTAACTCATTCATTCCTATTCTATCCCCTTTGTTAAATCAAGTAAACCTATTGCTGTCACGGCTTCAATAACTGGTACTGCTCTTTGAACTATACAAGGATCGTGTCTTCCTTCTACTTTTAATTTTACATTTTCTTTAGCTTTTATATCTATTGTATTTTGTTCTTTTATAATAGAGGCTGTAGGCTTTATAGCAACCTTAAATACTATTGGCATTCCATTAGTTATTCCACCTAATATTCCACCATTGTTATTAGTTTTTGTCTTAACCTTATCTTTATCATAATAATATTCATCATTGCACTCCGAACCAAACATATTAGTCATTTCAAAGCCCTTACCAAACTCTATTCCCTTTACAGCTGGTACTGAAAATATTAAATGGGCTAATGTAGACTCTACTGAATCAAAAAATGGATTTCCTATCCCTGGATTTATTCCTATAACAGCACACTCTATACTTCCACCAACAGAGTCTCCTTCATATTTTGCTTGTAGTATCGTGTTTTTTATTTTCTCTTCTAGGGAATTATCTATTAATGGTAATTCCTTGTTTCTTAATTCTAATAATTCTTCTTTGGATATATTTATACTATTAAATTCTTTATCAACTACATTCTTTATTGAAGAAATGTGGGCTCCAATAAATATTCCTTTTTCCTCTAATATCTGTTTGCATATAGCTCCAGCAAATACTAGTGGAGCAGTTATTCTCCCTGAAAAGTGCCCTCCCCCTCTATAATCATTGAAACCAGAATATCTTGAATTTCCTGTAAAATCAGCATGACCTGGTCTCATATAATCTTTTGTTTTACTATAATCTTTTGATCTAGTATCACCATTTCTTATTATTGCACAAAGAGGGGTTCCTGTAGTTCTTCCTTGGAAATAACCACTTAATATTTCAGGAAGATCCCTTTCCTTTCTTGCTGTTGATATTTGATTTTTACCTGGAGCTCTTCTTGACATTTCCAAAAGAATTTTTTCCATATCAATTTCAAAGCCTGATGGTAACCCATCTATATTTATTCCTATAGCATTTCCATGGGATTCTCCAAATATAGAAACCTTTATGCTATTCCCCCATATCCCACTCATCTACACTGCCTCCTAGCATTTTAAAATCCTCAAAGAAATTTGGATATGATTTTGCAACACAATCATAATCCTTTATTATTATAGGCTCTCTACACCTAGTTGAGGCTATAGCTAAGCTCATTGCTATTCTATGATCTTTCCAGCTCCAAACTTCAACTCCACCTTCAAATTCATCTATTCCCTCTATTATAAGCCCATCTTCTTTTTCTTCTACTTTAGCACCAATCTTATTAAGCTCAGTTGCTATCGCTTTTAGCCTATCACATTCTTTAATTCTAAGCCTTCCTCCATTTATAATTTCAGTTCTCCCTTTTGCTAAAGCTGCAACTGTTGACAACACTGGAATTATATCAGGACATTGAGATGCATCTATAACCGTTGATATTAATTCATTATCTATAGTGCAATTAATGCTATTTTCATTAACGTGAAATTTAGCACCCATTCTTTCTAATATCTTTATTACTTCCTTATCTCCCTGTAATGATTTTATATTTAAGTCATCAATTACAACATTTGATCCTAGGGCATCTGCTGAAAGATAAAATGCTGCTTGAGAGTAATCTCCCTCAACTCTATAGTTTCTAGATATATATCTTTGGTTACCTTTAATTATAAACTCTTTATAATTGTTATTTTCTATTTCTATTCCAAAATTCTTCATACAAGAAAGAGTTAAATCTATATAACCTTTTGATTCTATATCAGTAGTTATAATTATTTTAGAGTCACCATCTAATAAAGGAAGAGAAAATAATAATCCAGTTATAAACTGTGAGCTTATATTCCCTGGCAAAGTAAACTCTCCTGATTTTAGAACACCTTTAACTATCATATTTAATTCGTTCTCAACATAATTATATTTAATTCCCTGTTCTTTAAATATATCAAAATATGTATCTAAAGGTCTTTTTCCTAAGTTACCTTTGCCCACAAATTTAGTAATTCCAGCAAATAAAAGAGAAATAGGTATTATAAATCTTAAAGTAGAACCTGATTCATTACAGTCAATAACCCTAACATTACTTTTTATTGAATCTTCTCTATACATTCCACTAACAATCACTTTATCTTCTTCTTTAATAATTGTTGCTCCTAAAGCAATCATTGCATCTATAGTTGCATTAATATCATCTGAGTAATCTATATTCTCTATAGTAGATGTTCCCACTCCAAGAGCTGCACAAATAATAGCTCTGTGTGACATACTCTTTGAGGGAGGCACCTTAACAATTCCATCTAATTTAGATCTTCTTATTTTTAATGTCTTCATAAAACACCACCCTTATTAATGATTACGGTAATAAAATAACTTTCACTAACTTTATTATATTGTTCTCTTAATTTCTTATTTTCAGACTCTCTTATTCTATAAATATTTTGCTAGTAGTTGTATATATAAAGCTATTCCCTATTTCTTTTAGAAATATTAAATTAAGATTTGCCCCTAAATTCTTCTTATCTAATTCCACTGTCTTAATTATTTCATTAATATTAATATTTAATTCATATGGTAATTGGTATTTAATTAATATCCTCTTTATTCTATCTGCTGTACCACCTTTAGTACACTTCAGCGTTTCGCTTAATTTAGTTATTTCATACATTCCTATTGCAATAGCTTCTCCATGTGTATACTTACTATATTTAAAGTATTGTTCTATTGCATGACCTATTGTATGACCAAAATTTAAAAGCATTCTTTCTCCAGTATCCTTTTCATCTTTTTCCACAATTTCTGTTTTAATTTTGCAACAATTGTGAATAATGTATTCTATATTGTTTATAACTTCTTTTTTATCTCTATAATTAAATAGCCTTTCAAAAAAATCTTTATCCTCTATACAACCATATTTAATAACTTCAGCCATACCATCATTAAAAACTCTTTCACTTAAAGTTTCTAAAACTATAGGATCTATAATAACCTTCTTTGGATGATAAAAACTACCTACTAAATTTTTTCCCTTATCTAAATCTACTCCTACTTTTCCTCCTACACTGCTATCTACTTGAGCAAGTAAAGTAGTTGGACATTGTACAAATGGTACACCCCTTAAATAAGTAGATGCAACAAATCCACCTAAATCCCCAATAACTCCACCACCTAAGGTTATAATTAAATCACTTCTAGTAAATTTAAAATTTAAAAGTTCATCATATATTAAAGGTAAAGTAAAAAAGACTTTTGTTTCTTCCCCTGGATCCAACACTAACTTTTTACATTCATATCCTTCTTGAGTTAAGCTATTTAAAATATTGCTACCATAATGCTTATCAACATTTTTATCAGTTAAAATAAAAACTTTATTTCCTTTAAAAGTCCCCTTTATTTCATAAGCAATTTTATTTAATAAGCCTTTTTCTATAATAATATCATAGTTACTATGATTTAAATTTACAGATAATTTCAAAACATCACCTCTTACAATTAAACTAATTAGAGAATTAAGACTACTATTAAAAACTCTTTAACACTACAATATAGGAGCAATTAACATAATTAAAGCTTCTTTAATTCTTATCCATTTCCCTCTATTGTTATATTCATCCATCGTAACAAGATTACAAACTTCTATATCTTTATAAAAAACTTCCTCTTGTGCTTTAGCAAAATCATCTTCAAATATAAATGCATTTATTTCAAAGTTCAATTGAAAACTTCTTATATCTAAATTAGCTGTCCCTATACTACATACTTTCCCATCTGCTACGATAGTTTTCGCGTGAATAAATCCTTTTTGGTATCTATATATCTTTACACCACATTCTATAAGTTCACCCATATTGGCGCTAAGTATCCACTCCATAAAGAAATGATCTGGCTTTCCTGGAACCATTATTCTTACATCTACTCCTGATAAAGCTGCTATTTTTAAAGCTTCTTTCATTGGCTCATCTGGGACTAAGTATGGGGTTTGAATATACACATT
The DNA here is from genome assembly GCF_054768095.1 of Clostridium sp. CTA-7. NCBI lineage: Bacteria > Bacillati > Bacillota > Clostridia > Eubacteriales > Clostridiaceae > Clostridium > Clostridium sp. CTA-7. The sequence continues at coordinate 349,815 of NZ_BAAAAV010000001.1, read as the reverse complement.
TTTCTTCGCATTATTAATTATTTTCATATATGCATTTTTTATATACTCTTCTTTATGATCTGGACCTGATGATATTATTTGCATCCCTACTTCCCCGTAGATTTCTTGCTTAGTGAAATATTTTTCATAGCTTTTAAGTTCTCCTTCTGATGCATAATCCCAATCTAGTATAAATCTCTTATTTAGTTCATTTACAGCTTCACCTTGAACTCTTATGTGCGTATCTCTCCAAAAATCAAACTGTTTTCCCTTATTTATATATTCATCACCTACATTGAATCCACCTACATATCCTATCTTACCATCTATAACAACAATTTTTCTATGATTTCTATAGTTTAAACGTATATTTATATAAGGTAATATTCCTGGGAAAAAAACTTTGAATTTTATTCCTAAGCTCCTTATATATCTAATATCCTTTCCTCTTATACTCTTAGATCCCATAGCATCAACTAAGAGTCTAACTTCAACTCCATCATCTACTTTTTTCTTTAACTCATTTATAATTTTCTTTCCTAATCCATCTAGTCTAAATATATAATACTCAATATGTATAAAATCTTTAGCAGATTTTATGTCTTCAACTAAATCATTAAATTTTTCTTCTCCGTTTATATAGCTTTTAATGCTATTTCCTGTTGTATAAAGAGCTCCTGAATGGTTATAATTCATCATTATAAGATCCATATACTCATCAGATATTCTCTGCGCTCTTTTTTCTTCCTTAAATTCTTCTAATAATTTTCTGGATTTCTTTTCATCTGTAACTTTCTTTTCTCTAAATATTTTTTGTCTACTTAAATTTTGACCAAATATCAAATATATTATAAATCCTACCCCTGGAAGAACTAATAATATCAATAACCATGCCCAAGTAGTAGTTGGCTCTTTTCTCTCTATAAATATTAGAGATATTGCAGATAAAATACTAATAGCATAAGCTACTATTAATAAAATAGATGCATTCATTTTATATCACCTCTATCTGAACTTATTTTATTCTATTATCTTATTATATACATTTTTATAATATTATGAAAGAAATAAGAATTTATATTGCAATTTCCAATTCGTTTTTATTATAAATTGTTGAGCTCTGAAACTCTTATATAAAAATATAAAAAGAAGTTATATCTCTAATGACTTTATTAATCATTAGAGAATAACTCCTTTTCTGAGAATCTATATACTTATAATTAGTTTTGTCCGAAATATCTGTCTAATAATCCTTTGAATGCTTGACCATGTCTAGCTTCATCTTTACACATTTCATGAACTGTATCATGAACTGCATCTAAGTTTAATTGTTTAGCTAATGTTGCTAAATCTTTCTTTCCTTGGCAAGCTCCGTGTTCTGCATTTACTCTTGCTTGTAAGTTAGCCTTTGTATCTGCTACTACTACTTCTCCAATTAATTCTGCAAATTTAGCTGCATGTTCTGCTTCTTCAAATGCTATTCTCTTATATGCTTCAGCTACTTCTGGGAATCCTTCTCTGTCTGCTTGTCTTGACATTGCTAAGTACATTCCTACTTCTGTACATTCTCCTACAAAGTTAGCTTGTAATCCTTCCATTACTCTTGGATCTACATCTTTTGCTACTCCTACTCTGTGTTCATCTGCCCATGCTAAATCTCCTGATTGTTCTACGAACTTATCTGCTCCAACCTTACATACTGGACATTGTGCTGGCGCCATATCCCCTTCATGAACGTATCCACATACTGTACAAACAAATTTCTTCATAATTTAAAATCCTCCTCATTTATATCTTAATTTAATTATAATCTTTTTTTATTTTGTAATTCCTGTTTACATTTATTATTATATAATAATTATTATTAGTTGTAAAGAGTTTTTTATAAAATTTTATAATAAATAAAAGTAAGGCACTTTTACAATTTAAAAGCATCCTACTTTTATAAATAAACTTAAATTTTCTTAACTTAACGTATTTTTATATAAAGAGATATTTGATTACTAATTATAGAATTTTACTTAAGTGAGTTTTCTATTTCTGTAAGCATTACATCTGTTGACATTAATCCGCTACCACCTATATACCATGCTTGTGGATTTAAATAAACAATGTTGCCTTCTTTATATGCGTCTGTTGTTTTTACTAATTCATTTTCTATAACTTCTTTCGCTGGTTTTTGATTTCCGCCTACTACAGCTCCTCTATCTATAACAAATAAATATCCTGGGTTTTTAGCTTTTAAATATTCATATGAAACATCTTGTCCATGTCCTGACACCTCAATTTTATCATCAGCAGGAGCGAATCCAAACTTATCATATATCATTCTGAATCTTGATCCTTGTCCAAAAACGCTTATCTTACTATCACTAACCATTGAAACTAAGGCAGTTTTATTTAATTTTTTAACTTTTTTGTTTATTGCTTCAACTCTAGTATTTATATCTTTTAATTTATTATCAGCTACATCTTTCTTATCAAATATAGTTCCTAGAACATCTATATTTGTCTCTAATGAACCAAAATGATCTCCATCCTTTGTTCCTAAGAATACTACTGGTGCTATCTTAGCTAGCTCATCATAAAAAGATTCTTGTCTTCCTTCTATTATAATTAAATCTGGCTTTAATTCATTTATTTTTTCCATATTAAATTCTTTTAAAGCACCTAAATCAGCATATTTACTATCTTTATACTTTTCTAAATATGATGGTAATGAATTTTTAGGCAACCCAACTGGTTCTACCCCTAATTCAGTCATTATATCTAATGAACCTAAATCTAATACAACTACTCTTTCTGGCTTTAATGGAACTTCTTTTTCTCCCTTTCTATCTACAATTTTAACTGTCTTTTCAACTTGTGTTTGTGTTGTAGATTCACCTTTAAATTTATATACTCCAAAGCCACCAAGCATTAATACTATTATAATACCTATAATTATTCCTATTTTTTTATTCATTTTAAAATTCCTCCATTTTATAAAAATTTATATTAATTATGTTAAAAATATATACATATTCTTTGATTGTTAACTTCTCTTATATTAAAGTTCATCTCATAAAGTTTACTTAAGCTATCCTCTGTAATAATATTTTCCCAGCTGCCATTTTCAACTAATTTCCCATCCTTTAAAGCAACTATATTATCTGAATAGCAAGATGCAAAGTTTATATCATGAATAACTATTATAATTGTTTTCCTTAAGTCATTAACCATTTTTCTAAGTAGCTTCATCATTTCTGCTGAATGCTTCATATCTAAATTGTTTAGTGGTTCATCTAAAAGTATATAATCTGTATCTTGAGCTACTATCGTAGCTATATAAGCTCTTTGCTTTTGCCCACCGCTAAGCTCATCTAAATATTTATCTTGTATATCTATAAGCTTCATATATTCTAAAGCCTTATCTACTAAAATTTCATCTTCTTCTTTTAACTTTCCTTCACAATATGGGAACCTTCCAAAGGATACTAATTCTCTAATTGTTAATCTTATATTTATATTGTTACTTTGCTTAAGTATAGATAATTTTTTTGAAAGTTCTTTTGTATCCCATGATTTAAGTTCTTTACCATCTATAAATACCTCTCCTTCATCCATATCCATGAGTCTTGATATTATAGATAGAACTGTGCTTTTTCCTGCACCATTAGGACCTATAAAAGATGTTATTTTTCCTTTTTCTATATTAAAAGAAACATTTTCTAAAACTTTTTTACTTCCATAACTTTTACTTATATTTTTAACTTCTATCATGCTCTACTCTCCCTTAACAGTAAATTTATAAAATAAACTCCTCCTATGAAGTTAATTATTATTCCCACTGTTGTATTAAAATTAAATACTCTTTCAACTAAAAATTGTCCTCCTACCAAAGCTATAACACTAATTAATATACCTACTATAATTAATTCAGTATGCTTATGGCTTCTTATAACTTCATAAGTTAAATTTACTACTATAATTCCTAAGAAAGTTATTGGTCCAACCAAAGCTGTTGATAAAGATACTAATATAGCTACTATTACTAATATTTTTTTACTAAATTTATCGTAATCTATACCTAAATTTATTGCTTGTTCTCTACCTAATGACATAACATCTAGTTTTTTAAAGTCATCATATAAGAATGCAAAAAGTATTAGTATAACTATAATTGATACAAACAGTATCTGTGTATTTACTAAACTAAATGAAGCATATAATCTACTTTGTAATGCATCATATTCATTAGGATCTATAAGAACTTGAATAAAAGTTGAGAAACTTCTAAATAAAGTTCCTAGTACTGTTCCTACTAAAAGCAAGAAAAATATATTGTTTTTCCCTTTTTTTAATACAACTTTAAATAATAGCATTGCAAGTCCTATCATAATTGTTCCTGATGCTATGAAGTTTATAGTTTTGTTAGTCATAAATATAGAGCTTGACCCAAATACAAATACTACAAAACTTTGAACTAAGCCATATAATGCATCTAATCCTATTATGCTAGGTGTAATAATTCTATTATTTGTAATAGTTTGAAATAGTATTGATGCTACTGCTATTGTTCCTCCTGCTATTATTATCCCTAAAACCTTTGGAAGTCTATGTGATAAATTGTAAGTATAGTTATTAGAATTTAATCCCCATACAATATATAAAATTAAAAAAATTACTGCTAGTATAAAAAGTGCCCATGTTCTTTTTTTCTTATTTATCATTACTTATTCCTCCTAAATATTAGATAAAGGAATATTATTCCACCAATTACCCCAACAGTTAAATCTATTGGTATTTCATAAGGGAAAATTATTAAACGACTTAATATATCACATGCTAATAAAAAGCTAGATCCTAAAAGTGCAACTAAAGGCATATTATTTTTTAAGTTGTCCCCTTTCCAAATAGATACAATATTAGGGATAATAAGTCCTATAAATGGGATACTTCCAACTGTTATTACAACTAAAGCTGATATTAATGCAACTAATATAACTCCTATATTAGTTACTCTTTTGTAGTTTAGCCCAAGGCTAACTGACATATCTTCCCCCATACCTGCTAATGTAAACTTATGTACATACGAAAAAGCAATTATTACCAAGGGAATACTTAAGTACAATATTTCATAGTTTCCCTTTATTACTGATGAGAAACTACCTTGCATAAAAGCTCCAATATTTTGAGTTAAGTTGTATTTGAATGCAAAGAAATCTGTTATTGAGCCTATTACATTTCCGAGCATTATACCTACTAATGGAATAAAAATTACATTTTTAAATTTTATTTTTTTAAGTATTGCCATAAAAATAAAAGTACCTATTATTGCAAATACAAAGGATAAAAACATTTTTTGCATTATAGTAGCTGAGTTGAACACTATTAATGAAAATAAAACTCCAAGCTTAGCCGAATCAACTGTTGCTGCTGTTGTTGGCGAAATAAATTTATTATTACTTATTTGCTGCATTATAACTCCACTAATGCTCATTCCTATTCCGGCTACTAATATGCTTAACACCCTAGGTATCCTACTTATCATAAGCACTTCTATTTCTTCTGCTCCTATATTAAAAAAATTAATATCTGATACTCCAACAAATAGGGATATTACTGATAATATAATAGTAGTTGCTATTAAAGATTTCTTAGTCATATACTCACTCCTGTTATTTGATAATTTCTATCAATTGATTATTAGTATAGATGATAAAGATTATCATTGTCAATTATTTTTTTAAAATAAATCAACATATTTTTATATAGAATTAACATTTTTAAATTTTCTGCATATTATGTAATATATCAATAACTTATGAAAAAAGGAGAAATACAAATGAGTATTGACAATTATCCAAATAATTTTTATTACGATCATTCTTCAAATGATTATTCAGACTCTAAAGCAATGTACGAAGAAGATGAATGTGACGATAAGCACAGATGGCATGATGATGACAAATGTCATGATGATCACAAATGTCATGATGATCACAGATGTCATGAAAGACATTGTAGAGAAATAAGATTAGCTTCAAGTATAATTCCATTTGCATCAGGAGGTACTGTAAGCTTAAATGTAATTCAACCTAATACTGTTAATGTAAATGAAAGTGCAATTGCTTTTGGTAATAATGCAACTCCACTTACATTAAATGTACCGAGTGGAACTATTACTTTGCCGCTAGCGGGCACTGTTAATATGGCATTTACTATGCCAAGAAATGGAATTATAAGATCACTAGCTGCAGATTTTACTTTATCTAATTTATCAGGTATTACTGCAGGGGCAGTTCTTATAAGGGCTCAGTTATACAGATCATTCCCACCAAGTATTACTTTCACAGCAATACCAGGTACAGAAGTAACATTAGCACCACCAATCACAGGTGCTTCAATTATAGGTAGTGTATCTACTGGAATTAGGCGAAATATAAATATACCTGTAAGAAGGCAAACACGCTTAATGTTAGTTTTCTCAGCTATAGCTCAAGGAACAACAACTGTTGCTCCTAATCCAATAGTAGGTTATGCAAGTGCAGGATTGGGTATATTATAAAAAATTTAAAATAGATTTAAATAATATCTTATAAAAAATAAAAAATAGGGGATATTTTCACATGTCTAAATTGTGAAAATATCCCCTTCTTTAAAATACTAATTATTTATTTTTAAATATTAATTATCTTTATACTTATTTATATCTCTTTTAATAGATACTAGTAGATTGTTAAGTTCATATATCTCTCCATCTTCTATTAACTTATTTAATGAACTTTCATACCTACTTGCTTCAGCAAACTTTCCTAATGATATAAGAGTTAATATATTATGCATTATACTTGAAATAATATCTGACTTTATTTCAAATAGCCTTTGAGCATCTTTGATTTCATCCTTAATATCAAGCATTTGTTCATCTAATTCAAAAGCTGCATCAGCTGCTTTCTTAAGCTTCTCTCTTACATTATCAGGTAATTGTTTTTTATACTTATAATTTAAAGAATGCTCTATAGTTGCCCAAAAGTTCATAGCTAATGTTCTTATCTGAAATTCAGCTAATAACTCCTTTTGGCCTTCTGCCATATTTATTGGATACTTAATTATAATATGATAGCTTCTATATCCACTTTCTTTTACACCTCTAACATAGTCCTTTTCATAGAGTATTTGCATATCTTTTCTTGCTCTTAATATTTCTACAACTCTATCTATATCATCTACAAACTGACACATTATCCTAATGCCAGCTATGTCTTCAATTTCATATTGAAGCCTATCTAAAGGAATTCCGAATTTATTAGCTTTTTCAAGAAGACTTGATATTTCTTTTACTCTTCCTGTAACAAATTCTATTGGAGAATATTCATTTTTCTTTCTATATTCCTTTCTTATGCTTCTAAGTTTTACTTTCAGTTCATCTACAGCCTGTTCATAAGGCATAAAAAAACTTTTCCAATCTTGAATTGCCATATCTTATCACCCTTTTCAAACTTCACCTTAACTATTATATCAAAAATATTAAAATGTGTAATCAAATTATTTAAGTTATATTCTTATATTTATAAATGTCTTATCTACAAAATCACTCCAATATGTTATAATTACCTATATGTGTAATATTGAGGTGGTAACTTATGATAAAATCTTCAAACGACATAAATACTAAAGATTTAAAAGAAGTAAACGATAATAATCATAAATTAATAAATAATTTATTCCTTAAGGAAGTATCTTGTCCAGTTTGTGATAACTCTTTTAGAACAGCATCTGTAAAGGTTAATGCACCTAGAGTTGTTTCTAGAGATTCAGACTTATTTATAAGATATTCTGTTATAAACCCATATTTTTATGAAGTATGGTTATGCCCAACTTGTGGTTACGCTTCCTTAAAAACAGATTTTAATAAAATAAGAGAATTTCAAATAAAACTAGTTAAAGAAAAAATCACACCTAAATGGATCAATCGTGAATATGATATTCCTTTTAATGAAAAAATTGCAATTGAAAGATATAAATTAGCTTTACTTAACGCCTTAATTATTGAAGGTAAAAGTAGTACTAAAGCTATGCTTTGCTTAAAAATCGCTTGGATGTACAGGCTATTAATGGACGATGTTAATGAAAAAAACTTTATTAAACAAGCATTAGCAGCTTTTAATGATACATTTACGAATGAAAAACTTCCAGTATATGGATTGGATAGGTTTTCTATTATGTTCCTAATCGGTGAATTATATAGAAGAATTAGTGAAGATACCCTTGCTCTAAAATGGTTTTCTGAAGTAATTACTTCTATAGGTGCGCCTCAAAAAATAAAAGAGATGGCTCGTGATGGAAAGGATAAAATTAGGAGGTACTAAAATGGGTTTATTTTCTAAATCAAAGAAGAATAGTGAAGTAACCAAAAATAATGTAGAGGAAATTTCAAATGAGTTCGTTACTACTAACATTAACAAAAAAGAAAATGCAAACGAGAATCTAAAAAATGAGATGGTTATGTTAAGTGAAAGCAGTTCTAGTATATCTAGTGCAATACACGATGTTAATAGTTCATTATCAAATTTAACTACTGCTACTCTTACACAAGCTGAAGAAATTAATAATGTTAACAATATAATGGCAAATTTCAATAGTCGTATGGAACAGTTAGCTTATAATGTCACTAATGTGCAAATAGCAGTATTTGATACAGATAAAGTTGCTGATGAAGGATTAAATACATTTACTGATTTAAATGAATCATTAATGTCATTACAACAAGCTTTCACAATAGTAAGCCAAACTGTAAATTCTCTTGTTTCAAAATTAGAATCAGTAAATACAATTACAGATTCTATAAGTCAAATTGCAAGCCAAACAAACTTACTTTCTCTTAACGCAGCAATTGAAGCTGCAAGAGCTGGAGAAGCTGGTAGAGGCTTCTCAGTAGTTGCTGGTGAAGTAAGAAAGCTCGCTGAAAACTCAAAGCAATCTGTTGAAAGTATCACTAAAATATTAGATGATATTAAATCTGATATAATTGATACTTCAAAAGCTGTGCAAGCTGGTAGTTCAGCTATAGATAATCAACAAAAAACCCTTCTTAGCACTAAAAGTAGCTTTACAAATATAAAATCATCAATAAGTGATTCAATTACAGAAATTGATAGCTGTATAGAAAATCTAACTGTAGCTTCTTCTGAAAAAGATAATGTTTTATCTACAATAGAAAGAGTTTCTACTATTTCTCAAGAGCATTCTGCTTTATGTGAAGAAATTGCTGCAAATATGGACTTACAAACAACTAGCTTAGAAAGGCTTGATGATACTATTTCATCATTAAATAATCAAATTTAATAGTAATAGAAAGGGATATGCAAAGCATATCCCTTTAGTTTTTAAGTTATTTTAACTATTAAATAAATAGGTTAATATTAGAATCATCAGCTTCTCCAAGGTAGTATCCTACCCCACCATAGCTTATACCATCTATTAATTCTTCTTTTTTAATTCCCATAACATCCATAGACATTGTACAAGCTACTATTTCAACTCCATTTTCAATAGCTGCCTCCATTAAGTCTTCAAGAGATTGAATGTTTTTGTTGTTCATGACACCTCTTATCATTTTAGCACCCATTCCTCCCATATTCATCTTTGATAAGCCTAGCTTTTTGCTACCTCTTGGCATCATGATTCCAAAGGCTTTTTCTATTAAATTCTTGGAAGTTTTAATTTTTTCTGGTTTTCTTAATATATTTAGTCCCCAGAAAGTGAAAAACATAGTGACTTTTTTACCCATCGTTGCAGCACCATTTGCTATTATAAATGAAGCTATAGCTTTATCTAAATCTCCACTAAACACTACCATTGTTTGTCCATTTTTAGTTGGAAGATTTGAACAAGCATTAGAAACTGCTTTTTCTGATAAAAACTGATCTGAACATTTTTTAATCGTAGCTTCTATTATACCTTTATTCTTTTCTATGCTTAAAAGTCTATTATTAGTCTTTTTAGTCCATGCTTCAATATCTCTACAGAAACCCTCATCTGATACCTTTACTTTTAGTACTTCTCCATCATCCATAGTATCCATAGTTGCTTTTACTTGCATTAATGGTCCTGGACAAGATAATCCAGTTGCATTCAATTCTCTTATTTGATCTGCTGCTACTTCCTTCATTACAGAATCTCCGCCATAGTTATTTTCGTTATTATCATCCATAGAATCTTCTATAACTCTAGCTTTATAGTTCCAGTTTGCATAAGTTTTGTATCCACCGTTTAAGTTTCTAGCCTTAAACCCATTAGCCTTTAATATTCTTACAGCTATATAACCTCTTATACCAACAGCACAGTAAACCAAAATCTCCTTATCCTTATCTAACTTATCTAAGTTTTCTCTTAAATCATTAACTGGTATATTTATCGAATCTTTTATTTTACCAAGTTCAACTTCTTGCTTGTCTCTTGTATCTAGTAAAATTTGCTTTGATGAATCAAAGTCTTTTAACTCTTCTATGTTTATAGTATCTACTAATCCTTTGTTTTGATTTTGAGCAACAAAACCTGCCATATTTGCTGGAGATTTTGCTGATAAAAATGGAGGTGCATATGCAAGTTCAAGCTCTGCTAGGTCTTCCATTGTTCCACCAAATTTAATTGAAGTTGCTATTACATCTATAAATTTATCTACACCTTCGTAACCTAAAGCCTGTGCTCCTAATATTTTTCCTTCAATATCATATATAACTTTAATTGTTAATGGTGTAGCATCTGGATAATATCCCGCATGGCTCATTGGATGTAAATAAGCCTTATTAAATTTAATTCCAAATCTATTTAGTGTTCTTTCATTATTTCCAGTTGATGCAGCAACCATATCAAAAACTTTAATTATTGAAGTTCCTAATGTTCCTTTATAAGCTGAGTTTAATCCAGCTATATTATCTGCTACTATTCTTCCTTGTCTATTTGCAGGTCCTGCTAATGGGATAAATGATTCTTTTCCATTTACATAATCTTTAACAACTACGGCATCTCCTACTGCAAAAATCCCCTCTTTATTTGTTCTCATATGATCATCAACTATTATATGACCTCTTTCCCCAAGCTCTATTCCTGTATCTCTAATAAAAGAAGTGTCAGGAGTAACTCCAATTGCTGAAATGACCATATCAGCAACTATTTCTTTTCCACTTCCAAGGTTAACCTTTATTGAATCTGAAGTTTCTTCAAATCCATTAACCTTGTCATTTAGTATTATGATTATGTCATTTGCATTTAATTCTCTTTCAATTAAACATGAAAATTCAGAATCAAATGGTGCTAAAACATGAGGCGCAGCTTCAACTAAAGTTACTTTTATTCCTCTTTCTTTTAAGTTTTCAGCCATTTCTACTCCGATAAATCCTCCACCTATAACAACAGCAGATTTAGTCTCTTTCGAATCTACATAAGCTTTTATTCTATCTATGTCTGGAACATTTCTAACAGCAAATATTTTTTCACTATCAATCCCTGGTAAATTAGGTCTTATTGGTTTAGCTCCTGGTGATAGAACTAAGTAATCAAAGTTCTCTTCATACTCACCATCCTTTAAAGATTTAACTTTAACAGTTTTCTTTTCTGAATTAATACTTACTACTTCACTATTAACTCTAACGTCTATATTAAATCTAGATTTCATTTTTTCTGGTGTTTGAAGTAAAAGTGCGTCTCTTTCTTTTATAACTTCTCCAACATAGTAAGGAAGTCCACAATTTGCAAATGAAATATATTCACCTTTTTCAAACATTACTATATCAATATTTTCATCTAACCTTCTAAGTCTAGCTGCAGCAGATGCTCCTCCTGCAACACCACCAACTATTAAAACCTTCTTTTTCATTTAAAATCCTCCTAAATTAAATAATACTAATCTTTATAAAAATTTAAATAAATGAATTTCATTTTAATATCTATTTAATAAGTTATTTGTATATTATAATATTACGATTTATACTATAAATTTAAAGAACAGCTTTATATTAGCTGTCCTAAATTAACAACTACTTATTATCACTTATCATTCAATAAGTGATTTTATTATTTTTCCTGCTCTTTCATCTACTACTTCATAAACTATTTCTAGTCCATTTCTTTCACCTTTTATTATTCCAACACTTTTTAGCTTTTGTAAATGCTGAGAAATTGTAGATTGAGGCATCCCTAAACAACTATGCATATTAGTTACATTACAACAACCTTTTTCTAAAAGATTCTTTACTATACAAAGTCTAACAGGATGAGCTAAAACCTTTAAAAACTCTGCTATATCTTCATATTGTTTATAATTACTATCCAAGCTATCACCTCTTCCCCCTTCTCAATATAAATATCATCGCACTTTGTTATTAATCTGTCAATAATATTACTATATTCAAATTTTATGATATTGTTACTTAGATGTCAATATAAATTTAATAACTCCAATTTATAATTTTAATTTTTCCTCTACTTAGTTTTAAAATGCCACGTTTTTCTAAAGCTTTTAAACTTCTGCTTACAACTTCTCTAGATGAGCCTATATCAGCTGCAATTTTTTCATGAGTGGTATAAATTATCTTACTACCATTATTATCTTTCATTTTTTCCTTAAAATAATTTATAAGTCTATTTTCTATACTGTCAAATGTAACTTTTTCTAGCCCTTGCACTACATCTTCAAACTTATTATATAAATTTTTAAATATATATTTTAAGAAACTACTATTATCTAATAAGGTTCTTTTAAAAAAGTCCATTGGTATAAGGGCAATAACAGAATTCTCTTCTACTTCTGCAAAAGAAGTATCTTCTGATTTAGTTAATGCACATAGTATTGTATTAAAACAATTATCACCTTTTTTCAACCTATATAAAGTTATGTCTTTACCGTCATCCCCTAATTTGTAAACTCTTATTGTTCCTTCTAGTATAAAAGAAAAACCTATACAACTTTGTATATTATTAAACATACTATCTCCAATTGAATAATTATTTATAATGATTCTATTGAAAAGCTCTTCTAATAAATCTTCATTTAAATCTTTTAAGAATGGATAACTTTCCATTAATTCATTTCTTAAATCCATATTATACATACCTCATAAACTCTAAAAAAAGTAAAACTAATATTATTTTAGCTTTACTTTTTTTCTTTATCAACCCATTTGATAACTATTTTAATTTATAGTCCTAATAAATTATCTATTCTATTCTTGTCAAACCCAACAACTATTTTTCCATCTATATCTAAAACAGGAACTCCCATTTGTCCACTCTTGTTTACCATTTCCATAGCTGCTGCTCTATTTAAGCCTACGTTAACTTCTTCATAACTTATATTGTTAATTGTTAAATAATTTTTAACCTTAGTACACCATGGACAAGTGTTTGTTGTATAAACTCTTATATTATTCATTTTTATTTCCTCCAATATCATATTATTTATTCTATGATATAAGTATATTCTTTTATATTGTTTTTGACTGTAACAAAGTCACAAAACTTAATTTTTATATTATTATATTAATTTGCTTTTATATAGTTTACTGCAGATTATACTGCTATTTACCATATAAAAAATAATCTACATTTTAGATATGCAAAAATCTAAAATGTAGATTATTTTATAAAATTCTTTTAGGATTAAAATCTAAAAAATCACAGGCTGTCATTATATATTCAATTCCTTCGTATTCTCCATTAAGTGCATTTGCTAATGAAGGTCCATGTAAATGTCCATATATAACCTTCTCTACAGCATATTCTTTAAATAGCTCTGTAAAGGCTGAAGGTTCTCTTTTCTCGTTAATTGGAGGATAATGTATCATCACTATTATCTTTGTATATCCTTCTGCTTTTGCTTTATCTAGGGAAAGTCTTAATCTTATAAGTTCTCTATTAAATATCTTTTTATCCTTTTCTGTAAATCTATCTGTTCCTTCTAAGATCCATCCTCTTGAACCACAAATAGCATAATCCTCATAGGTATAAAAATTATTCTGGAGAAACTTTGTGTTTTCATACATCTTATTAAGCTTTGATATTCCACCCCACCAATAATCATGGTTTCCCTTTGATATAATTTTTTTCCCTGGCAGGGCATTTATCCAATCTAAATCAACTTTACTTTCATCCGATCTCATTGACCAAGATATATCTCCTGCTATAAGCACTGTATCATCATTTGTGATTTTATTCATCCAATTATCCTTTATCTTTTCATCATGCTTAAGCCACTTTTCTCCAAATATGTCCATTGGTTTGTCTGTTGTAAAAGCAAGATGAAGATCTGAAATAGCATATAAAGCCATTTAATCTACTCACCTTTCTACTATTCTATCTAAATCTGTTACATATGCAATAATATGTGCTACTGCTTCATAAAGATCAGAAGGTATTTGTTCTCCTATATCTACATTACAAAGCAAGTCTGTCAATTCCTTATTATACACTACAGGAACATAATTTTCTTCTGCTTTTTCAAGTATTTTATCTGCAATATGTCCCATTCCACTTGCTGTAACAATTGGAGCAATTAAATTTTCTTCATATTTTAAAGCAGCAGCCTTTTTTCTTCCTTTCATATTCTCCTCCTAAACTCTTTACTTTAAACTCTCCTATCAAGTGATATTCCTGAGTTTGAACTAAAGAAATCCCTGCATGATGTTAATGAAACTTCACTTTCTTTTTTAGATACTTTTACACCTACTAAAAATCCCATATTCTCTATATTATTAACTAATTTTGTCTTTGCCATATCTACTATTTTAACAAATTTTTCTTCACATTTTAAATCTATGTCTATTTTTCTATCTAAAACCTTCATATATCCATCTATTGTGCCTAAATTTTTAGTATCAACTGTAACTACCATTTTTACATTTGTACTATCTATTTTTTTGCCTTCTTTTCTATTATCCTTAATTATTAGCTTACATGGATATTCTCTTTCTTTAATATTAACTGGAACATCTGCATAATAGTATTCTTCACTTATTTTATTAAACATCTTTATTTCATTTATATTATTTTTTATAATATCTATAACTTTTTCAGAAATTATAGACTCTCCCTTTAAAGTAGATATAATATCTTTAATTATTTCTTTATTATTTTCTCCACCTTTATTAATAGAAGCTTCTATTAACTCTTTTGATGGTATATTTAATTTATTATTAATGGATATATCAGATTTTATTATAGCATCTTTTATTGTAGTATCTTTAATAACTCCATCTTTAAGTAAATCACTTGTTTCAGTATTTTTAATTGAATCTTTATCTAAAGTTTCTTGGTACTTTAAATTTATAACATCCTTTAATTTTGAAAACTCCTCTTCTGTTAATGTTATTCCTTTTCCCATAGCAGTAGATAGTAATTTTTCTAATTGTCCTTTACTAAAGTCTAATGATTCTGTTACTCCTAATGATTCATTATTAGCTTTATTTAAATAATTATTAAACTCATCTACTATATTTTTAGCCCCAATTTCATTAAACTCAGCTATTATTTCTTTAAGCTTGCCTATAAATTCTTCTGGCTTTATTAAATTTATTGAGTTAAAAGTTCTATCAAATTCATTACTTGTAAACTCTACTCTTCTATTACTTAAGATTTCTTTTAATGAAGTATTAAGCAAGTCTTCTGCTTGACCTGAAATAGATTTAAGTAATGAAAGCATACTAACCTTAGAATTACCTGAATCACTTTTTTGATATAATTCATTCACTAATTTATTACTTATATTATTAACCTCTTGCCCCTTATTAGTTTCTTGACCATTACTAACTTTTTGATCAATATTAACTTCTTCCCCATTACTAATTTGAAGATTTTTTATATCTATTGCCTCTTCTATATCTGTAGTCTTAATATTTATATTATTTAACTTCAAATTATCCTTATTATGATTTGAATTATTAAGATTTAACCTATCTTCTAAAATTCCTTCTTTAAACTTTGGAATAGAATTAGAAATATCATCAAGTAATTTAGATATATTATTTTCACCTTTTAAAATATTATTATATCCCTTTATATTTTCTTTATTAAATTCTATATCATTTTCAAAAAATAATAAAATATCTTCTTTTGATAATGTCTTAAACTCTCCTAAAAATTCTTTAAGAATATTATTAATTTTTATTCCTTCTTCACTATTCTTGCTTATTCCTTTGCTCATTAAGTATTTTGATATAAACTCATCTATCTCTTTTGGATTAGCTTGTATCTTATCCGAAAACTGAATTAACCCCTTAATTTCTTTTATATTTTCTTTAGTAAGGGGGATTCCAAACTTTAACATAGACTTTAATAAGTTTGTATCTTCTTTGCTTAATCCTTCTTTCGAAATAATATCATTAAATTCACCTTGAGCTAACTCATCTCCAGAAACACTCTTAGCTATAACCTTTAATTTTAATTTTCCATTTACAAAACCTTCAACTTGAAATCTTTGTAATCCATTATCTAATGATTCTATATCTCCATCAATTTCGGCTGAAAACTCCCAACCATCTAGCAGCTTTATAGTAACTTCATTTTTATCATCTTTGTTAATTATCTTACCTGAAAATTTTTCACCAGAATCAAAGGTCAGTTTACTAGATATTCTTTTATTATTTACATTGTATGAATTACCTACATTAAAAACTCCTGGCATAATTTCACCTCATATACATCTATATTATTTATAATGTCGAATACTTTATACAAATTCTTAACATATATAACCTCAGAAAGCTTTATTTAAAATCCAAATTAATTTTCTTTTGGAAATAAGTTAGAAATAACTATATAATCTTTAGAAATTTTTACCTTATATGATATAAGTATAGAAATCAATGGAGGTTAAGAAATGAATAAAAAATTTTTTTCAAAAATAATAATTATATCTGTTATTACAGTTTCATCAACCCTAGTATCTTGTCAAAATACTTCAAAAAAAATAACTATATCGGATAATACAAAAAACACAATTTCCTCTGAGGAAAATGAAATAAATCAAGCTATAAAAACTGGTGAGGAATATCTTAATGAAAATAATTTTGATGAAGCTAAAGAATATTTCAATAAAGCAATATCTCTAGATAAAACAAATAAGGACATATATTTAAAAATTAAGGATATCTATATGTCTCTAAATAGATTTGATGATGCCTATTTTATTGTAAAGACAGCACTAACAAACAATATAGATATTGAGAATATGAAATTAATTTTAAAAGATATTTCCTCTAAATTTGAATCAATAAACACGACTTTATCTATATATCAAAATACTAACTACACCTTACCTAACGAAGTTAAAACTGTAATTTCAGGAAATACAATATCACTTCCTATAACTTGGGATAACCAAGTAGTTGACTCTTCAACTACAGGCACTTTTATTTACGAAGGTTTTAATGAAGAATACGGTAGAAGGGCAAAAATGGAATTAACAGTTCTAGAAAATGTTTATGATAAGCAAATTGGATCTATAAATAAAATTTATACTTCTAATGGAAAAACCTATATAGATGTAGATTTAGTAGAATTATATTTAGACCCTAATGAAGCTTTAATTGAAGCCAAAAAAGATAATATGGCTGCTTATGATGAGGAAAAAGGAGAATACTTTCTTCCATTTAGCTACTATATAAGAAATAATAATAGCACTATAACTACTTACGAAGTTTCAAGAGATTGTGTATTCCAACTATTTTTTATTGATTTATTTGTCTTAGGTTATGATAGTGAATCAAATCTACCTGAACTAAATACAGTTTCTTATGAAACCTTCAAAAATTATATTGATATGATGTATAAAATGCACTTAGATAATAAGCAAGAATTAGGTGACAAAATAATAACTAATAGAACAACTTTATGCTGGGTTGAAATCAAAAATAACACTGTGTACTCTATATCTAGAAAATATTTATAAATTCTAAAATAAAGGAGACTTTACTATGAATAAAAAACTTATAAAATTAGCTATTATACCTATTTTTTTAATATTAACTACTTCATTATTTGCCTGCACTGACACGACAAAAAAAGTAACAGTTTCTAATGATACTCAAGGTGAAATTTTAGTGGAAGAAACTGAAGTTAATGAAGCTATTAGCAATGCAAAAAAACTTCTTGATGATGATAAATACGATGAAGCCAAGGCATATTTTAATAAAGCTATTGATCTAGATAAAACAAATAAAGATTTATATTTAGAAATAAAGGATATATATATGAACTCTAATAAACTTGATGATGCTTACTTTATAGTTAAAACTGCTCTAGCTAATGGAGTAGACAGTGAAAACATGAAAACAATAGCTAAAGAAATTTCATCTAAATTTGATGTAATTAAGCTTACAAATTCTGTTTATCAAGATTCAGAATTTAACCTACCTCAAAGTGTAATTACTGATATAAACGAAGAACAAATCTCACTTCCTCTAACATGGAATGTATCAAAAGTTGATACATTAAATCCAGGTACCTTTAGTTATTACGGCACCAACGATGAATATGGCCGGCAAGTAGAAATGAACCTAACAGTTTTAGAAAATGTTTATGATAAGCAAATTGGATGTATTAATAATATCTATACTATTGATGGAAAAACTTATATAGATGTTGACTTAGTTGAATTTTATCGTGGCGGAGAAGAATCTCTTAGGGAATTTCTCAAAGATAATAAAGATAAGATAGATCTTCCTACTAATGATAAGGGAGAGTATTATGTTCCAGATAGTTATTATATAAGAAATAACTATGATAAATTAACCACCTATGAAATATCAAACAACTGTAGCTTTCAATTATTAAATCATGATTTTCTAGATTTGGGGATTAATGTTGCTCCACCTAAAAATTCTTCTATAACCGAAGTAGCTTCATTTAAAGATTTTAAAGATTATATTAATTTGCGAAAATCAATGGATATAAGAGATCCTGTTATAAAGGATGATAAGCCATTAACTAATAGAGGTACACTTTGTTGGATAGAATTAAAAAATGGATCTGCTTACTCTATCTATAGACAATACACACCTTAAGTTTATTCTTGTAATCTTAATTTTTAATGTATATGAAAGTATAAAAATTTATAATTTTGAAAATATGATTATATAATTTCTTTAAAACATCAATGTTTGAAATTTAGATTTAATTTATACTTTCTTCCTTCAGTTTTCAAGTGGACATATAAGTTATCATTGACTTAGAGCAAAGTGACGGAATAAGCAAATTTATATATGTCCACTTTTTTTATTTCTTTAGTATTACATTTATTATCAATAGTTTTTATGGCTCTATTTATTATTTACTAAATATTTAATATAATTATATTATAATATCCATATTAAGGAGAATATATAATGAATACTCAAATACTTATTATCGAAGATGATAAATCTATAAATGATATATTATTTCATACTTTAAAGTCTGAAGGTTATTTACCTCATAGTGTCTTTTCTTTAAAAGAAGCTAATGATTTTTTAAGTACAAACTTACCTGACTTAATTTTATTAGATTTAAACTTGCCAGATGGAAGTGGTTTTGACTTATGTAAAGATATAAATGCTAAATATACTATACCTATTATAATTCTTACTGCCAAATGTGATGTATTTGATAAAGTTCTTGGCCTTGAACTTGGAGCTGATGACTACATTACTAAGCCATTCCATATAAAAGAAGTCATAAGTAGAATAAAGGTTGTATTTAGGCGTATTGAAAAGTCCTCTTCAAAAAATAATAAAAATTTTATTAATATAAATTCAAATATAAAAATTAATTTTAATAACAGAACTGTTTTAAAAAATGATGAAGTTATCCAACTTAAACCTAAAGAATATGAACTCCTTGAATTTTTTGTTCAAAACAGAAATAAAGTTTTTTCTAGAGAGCAACTTATAGATAATATTTGGGAGTTTTCTTATGATGGTGATATAAGAACTGTCGATATTCATATAAGAAGAATTAGAAGTAAACTTGATATAGTTGGACAACCATCAATAATTGAAACAGTATTTGGTATTGGATATATGATGAGGTAAACATGAAAATTAAATATAAATTTACTTTAATTATTACTCTTACAATTGTCTTACTTGGTATTTCATTAAATATATCTGTTAGAAAAATATTAAAAGATAATATGGAAAATACAGTTACTTCTTCATTAAAAGAAATAATGAAGAGTACCCGTGAATCTGTTAAATACACATTATCTGTAAGAAATTATCTTTATAAAGATAAAGCTTTATCTCAAGAAAGTAAATATTTAATGGAATATATCTCTTTAAACTATGATAGTAAGCTTCAAATATGTGATATAGATGGTAATGTACTTGCTTCTAATTTAGAAAAAGCTAATCCTGAATTTACTGAAAATCTTCCTCAAGTTAAATCTGGTAAAACTATTGTTGATATAAAATATAATAATAAAACCCTTACAGGAAAGCTTTCTTATCCAATAATAATTAATGAATCCTACATAGGTATAATAAATTTAAATAAAGACTATACCTATCTTTATTCGGATTATACTAAAGCAACAAATATATTAACTTTAATTGAAATAGTGTTAATCTTATTTATCTTCTCAATTTCATATTTCTTAACAAATAAGATAGTACAACCAATTACTTATTTAACTTTAGCTTCTAAAAAAGTTGGAGAAGGTGACTATAATGTTTCTATAGATTATTCAGGAAATGATGAAATTTCCATATTATCTAAAGAATTTATAAATATGAAATCTAAAATCCAAGAACAAATTTTAGATATTGAGCAGGAAAAAGAAAAGGTTGAAAAACTAGCCTTAAGTAGGAAAATATTTTTTGATACTGTTACTCACGAGTTAAAAACACCTCTTACCTCCATTATTGGCTATTCTGAAATGATAATAGAAAATATAGTGGATGATGAAGAATTTAAATCTCGTGCAATTAATCAAATACATTCAGAAAGTCAAAGATTAAATAAATTAGTCCTTGAAATAATAAATATTTCAAAGGGATTATCTTCTATAAATGAAAATTTCGTAGAAGTTGATATATGCTCTTTAATTAAGCAAGTATGCTTAGATATGAATATTAAAGCTGAAAAGTATAATTTAATAATTTCATTTATATTAGAGGATTCTTTTATATCAATTAAACAAAATAAAATAAAAGAGGTATTAATAAATTTATTAGATAATGCAATAAAATACTCCCTAGAAAACTCAACTATAATAATTAATTCATATATAATTGATGATTTCTATATAGTTGATATAGTTAACGAATCTCATCCAATTCCAAATGAAATATATGAACATATATTTGAACCATTTGTAAAGTCAACTACTTCGGATGATTTATATAGTACTGGTCTAGGACTTTATTTATGTAAGGAAATAATACAAGATCATAACGGTACAATTTTCTTAGATAATGGTAATGAAATAATTACAACTATAAAGCTTCCCTTAATTACTATAAATTAAGTAGAATTTTTCAATAAAGTGCTTTTTAAACAAAATATTATTAAATATATTATTTACCTTTAATTGTTATATTTAATTAATCACTTATTAACTATAAAATAAAAAATAAATTCAGACGTACTTATTTTATTTAATCTAAAAGGCTATTAATAATTAATACTCTATCTAGAAATAATATTGCTAGATTTTCAGTATTTTATATTAATAGCCTTATTTTTATAATTTACTTATTCAACTACTATTTTATTATAATTTTTCTTTCCTCTTTTAATTAAAGCTGAACCATCTTCTAAATCTGATTCTTCTAAAGTTCTAGTAACTTCAGTAACCTTTTCTCCATTTAATGATAATCCACCTTGTTGAATTAGTCTTCTTCCTTCAGCTTTAGATGGAACTATTTTGTTTTCAGCCATTATATCTAAGATAGTTGAACCTAACTTTTCTTTACTTATAGTTACAGTTGGAACATTACTCATATCTACTCCACCTGAAAATAAAGCTTCAGCAGCTGTTCTAGCTTTATTAGCTTCTTCTTCACCATGAACTAACTTTGTAACTTCAAATGCAAGACGCTTTTTAGCTTCATTTATAGCTGAACCTTCTACTGAACATATTTCTCTTACTTCATCCATAGGAACAAATGTTAATAATGATAAACATTTTTCTACATCAGCATCATCAACATTTCTCCAGTATTGATAGAAATCAAATGGTGAAACTTTATTTGGATCAAGCCATAAAGCTCCTCCAACAGTTTTTCCCATCTTTTGACCTTGGCTATTAGTTAATAAAGTGCAAGTCATTGCCATAGATTGACCTTGTGCCTTTCTTCTAACTAATTCAACACCTGCAATCATGTTTGACCATTGGTCGTCTCCACCTAATTGCATCTTACAATTATACTTTTGATTTAATACGTAGAAATCATATCCTTGCATTAACATATAATTAAACTCTAAGAAGGAAAGACCTTTTTCTAATCTTTGCTTAAAACACTCAGCAGAAAGCATTCTATTTACAGAAAAGTGAACTCCAACCTCTCTTAAGAAATCTACATAATTTAAGTTTAATAACCAATCTGCATTATTTACTAATATAGCTTTATCATCAGAAAAATCTATAAATCTTCCCATTTGCTTCTTTATTGAATCAACATTATGTTGAATTTGTTCTTTTGTAAGCATAGATCTCATATCAGTTTTTCCTGAAGGGTCTCCTACCATTGCAGTTCCCCCACCAAGAAGTGCTATTGGTCTATGTCCTGCCCTTTGCATATGAGCCATAAACATTAATGCAATGAAATGTCCAACATGTAAACTATCAGCTGTTGGATCAAAGCCTATATAAAAAGTTATTTTCTCCTTTTCTAGCAATTCTCTAGTTTCATCTTCATGAGTAAATTGCTTTATGTATCCACGATCTAATAACTCATCTAAAACATTAGCCATTCTACGTAACCTCCTACTTTTATTACTTATTATAGTATATCTTTTAATTTAAATATTATCAACTGATTAAAGCTTAAAAAAGTGAACATATATAAGTTTACTTTTTCCGTCGCTCCGCTCCAAGTCAACGTAAACTTACATATGTACACTTACAAACTGAAGGTAAGGAAAGTGAATAGTAAAAACTATCCACTTTTTAACCTTTGACATTTATGCTGCATATTTCTTTATAAAGTCTGGTAAATCTTCTTTGCAATCACAATTTAAATTTATAAATAAATTTAGATTAAATTTTTGAGAGAATTCCTTTAATTTTATAAACAGGTTTGTTGATTCTAAATTACTACACTCTACTATATTAGATAAAGCATCTATATATATATTTTCAACATCATAATTTTGAGATATAACTCCACAAAGTAATCCATAAAAGCTATCACAATCTATTACGCCTAATTCATTAGTATTTATAAACCTTATCTTTCTTCTAAGCTGCATCATGTATCTTGTATCATTATCAATGTAAACTGAATCCCCTTTTGCCTGGCTTAAACGTTCATTTGCAAGTTCTATTAATCTTTTAGTTTTACCTGACCCCCTACTTGCGCAAAAAACTTGAATCATTGGAATCCACTCCTTCTATATAAAATTTTTTATTCTCTTAATATATATATATTCTATCTTGTTGAAATTATTTACAATATTATATTTAAAAAAATAAAAAGATAGAGAATTCCTTTTAATCTCTATCTTTTTACCTAAAAAAGTGCGAACTCATTACTTTATTTTTACCTGCGTGTTTTGCTTTATAAAGATACTTATCTGCGCAATTTATAACTTCTTCTAAAGTTTCTCCATCATAAGGATAAAAACCTACTCCAAAGCTTGCAGTAACATTTCTAACAATTCCTTCTTTTAAAACAAAGTTTCTAGACACTGCTTCTCTAATTTTATCTATTCTTTCGTACACTCCTTTGGTGTCATTCATACAATCTATATATAATATTATTTCTTCTCCACCATACCTTGCAATTATATCTTGTTGATATAACCTATCTCTTATTATGTTTGCAGTTTCTATTAAAACCTTATCACCAAATTGATGCCCTAATGTGTCATTAACCCTCTTAAAATTATCTAAGTCAATCATAACTATAGCATACTTATCTACTCTTCCATTATCCAATCTTTCTTCTATAATTTCATAAAATGTCTTTCTATTATAAATTCCAATTAGTGCATCAAACTTCGCTGCCTTTTCTATTTTTTTATATAAAATAGAATTTTCTAAAGCAATTGCAATTTGACTAGCTATAGAACTTAAAAATATTTCATGAAACTCAGTTAAATAATTATAATGTGTATGATCAACAATTATATATCCTATGAATTTTTCTCCAACCTTAATTGGTACTCCCATTCTTGAGTGAATAAATATACCATTTAATTCATCTTTTACAATCGGTTCTTTTGAATTTACTATAAATGTTTTATTCTTACCTATGTTCCTCTTACACTCTTCTGTAAGTCCTATACTTTCCTTGGTTCCATTAGTAGCCTTTATTACAAATTTAAAATCTTCTAACAAGTATATAGTAGATTGTGTTACTCCTATAATTCCTATTATCATATCATTTATCATTTGTATTATATTCTTATTACTTAAATTTGAATTTATATAATTGCTAATTAATATTACATTAGAAAGCATATCAAGATTTTTTTCATATTGAACATTAACACAACTTAATTCTTGTATTTTTTCTTCTGTGATTTTCTGATAGCTTTCGTACTCTGACTTAAGTTGATGATACTTAACTTTATAATCGTCCATACTCCCTCCCTATTTCATCTTACATAGTATGAATCGAATCCAGACAATCTATAGATTAATATTACTTTATTTTCCTTTTAATATCAATAGCTTTTTCTTACTGAAAATTTTTTAGCTAAACTATTGTTATAGACTATCTTTAATTAAGCTGCTTCCCTCAATTATTAAGTTAACATTAACTTCTAAATCTGTTTTCGAAATAGGATCAGAGACTGCTGCTTTAGGATAGTATATATCCAAAAGTCTTTCGACCTCAAAAACATCTAAATCTTTTTCTTTATACTCATTAAATATATCTTCAAGATAATTTTCTATTTCCTTTGATTTAACCTCTTTTATATATTTCAACAATTCATTATCAACAATAAATCTATCTTGAGTTTCTGCAATTGATACTTTTACTTCTAAATTTTTAACTAACTTTATATTATCTCCATCTAATCTCAGTTTACTTTCTGTATTACTATCTAATACATCAAGAGTTATAAAACCTCTTTTGGATTGTGGATTTGACATTTCAAGGGTTCCTCTTTTAATCTTATTCATTAGTAAATTATAGCTCATAGCATCTTTTGCATCTATTCTTTCAACTAAAGTATTATCCTTTATTATAGCTCCTCCACCTATTTCTATTTTTTTGTCTAATGCATCATCTCTTATTTCAATTACTCCTACTATATATGTATCGCTAGCTGTTATTGAATTACTTAAGTAATCATTTATATTTGCTCTCATTGCTCTTGGGTTTCTTTTATTCTTATGAACTAATTCTTCTAAATATAACCCCAAATATTCTTCATCACTTGAAGTAACTTTTAATAAATCATCAACTTCACCAAAATATACAAATATATCTGGTTTAATTTGAAATTCTTGATTGTTATTTATTAAGTCTACATATTTTTTAATTCCTTTTCTAGCTGCTTTTTCTGTAAATATGTAAGCTCTATTTTGAGAATAATTTAACTCGTAACTAGAAGCTAAATTTACATCTCTTAATGCTTCTAAAGCCGTTTTCCCTACGCCCTTATATATTACTCTTTTTCCTTTATCTGAACTTTCATTAGTACTTCTATAAGGCTTTACACCGTCTACATAAACTATGGCTCTATCGAACTCATCTGTATCAAAAATAACACTTGTTGCAAAGCTTACCTTATTTATATCTCTATAATTAAAACATCCAACTAAAAATAAAGGAATAAAAAATATAGTTAAAATCTTACTTAATATTTTAATTTTCATTTTTAATTCCCCTTTTTTATTATATTCTTTGATATTTTTCCAAGACCACCTCTTAAAACTACGTCTTTAAATCTATATTCGTTTATGCTTCCAACTGGAAATAAAAATTGATATCCAACTGAATCTAATTCTGCTAATTGTATTAATAGTAATAAAGCTCCACATAAAAATCCTGGTATTCCAAATGCAGCTGAAAATACAACTAATATCAATGCCCAAAAGGATACTGCTCCATAAAGCTTTGGAATTAAGAAATATGATAAAGTACTTAATGCTACTACTATTATTGTTATTCTTGATGCAATACCAGCACCTACTGCAGCATCTCCTAAAATTAATGCTGAAACTATGCTCATTGCTCCACCTATCGGCTGTGGTAACCTTAAGCCTGCTTCTTTTATAAATTGAAAGGCAAGCATCATTAACATTACCTCAATAAATGTAGGAAATGGAACCCCCGCTCTAGATACTGCAAGCCTAAACATAAATAATGAAGGTATCATAGCAAAGTGGTATGTTATTACGGCAACATAAAGTCCTGGTACTAATGTAGCTATAAAAAATGCGAACCATCGTAATATACGATTAAAATTTGTATAATATTTATTTAAATAGTAATCATCTGGCATTTGAAAATTTTCTAAAAAGAAGTATGGCGCCGTAATTACAAATGGTGTTCCATCAACAATTACTCCAACTCTTCCTTCTAATAATTTTGCACTAACTTCATCTGGTTTTTCTGTATAACCAACTGTATCAAAAAAGCTTTTTTGGTTTTTAAGGGCATCTTCTACATAATTAGTATCTAATATAAATCTTAAATCTAAATTATTTACTTTTTCCTTTATATTCTCTACTAATTCGCTTGGAGCAACTCCATCTATATAACATACAGCTACTGATGTTTTAGATTGTTCTCCTACTACTACTGCCTCAAACTTTAAATTAGGATTCTTAACTCTTCTTCTTATTAATGCAATATTAGTTACCATTAACTCATTAAAACCCTCTCTTGGTCCCTTCAAAACCGATTCTGTCTGTGGGGTTCCAACACTTCTTACTGGAAAGCCTTTTGTTTCTACATAAATTATCTCTTGAAAGTTATCAAATATTAATATAGGATCTCCTGATAACACATGCATTATTGCATCGTCTATATCTTTAGCAATATCTGTTGCATTTATGTCTAATGCATTTTCTATTACTTCTTTAGGAGAATTAATACTTCTACTATTAGGAGTCATTTCTCCAAATCTCCTTAATGGTAAAACTACATATTCGCTTATCATAGCCACATTACATAAATCATCAATAAATACTACTGTAGCCTTTCCTATTACTGTTTGGATTGGTCTATACTTAACATCAAAAGAGTTCTTTAATTTCTCTTTTACATATTCTAAATTATTCATATACATCACCTGATTGTATTATTTGTTGAAAAACTGTTTAATATTCATTTTTTTGCTAATACTAAATAATGCACAAAATCAATGCATTAGTGAAAATCTTAATTGTTAAGTATTAAATATTCAGAAAGGTGATAAAGATGAATAAAATTTCTAGTAAACATTTTATATTATTTATAATTGGAGTAGCCCTTATATCTGTTAAAACATATCCATCTATATTTGTTGACATAGGGGGAAGAGATACTTGGCTTGCATCATTAATAGCATCTATAGCATTTATAGTTTTCTTAATGTATATAATTAGTGTTTGTAAAACAACAAAAACCTACGATATAAACGATATATTTTATCGTTCCATGCCTAAATGGATAGGTATAATTTTAATGCTTATATTTTTATTAACTTTATTTATAAATGCAATTGAAGCAGGTGCCGTAGAAGCAAATGTATTACATTCCACACTTTTTCTTGAAACTCCTGTTTGGTATGCATTAATTTTTTTCCTTCTTCCATCTCTTTTTATTTTTAATAAAAAGCTAAAAACTATCTTAATCTTTGTCTTAGTTAGCGTATTTATACTTATAGTAAATGGAATAATATTTTTTATCTTATCTCAAAGCTATAAGGATATAAATAATTTACTCCCTGTAATTGGAAACGGAATTTCTATGGAATTTATAATTTCAAGCTTTCTTGTACTTGGGGGATTTTCTTCCTTTATGATAGCCCTACCATTTTTAAAGTACATAGAAAAATATGAAAATATAAGAAGACATACTTTTTACGCTGGAATTATTACCTCTGCCTTTGTAGTTATATCAATGATAGGAGTAATAACAGCCTTTGGTCCATTAAGGGCTGCAAATATCTTTTATCCAGAATTTATATTAGGTCAGAGAATTGAAGTTGCTGGTTTTTTAGAATTTGGAGAACTATTTTTTATAGTTCAAACAGTAATAGGATTTTTTGTAAAATATGTTTTATCAACTTATAGCATTCTATTAATCTGTGGGAAATATATGAAAAATAAGCGTATTTTTATAGGCATATATACATTTCTAATATTTGTTTTTTCTAATTTTTTAGGAATGAATAATTATATACTTTATGATGCTTTAAAGTATTTACAAATACTTAATTTATTTAGTTTTATTTTAATACCTCTTATAGTATTTTCTTCTTATTACTTTAAATTTAAGTCTATGGAGAAGTTTTCAAAAAATTCTAAATAATTTATAAATATTTTTATTATATCTTATTGAAATAATTATGCTTTATGGTATAATTATTTTGAAAATTTAAATGATTAGGAAAAATCTCGATACATTCTCTATCCCTTAAAGTTCATAGTACACCTTAAGGAAGAAGATTTATCAAGTTTATCCCTATGAATTTTAAGGAGGATTTTAAAATGGAAGATAAGAAAATAATTTGTAAAGATTGTGGAAAGGAATTTGTTTTCACAGTTGGAGAGCAAGAATTCTACAAGGAAAAAGGATTTGATAACGAGCCAGTAAGATGTCCTGATTGTAGAAGAGCTAGAAAAGCACAAAACAATAGAAGATAATTCTATTTCTAAAGACTAACCATTAAAGGTTAGTCTTTATTTTATGTATTTTTTTTGGAAACTTGCATAAACTAAGTATCTAGACCTATCATTACATTATAGGAGGACTTACTTAATGAAATTTCTAAAAATATTTTTTAATATATTTGTTTTATTCACGTTAATTGCTTTAATATTTAAATTTTCAGTTTGGTCAATTAATATAATACTACTTTTATCTATGTTAGTATTATTTATTGACATTTTTTATGTAAAAGCTTAGATATTATTAATAAATAACATCTAAATTAAATTCTTGATTAATGTATTGGCATTGTGAAGATTTTTAATTTCTCCCTCTCTTAAAAATCTTTTTATATAAATTTTAATATTTATCATAATTTAAATTAATCTTTAAACATGCTTCTTATCTAAATTTTTTCCTCTTTATAAAACCTCAAATTAATTCATTACCACTTTCATATTACATCAATATTGCTACCTATAGTATTAATAACTTTAATATTAATCCATCCTTATTGACATCATAATTTTCCAAATCTATAATTAAGAATATAGTTATGGTTATAAATGTTAGTATGCACAAATGAAAGGAGTGCTTTATTTGGAAAGTAATACGGAAAAAAAGAAGGTTATTTTTAGTGGAATTCAACCCTCTGGTCAATTAACATTAGGAAATTATTTAGGAGCAATAAAAAACTGGGTTTCTCTTCAAGATGAGTTTGATTGTTATTTTTGTGTAGTCGACTTACATGCAATAACTGTTAAACAAGAACCAAAGGATTTAAGACAAAGAACTCTTGAAGTTCTTGCAATATATATAGCAGCAGGTATAGTACCTGAAAAAAATACTCTATTTATTCAATCCCATGTTCCTGCTCATAGTGAATGTGCATGGTTATTGACCTGCAATACTTATATGGGTGAACTTAGCAGAATGACTCAATACAAAGATAAATCTCAAAGATATGGAGATTCAATAGGAGCTGGATTATTTACTTATCCAGTATTAATGGCTGCAGATATCCTTTTATATAATACAGACTTAGTACCAGTTGGGCAAGATCAAAAGCAACATCTAGAAATTGCACGAGATATTGCTAATAGATTTAACAATACTTATAGCCCAACATTTAAAATACCTGATCCTTACATTCCAAGGGTAGGAGCTAAGATAATGAGCCTACAAGATCCAAGTAAAAAGATGTCTAAATCAGATGATAATCCTAATTCATATATTTTAATTATGGATCCACCTGAAGTTATCAGAAAAAAAGTTTCTAGAGCTGTTACTGATAGCCTAGGAATTATAAACTACTCTGATGAACAACCAGGTGTTAAGAATTTACTTGATTTATTAGTTGCAATTAAAGGATCAACACCAGAAAAACTTGTAGAATACTATAAGGATAAAGGTTATGCTGATTTAAAGAAAGATGTCGCTGACGCTATAGTTGGAGAATTAGAACCAATTCAAAATAAGGTTGAAGAAATCCTTAAGGATAAAAAAGCATTAGAGGATATCTATAAATTAGGTGCTGAAAAAGCAAATTATGTTTCAATGAAAACTTTAAGAAAAATGCAAAAGAAAATTGGGTTTATACCAAGAGGATAGATTAAAATTAGCATAAACAAAAAACTCCCAAATGGAGTCTTTTGCTTATGCTATTATTGATTTATAAAATTTACTTATTCCAATCTCCACTAGTTAAATACTGAATAAATGGTTCTCTAAGTTCTTCCCTCTTTAAAGCATATTCAACTGTTGCTTGTAAAAATCCAAGCTTATCTCCAACATCATATCTTCTTCCTTCGAAGTTATATGCATACATTGCTTCACTTTCTATTAATGTTTGTAATGCATCTGTAAGCTGAATTTCTCCACCTTTTCCTGGAGCTGTATTAGTTAATATTTCAAATATATGTGGTGTTATTATATATCTTCCTAATATAGCAACATTACTTGGAGCCTCATCTATAGAAGGTTTTTCTACTAGTTTTTTAACTTTATAAACTCTGTCTTCTATATGAATTCCATCTACTATTCCATATTTATTTACATCTTCATGAGCTACTGTTTGAACTCCTAATATAGAAGTCTTATACTCTTTGTAACAATCCATTAATTGCTTTAAACAAGGAACTTCTGAGTCAACAACATCATCACCTAATAAAACAGCAAAAGGTTCATTTCCAACAAAAGCCTTTGCACATAGTATAGCGTGCCCTAAGCCTTTAGGCTCTTTTTGTCTTATGTAATGGATATCAACCATGTCTGATATATCTCTTACAAGCTCTAAAAGATCTTCTTTATGATTTTTTTCAAGTTCCATTTCTAATTCTACGGACTTATCAAAATGATCTTCTATACACTTTTTATTTCTTCCTGTAATTATAAGAATTTCTTCAATTCCTGATGCTACTGCTTCTTCTATGATATATTGTATTGTTGGCTTATCAACTATAGGTAACATTTCCTTTGGTTGTGCCTTTGTAGCTGGTAAAAATCTAGTTCCAAGCCCAGCAGCTGGTATAATGGCTTTTCTTACTTTCATCTTTATCCCTCTCATTCATATATCTTTACATAATATAACCAAGTATAATTTTAACATATCTACTTATATAAAACAAATTACATTTATTTAAGCTAAATTATTTTAGTATTCTAATAAACTATAATAATATTTAAATACATGCTTAATATTATTTTCACCTTATTCCTTATTAAAATACATTTTTATCTAATACCTTTTATAAAATTTATATATTTATCATGATTTATAGCAAAATTTCCAGATACCTTTTCTCCATCTTTTAAATTTTTAGTTACTACAGAACCAAGGCTCACACTAACTTTATTCCCAAGAATTAATCCATTTGAAATAATAGCTCCTAATCCAACCCATGAATCATCTCCAATTATTGTTCTACCTCCAAAAGTTGTTCTTGATGCAATTAAGCATCTATCCCCAACCTTAACTCCATGTTCAATATGAACCAAATTATCTAATTTAGAATAACTTCCTATTATTGTATTATCCCATGGATAAAGGCCCTTATCTATGCACCCATTATATTGAATTTCTACATTGTCTCCTATTATTACTCCTCCACAATGCTTAACATTCATTATTATCCCATCAGTTCTTTTATACTCATATCCTTCCCCACCTAGAACTACACCTGCTCTTATAATAGAGTTATCTCCTATCACTGTATTTTCTCTAATAACAACAAACTCTTCTATTTTTACATTATTCCCTATTCTCACATTTTTCTTACTTATAGATGATAAATTACTTATCTCACATCTATCTCCAATAATAGTATCAAAATCCTCTCTCTTATATCCTCTAATATTAGAAAGCTTATTATGTAATTTAAAGTAATCCATCCTTGGATTTTTAGAAATTATTATACCATATGTATCTTTAAGCTTTTCCCCTATTTCCTTTGTTGTTATTAAACATGTGATTTTATCACTTAATCCACTTATATAATTTTCATTTTCTATAAAAGAAAGTAATTTTTCTTCACATACTGCAACAGCAAGGCCTAAAGAGGTAAATTCTCCATCTCTAAAAATTTCTAAATTTTCTACTAAATTAACAATTTCACTTAATAGCATAAGCTTTCCTCCTAAAATTTATGAATTTAACAATTAAGTTTCTCTTAAATATCAATCTCATTATACCATTATTTCTCTTAAGTTTTAATTTAATAATTTATTGAATAATTTCTTCCATCATGGTAATATAAACATTATGTGATTTATCATTTATTCAATAATAATATATTTTTATTATTAAACTATTATTAAATTATAAATTTTGATAATAATTTGTTTTGAAATTAAATTTTGTTATAACTTTAAGTAAAGGAAGGTAAAAATATGAAGAAAAGTACGAAAGATTCCATTGTTGTTGGTTTTGCTCTATTTTCAATGTTTTTTGGAGCTGGAAACCTTATATTTCCTGCTTTCCTAGGAAATAAAATAGGAAGTGAATTTTTATTAGGAATTATAGGTTTTATATTTACAGGAGTTGGATTACCACTTTTAGCTATCCTTGCTTGTTCTAAGTGCAATGGCACTTTTGAAGCTCTTGCTGGAAAAATAAATAAAAAATTTGCTATTATTTTTACAGCTGTGCTTTTTACAGCTATAGGACCAATGCTTGGTATTCCTAGAACAGCTGCAACTACTTTTGAGCTTACAATAAATCCATTTTTCCCTAATATATCAGCATTTTTGGCAATGACAATTTATTTTATAATAAATTTATTTTTTGTTTTAAAAAGTACTTCTATAATAGATGCAATTGGAAAATACTTAACACCTGCTTTAATAGTACTGTTAGTAACTATTATTGTTAAAGGTACATTAATGCCTATAGGTCCTATATTAGAAACAAATGCTGTTTCTGTTTTTCCATCCTCATTATTAGAAGGATATCAAACTATGGATGCAATAGCGGCTCTTTTATTCGCTGGAATAATAACAAAGTCAATAAAAGACAAAGGATACAAAGAAACACAGCTTTCATCAATGATTTTAAAATCAAGCCTTGTTGCAGTTATAGGACTTGCATTTGTATATGGTGGATTAACTTACATAGGAGCACAAACTGTTGATTTAGCTCCATCTGACATAGGTAAAACATCCTTATTAATCTTAATATCTAAAAATATCTTAGGCTCAATTGGTCCTGTAATAATCGGAGTTGCTATGGGTCTCGCTTGCTTGACAACATCTATTGGGCTATTAACCGCTGGTGCAACATTTTTTGAAAAAGTATCAAAAGGAAAGTTACCATATAAATTTAATGCTATAGTCCTAGCTATAATTAGTTTAGGTATTGCTACATTAGGAGTTGATAAAATAGTTCTTTTATCTGTACCTATACTTAATGTATTATATCCAGTTTCTATTACATTAATTGCAACTACTCTTTTATCAAGAGTTTTAAAGAATATAAAAGCTGTAAGACTTGGAGTATATACTTCACTAGCATTTGGATTATTATTTGCAATTCCGGGATTAAATTTAAGTTTTATTCCCTTAGGAGAATTAGGCTTTGGTTGGGTTATTCCAACAGTAATCTCAATTATAATAGGATATATTATATTTACTCCAAAAACTAAAGAAGTAATTCAATTAGATTAGTATGGATAGTAATTTTATTTGCTCCGTCTCTTCATTCCAAGTTGCCATAAAATTACTATTCAAACTTAGAGTCACCAAGAAAATAAATTATAAAAATTTTATAATTTCCTATAGGATAAATAAGAGCTGTACTTAAGAAGTACAGCTCTAAATATTATAATAATTATGTTTTTTTCTTTTTTTGAATTTTATTAGTAAGAGATAAGAAAGTATTGATGAAATTACTATTATTCCTATTCTTATAAAAATTATCTCTAGATTACCTAATGTATAATAAAAATAAAATTCGTTGATTAAATTGCTTAAAATTGGAGCAAACAATACTCCTAAAAATGTAACTAACATAAATTGAACTACTTTTTTAGGAAAATTAAATATTATGCCTTCATTCATATGTTCAACTAACATCTTATTAGTTAACTTTTTTGCTATTAATATTAAAATTATTCCTGTTATTATAAAACTTAAAGATATACAAGTAATTTGCAGACTACTAATTTTGTTTCCAATAGCTACACCTTGCAAGTATTCTGTAAGACCATTATATACATATCTTACCCCGCTAGTATCTGTTGAATCTATATAAGTAAATGAGCCTAACTGAAAATTAATTAATAGTGAAATTATATATACTCCTATAAATATCATTGATCCTATTAAATAATATATATTAGAAAAAATAGAATCTAATAAAGCTAGTCCACCAATAGTTATAATTGATATGCTAATAATTCTAATTAAATCAATAATTATTATTTCTTTAAAGTTACCTATATAAGATATAATCTCCATATTTTCAATAATACCTTGTCCTACAATAACTAAGTAAATAAGTATATAAACAAAATTAGACATAACAACTATACATAATTCTCTCTTTCTTATATCCATTCGAGAAAATGGCCCTGCTAGCAAAGTAGACCACTTTTTTCTCTTAAATATTCCTACTGATATTGTATAAATAACTATTAAGTATAATATTAAAGTAACTATTCCTACAAAGGGATAAATTAATTGGTTCATATTATTATTATAAAGTTTCTGCCTTATTGTCCAAGTGAAAAACTCGCTAATAATCATCTTATTAAACAAAAAAGCACCTATATAAGCTATAGTTAATGGAAGTATTATTTTAGCATCTCCCTGATAAAATAAACCTTCATTTAAATATTTCTTCATAATCACACTTCCCCTCTAGCTTATGTATAAATACCTCTTCTAAGTTTAAATCGATTTCTTCTATAAATAATGGTTTAAATTTATTTATCTTTTCTTTAAAGCTATCATTATATTCTTCTGTTATAATAGTAAATACTCTTCCAACTTGAGAAATACTAAAGATTTCTTCTATATTCAAATCTTCTTCATAAACAGGCATATCAAAGGCAACTTGTAATTTTTTTATATTCTTCTTTATACTTTCTAAGGAATTATGATAATAAACCTTTCCATCATTAATAATAAGTATTTCATCGCAAATCCTTTCAAGCTCCCCTAAATTATGTGAACTTATTATAACTGACTTTTCTTTGCTATAGACTTCATTCATTATTATTTTTAGAACCTTTTCTTTTAAAATAGGGTCTAAGCCTGAGGTAGGCTCATCTAAAACTAGAAGCTCACAATTTAATGAAAATGCAATCATTAAATTAACTCTCATTTTCATTCCTTTTGATAGTTGCATAAATCTTTTATTTAACGGAATCTTAAACACTTTGTTAATTTTA
This sequence comes from Clostridium sp. CTA-7, assembly GCF_054768095.1. Classification (NCBI taxonomy): domain Bacteria; kingdom Bacillati; phylum Bacillota; class Clostridia; order Eubacteriales; family Clostridiaceae; genus Clostridium; species Clostridium sp. CTA-7. The sequence continues at coordinate 313,955 of NZ_BAAAAV010000001.1, read as the reverse complement.
TAAAATCTATCTTCATCAAAGTTAGGATATATACTTTTATAATATTTAATTATTTCTTTTAAAGTTATCAAATAAAAACTACTATGTTCATCTGGCACAAAAGCTATTTTCTTTTTTACCTTTGGATTATCATATACTTCCTCTCCATCAAAAAGTATACTTCCTTCTGTTCCCTTATAAATTCCAACTATTCCTCTAATTAATGAAGTTTTTCCTACTCCACTAGGCCCTACAACCCCTAATACTTTTCCTCTATCAAGTGAAAAACTTATGCTATCTAATATCTTGTTACCACCATAGTTTAAGGAGTAGTTCTTTAATTCTATCATCTTATATTCCTCCCTTATACTAGTTATTTAGATATTGTATTATAATAATCAACTACATATCCTTCTCCCTCATCAACAACTATTAAGTAAATCTCTATATTATTTTTTGATAAATCATAATCTTTATCCGATACAAGTTTATCTACTGTTCCATTAGACTTAACTAAAGTCTTGTCTACATTTTCATTATATGAACCTACTGCATCTAATTTATAATATCTAGTTTCTACTGGTTTTTTATAATTAGGTACACCATCATAGGAGGATTCATAACTTGTTATAAGATAATTTAAATCTTCCTTATTTATCTCACTTAATTCATAACTATAAAGTATAGGAACCTCACCTAAAATCCACTTATTCATATTATCTTCATTTATATATAGTCTATATCTTCGTGATATGCTTTCTAAAAACTCATTTGGGATTATATTATAATATATACTTCTATCCTTCACTACTTCATAACTATTAATATAACCTATGAAGTTAACAATTGCATCCTCTGGATTCTTATATCTCTCTTGCTTTTCATAAACCTTTGATTTATTTCCCATTGCCATTATAACTAAAAATACTACAATTATCCCACTTAAAGCTAAAAGCGTAGATTTCTTCATATAAAATCCCCCTAATTTATATTAAAAAAGTCGCCAATGCGAGTTTTTTGAGCCGTCGCCCTTAAATATAAAAATATAATTTCCTAAAGAGTAAAAAATACTAAGTGCACTAATTGACATAGTACACTTAGTATTATATGGAATAAACTGTATTTATACAATTAATATTTTCTTAATATAAACTTAAGTTTGTTATTTCATATCAGAATTTCTTTTTATTTTCTCTATCCTTACTTTTCATTAATTTATTATCCAAACTATGAAAGTTTATATTATTTTAAATATTTTCCACAGATTTAGATAAAGTGATCATGGAAAATAATATCCATAAAATATATGTATTAGTTATTACTCCTTTATGGTTTAACTCTATACCTGTTGTTAATCCTATAAATATAAATATAATTAAAGAAACAAAGATGCCTCTATTTAAATTGTAATTCTTAATGCAAGCCTTTAAACGTTGAATGAAAATCCCAATTATGGCTATCAAAGAAACTATACCCAACTCTACTCCTATATTTAAGAAAAAATTATGGGCATGTTCCATTGTATAAAGCGGTGCGACCATATGTTTTCTCACATCATAATCTATTGTTAAATAGGCCTTCTCTACATTATTTCTATAATACTTGTTAAAGTTTCCATAACCAACGCCCAAAATATTATCCTTCATCACTTCTTTACTAGTAACAATTGATAATAATCTTGCTGTATTTGAAGTGTTTTCCAAGAAATGACTAGAACTATCCCCTCTTCCCATTATTTTAGGAATCATAACTGGCGATATTAACATTCCTAATAAAGTAATTACTAAAAATACATACTTATATCTTTTACTAAATAAAATTAATATTGTAACTATTCCTAAAGCTAGCCATGCTCCTCTTGAAAAAGTTAAAAATATAGCAGCACTTTGTAACAATATTGATCCAATTAAAAATAATTTTTCTTTAATAGTAGACTTATTATATAGTAATTCATTTAATAGTAATGGAAACACTAATAAAGCCACATTAACAAAAATATTTAAATTGTGATATCCAAAAGTTAGTTGTTCTCTTGCAGATTTAATTCCGCTTATACTTGATCCTATTTCAATCATTTGCATTCCACCATATAAACAACTTAAATTTATTGATAATATAAGAGAATACAATAAAGGCTTTAAATCATTCTTATTGAAAATTGTTACTACAATTATGCCTAACAAAATAGGTAAAAATACTGAAGTAGTTACTAGCTCAAAAGAATAGAAAAATTCATCAGAAAATATACAACTAATATAACTTGCCACTATAAATATAATTAAAAGATAACTATACGTCTTAGCCTTTTTCCCATCTTCAAATATATTCTTTATTTTTAATGTTATAGTCTTATAATTAATAACAAATAAATATATTATAATTATAGACTCAAAATTTAACTTCATTAAAAAGAAATCAATATATAATAGTTTTCGCGCTGTTACTAATACTGGCATAGATGTAATAAAAATATAAATTGATTGCTTCACATTTTTTTTCCCATTTAATATTATGTATATTGTTATAATTAATGATAAGGTAAAAGTAGCCCCATCCTTAACTCCTACTTTATATACAGAAAATATTCCACATATAATAGTAGTTATAAATAATAATATTATCTTTAGGTAACTCTTTTTATCATTCATGCTACTGCTCCTTATACTTATCTAGTTCCACATCTTTATTTCTTTCATTTTTATTAATAAAATCATTCATTTTATCTTTTAATTCTTTAAGTCCTGATGGTATATCCTTTTCTCCTTTTATCATGCTAAATATATATTTCTTTATAAGCTCAGAATCTCCGACTAAAACCTCTGTTGGATCTTTCAAAGCATGTTTATATCCTTTATTATCATTAAGGCCATCATACATATCACTTGCAAAATAGTTGTTACCAAAGGAAGTAAAATTATTATCATTTTCAACTAAATAATTTGTTACTCCTTCACTTAGCATCCATTCATAAACCTCTTTAACAGCTTCCTTATGCTTATTTAGTTTTTCTTCATTACCTTTATAAATAGGATTTTCGTCTCTTTCATTATTGGCAACAACTAATGTCCTAGGATATGTATAATAATATAAGCTACCATTACCTTCTTTTATAAATGGAATATTACTAAACCCTAAATCCATCCCTTCCAGTCTATCTCTAACACTATATTTCTCATAATAATTTGTAGTCGTAATTGCTGCTTCTCCATACTTAAAATTATTAAATAGTTCTTCAGATGTTTTAGATTCAAAATCCCTGTTTATAATTCCCTTTTCATACATTTCATTGAACTTTTCTAAGACTAAATTTAATCCACTATAATCATATTCACCTGTTTTATAGTTCCAAAATGTAGGATATGTAGTACTCTCAGATGTAGCTGGAGTTCCTAAAATAGCAAATAAATCATGAATATAGCTTAATGATAAATTAATTGGAACTATGTCTGGATATGATTTCTTAATTTTTTCTCCCATAACTATTAAATCGTCCAAAGTTTTAGGAGTTTCTTCAGGATTTATACCTGATCCTACTAAAATTTCTTTATTATACATAAGCTTTGGCATAGCTAAGCCATATTTTACTCCTATAATCCTATCATTGTATAAAAACAAAGAATCATCATTTACAGGAGATAAATCAATATTATAATTTTCTAAAGGCTGTATAAAATTTTTCTCTATAAGTGTTTTTCCAATATACTCTAAAATATCAATATCATATTGGTTAGCAAGCTTTGTATAAGCTAGATTATCATAATCATCATTACTTAACATTAATTTAATATATATATCATCATGTTCTTTATTGTATTGACTTATTAATTTATCTATACCTTTTCCTATTTCATCATTTTTTAATAGTATTGTTACTACCTCTTTATTTGTACCACTATATTTTAATTCTAAAACTTTATATACCTTATAAAAAATAGATACTATAATCATAGCTAATAAGAATATTGATATTTTCTTATTTTTTAATATAAAATTTTTCATAATTTCACCTTTATTCTTGTTATCTTGAAATCTCTTTATTTTTTTCTTCTAATTTAGAACTTTTAATTATATAAAAATTAAATATTCCTAGTATAAATCCTAAGCCATAAGAAATATGCAATAATGGAAATGTAATTAATAAATACATAAAATATTTTAATGATTTAGAAAAAGAAATTTTTGCACTAAAAAATAAATCTAACAAAATATATAATCCTAATATAATAAAATAACAATTTTTTATTATATTAGAAAAAATGCTAAGTATTCCACCAAATACTAAAAATAATACAAACATTAATGGAATTAAGTGTCTTATAGATGCTGGTTTTTTATGCTTTTGAATTACTCTAACCTTCCAAAATCCATATTGATAATACTGTCTCCATAACTTTTTAAAATCACCTCTACTATAATAAGTAGATTTTATTTTTGGGGATAATAAAATCTTTGCTCCACTTTTTTCTACCCTAAAGTTAAGTTCATCATCTTGATTTCTTACTAACTCTTCATCAAACAATCCAATTTCATCAAGAAGGCTTCTTCTATAAGCTCCAAATCCAACAGTATCTACATAAGTTTCTTTATCTGCATATCTAAACAATGCATTTCCAACACCAAATGGACAGCTCATTGCCTCTGCTATAGCAGCTCCCTTAGTAGTCTCATTTATGGTTGTAATTACACCGCCCGAGCATCCAACTTCACTATTTTCAAGAGCTATAACATTTTCCGTAACAAATTCTCTATGAGCATAAGCATGTGCTCCAAATATTATAACTATATCAGATTTAGTATATCTAATTCCTAAATTCATTCCTTTAGGTGCTGATAAACCTTCATTATCTAACATTACTACATTTTTATTTTTTTTCTCAAAGTTTTTGACTGTATCTCTTGTACCATCTGTAGACATACCATCTGCTACTATTATTGTAAGTAACTCCTTCGGGTAGCTTTGATTGATAAAAGATTCAATACACTTACCTATATAATTTTCTTCATTTCTACATGGTATAATAACTGAAACTGTTTTATTCACAAATTCAACTCCTTAAATTATTAATAACATATTAATCATTATATGGAAATAAAGCCCCCAAAAGGGCGCTTTAAATTATTTCATATCTGAGCTTGAAAAATTACATAACGGGAAATTTACTGGCATTCCTGTTTTTCTTGATTTATATGCTGCTAATATTATTGACAATGGCACTATTGCATCTTCTCCACTAACATATGGTTTTCTATTATTATTTATAGCATAAATCACATCTCTAAATAAAGGGGTATGCCCTTTTCCATATACACTATCTATTTCCACTTGTAAGTCTTTCTTTACTATTTCTTCATCTTCACCTTCAAATCTCCAGGTTTTAAGTTCATTAACAGCTAAACCTCCAATTACTACTGTTCCTTCAGTACCAAATATACTTAAAGTTTCTTCTAAATTTTTAGGATAAACTACTGCACTTCCTTCTATTACTCCAATAGCCCCATTTTTAAATCTAACTACTATAGCTCCAAAATCTTCGGCTTCAATTTTATTTCTATATGTGTCACATTCTGCATAAACTCTTTCAACTTCTGAACCTATCATCCATTGAAGTAAATCAATATTATGAATACATTGATTCATTAGAGTTCCACCATCTAAATCCCAAGTTCCTCTCCATGGAGCTTGCTTGTAATAATTATCATCTCTTCTCCATAAAATTCTAGCAGTTCCATTCATTATTCTTCCAAGCTTATTATCCTCAACAGCTTCTCTTAACTTTTGGATTGGTTTATTAAATCTATTTTGATGAGCAACTGATAATTTAACATTATTCTTCTTTGCTACTTCTATCATTTCATTTGCATCATCTATAGACATAGCCATAGGCTTTTCAACAATAATATGCTTACCTTTATTCATGCAGTAAATTGCAATTTCTGCATGATATCCACTTTCAGTAGCAATAGTAACAACATCAATCTCTTCTTTTTCAAGCATTTCTTTATAATCTACATAAGCTGTTAGATTTAATGAAGAATTATTCATTTTTGATAAATATTCATCTCTTTTAGCTTCGGCAAGCTCCAATTTTACATCACATGTAGCTACTAATTCTGCAACATCATTATTCTCAACTAATCCTTCAACGTGCTTATATGAAATTCTTCCACAACCAATAATAGCAAACTTAAGTTTTTTCATTTTAATTCCCACCTTATATACATTTTATTACAGTTTTAAAAATTAACAGTATATCTAGTAAAATATTACTCTTTTCTATATACTCTAAATTTAATTTAAGTTTATCTTTCATTATTACATTTATATAATACTCTTCTGGATTATCTACTTTTCCTAATATTTCATTTTCATCCTTGTATCTTAATGATGCAAGATCAGTTATACCAGGTCTAACTTCTAAAACTTTTTTTTCTTCATTAGTATAAAGTTCCACATATTTAGGCACTTCTGGTCTTGGTCCTACTAAACTCATATCTCCTTTTACTACATTAAACAATTGTGGAAGTTCATCAATCTTAAATTTTCTAAGAAAGGCTCCAACTCTAGTTATCCTATTATCTTTTCCAACAGTAATCTGTTTTCCTAATTTTTCAGCATCTGTTATCATTGTTCTAAACTTATAGATATAAAATAATTTTCCATTCCTTCCAACCCTCTTTTGTAGAAACATAACATTTCCCTTAGAATCTATCTTTATTGCAATGCTTACTATTATCAATAAAGGTGATAGTATTATTATTCCAAGTAAAGAAGCTATAAAGTCAAATATTCTTTTGATAATTCTATTAATACTTTTCATAATTCAATTCCTCGTCTATTTTTAACTTTTCACTAAGTCTATTTTATATCAGTTACTGCTACTTCATTTACTTCTGAAGGTTCCTTATATGTTGGTACTATTTGTTTCATTTTTTCTTTTACTATATTCTCATCATTTTCTTTTAAAATACTTTCTAACTCTCTTAATTTACATTCTAATTTATCTATACTGTCAAATGTTGGTCTTCCAATATAAATTTTGTTATGAGCTGTGTTTACTAACCCTTCCTCACTCATTAATAACTCTTCATATAATTTTTCTCCTGGTCTTAATCCTGTAATTTTTATTTTTATGTCTCTGTGTGGTTCTAAACCAGATAGTTTTATTAAGTCAATAGCCAAATCATATATTTTTACTGGTTTTCCCATATCTAAAACAAATATTTCACCACCATTTGCAAATCCACCTGCTTGCAATACAAGTTGAGCTGCTTCTGGAATTAACATAAAGTATCTAGTAATATTTTTATGTGTAACTGTTACAGGTCCACCATTTTTTATTTGATTTTTAAATAGTGGAATTACTGATCCATTACTTCCTAGAACATTTCCAAATCTAACAGCAACAAACTCTGTATTACTTATAGTATTATATGATTGAACTATCATTTCACATAAGCGCTTAGTAGCTCCCATTACATTTGTTGGGTTTACAGCTTTATCAGTTGATATTAAAACAAATTTCTCAACTGAATATTCATGAGACTTTTTAACTAAGTTTAAAGTTCCAAATACATTATTCTTTATAGCCTCTTTAGGGCTATCTTCCATTAAAGGAACATGTTTATGAGCTGCAGCATGAAATACTACATTTACTTTATATTTATTAAATACTTCATCTAATCTTTCATAATCCCTAACTGAACCAATTAAAACCTTAATATTTAGTGATTCATAATTAGAATTTAATTCATTTTGTATATCATATACTGTATTTTCATATATATCAAATAAAATTAAAAGCTTTGGTCCGAATTGTGAAATTTGTCTGCATAATTCTGATCCAATGGATCCACCTGCTCCTGTAACTAATACTACTTTATTATTTAAGTAGTTTGATATTCCCTTATTATCTAATACTACCGGATCTCTTCCTAATAAATCTTCAAGCTCTACATCTTTTATTTTACTAACTGTAGCTTCGCCTGAAATTATTTCATAAATTCCTGGAATAATTTTAACTTTGCAATTAGTTTTCTTACAAATTTCAAGAATTTGTCTCTTATTTTCATTATCTATTGATGGAATTGCAATTATTATAGTATCAATTTCCCTTTCTTCTGCTAATCTAATTATGTCATTTCTATTTCCTTCTACTTTTATACCACTTATTCTTTTACCTTTTTTAAATTCAGTATCATCTATTAAAAGAATAGGATTAAGCTTTAAATTTCTTCTAGCAAACATTTCATTAATTATCATAGTGCCTGCCGATCCAGCTCCTACTATCATAACTCTTTGCTGATCCTTAGAATACTTATATGGCACATACAATAACGTTCTTCTATAAACTCTGTATAATACTCTATATCCTAATACTAGTATACATGAAATCATAGTTCCAATTACACAAACATTTAATGGTATAGTTGCACCTAAGTTTCTAGTATATAAAATTACTAATATTCCTGCTAGAATTCCTCCACCTGCACCTAATAAAAACTCATCTGTTCCTGTTAAATGCCATAATGAACTATACATCTTAAATAATGCAAAACATATCAAGTAAATTATAGTTACTGAAAATACATCTTTTTGATATATAGTAGATATTTCTGTAAATCTATCAAAAAAGGTAATATTTATTGCTAATAAATAAGCCATATTAACCATAAAAATATCTATTATAACAAGTAAAAGAGTCTTTACTCTATTCATAAAATTTCCTCCTACCCACTTTTAGGTATAACATTAAAATATCTATTCTTTATTTTTTAGTCCATATAATTATACTACTACTAATAATAAATTGTCTATATTACTATGCCATATACACTACTTCTTAATTTTTGTTCTAATCAAATTAACTAAATCATTAAAAATATTTCTATATGAAATTAATATAATAATTATATTAGCTATAGTTAGTAATAATATTATTATATTAAATTTATAAACACTTGAATATGCAGCTAAAATATATACAGATATAATACATATCCACAATTTGGAAAATCTAAAATTTATTTTATAAAATTTATTTGCATAATATGTTCTAGCTAAGAAAAATACTATATATGCAAGGCCAGTTGATATTGCTGCTCCTTTAGCTCCATAGATAGGAACTAAAATTAAATTACCAATTATATTTGCAATTGCTGCAGCTGCAGCTATGTAAATATGATATTTTGTTTTCTTTTTAAAATTAATACCTAAAACTGTAGTCTCAGATATAGTGTACATTATTGGCATAAGAACTAAAAAAGGAAAAATAAACTGAGCTCCTTCATATTTTTTGCCAAGTAAAATTATTAAAATATCCTTAGTTGCAATTAACCCTACTGAAATAAATAACATAACTGCTGATACAATTTCATTTATTTTTACAAAAAACTCTTTATCATTAGGATTAGTTGAATATTTTTCATAAGCTACTGGAGTCCAAAAAGTTGTAAACGCTCCTTGAACAGTATTTAAAAGTGAAATTATATACATGGCTCCTGTATATAACCCAATTTGTGCATAGTCATTACTAAAATTTTGTATAGAAATTCTATCTATAGATTGGAAAATCCAAGTTATTGCCATTGAAAATATAAATGGAGATCCATAAATAAATAAATCTTTTGTAGTTGTTTTTATTGGTTCATTACTAAAGTTGAACCAATCATTTTTTTCATATAATATTGCAAGAACTACCATTACTATATTAGATATTACTGTTGCTAATATCATAGTAATATAGTTATTTTTAAATATATAGAAAAATACAAACATCAATGCTAAATATGCTAGTTTATTACTAACTCCTAAAAATGAATATAATTTTCCTTTTTGTTTCATCCTAACGTGTACCATTGCAAAATTTCCTACTATACTAGCAGTGCTGTGTATAATCATTAATAGTACAACTAAGAATGAAGTTTCACTTATCATTAAATTAGAAACTTGTGTATATAATATCAACAGAAAAAAACCTAAAATCAAATTACTAATTATAGGAACTTTAATGCTAGTTCTTAAAAGTTTCCCTCTATTATTTTCATTTTCGTCATTATAATATCTTATGTATGCTTGGTCTATTCCCATTGTTAATACTAAAACTATAAGACTAGTATATGTGATAAACATAGAAGCTTTTCCATTTTGTGTTGGGTCAATCATTCTTGAAACTATAGGAACAGATACAATTCCTAAAATAAATACTATTGCATTTCCTAATGCAAACTCTATAAATTTTTTAAATAGCTTATTCATTATTATCTCCATTCTTATTTAAAATATCTTTATAGACAGCTATAATTTTATTAGAAATAACTTTTTTAGAAAATTTGCTTTCTACATATTTACGTAACGTATTTGGATCGAATCTATTAATATTTTCTATCATCTCTATCATTACATCTTTAAGTATATCTTCATCCTCTGATTCTATCATATATCCAATATCCTCATTATAAAAGTCCTCTGGTCCTCCACATTTAGTTGTAATTATAGGAATACCACATGATAAAGCCTCAATATATACTATTCCGAAAGTTTCATACTTACTAGGTAAAACAAAGGCATTTGATCTATTAATATATTTATTTAATTCTTCTCTTGAAACAGCTCCAACAAACTCCACATTTTCTGATATTCCTAATTTATTTACTAAATCAATCAAATTCTGCTTTTCTGGACCATCTCCTACAATTGTTAATTTCACATTATTATAAACCTTTATAACTTTGTATAATGCTCTTATTGTTAAGTCGATATTTTTATTTTCTTTTAAATGAGAAATCGATATAAAGTTAAAATTTTCTTTTATAGTATTCTTATTAATATTAAACTTTTCTATATCAACTATATTAGGAATAACTTCAACATAATTTTTACTATGCTTATTAATAGATTCTTTTAAGGCTTCTCCTACGCTTATTATTCTATCCGCATAGTCATAAACACTCTTTAATATGGGTAAATCATGTTTTCTTAATTCATATTTTAAAACAGAAGATGAATGTTCTGTTATTACATATGGTATATTATACAATTTTTTTATATTCATCCCTACTAACCCACCATATAAAGCTGAATGAACATGTATAATATCTGGTTTTCCTTCTGACTCTATGTATTTATGAAAGAGCTTTAAAGATTGTTTAACCCAAAGATCAACTCCTAGAGTTCCCCTCATTGTGAATATATTCCATCCATGTAGCCTGTAAGTAGTTAATCCATCTTCAATATACTTTCTAATCTGAAAATGATTTTTATTAAAACTATTAAAATTAATTCCAGAAACTCTCCTAGTTTCAGAAAAAATAACACCTACTTTATTACCAGCTTCTTGTATAGCTTTAGCTTGTTCTTTATAAAAAATGCTACTTAATGGATTTTCTAGCGTAGGATATGCTGATGGTATCACTAAAATATGCATTAATTTTTCACCTCTATTTTTTTAATAATTTGCTATATATATCTATATATTTGTCACCAATTTTTCCCCATTCAAACTCTTCTATAACTTCAATTGCATTAGCAGACATTTCGTTGTATCTGCACATCAGCTTATTTAAACTTTCTTCTATTGAATCTCCATTATCTACGGCATATCCAACATATCCCTCCTGATAATATCCATATATACCTTGGCCCTTTGTATATAAAACTGGAAGTCCTTGACTTAAAGCTTCTATATATGATAAGCCAAAAGTTTCAAAAGTTGAAGTCATAACAAAAATATCATTTTCATTAAATATTTCTCTAATTTTATCTTTATCATTTATTTTACCAAAGATTCTTATATGATCATTTAGCTTTTTTTCATTAACTAAAGATTTTATATTCTCTAAATATTCTCCATCCCCAACTATGTCATATCGAATATTCATTCCCTTATTTATCATATGACTTATATCCTGTATTACTTTATGAATGTTTTTATTCTTAGTAACTTCACCAACATATGTTAACCTTAAAATATCATTTTCCAAACTCTTGCTAGATTCAGCTCTATTTTTTATCCAATAATCATTAAGACCATTTGGTAAAACTATTGACTTACTTTCTATCTCTTTCTTATATTTTTCAGGTATATATGTGTTTATAGTATTCTCCTTATATGATGGAGATATAAAAATAATTTTTTCTGCTCTTAAAAGAATATCTATTCCTAATTTTCTTAAATGAATAAAATACTTAAAAAATACATTAACATCTGTATTTCTCACAGCCACAATATAAGGAATTTTATAAGTTTTATTTAACTCATATGCCATATATCCATTAGTAAATAATGTATGTGCATGAACTATATTAAAGTCATTAATATTTATTTCTGACAATAAACCTGTATAATTTTTCATAGCTTTACGCTTAAAAAACAATCTATCTAAATTATTGCTTGTTTCTTTTATTATAAAATTACAATTATTGAAATCATTTATTTTACCGATGTCTAGACCTGTCTTAATCGGTACGTAAACTACTTGTTTTATATTTTTTTCTCCTAAGTCTTTAAATAAATTTTCATATAACTTAGAACCGTAATAATAAGAACATAAATGTAATACATTAATATCCATAACCTTATAATCCTCCTATTTTCCTACATAGGTTTTATCTTTATCTTAACATATTTATTAAGAAAATAAATAAAAGATTTCTTAAAAACATATTTTTCGAGTAAATTGTTATTTATATGATATAATTCTATATGTATAATATCATTACTAAACTTAATAGATTATTTTAAAAAGGAGATTTTTTTATGAAAATAATATTATCGCATGATGTAGATAATCTTACTACTAAAGAACATAAAAATGATTTAATAATTATTAAAATGATAATAAGGGCGTTCATAGAACTATTATTATTTAGAATTAATTTTAATACTTTTTTTACTAGGTTAAAACTAATATTTAATAATAATCTTACTAATATTAAAGAATTAGTAGAATTAGATAAAAAATATAATACAAAGGCAACTTACTTTTTTGCAACTTCAAATGATAGCACATTGGCTTACAAAGCTGAGGCTCCTAAGCCACATGTAAATTACATCCTAAAAAATGGCTTAAATGTTGGAATACATGGAATAGCTTTTAATAATTTTTCTAAAATGAAAGAAGAATATGACAAGTTTAATACTATTCACAATACAAGTAATATAGGTATAAGAATGCATTACTTAAGAAAAGATAGGGAAACCTTTGCAAATATGAAAAAAATAGGTTATGCTTTTGATACAACAGAGTATTCACCTGAACTTAAACAACCCTATATTACAAAAGAAGGATTAGTAGAAATACCTTTTCATCTTATGGATAGTTATTTGTTCCAAGATAAAGGGCTTCAAAAATATAATTTAGACTATGCCGTAAAATTTACAAAGAAAATTATTGATGATAATTATAATAATGATATTATATTCAACGTTAACTTTCATCAAGAATATTTCTCAAATGGGTGGAAAGATTGGAAAGATTGGTACACATGGATTGTTGAATACTGCCATAACAACAATATAGAATTTATTAGTTATCAGGAGGTAGTTGATGAACTGGGAAATAAATAAAATAGATATTAGTAATAAAGAGTTATTGCTAAAATGGGATAACTTTGTAGATGAATCGCCTGAAGGTACATTTTACCATAAGAGTTATTGGCTTTTAAATAATATAGGAAAAAACTTTAAATCTGCTCAAAGCTACGAGTTTTATTATCTTAGCGATAAAAATAATAATTGGATTTCAGCATTCTATATATCTACTTCAAAAAAAATAGGGAAAAATTTTATAGTAATGCCTCATATGACACCTTTTGGAGGAGTTATGATTGCTCCAATGATACACAAATTAACAATTAGTAAAAGAATAGGAAATATTAAAGAAATAAATGAAATTTTCATAAAAAAATTAAAAGAAAAAACTTTACTTTACTATAGCTTTTCACCAGAACACACTGATATGCAGCCATTTATTTGGAATAATTATATTACAAGCCTAAGATATACATATAGAGTGAATCTGGATGATGAAAAGATTCTTTGGAGTAATTTACAAGAAAAAACTTCTGTTAATAAAGGTAATAAAAGTAATGTTAAAATTGAATGGGGATTTAATGAATATCTTGATATTTATTTTGAATTGAATGATAAAAGCTTTAGTAGCCAAAATATAGATAACTTTGATAATGAGTTAACTAAAAATCTATTAAAAGAATTAAACAAAAATAATAATTGCATTATAGGAATAGTTTTTGACGAAGATAATACTCCTATTGGTGGTTGTGTTTTAGCTTATGATACCAAAAGAGCCTACTATATTATGGGGGGTATTTCCAGAAATAATAATTTTGGAATGTCTTATTTACTTTGGGAATCAATGCTATATACTAAAAACATATTAAAGCTTCCTGTCTTTGATTTTGAAGGTTCTATGATACCTTCTATTGAAAGATACTTTAGAAAATTCGGAGGTGAGTTAACTCCTTACTATACACTAAATAACTTATTGCTTACTATAAAAAATGCTATATCACATTGATATAGCATTTTTTATACATATTATTTTTATCTTATGAAATTTATCCCTAAATTAATTAATACATTATCACTAATAATAATTTTACTACCTAATACATAAAGATTATCAATATTAGGTTTAATTTCAGAAATAAGATTTCTCACATCTGGTTCAGGTGAGTTTACGTTTGATAATATAACGAATTCACCATTTTTTCCAGCTAAAGCTGAAGCTGATAAGGCATCTGGAAAATCTAGACCTGATGCAATATATACATCACTTAAGTTTATATCATTCTTAAATCTATCAAATATCTTCTTATTAGTTTCATATCTATCTTTTCCACCAAGTCTTTCAACGTTTGGTAATTTACTAGCTACATTATTAGAAATTGCTCCAGTTGAACCTATAATAAAACTTTTATTTAAGTTTAATCCTGTTATATAATTTGAAACTACATCTGGCAAATTATTGTTTTCAGTTAAAAGTATAGGACTCTTTCTTTTAGCAGCAATTGGAGAAATTGATAATCCATCAGCAAAATCTAATCCACTAACTATAGATACCTCACCTGATTCATTTCCAACCTCTTTAGCTATTTTTACAGAAGTCTCATACCTATCTTTTCCACCTAGTCTTGTACTAGATATACCTGAAGCTGAAAGTCCTGATTCAATTGATGAAGGAATAACGCTTGTTCCACCAACTATAAACGTCTTTGTAACACCTCTACTCTTTAATAACTCTAATAGTCTAGGCTGATTATTAAGAGTTGTGTTATCAACTAAAATTATAGGTGCATTATACTTTGCAGCTAATGGTGCTGCACATAATGCATCTGGATAGTCTATACCTGAAGCTAACACAGCATAATCTGATACATTCCATCCTCTTTCAAAAATTTCATATGATGTTTCATACCTATTACTTCCAAATATTCTACTTGCAAGTAATGTTCCATTTCCACCTAAACTTATATTTTCAACTAGATAATCAACAGCACCATCTGTTATTGCATCAGCCAATTTTTCTTGATAATTCCAACTTTTCATATTATTAGCTTCATTCACATTAGTTAAGAATCCACATTCAACTAAACTTGCTGGCATTCTAGTTTCTCTTATAACATGGAAGTCTTCCCATTTAGCTCCTCTATTTACAGCTCCTGTATAACTTATCAATTTATTTTGAAGCTTTTCAGCTAGAGACTTGTCTATATCTTTATTATGGAAAGTTTCTATACCTGAAGCACTTACTGCTCCTGCAGAATTTATATGTATAGAAATAAAAATATCAGGATTCGCATAGTTAGCTCCCTTACTTATATCTCCTAATGATACAAATTCATCTGATGTTCTGCTCATTACTACTTTTATTCCCTTAGACTCAAGTTTTTGTTTAACTTTTAACCCAATATCTAAATTCAAATTCTTTTCTATTATACCATTTCCACTGGCACCAGGGTCTGATCCCCCATGTCCTGGGTCAATATAAACCACGTACTGAGATTTAGCATTTGATACTGCTGAATTTAATGCTCTAACATCAGCTCTTTTAGTTGCAACATATACTTCTTTTATAAAATATTTTGTATCTTTTTTACCAACTATAAAAGTAGTACCTTCACTAACTCCAATTAAATTATTACCACTAACTGTAACTATTTCTTCATTTTCAGAATGCCATACTACACCTTCATAATTTTGTAAACTTGAAAGATTAATCTCTTCTCCTAAATATGCGTATATACCATCCTCAAATATTACATTCTCTTCTCCATATTTGGAAACTACTTCTTTTAACATTTGCTCTACTTGTCGTGAACTACCCTCTTGGGCTTTAGCTTTAACTTCAAATAAAGGAAATGTAAAATTCATTATGAATGCAAGTAATAAAATAGATACTGTTAATTTTAAATTTCTATTATTTCTCAAGATCCCCATCCTCTCTTCTTTGTTTTTTTATTTATATTAAAGTTTACATAATATAATTATATAGTATTAATTAAACCTATTCAACATACTTAACTAGCAAATTTAGTTAATTATTTTATAATTTATGTAAATTTTGTTATAATACTCTATGTAATGGAATAATTTATATTATTCAAATATACATATAGGAGTTATAAAATGAAAAACAAATATTTAAAAACATTAATTTTAACATTATCTATAGTATCAACTTACGTTTTTAATGTACAAGCATTATCAATAGAATACGTGGCTGGACAAAATAGATATGAAACTGCTGCTTTGATATCTGACAAGCTTGATTATTCTACTGTTGTTCTAGTTAACGGACTAGCCTTGGTAGATGGGCTATCTGCAAGTGGTCTTAGTGGAAGTTTAAATGCTCCAATTTTATTAACAGAAGTTAATTCAATTCCAACTTCAACATTAGATAGAGTAGGAAAAGCTACAAATATCTACTTAGTTGGAGGTGAAAGTGTAATATCAAAATCTGTAGAAAAAAAACTTAAAGACTATGGTAAAAACGTAATACGCTTAGGAGGATTAGATAGATTTTCTACCTCTTATTCTGTTGCAAATGAAATCGAAAAAATTAAAGGTGTAAATGAAATTTACTATGTTAATGGTTTAATTGGAGAAGCAGATGCAATGAGTATTGCACCTGTTGCAGCTAAAACTGGAAACCCTGTTATATTGACTGATGGTAAAACAACAAACTATCTAAAATCTGTAAAATCATATTCCATTGGAGGACTTACTGTTTTAAATTCATCTTTTGATAATTTTTCTGAACGTATAAATGGAATAAATAGATTTGAAACAAATAAAAATGTAATCAAAAAATTTTTTCCTGATAAAACTCATGTAAATTTAAGTAAATCAGAAGAACTTATAGACGCATTAACATCATCTGCTTTAAAAGAGCCCGTTGTTTTAGTTGATAACTATTCAGATAAATCTATAATAGCTGGAGCTAAAAGTGCTACAGTTTTTGGTGATATAAATCAAAATGCAGTAAATAGAGCAAAAGGCTATATATATTCTGATAAAGTAATATTTTATTCTCAGCACCAAGATGATGAAACATTATTTGCTGGCAGCGCTATAGTTGATGCTATTAAATCTGTTGGTAGGGAAAATGTGTATGTAGTATTAATCACAGATGGAGATGAAAGTGGTGTCTTCCTTGATGATAGATATAAAAATCTTAGTGTTTTGGAAAAGACAACTTTAAGAAATAATGAATTTAAAGCAGCTACCTCTCAGCTAGGAGTACTAGAAAGTAATTTAATATTTCTAAACCAACCTGAGAAATACGTTGACGAAAAACTAGTTAAAAATACAATATTAAATTTTGAAAACAATTTTAATAATGTAACACATATAACTCATAGCTATAAATATGATATGCATCCACAACATTTAAAAACAGGTCAGGTTCTATACAATTTATATAAAGAAGGGCTTATTAAAGATTGTAGATTCTTTGGACGTAAAGAGCTTATACCTACTAATAATAAAAAGGCTCTAATAGAAAGCGTTTCTGATGACATAGATGAAAAAAATAAAATTTTAATGGCTTGTTATGAATATAAGGTGGACAATAAAGATATGATTAGGGAAGGAATAGGATATAAATCAGTATCTTCCTTATTTGATAATTTAACATCTAATGATCTTGTTTCATCATATTTGCATGAACCTGGATTATAAGCATAATAATAAAGTGGACATAGTAATCTTGCTTATCCCGTCACTTCGTTCCAAGTCAACGCAAACTTACATATGTCCACTTGAAAACTAAAGGAATGAAATTCTAAATAATATATTACAATTGTTGTTTATAATTGTAATATATTATGCCCTTATGATAAAATATTCTTTAGAAAGGAAGTGTACAAATGTCACAACTTGATAATAAAAATAGAAGAAAAGTTAAAAAGAAAAAAAAGAAATCTATAGGATTTAAAATATTTATTGGATTTCTATGTGTACTACTTGCATTTACTATTGTAGGTGGAGGATACGCTATAGGACTTCTGAATAAAATGAAGAGTGTTAAGTTAGATAATAAGAACTTAGGAATAGTTGAAGAAGAATTTAAGGATTATGAAAACTCTAAAAAAATAAAAAATATTGCTCTTTTTGGAATTGACTCAACTGACGGTGAAACTGGTCGTTCAGATTCAATTATGGTTGCTACTATAGATCCTGTTCACAGCAAATTAAAAATAACCTCTGTTATGAGAGATTCATATGTATCTATAGCTGGACATGGACAAGATAAAATAAATCATGCTTATGCATTTGGTGGTCCTGAATTAGCAATTAAAACTTTAAATGAAAACTTTGGATTAAACATAGAGAATTTTGTATCAGTCAACTTTTCATCATTACCTGTAATTATAAATATTCTTGGTGGAATTGATCTTGAAATCACAAACGAGGAACTTCAATATATTAATGATTATATTAATGATATCAATGCAAAAGATGGTACAAATTCCCCTCATATAACTTATGCTGGAGTTCAGCATGTAGATGGGACTCAAGCTCTTGCTTATTCTAGAATAAGATATACAAGTGGTGGAGATTATGAAAGAACACAAAGACATAGAACTGTACTTGATGCTTTGTTTAATAAATTAACAAGCACATCAGTCGCATCATATAATTCATTATTAAATGAAGTTTTACCTTATGTTCAAACAAACTTAAGTGCTACTGATATCCTTTCACTTGGAACAAAAGTGCTTGGTATAGGAAATAACCTAGAACAAGAAAGATTCCCTAGAGATGGTTATGGTGAAGGAACTATGATTGATGGGGTTTACTACTTAACATTTGATAAAGATGCTACTGTGAAACAAATGAGAGATTATATATTTAATGATGTGAAATAAAAAATCAGTTAGAATCTATTTATAGATTCTAACTGATTTTTTATTTATACATATTCTCATAATACTTTTGATAATCTCCAGATGTTATATTATTCATCCATTCTTTATTATTTAAATACCATTTAATAGTCTTAACTATTCCAACTTCAAAAGATGTTTCTGGGTACCATCCAAGTTCTTCTTTTATTTTAGTTGGATCTATACCATATCTTCTATCATGGCCTTTTCTATCTTCAACAAACTTCTTTAAATCTGTAGTTACTTTATCATCTACATTTTTATTTATATAGTCTATAACAGTATCAACAATTTGAAGGTTTGTTCTTTCATTATGTCCACCAACATTATAAACTTCACCAAGTCTTCCGTTGTTTATAACCATATCAATAGCTTTAGCATGATCTTCAACATATAACCAATCTCTTATATTTAATCCATCACCATAAATAGGTAAATCCTTTAATTGTAAACAGTTATTTATTAATAAAGGTATTAGCTTTTCTGGGAATTGGAATGGACCATAGTTATTAGAACATCTTGTTATGTTAACTGGCATTTTGTAAGTATCTCCATATGCCTTGACCATCATATCTGAAGATGCTTTACTTGCTGAATATGGACTATGTGGATCTAAAGGTGTTGTTTCCATAAAGAATCCTGTTTCTCCAAGTGATCCATAAACTTCATCAGTTGATACATGAAGGAATTTAACTCCTTCTTTCCAACTAGTTTCAGTTTCCCATGCATTTTTAGCACAATTTAAAAGATTAACTGTTCCCATTACGTTAGTTTTAGCAAAAACTTCTGGCTCTCTTATACTTCTATCAACATGAGATTCTGCTGCAAAGTGAGCAACATAGTCTATATCGTATTTTTCAAATAAAGATGAAACTAATTTTGCATCACAAATATCTCCTTGAACAAATATGTGCCTTTCATCATTTTCAATAGATTTTAAGTTCTCTAAGTTTCCTGCATAAGTTAATTTATCTAAATTTACTATTCTAATATCTTCATATTTCTTTAGCATATATAAAACAAAGTTAGATCCTATAAATCCTGCTCCACCAGTTACTAAATAAGTCTTCATTAATAATTCTCCCCTTACATAAAGTTATTTTTAGTTAAACAACTATTTATTTGAAGTGTTAGCTATAAAACTCTTTAAAGCTTCCTTCCAATCTCTCATTTCATCACCAATTGTACATCTAAGCATCATATTATCTAATGATGAATATTCTGGTCTCTTTGCTGGAGTTTTAAATTCTTCTGATGTACATGAATTTATAATGCATTTTCTTCCACTTAGCTCCATAATTAATTTAGCAAAATCATACCAAGTACATTCGCCCTTTCCTGTACAATGATAAATTCCATACTCTTCTGTTTCAATTAGCTTAAGAATATGATATGCCAAATCATTTGCATTAGTTGGATTTCCTTTTTGATCATTAACAACATTTAATGATTCCTTTTGTTCTCCTAAATTCATCATTGTATAAACAAAGTTTTTTCCAACATATCCATAAAGCCATGCTGTTCTTACTATATAATACTTTGATGAAAATTCTCTAACATATTCTTCACCTTTAAGTTTTGTTTTTCCATAAACACTATACGGTGCTGTTAAATCATATTCAGTTAAAGGTGTTTCCCCTACTCCACTAAATACATAATCAGTAGAAACTTGAACTAACTTTGCACCTATCACTTCGCAAACTATCGCTAAATTTCTTGGTCCTATAGCATTTATTTTAAAAGCTAAGTCTTTATTACTCTCACAACCATCAACATTAGTAGCTGCTGCACAATTTATAACTACATCAGGCTTTATTTCATTTAGAACCTTTTTAACTTGTCCTAAATTAGTAATATCTAATTCTTCTACATCTAAAGCAAATACTTCAGAGTTTTTTACTTCTTCACTAACTTTACCAATTTCAGCTTTACCAGTCTTTATTATATCTTGAAGTTCATTTCCTAATTGTCCCTTAGAGCCTGTTATTAATATTTTCATAATATCTCTCCTTTTTAATAAAACTACTCCTAAATTATGGGAGTAATTTCAATAGAAAAATCATATATTTGATTCTTACTTATATTCAAAAGGTAAATCTAATTCTTTTAAAGTCTTTTGCTTTTTATCTTTTTCTGATAAAAGTATTTCTTCAATTCCATCTAATGGCCATTCTATTCCTACATCTGGATCATTCCAAAGAAGTCCACTATCATATTCTGGAGCATAAAAATCTGTACATTTATAATTAAATGTTGCAGTGTCAGAAACTACTAGGAATCCATGAGCAAAGCCTTCTGGAACATAAAATTGCTTTTTATTTTCAGCAGTAAGTAAAACCCCGTCCCACATTCCAAAAGTAGGTGATCCTTTTCTTAAGTCTACAGCAACATCATAAACTTCACCTTCTGTTGCTCTTACAAGTTTTCCTTGAGTATGCTTTGTTTGAAAATGCATTCCTCTAAGTACACCTTTTTTAGATTTTGATTCATTATCTTGAACAAACTCCATATCTAGGCCAGCTTCTACAAAAGATTTTCTATTATAAGACTCCATAAAATAACCTCTGTTATCTCCAAAAACCTTAGGTTCTACTATGTATAAATCTTTTATTTTAGTTTCTATAAAATTAAAATTTCCCATATAAATCTTCTCCTAATCTATCTCTTCTTTGCTTCTAATTCTTCAACGACATCAACTAAATACTTACCATATCCAGTTTTCATTAAAGGCTTAGCAAGTTCAATTACCTCATCTGCACTTATCCATCCTTTTCTATAGGATATTTCCTCTAAACATGCTATATATGTTCCTTGAGTATTTTGAACTGCTTCAACAAAGTTAGATGCTTGAAGCATAGATGAATGTGTTCCTGTGTCAAGCCAAGCTAACCCTCTTCCAAGTAAGTTAACCTTTAATGTTTCTTCTTCCATATAAACTCTATTTAAATCAGTTATTTCAAGTTCCCCTCTTGCTGATGGAGTAAGCTCTTTTGCTTTTTTAACTACAGAATTATCATAGAAATAAAGCCCTGGAACAGCATATTTTGATTTTGGCTTTTCCGGTTTTTCTTCTAATGATACAACTCTATTATTTTCATCAAACTCAACTACTCCAAAAGATCTTGGATCTTGTACATAATATCCAAATATCATAGCTCCTTTTTCTAAAGCTGCTGCTTCTTTTAAATGATTTGAAAAGCTTTGTCCATAAAAGATATTATCTCCTAATATCATAGCAACATTATCATCACCAATGAAATCTGCTCCTATTATAAATGCTTCTGCTAAACCATTTGGCTCTTCTTGAATAGCATATTCTATTCTTAAACCTAGTTCAGATCCATCTTTAAATAATTCCTTAAAGTTAACTATATCTCTTGGTGTAGATATAATTAAAATTTCTCTAATTCCAGCTAGCATAAGCACTGACATTGGGTAATAAATCATTGGCTTATCGTATATTGGCACCATTTGCTTTGACATTGCTTTTGTTACTGGATATAATCTGGT
Organism: Clostridium sp. CTA-7; assembly: GCF_054768095.1. Classification (NCBI taxonomy): domain Bacteria; kingdom Bacillati; phylum Bacillota; class Clostridia; order Eubacteriales; family Clostridiaceae; genus Clostridium; species Clostridium sp. CTA-7. Next base: position 291,058 of record NZ_BAAAAV010000001.1, on the reverse strand, counting down.
TCCTGACCCTCCCGCTAATACAATTCCTCTCATAGTAACCTCCTGTTATTTCAATAATCTACTATATACATTTATATACTCTCTTGCTATGCTTTCCCAAGATAAACTAGATCTCTCATATTGTTCTTTGTTATCTGATAATTTATTTAAATACTTAACAATGCTCAAGTCATCATTGGGCTTTACATAATAAACTCCATTTGAACTTATTTTATCCTCTTTAGATGTCGTTATTATAGGAATACCTTGATTTAAAGCAGCTAAAAAACTTCCATTCCTCTCTGATACACCATCTCTAAAAGGTAGTACACATACATCACTACTAACTAAATAATTTGCTATTTTATCAACATTATCATTGAATCCTGTGACTATAACCTTTTGTCTTAAACCTAATCTTTCAATTTGATTAAATATTTTTTTATGATAATCATTATTAAGATTTAATTCAGAAATAATAAGTAATTTAGAGTTAATTCTCTCATTAAATAATTTAAATGAATTTAATAGCGTTTCAACGCCCTTTAGATCATTTATAAATCCAAAGTATGATATTAATTTTTCATTATTACTAACTAAGGTATTTTTAAACTTAATTAACTCTTCTTTAGACAAAGTACTTTTCGGTATGTTTGAACTTATAGGAATATATGATATTTTAATTCCTTTAGAAATTATAGGTAAAAAACTTCTTATCTTATCTATATATAATTTTTCTACTACAATTAAATTATCTGCATATAAGTAATTAATTAAATTTCTTATCTTACCTTTATATGTATAGTTTAAATATTCATGGACTGTTTCTACAACTTTGACATTACATTGTTTTTTTAAAATCATAGGTAAAATATTCATAAAAAGTCCCTTTTTGTATTCATCACTTGGATATTGAATATTAACAATATCAGCATTGCTTTCTCTAACAGTTCTAATAATTATATCTTTTGCATAGTTATCCCATTTATCAATTATATTTTTAACTTTATAATTATCTTCATTAATATATTTAGCATTCCTTGAAGTTATTATAGTGACTTCATATCCCATTTTAACTAATTCTCTTCCTAATAAATTAGTATAATCACCTATACCACATTTCATTGGTGGAAATGCACCAACTATAAAACAAATCTTCATTATTCCTCCCAATTAGATAACTCAAATATATATTCTCTAGAAATATCATTCCAATTAAAATATTTTTCTCTATCATTACAATATTTTAATGCTTCTTTATATAAATTAGGATCATTATATAATTCAATAACTTTGGAAGCTAAATCTTTTTCGTTTAGTGTATCAAATTTAATTAAGCTATTATCTACTATCTCACTCAATGATGTATTATCGGATACAATAGTTACTGTATTATTTCTCATTGCCTCTAATACCGGTAATCCAAATCCTTCATATAAAGATGGAAATATGAAAGCAAAAGATTTATTCATTAAGTAATCTTTTTCATCATCTGAAATATAATTTAAAAATATAATTTTGTCTTTATTTTTATCAATCAGTTCTTTTTCTTTCTCGCAATTCCAGCCATATTTCCCACATATAACTAATTTCATTTTTGTAGAATTATATATGTATTCTAGAGAGTTAATAAGAGTTATAATGTTTTTTCTTGGTTCAATAGTTCCTAAAAAAAGAATGTACCGCTTTTCCTCTAACCCATTACTTCTAAGATAATTATCTTTTATTAAATGATAATTTCTTTTTACAATAACATCTTCATAAATTACTTTAACTTTATTATTTGATTGCCTATTAAAGTGCGCTTCTAATCTATTCTTAGTTGACTTAGATACAGCTATAATCTTATCTGCCTTTAAAATTGATCTAGGTATCAAAAGTCTATTTATAATTCTATTATAAATATTCATAGTTTTCTTGAAATCAAACGCTACTAAATCATGAACAGTTAAAACACACTTTTGATTTTTTAATCCCAACGGCAATACATGCTGTGTTCCCCAAAAAATATCAATTTTATTTTCATTACATAATTTATTTAATTTAAACATATACCAAAAGGTTTTCTTTAATACACTTTTTTCATCAATAATGAAGCTAACATTTTCATACTTTTCTATATCAAAAAATATTTTCCTATCTGAAAATAATACATATTCATTTTCTTTATCGTTATCTAAAATATTCTCCAACAAATATTTTAAATAATAACCTATTCCAGTTTTCTTTTCAATTAATGGCCTTGCATCAATACCAATTCTCAACTTTTTCACCTACCCCTTTATCTAAAAATCAATTCTTCCCATTGTTTTATTTCTTATCATTTTATAAGTTAGTCTTACCAATTTTTTCTTCTCTTTATTTCCGCGTATTATGTAATATATATATTTAGTTAGCAAGTTTAGTCTTTTATATATAAACATATATATTCTATTTATAATACCAAAATTATTCATTATAAAATAATAGGAATTTCTATCATAATAACATACCATTATATAGTTTAATGACTTAGTACTTTTAGATATTTTATGATAAATAATTGATTCTGGATTATATATTAATTTATAACCTGCATGTCTAATTCTTACATTCCAATCTGTTTCTTCATAATATAAAAAATATGAATCATCCATCATTCCTACTTTTTCTAAAACATCTCTTGAAACTAACATCATGCATCCTGTAATATAATCAGTTTCTTTCTGTATAGAATATTTTTCACTATCTACTTCATCAACACCTTCATGTTTTGTCTTACCATTAAATTTATTTATTTTTGCTCCTGCGTACCATAATACTTCTTTATTATCAAAGTAGAAAATTTTCCCCCCAACAGCACCTATATTCTTATCTGACTCAACTGTTTCAACTAACTTACATAAAAAATCTCCTTCTACTACGGTATCATTATTCAAAAGTAAAACATAATCAGCTTTATTTTTCATAGCAAATTCTATTCCTACGTTATTTCCACCTGCAAATCCTATGTTTTCTTCTAAAGTAAATAGCTTAAATCCACTTTGTTTAGAAAGTATTTCTACATCCTTTTTATTAGAATTATTATCTACAATAACTATCTTATAATTGTCATATTTTATTTTATTTAGACTTTTAATACATTCTATAGTATCTTCTACTCCATTGTAGTTTACTAAAATAATATATACCAGTGGTTTTTCCTTAAACATTTTTTACTCTCCCATGCACTATCTTAATAGCTTTATCTAATACCATAATAGTAGTATTTTCTCTTAATAATATATTAGATATTAAATATAGACTTCCACCTATTAAAACCTCTAATATAATAATAATATATTGATTTAATACAATAAAATTTTCTACACTGTTTATTCCTATAACCATAATTAAAGATGAAAAAATTATCTTTATTAGATCTTTATTAAATATCTTTATATCAAAAAACTTTTTAACAAATATTATTTGAATAAGCATAACAAAGAATTCAGCAATAACTGATGCCATTGCCGCTCCATCATTATTAAATCTAGGAATTAAAATTAAATTTAATATAAAGTTAATAATCGCGCCGCACATAACAGATTTTAACAAATAATTTTCTTTTCCTATTGGTATTAATATTTGTGTTCCAAATAAATTTCCTACAGCAAGAATAGTAATTAATAATGATAATATCTTTATAGTTGCTATAGCTGGAGTAAACTCAATACCTAAAAATATATCAACTATTGGCTTCGATAAAATAAATACTCCAATAGTAGCTGGTATAGAGATAAATGTGATTGTCTTTAATGCAATACTAACCAAACCTTGAAATTCTTCCCTCATATCATTTTTTATATAATATGAAAGTCTTGGTAATAGCACTGTAGTTATGCTAGTTACAACTGAAACTATTATTTTATTAATTTTTATTGAATTAGTATAATATCCAACGACTTCCGAATTGCATAATACACCTAACATTGTAGTGTCTAAATTTACATATATACTTACAGCTAAATCTACGGAGACTAAAACAAATATTGGTTTTAAGTGCTTTTTTAAATTTAAGTTCCTAAAATTGATCTTTACAAATTTTCTACTATGAATTATATTCCATAAATGATTAATATTTAAAGCTAAAACACTTATTGTTCCATAAATTATAAAATCATTTTTCTCTCTTACAAATGCAAAAATACATATTAATGATATAATTTTAATAATTGTACTTCTTATAGTTATGTATCTATACTCCTCTAATCCTCTATAAAACCAATCTATATTAACTATATTAAAGAGTAATGTTAATCCATTTATATATAATAAAATTCTATTCTCAGAAAATATATCTAATTGTATAATAATTAAATATAATATAATGCTTATAAGTGAAGATATTGTATTTATTAAAAGAATTTCATTAAATGTTTTCTCTAACTTTTTCTTATCTTCTCTTACATTAGCTATTTCTCTGATTCCATATAAAGGTACACCTAGTGCTGCGATTATAATAAAGTAACTTACTATTGATGCTGCAAAATTTACCTTTCCAACTCCATCAGCACCTAATACTCTTGCTAAATATGGCATTGTTATTAATGGAAATAATAAATTTATCATAGTATACCAGGTATTATATGCCATACTATTTATTAAAGATTTCTTTTTAGACATTCTATTCTCCCGTTTCTATTATCTCTTTTAATATTTTTTCATAATTTTCAATAGTATTTCCTAACTCTAATGACTGTGCAACTTCAAATCCCTTATTTGAAATTTTCTCCAACAATTTTTTATCTTCAATTAATCTTATTATATTATTAGCAAGCCCTTCAATATCTCTAATATCACTAATTAATGAATTGACTTCATTAATTCCAAGGTCATCAAGAACTCCTGTTTTAGTTCCTACTACAGCACATTTATTTGCCATCGCTTCAATTACGGTTAACCCCCAACCTTCAAATCTACTTGGGAATATATAAATATCTGATTCTCTATATAATTCTTTCAATTTTTCCTTTTTAGGTCTTTTATGATATTCTAAAATATCATTTTGGTAATCCTCTAAACCAAAACATTTAACATTAATATTATTATATTTATTTTTTACTATTTTAAGTGCTTCCAATCCATCACTAAAGCCTTTCCACTCTAAATTATGATGCATAATTAATATATTAATTTTCTCATTAAATTTCTTTTCTTCATTAAAAATAAATGAGTTTTCAAGACCATTGTATGCAAGATAAACTTTACTTTGTTTATGTTTATTAATCATAAGATCTTTCAACCATTTAGATATAACAATTTGATTTAATGATAAATCATAACTTCCCTCTACTTTATCCAATTTCCCTGACCAAGTTTCATAATGTTGAATGAAGTAAACTTTTTTACCTTTTTTATTATTTAAGTTATTAACTGAATATGCAGTTGGCCATGCAGTAGCTATAGTTACATCAGCATCTTCTATAAATAAGTTATTAATACTAGGTACAACTCTAACTCTAACTTTTAAATCAAACCACTTTACTTTTCTCCATGATAAGCAGTTAAACAGGCTAGCTCTCCCTCTTTCAACTGTTCCTTTCAATCCTTTATAATTAAACTTATAACTTATTGCTGGAACATAAACATTTACCTCATGTCCCTTTTCTATTAAACCATTTATATATTGAAACATAACTTTAATCCCACCAGTAACCGCTGTAAATGGTATTATTACATTTATTTTCATATATCCTCCATTTTTAAATAAATCTAGATCAGTAATAGTATTAAATTTACTTATCTAATCTCTACAATAGTTAAACCCTAATGCAATCATCATCCAATAATATCCATAATTTAAATCCGGTATAGAAATTAAAAGTGCTATCGATGAAATAGTTATAGATAATATAAATGCTATAGCTAAATTTTCATTAATATCTCTATATCTAAATATTTCCTTAATAACTACAAATAATATGTATATATATGAGCATAGTCCTATTATTCCTGTATTAGCTAATAAATTGCTAGTTAAATCTAATGATCTAAATGATCCCCATCCTGCCCCAAACAATGGCGATGAACTTAATATAGTCAATGACATTTTTATAGCATTTGTTCTCTCATGTCCAGTTTGTAAATTCCCTTTGTTAACTGTTATATCTTTAAGCGTATCTACAATAGTTTCCCAGTAAATTCCAAACACCTTTAAAGATAATATTAATACAACTATCAAACTTACTATACACATACCATAAAAAACAACAATTCTCGTTCTATTCTTATAAATATCTTTACCTCTTATAGAAAATATAAAAATGTATATTGTTAATGATAATATTATTAAAGCTACTCCTACATACACCGTAGTTGAAGTAGTTAATATTGAGCAAATTAAAGATATCCCTATTAAAATTGGTAGCAATATGTTAGATATTTTTTTATTTTTTAATATTTTTATATTTGCTACCCATGCCACTAATATAAATGGAATAAATGCTATTATATTTAATCCAAACATAGATGGCTCCAATGCAATAGAATTCACTCTTTTAATTCCATAGATCATCTGGTGATAGAGCTGTAAATACGCAATATTGTTATTAAATAAATAGCTTGGATATTCTAAATTAAGGTAAAATAAGCAGAATTGAATAATGCCCCAAACTAAAGCAAAAATAGTGCTTACTGAAAATATTTTTATCAATAGTATAATCTTACTTTTTTCTTTTACCTCTAAAGATAACATAATTGCAAATACTACCATAAATAATACGTATATCGGTTGCGTTATGTTAGAAGAGGAAAAATTTATTAATACAAGTTTACCTAAATTTAAATCTGTGAATTCTATATTTCTATTAAAAAGTAATAAAATCTCTCCTAATAAAAGAACTATTAAAAAAATTATTAGTGATACTATTAGTTTATTAGATTTAAATTCATAAAAAATATCTTTTATATTTTTATTGCTTTTGATATATCTAATAACCACTTTAAACATCCAAAGAGAAGCAATAAAATAAAATGGTGTTACTCCAGTAACACTACTCTCAATATTCAAAACTGATGCTGCTATAAAAGTCGAAAAAAATACAGCTAAATATAATAAGTAATCTTCGTTCTTAAAAAATGCATATGTTGATAATATTATAACTACAAATCCTATTAATGTAATTTCCAATTCGTCCACCTTATACACCGAAAATCTCCACTGTATATTTTCCTTTCTACTAACAATTTATCATTCTAATGTAAAATCTATTTCTATATATAAACAAAAAAAATACTAAAATTATTTACTATATATTTTCCTACTTTTTATAGCGCATTTATTCCATGAGAATTTAAATGTATTAATCTTACCTAAGTTTGAGTATTTATTTCTTTCTTCTTCATTGTTACAAATACTTGCTAAAGCTTCATAAATTTCCTTAATATTATACGGATCTACCTTTATAGCTGCATCACCAACAACCTCTGGTATAGATGATGTATTCGATACAACACATGGGACTCCATAACTCATAGCTTCTAAAGGTGGTAACCCAAATCCCTCATAAAAAGAAACATAAGTGAAAATGTCACAGTTTTTATATAGAAACTTTAATTCATCATCATTTATTCTATCTGTAAAAATCACTTTATCTTTTAATTTTAGTTTTTCGACTACACTAAATACCTCTTCATATAACCATCCTTTTCCACCAGATATAATCAACTTATACTCATCTTTAAATGACCCCATATTATATGCTTTTATAAGTCCATCTATATTTTTACGTGGTGATATCGTACTAACTGTCAAAATATATTTTTCTTTTGATATCTCTTTTATATCTTTTCTCACATTTTTTATATTAATTTTCTCTTCTGAAAAATCATTAAAACCATTTAGAACAACATATGTTTTATTTTCTACCTTTTCACCATAAGCTTTTCTTATCTCTGATTTAGTGAATTTTGAAATAGATATTATTTTATTAGCTTTTTTTACGGAAATATTTGTTATAAAATTTTTCCATAACTTCGTTTTCCATGTGAATACATTCTTTAAACTCTTAAAAGCAATATCGTGAATAGTTATAATTACTGGATTTTTAGAAAAAATAGGTGCCATTGAATCTGGATAGTGTAAAATTGCATTAGGGTAAAGCTTATTTATTAAAAATGGTAATTTAAACTGCTCATATATATTTCTTTTAATACCACTTGTAATATTTTCTACAACTATTAAATCCTCACTGTTTATAAAAGAGAAAAGAGGTAAATCCTCTTTTCTTACTACTATTTTAATATCATTTTCTATTTTGTATAGCGCTTTACTTAATTCATAGCAATACCTACCAATACCACCACTTAATGTTGTTTGCAATGCATTAAATACTATCATTATTCACCTCTAATAACCTTCCAATGCTTTTCACTATTAAATTCATTATAGCACTCATTTATATATTTTTTTATTTTCTCTTTAAAAATTGATTCATCAAATTCCTCAGCATGTTTCCTAATTTTAACTTTATCAAAACTTATTTTATTAAATTTCTCTATAGCCTCATTTAATGAAGCTTCATTTTGTTCTTTGAAAAACACGCCAGTAATCTCATTAATAACAGTTTCTAACGCCCCGCCTTTTGCATATGCAATCACAGGTCTTCCGCTAGCCTGTGCCTCCAATGGAGTTATTCCAAAATCTTCTTCTCCTGGAAAAATAAAAGCTCTACACTTAGCATAGTATTCCTTAATTACATCATCTGGTTGCCTTCCTAAAAATTTAATATTTGAATTAGCAATTTTTTCAAGTTTTTCTCTATCTGGACCATCACCTATTATTACTAATGGCAGACCATTTTTGTTAAAAGCTTCTACTGCTACATCTATTCTTTTATACTCTTGTAGTCTTGATAAAATTAAAAAATACTCTTCATTTATATCACTTGGCTGAAATAGGCTACACCTTACAGGTGGATGTATAACTACTGATTCTCTTCTATAATGCTTCCAAATTCTTTTAGCTACGTTCTCTGAATTTGCTATAAAGTAATCCACTCTATCGGAAGATACATTATCCCATAGTCTCATACATGATAAAAAATATCCTAGCGCTTTATTTTTCAGATTACTTCCACCAGCCATCTTCCCAGCGTAATCATAAGAAAATTCCCATCCGTACCTCATAGGAGAGTGACAATAAGAAATATGCATTGTATTTGGATTAGTTATTACTCCTTTAGCTACACTAGAACTACTGCTTAAAACAATATCATATTCATTTAAATTAAAATTTTCTATAGCTGTAGGCATAAAGGGAAATAGCCTTCTATGATTTTCTATATTTTTTTTGCCTTTTTGTAAAGCTGAAACTCTAATATCTGCTTCTTTTAATGGTGAATCTAACCTTTCTCGGTTTGCTACTGTTGTGTAAATTGGTGCATTTGGATAAAGTTCTAAAAAATTTGTTAAAACTCTCTCTGCTCCTCCCATAAACGGTAGCCAATCATGTATTAATGCAACTTTCATACTTAACCTCTTCTTAAACTATTATATTTGTTCTTGATAATCTCTTAGATTATCCATATACTCTTTATTCACAATATATATTGCATCTTCTGTTTCAATTGCCATAGTATTATCTACACCAATCATAATAACCTTTTTAGTATTATTAACCACCATATTAGAAGTTGATTCAATTATATGAGTGTTATCATTTCCTATATTATTTTCATTATCCTTATCTCTATATCTCTCAATAGATTTCCATGTCCCTATATCATCCCAACCAATTTCACTTGGAATCACATATATTTTTTCACTTTTTTCCAATACTGCATAATCAATTGAAATAGAATCAGTTTTTTTGTAATTACTATTAATAAATTTCTGTATTTTATCTTCTTCAATTTTCTCAACATTATGTAGCACTTCATATGTAGATGGTATATGCTTCTTTATCTCATTTATTATATGCTTGGTTTTCCATAAGAACATTCCACCATTCCATAAGTATTTACCTTCATTTAAGTATTGCTTTGCTAAATCCAAGTTAGGTTTTTCAACAAATTTAATAACTTTATTTATTCCTAATCTAACATCATCTCCACATTTAATATACCCATACCCTGTTTCTGCTCTATCAGGTTTCATGCCTAAAGTTAATATTCCATTATTAATATCTTCTAAAAAACTACTTCCATTAATTATAATATTTCTAAACTTATCCTCATTCCTAATTAGATGGTCTGATGGTAAAACAATCATTGTTGCATCACCATAATATCTTTTTATAACTAATGCTGATAATGCTATACAAGGGGCTGTATTTCTCCCCTCTGGCTCTATAATTATATTTTTTTCTGGTAAATCCGGCAATTGCTCTTTAATTAATTTTACATATTTTTCACCAGTACAAACAAATATTTTTTCAATCGGTATTATAGGTAATATTCTATCAACAGTCATCTGTATCATAGTTTTAGTTCCAATTAAGTTAAGGAATTGTTTAGGTTTTTCCTCTGTAGATAATGGCCAAAATCTTGTCCCTTTTCCCCCAGCCATTATCAGTGCACATATATTCATAATTTATCCTCCAAAAACTTATAATTACTTACTTATTAATTATGCTGCATTACTATCTCCAAATAAGACAAAAAATGTTTTAAATATAAGCTTTATATCTAGCCATAAACTTCTCTCATCTACATATTTAGCATCTAGCTTCATCCAATCCTCAAAGTCAATATTATTTCTTCCCATTACTTGCCAAAAACAAGTAAGCCCTGGCTTAACATCAAGTCTCTTTAGCATCCAAGGTTCAAAATCATTAACCTCACTAGGTAGACTTGGTCTTGGACCAACTAAACTCATCTCCCCCTTTAGTATATTAACTAATTGAGGTAATTCATCAACACTTGTCTTCCTGATAAGCTTTCCAATTTTTGTTATTCTCGGGTCATCCTTTATCTTAAACATCGGTCCAGACATTTCGTTTTGTTCAATTAATTTTTCTTTAATTTCTTCAGCATTTACTACCATTGACCTAAGCTTGTACATATTGAACTCTTTACCATTTTTACCCACTCTTTTTTGAGTAAAAACAATAGGTCCTTTAGACTCCAACTTTATTAATATTCCAATAATTATTAAAATAGGACTTAACAATATTAATCCACATAATGAACCAATAATATCAATTATTCTTTTTATGAAGTTATATATCGTTTTATTTTCTTTTTTTCTTATATCAACATTAACATCTAAATTTATATTGCTCATAAAGCCTTCCCCCTATTAGAATATATGAACTTCTGCATAATTATTCTTTAACATCGCTATATTTTAGCACAAATAATTATATCATATATGTGTATTAAAACAAACACATGCAAGCAATTACCATTTTTTCTTTTTTATAAATTTAATTGTATTATTTTAAAATTACAATTAAACTTTACTATATTGATCAAAATTTTTTATTTTCTTTTAATAATCACTTTGTATTTAAATAAATATATATATATATATATTGTCGAATTTTGTATTATTTATATTAATAAAAAAATAATTATAATGTCTCTTTTAAGATGACATTATAATTATTTCCACATTTTTATATTACGATCCTATATTTATAAGTAATCATATATTAAGCTTTATAAATACATATCTATTATTATTACTATATATTGGAGAATTTCCTCCAATATTTGATATTCTATTAATTATATTTTTAAGTTCCTCCTCATTTTCATACCCAAACTTATCTATAAAAATTCCGTTAAATCCTTTATTGGATATATCTTCTACAAGCTCTTCTGGACTCTTTTGAGAAACCTCTTTTAACCATAAATCATTTTGCTTCCCTTTTATACTACCATAGCTCCAATATAATTGCTTTGAATGCAGATATGGTTTTAGCATATCATAATACTCCATCTTAAATAAAGAAGGTTCTTCCGGAAACGGAATATATGGTAACTGTAATATTTTGCTGCCAAGTTCAGTATTTTTTTCTATTGTATTTATAAATTTTGCATCTTCATTATATTCTAATGAAATCTCATTATATTTAGGTATGAACCTAGGTGATGTTTGATCATATATACCAATCGAAATCACTAATATACCTAGGATAAACATAATCTTCCTATTATTTTCAAACTTTTTATATATTTTATCTAATAAATGAACTACAACAATAATTGAAAAAAATGATATAAAAACACTTATTCTATTATAGCTTCTAATCATATCAGTCAATAAGAAAGCAACTATCGTACTAAATCCCCCTATAGTTGCTAATAATACTGCCCCTAAATTTAACAATCCAATATTTCTAATTAATTTATCATTTCGATCTATATAAATATAAGCCAAAGATATTAAAAACCCTATGCTCCCTATAATTCCTAAAGCAGCTGTCCCATTTTCATTAACTAAAGGGGCTCGTTGCTCATATAAATCTTTTTTATTTTCAAGATAATTTATTCTATGCCCAGTTACAGGAAGAAGTAATTGTGCAATCTTCAGCCCATATATTTCACTTTCTGTTGAAGATCTTTCCACAGAAGATACCTTTTCACCATCATTAGCATTATATAATATATGTGGTACTAAATTAATGAAACAACCCAATACAATCATAAAAACTATTATGATAGAAGATAAAAACTTTCTTATATTGTTTACTCTAAAGCTAGCTATTATACCAGCTAAAACCAAAAAGAAACATGAAAAATATGCATAGTAAACACCAGAAGATGCGATTAATAAGCTTAGTATAGCTATAGCACATGTTCTCAAATTCCAAAACTCAAATTTATATCTATCTCCTTTAAGAGAAAAAAACACATCTTCTTCTGTAGCAATCATAATTATTAACATTATAGCTAAAGGAACAATATAATAAGCGCTAAGAAAAATATGATTCTCTCCTCTCATAAAGTGATATGGAATAAATGTATATAATAAACTACCTATTATACTTGGAAATGAACTAATCTTTAATTTTAGTAAAACAGTAAGTGATGTTATTGTAGTTAGTGGAAATGTCAAAAGATAGAATATATTTAACGCTAATCCATAATCATTAGTAAATAATGTTATACATCTTGCAATTAAAATATGTAACCAATCACTCATCGGTGTCTCTAACGAACTTAAATAAGAAGGATATCCTATAAACTTATTAACTATCATTGAATTATTATCTATTAATCCTTTGAAAAAAGTAGCGACAGACAATCCATCTCCCTCATATGTGAATGGTATTCTAAAATCTGCATTCCATAATTCCATAGTAAATATCATAATTATAATTGATATAGTTACAGCAATAAAATATGTTAAGAAAATTCTATTCCTTAAATCATTACATTTACTTATCTTTTTCATAAAATTATTCAGTATTTTCACCCTCTCATTTAAATTATTCTTATATAAGTTATAAGTGGAATAACATATATTCCACTTATAACCTGTTTCACCTATTAATTTAAATAATCTCTTATAGTCTTTATCATGAAGTCTATCATTTCATCAGTCATCCCTGGATAAACCCCTATCCAGAAGGTATCATTCATTATTCTATCTGTATTAATCAGACTTCCAACTATTCTATATCCTTCACCTTTTCTTCTCATTTCATTAAAACATGGATGTTTAGTTAAATTTCCTGCAAATAACATTCTAGTTTGAATTCCATTTCCCTCTATGTGTTCTATTAAGGAATTTCTATCAACTCCGTCTTTAACAGTTATTAAGAATCCAAACCAACTCGGTATAGAATTTCTTTCTGATTCAGGAAGTATAATCTTATTCTCTAATCCACTTAATCCAGCTTTTAGTCTATTAAAGTTATTAATTCTTCTCTCAATAAATGTTGGAAACTTTTCAAGTTGAGCAACTCCTATAGCAGCCTGCATATCAGTAACTTTTAAGTTATAACCAAAATGTGAGTAAACATATTTATGATCATATCCTACAGGAAGTTCTCCATATTGTTTACTAAATCTATTCTTACATAGATTATCCATTCCAGATGGGCATACACAATCACGCCCCCAATCCCTTAATGATTTTATAATTTTATTTAATATTGGATTATTTGTATAAACTGCTCCACCTTCACCCATAGTCATATGATGTGGAGGATAAAAGCTTGATGTCCCAATATCACCAATTGTCCCTGTATATTTAGTTACTCCATCTATTGTATACTTTGAGCCTAGTGCATCGCAATTATCTTCAACTAACCACAAATTATTCTTTATACAGAAATCCTTAACTGCCTTTAAATTAAATGGATTTCCTAATGTATGAGCTATTATTACAGCTTTAGTCTTATCTGATAAAGCTTCTTCTAGCATGTTTATGTCTATATTATATTGTGGTATTGTAACATCAACAAAAACCGGAATAGCACCATATTGAATTAATGGAGCTACAGTAGTTGGAAATCCAGCTGCTACTGTAATTACTTCATCTCCACGTTTTATTGCTCTTTCTTTTAACAATGGAGATGTTAATGCCATAAATGCTAATAAGTTTGCTGATGATCCAGAATTTACTAAAGCCGTATATTTTACTCCTAAAAATTCACCTAATTTTTTTTCAAATATGTTCGTATATCTTCCTGAAGTAAGCCAAAACTCTAATGAACTATCTACTAAATTTACCATTTCATCTTTATCATAAACTCTTGATGCATAAGTTATACGATCTCCGGGATTAAATTTCTTATTATTATTATGATATTTATCACAATATTCAGCTACTAAGCCTAAAATTTCTTCTCTTGCTTGATTTTCATTCATATTCTCAAACATGTTTTATCTCCTATCTTCCATAAATTTATCTATTTGTCTACTCATCGTTCTACTAATGTCATTATTATTTATATAGTCTTTTGTAAATTCTATAGTTTTATCTACTGCTATTTCAATATTCCAAGTCGGAGTCCATCCAAAAATGCCTTTTACTTTTGAGCAATCTAATTTTAAAAAATTTGCTTCATGCGGTCCATCTACATTCTTATTTTCCCAACTTTGCCCTTGTCCCCACTTCTCACAAAATATACTAACTAAAGATCCTGTTGTAACACAATCAGAATCATCTGGACCTATATTATAATTTCCACTATATTTTTCTTTATCTTCATATTGCTTTTGAGCAATCATCAAATAGCTAAATATGGGCTCTAATACGTGTTGATATGGCCTTATTGAATTAGGATTTCTAACTACTATCTTATCATTTTTAATAGCTGCTCTTATACAATCTGGAATAATTCTATCATTTGCAAAATCTCCTCCACCAATTACATTACCAGCTCTAGCAGTAGAAATTGATATGTTTTTAGTATTTAGAAATGAATTCTTATAACTTTCTGTAACTAACTCTGAACAAGATTTACTATTTGAATATGGATCAAATCCACAAAGATTATCATCTTCCCTATATCCCCAAAACCACTCATTGTTTTTATATACCTTATCAGTTGTAACATTTACAAAACTTTTCACAGATTCAGTTAATCTAATGGCTTCTAAAATATTAACTGTTCCCATTACATTTGTCTCAAAGGTATATACTGGATTATCATATGAATCTCTTACTATTGGTTGTGCTGCTAAGTGAAATACTACCTCTGGCTCTTCTTTTTTTAATACATTAGATAAATTATGTAAATCTCTAATATCGCCAATATATGATCTCATCTCATCTTCAATACCTGATATCTCAAATAGGTTTGGACTTGTCGGTGGCTCTAATGAGTATCCTATTACCTCTGCTCCTAATTTTAATAAGGTTTTACATAGCCATGTGCCTTTAAATCCAGTATGACCTGTTACTAAAACTCTTCTATTTTTATAGAAGTCTCTATTCATAATCACCACACCTTCCACGGAGCCTTATTTTTTTCAATTAGCTCATCAAGCTCTAATTTATCTCTCAATGTATCCATACACTTCCAAAATCCATCATGTTTATATGCAACTAACTGATTATTATTAGCCATTTTTTCAAGAGGTTCTTTTTCAAAAACTGTGCTATCACCATCAATATGATTAAATATTTCTGGTTCTAAAACCATAAACCCACCATTTATCCAACCTCCGTCATCTTTAGTCTTTTCTCTGAAAGAATGTATTGAACAATCCTTATTTATTCCTAAAGCTCCAAATCTTCCTCCTGGTTGGATAGCTGTCATTGTAACAACTTTTCCATGTTCATTATGAAACTTAACTAAATCATTTATATTTACATCACTTACTCCATCTCCATAAGTTAACATAAACGGTTCATTTCCTATATATTCTTTAACTCTTTTAACTCTTCCACCAGTCATAGTATTAAGACCTGTATCAACTAAAGTTACTTTCCAAGGCTCTGAATAATTATTATGAACAGTCATTTGATTATTTTTTAAATCAAATGTTATATCTGACGTATGTAAAAAATAATCAGCAAAAAACTCTTTTATTACATAACTTTTATATCCTAAACAAATAACAAAATCATTATATCCAAAGCTTGAATAATATTTCATTATATGCCATAGAATAGGTTTATCACCTATTTCTATCATTGGTTTAGGTTTTAAATGAGATTCTTCACTTATTCTTGTTCCAAATCCTCCCGCTAAAATTACAACTTTCACTTTTATTCCCCCTACTTTAAATATTATATTATACCTTTAAACCATATTTACTCTTAAACAAATCATTCTATAGGTACATTAAAATAACTTTGTGCTTTACACATTTTCTTTCTTTTAATTACTTCAACATTCCCCATAGAGTTTGTATACACAATGGAATCATTTTCAATCTCTTTGTTGTACACCATTGTATTTACACCTATTGACACTCTATCTCCAATAGGTTTATTTCCTATAATCTTTGCTCCTGCTCCTAAAAATACACCTTTCCCAATTTTGGGTGCCCTATTATTATTACTATCACAATCTGTATTTATAGTTACATTTTGTAATATAACTAAGAAGTCTGAATAATTAGCGTTGCCTATAATTGTTCCTACAGGATGCCCTAGCAAAAATATATTTGGAAGCTCGGCCTTATAAGAATAGAATATTCCATTTAAAGCTTTATTTAAAAATATTAATTTATCGCATATTGGTTTATTTTCTGATTGCTTCCATAAACTATTTGATAAATAATATAAAAATTGACTATATTGATCTGAATGTAGATGAGAGAAATTTGCGTCTTTTCCATTGGTATATCCATTAAGTGTTATATGTTTAAAACACCATTCAGTTCTCTCTAATGCATATTTAAAGGCTATATCAACATCATTTCCCTTAAAAGAATATTTATCAGGAAAATTAAATTGTAATTGTCTTCCAACATAGTCTTTCAGCTCATTCTCTCTTAATGATAAATGCATTAATTTTCCCCCTTAAATACCCAAAACTTATTTAATATATAATTAGCTGGAATAGTTATAGGTAATGATAAAAACGGAGCAATATACTTATTTAGATGCCATACATCTAAATATAAATAAAGTAAAATTATTCCTAGTAGTAAATTTCCACCGTACACTACTGTAAATTTAACCGCTGTAGTTTTCTTTTTATTAGAGCTATCTTTAAACACCCATACCTTATTCCATATATAAGCATTTAACATACTAGCTAAAAATGAAATTATATTAGCAATTTGTGGATGTAAATTAAAATAAACTAATATTGCATATATTCCATATGCAACTATAGTATTACTTACACCTACTATGCCAAAATTAATAAATTGCATTAACCATGGGAAAACTTTAAAAATCTTATTTAAAAATGGTATCCATTCAACTAATTTATCTGAGAATGTTATCTCTTCTTTATTGCTAGTTTTATACTCTTTCTGCAACCTTAATGTTCACTTCACTTTCAATATTATTTTCGAAGTTTATTCTCTTCTTCTCTACTACTAATGGTCTTCTAGTTACTCTTGTTAAAATTGCACCAATATATTCACCAAGCACTCCAATAAATGCAAGTTGTATAGAACCAAGAAAAAATAAACCTATAACCAAAGGAGCTATCCCTATATTAAAACTATTCCAATATATTATCTTCAGCATGAAGTATATAATTCCTATAATAAATGAAATAGCTGACATAATAAAGCCTACATAACTAGCAATTCTTAAAGGTACCTGTGATGAGTTTATCATTCCATTTATAGCTGTGTCTATATATCTAAATAAATTATAACTTGATTTTCCAGCTCTTCTTTTTGGTTGCACATACTGCACTAGTCCTACTTCGTAACCTAACTCTGCAATTGTTCCTCTAAAATATGGATTTGGATCATCTATCCACCTCATCATCTTAATTACCTCTTTATCATACAATCCAAATCCAGTAACATTTTCAAGTTGATCTGAAGATGAAGCTTTTTTTATAATCTTATAATAAAGAGTTCTAATTGAAAACATGATTTTACTTTCTTCACTTTCACTCTTTTGGCCAAATACTACTTTATACCCTTCTTCCCACTTCTTAATAAAATCTGGTATTAATTCTGGTGGCTCTTGAAAGTCGCAAGCTAGTCCTATTACAGCATCACCTTTTGCCTGTAATAAGGCATATCCACCTGAACGACCTGGTCCAAAGTTTCTTGCATTTAAAATAACCTTTACTCTAGCATCCTCTTCTGCAATTTCACATAATATTTCTCCTGTTCTATCTGTAGAACAATTATCTATAAATATGTGCTCATATTCATAATTTTCAATACTTTCGAATACCCTTTTTATACTTTGAAACATATTGTATACATTTCCTTCTTCATTATAGCAAGGTGTTACAATACTAATCTTTTTCACTCAGAATTCATCTCCTTTAATTTTAAAGTACTACTATTCATTTTTTACTAATACATTCATTTCTTTACTTTTTTATAAAGTGCCATACTTCTTGAAACTCCAAAAGTTGTGAAATTTCTTTCAAAAACCTTTATAGGATATACCGTGTACTCACTGTTTTGAAAAACCACATTGTCTATAAAGTTTTTTTCTCCCTCAATTGATGGGTTAAAATAATAATCAAAATAGTATTCTACTCCATCTTCTTCAATAAACTCACCTATTTTACTATAAGTATTCAAAACTGGCTTTATATCATTATATAGTGCAAATCCATTCTCATACTCTCCTAAAACATAATTATCTTTAGCCACCTTTCCCAATTCAACCATAACTTGTTTTTCCGTGAATGTAGGATTTATATAAACATACTTGATTGACATGTATAAGCTTAAAGAAAGAGAAATTATTATGCTTATAAATAAGAAAGTTAAATTTAAATTTTCATTAAATGCTTTCTTAAATAAATTTATCACTTGACATATTATTATAATTAGTACTGAAGATATTCCTAATACTATAATTAATAGTTTATCTATTCTTTCAAAATCATTAATAGTTCCATCACTAAAAATAAACATTCTAAATGAAATAGCACAAATTGTAATGGAAGTCACAATTAATAATAATACTAAACTTGAAATCTTAAGTTTTATCCTTTTATTTTTTTCTTTTATACCTATTATCTTTTCAATAATGTCTTTAATATAAAAACTCATCAAGAAAATATTTACTATAAGAACTGGATAAATAACTATTATCTTTCTTATTATATAATCCTGAGAATATAAAGTTTGTAATAGTAATCCTATTATAGCTGTTACTGAAAAAAGTAAAATTTCATTTTTTTGTTTTATTGCATTATATAAATTTACTACTAATGAAATGAGACTAGCTGCTAATAATAAAGGATTATAAAGAAATATATTTGAACTTAAAAACATCACTATATTCTTAAAATATCCTTTGATAGCATTACTTGTCTCATAACCACTAACGGAACTGAAGTCCTTTATAGCGGAAAACATATTAGCTATACCTGATGTATCCCAAACAATTCTATAATATGGTTCTACTATTAATATGGCTACTCCTACCCCTAGAAGAAAAAAAGCAGAATTCATAAAGAATGTTTTATATTTCTTCTCTAATAAATATAATAATAATACTAACCCGCAAGGTATATAAATAAATACATTTGTTATATATACAAATAAAATTGATAAGGTTGAAATTATTCCTAAAGAAAAATATCTTAACTTATCTTTATCTCTCAACTTTATATAAAAATAAACAGCGAGAATATTCATAAATGCTCTTACTATACTAGGTTCTACTACCCTACTTGCTACTAAAAAGGTAAAATCTGTAGCTAAAAATAGCATTATCATAAGTATAAACCATTTTCTCTTAATAGAATGCTCCGCATAATATTTAGTTAATTCTTTAAGAGTTAAGTATATAAGTATAAAAATTGCTAATGAACATATTATAGATACCATTCTATATCCATAATAATTATCTCCTAAAAGCCTCATAGACAAATATGATATACCATTTCCTATAACATTAACCCTCACATGTGGAGGAGTATATACTTCTATATTAAAATCACTTATAGATGGATTCATTTCTCCGTGGTTAATCTTATTTAAAGCAAGTATTGAATAACTTCCCTCATCAATAGGTTGGTAATTTACTATTCCCCAAGGAGGTAAATCACTATCTAAATTAATTATTCTCAAGGAAAAGATTAAACATATAAATAGAGCAAAAATGATGTATATTTTTTTGCTATTAATTATATTTGATAATATATTTTTCATATCATGTTCCCTATCTTATAAATTATAAAATGTTTTCTTTAAATTGATTTTATTTTTTAGCAAATACTCTTTAATAGTTTCTAAAATTTTTACTGATGTTGTTCCATCTCCATAAGGACTATTAAATACACTTATTTTATCATTAAATTCTTTACTTAGAGCCACTTCAATAGTACTCTTAATGTTACTATAATTAGCTTCACAGTTAATTATTGATTTCGCTTGAATTCTTCCCTTTTGTCTATCTCCTATGTTTACAGTTGGTATTTCAAAAGATGGAGATTCAATTATTCCACTTGACGAGTTTCCAATAACAATAGAACAATATTTCATTGCAGATAGATATCTTAACTGCCCCATACTATTGAAAGCAATAACTCTATTTTTATTAATTGCTACATATTCATCTATCATCTTATTTATAATTCGTCCATCTGAATCAGCATTTGCTTTTGTGATAATAAAACTCATATCTTCAAAACTATCAATTGCCTTTAGTAACTCCTTAAACTGCTCCTCAGATTTCCCAGATTCCATCGTTACCGGATGAAATGTAACAAGCCCAAATTTTTTATCTAAAGAAAATTCTATACTATTTTCTAACTCTTTTTTGCTCATAAGCTTCATCTTTTTTATATTCTCTACACCTAATGCCCCAACATTAAATACTCTATCAGGAGATTCTCCCATTTGAATTACTCTACGCCTATATTCTTCAGCACTTGTAAAGTGTAGATAACTCATTTTTGTAATTGAATGTCTTAAGAATTCATCAGTTGCTCCTTCAGTAGTCTCTCCTCCATGAATATGAGCTATAGGTATCTTACTTATTGCTGCTGCCGAGGCAGCTGCAAAAATTTCATATCTATCTCCTAATACAACTATCATATCTAAATGATTTTCTTCAAAATATTCTCCAAAACTAATCATGGCAAGTCCCATTGATTTATTTATTGAACTATCAGAGTCAGAACTTAATAGAATTTCAATTTTTTTATCAATTTTAAATCCATCAGATTCAATTAATTTATATGTTAATCCAAACTCAGGTGATAAGTGTGCTCCTGTCACAATCAGTTTTAATTCCAAATTATCGTCTACAGAAATTTTTTTTATTAATGGAAAAAGTAACCCATACTCTGCTCTTGTTCCTGTTATTACAGCTATTTTCTTTTTCATATCTCAATCAACTCATCCTCATTAAAATCTTTAATGGCTATAGTTCCTAGAATATCATACCACTTCATTGGACTTATACCATTTCCAGGTCTTTTTACAGTAATATTATTTTCCGTTAATAACTCACCTTTTTTTATGCATTTCTTTGCAACTATGCTTTTTCTTGCTATTTTTATATTTTTCTTCTCAGATTCAGTAACTTTTTTTACTCTACATCCCAATGCTTCTTCAATATTTCTAATCGATTTTACCATCATCTGTAATTCTTCGGGATTAAGACTAGCCTTATGATCTGGTCCTTCCATCTCTTTATCTAATGTAAAGTGTTTTTCTATAACAGATGCTCCAAGAGCTGCTGCTGCAATTGGAACCTCAATACCAATAGTATGATCTGAGTATCCAATATCTACATCTAATTTTTCCTTAATGTATTTCATTGCTTTCAAATTCACATCTCCAAATGGTGTTGGATACTCTGTATTACAATGAAGTACCGTTATTTCTTTCGCTCCATTCTTTTTTAAA
The DNA here is from genome assembly GCF_054768095.1 of Clostridium sp. CTA-7. NCBI lineage: Bacteria > Bacillati > Bacillota > Clostridia > Eubacteriales > Clostridiaceae > Clostridium > Clostridium sp. CTA-7. The sequence continues at coordinate 268,691 of NZ_BAAAAV010000001.1, read as the reverse complement.
ATTCTAATCGCATCTTCAATTTCCTTTATTTCACTCATTCCAGTTGACATTATTAGAGGCTTGCCCGTTTTTGCAATCTTTTCCAAATACGGAAGATTAGTTATCTCTCCTGAAGGTATTTTATGTAATGGAACATCTAACTCTTCTAAAATATCTATACTATCTAAATCGAAAGCTGTTGATAAAAATAATATATTTTTCTCTCTACAATATTTAGACAAAAAAATGTGATCCTCATGATTTAATTCCAATTTCTTCAACATTTCATATTGACTATTATCACTTTTAGTGTTTTTTATTTGATAATCAGCTTTTTTAGCTTTTTTAGAAACTATATTACTAGCCTTAAATGTTTGAAATTTTACTGCATCAACGCCTGCATCTTTCGCTTTATCTATAAGCCTCATTGCATTTTCTATACTTCCATTATGATTAACACCAGCTTCAGCTATTATAAAAATATGCTTTTCCACTTTCCAACCTCCTTACAAGGTACTCCATACGCTTTTTTATTTGATATTACATTTGATACCACTACACTACCAGCCCCTATTAAGCACTCTTCTCCAATTGAAATTCCTTGAATTATAGAGGAACCTATTCCAATATGTGTGTAATTCCCAATAGTTATATTTCCTGATAAGACAGATCCAGGTCCTATATGAACATATTCTCCAATTTTGCATTCGTGTTCTACTACTGCAGCAGTATTAATTATAGACATTTTCCCAACTTTACAATCTGAATTAATTATTGCACCTTTGCCGATATAACATCCTGAATCAATAACTACATTATCTGCTAAAATAGAATAATTATCTATAATAGATGGAACAGAATACCCTATACTAATTATATTATCATATATTTTTTTTCTTAGACTACAGTTTCCAATACTACCTATTGTAATAAAAGCATGCTTTACACCTGATTTATAGATATTTATTAAATCATTGTCATCACCTATTATTGGTATAGATGAAATTTTCATTCCTATCTTTTCACAAGTATCTATTATACCTACTATTTCATATTCATTAGATTTCTTTATGCTATCTATTACACTTTTACAGTGTCCTCCGCCGCCTATCAAAATAATTTTTTTCATCATTGTTCTTCTAATACCTTTATCATATTCTCCATTTCCTCAATTTGCCCCATATCAAGCCATTGATTTTCAGAAAGAGGATAGACACCCACATTCTCATTTTTATCCATGTATTTTTGAACTATCTCTGGCATATGAATGAATGTATTAGGCTCTAAATCATCTATAACCTCAGGTTCTATTAAGTATAAACCAGTGTTAGTTAAAAAAGATATCTCTGGCTTCTCTTTCATAGATTTAATATTGCCATTGTCATCTAAATTCATCACTCCATATGGAATTGTTATATTCTTAAGTGCACAAACTACAGTAATTTTATTTTTTTTCTGTTTGTGGTATTTATATATATTTCCATAATTTGCATCTATTAAGATATCACAGTTTGATAGAAAAAATGTTGAATTTATTTTTCCCTTTAATAATGATAATCCTCCACCCGTTCCTAGAAATTCTTTCTCATCTTCATATATTAGTTCATAGTTTTTTTCAATTTCTCCAAAATATGATTTTATCATATTGCTTTTATGATTAACTATTAGGCGAAATTGATTACAATTATACTTATTAAATCTATTAATTATATGTTGAATTATTGGTATATCCCCTATTGGAATTAACGGCTTTGGTAATATTTTAGTGTAAGGATACAACCTCGTACCTTTTCCTCCCGCCATAATTACTACTGGGACTTTATCTTTTATAGTATCAGAAGATGAAATTAACTCATCATTATCCCAAAATGTAGCTCTTATAACTTGACCTAAATCATTTACTATAGGAAATACCATCATCTTGTTATTCTTTAATTTTTCTGTCTTTATATCATCATGTTCATGAAAAACTTTTGGATTTGGATTCATAGCTTCTTTAACTGGAGAGTTTAAATTTCCATTTGATAAAATAAACCTTCTCATATCCCCATCAGTAAAAATGCCCTTAAGTTTTTCATCTTTATCAACAATAAATACAGTTTTTTTACCAAGTGAATCTATTGCCTTTATTGCATCTTTTACTGGTGTTTCCAAATCAACAAAGTATTTCTTAATATCCATAACTATCACCTATTTTCTCAAGTTCAAACTTTAGAATCTCATTACATACTCTATCAACTTCTTCTTTAGTTAAATTGCTACTACAAGGTAAATTTATGATACTATCATAAAATTCTGAAGCTGTTTCATAACCGATACAATTATATTTTTCAAAAGGCTTTTGTGTATGATTTAACTTCCATATAGGTCTTGTTTGGATATTTTTACTTTGTAAATAATTTATTAATTCATCTCTCAACTTATAATCTGGCTTATTTAACTTAAATGAATAGAACCAATAATTAGGGTGTATATTTTCATTAAAGTTAACCATTTTTCCAAGTGATGAATCTACTAATCTTTCTTTATAATATCTATAGTTTTCTTCTTTATTCCTTATAAAGTCATTTAATTTTTCCAGCTGTCCTATACCTATGGCAGCTTGGATATTAGTCATTCTATAATTATATCCAACTTCGTTATGTACAAAATACACTTGATCGTCCTTAGCTTGAGTAGACAGATATTTAATTTTCTCAATTAACTTACTATCTTGAGAAACTACCATTCCACCACCGCCAGTTGTAATAATCTTATTTCCATTGAAAGAAAAAACCCCTAAGTGACCTATTGTTCCTGCATACCTTCCTTCATACTTTCCATTAGCATACTTTGTTCCTAACGCTTCTGTTGCATCTTCGATAATATATAATTTATACTTTTCACATATATCCACAAGTGCTTCCATATTAGCAATATCTCCAAAGACATGTACTGGCATTACTGCTTTAACTCTTGCTCCCGTTGCTTTATCTATTAAGCTATTTTCATTAAAATCACATTGATTTTCTATATAATCTCTAATTTGATCTATATTAATACACATATTATCATCACAATCAATAAATATTGGTGTAGCTTTTTCATACATTAATGAATTAATAGTAGCTATAAAAGTTAGTGTTGGTACTAGTACTATATCTCCCTCGGAAATATCCAATACCCTAAGACACAAATGCAGTCCTGCTGTTCCTGATTGACATGCACATGCGCTCTTTACGTTTAGATATTTAGAAAATTTTTCTTCAAACGTTGTTATATAACTACCTGCTGTAGATACCCATTCTGATTCTATTGCCTCTGTTACGTATTTAAGTTCATTTCCCTTAATATTAGGTACAGATAGCGGAATAAACATTTCTTTTCCCATCTTACAAATACTCCTTTTATCTAGTCTCCTTTAATATTGAATAATCAATAATATCCTTATTTTCATAATAATACTTGTATAACTTAGTAATTGCACTCTTGTAATCTGTTAATCTAAGATTTGGGATTTCCTTTAATAATCTATCATTATTAGCTGTATATGATAAGTTAAACCCTTCGGTATTAAGTAGTTTAACTTCTAAATTCTTCCCACTAACTTCATTTACTATTTTAGCGATGGATACTAGATCTAAAGCCTTTCCATAACATACATTATAATCTTTATATTTTGGAGTATTTTCAATAAACCACTCAATAATTATCGGTAAATCATCTATATACAAAAAGTCAAACCAACAATTTTTGCGCACAGTTAAAGGTAAATCATATACTGCTTTACAACAAAGATTTGAAATAAACTTAGACTGCCAATACTCATATTTACCATATATACCAAATAATCTCATATTATATATATTATCTGATTTAATAGCATTATCATTCATAATATATTTTGTAAATCCATATGGATCTATTGGTATAGATATTCCGATATCATCTTCCTTTACCATATTTATTGAAAATCTCTTATCAAACTCTGCTCCAGATCCAAAATATATTAATTTTTCTAGCTTTGTTGATAATTTAGCTAGATTAAAATACATTCTTAAATTATTTTCAATTTCGCCATCTATTCCTTTAGTACGAGGATTATGAACTGCTGAGTGAATAACGTTAGATATACTATTTTCACTTATATACTTTTCCAATGCGTTATAATCACATAAATCCAACTCCTTACTAGATGGAGAGTAAATATTATATTTAATGGCCAACATTTCCTTTAAATTCCTTCCAACAAATCCATTTGGACCTGCCCCAGTAATAAGTATGTTTTTCATGACAACCTCCAATACTTAAAAGTTTAATATATAAAATTCTTAATTTAGATATTTTCAGTTTGGGCAATTTTAAGAACCTTAATAGCATTAACTATGTCATTTATATTTTCTTCTTTTCCTTGACATAAATCTAAAAAATATTCAATTTCCTTTATATATTTATCATTACTATCTTCAATAAATTTTATATCTTCTCTTTCATCAGAAAAACTTATTTTAGAATTAAGTATATCTACCATAATAGTAGCATCTTTAGTAAATAACTCAATTGAACGTCTTGGCACCCTTCCAAAGTAATCTAAATGAAGTTCAACTAATTTGTCTTTATACTTTGCGATATAAATAGCTAAATCCTCACTTGTTATTTCTAAGTGTGATACTTTATCACTAAAAAATTTAGATTTTTCTGGAAAACCAAATAAATATGATATATAATCCCACTCATGAATTAAGTCAATACATACTCCTCCACCTTGCTCTTTATATGAGCTATATATTGTCCTATAATCAATTCCTGGCCTCCAATTAGGTAAGTATGAAGAACTAATCACTCTTGCAGAATAAATATCATTTTCTTTAGTAAAATCATTTAAGTATTTTATAACATTTGTATGCCTTAAGGGGCATGCTACATAATATTTACCATCAGCATGTAAATTTAATTCACGTAAATCTTCATAAACATTTTCAAAAACCGGTTTTTCTATAAAAAATGCTTTTGAATAGTCTCTTAACTCTAACAAAGATTTATAATGTAGATTTGTAGGATTTGTTAAAAAAATCATATCATAATGACTATCCATTTCATTTTTATTATAAAATTGTTTATTAACAATTTTATCAATATCATCATCTAAAATATTTTTATTATTTCTTAAAGCATGAACTTCTAGGAAAACTCCTCTTCTTTTACAAACTAAATATAAATTTTTCAGATGCCTTTTTCCTATAGAACCTAGACCTACAAAACAAACTTTCATCTTATTCCTCCTCTATTCTATCAATAAGATCTAATGTTTTTAGATCATCATAAATAGTATATATAGGTTGCTCTTTATCATTTATAAATTTGAAGAAAGTAATTATTTCATCTAAATAAGCATTCTCTATTATATTTTCGCTATATCTTTCATCTTTATCTACATATTCATAAGTCTTTATAGCTACTTCTTCATTTATATTAAAATCGTATTCATATAGACTGTTAGGAGTACCTCTCCAGAAAATATGTACTTTTTCAGAAAAAACCTCCAGAGCTCTTACTGCTTTTCTTGAAATCACATCTACGCATATAGTACCTTTATTTCCATTTTTATGCTTAAAAGATACAATGTAATTATCATTATAATCTATATCTAATTGACTATTTTTATCCTTCATTACATTAATATCCTCAATTTCTCCAAACGTTCTAATTATCCAAGGTAAATCTATAGCGAAAATTTCTCTACAGCCATTTGTCTTTTTATTACCAACAAAGTAATTTTTATAATCCTCCCAAGGATGCCAATCTGGTAGATATTGTCCAACATGATACATATAATTAACTTTATTTCCAGTAACTCTATTTGCTATATACGCTAAGTCTTTTCTATACAAAAGTGTAGATGAAATAAATAACTTTAAATTTTTATCATTAGCTAGCTTAATAATATCGCTATAACCATCACTAACTAGATTTAACTCAGTAAAAACATGCATATTATTTTGTAAACACATAGTAATAATACTACTATGTGTTAATGGTGATGTAGCTACGAAGGCAACATCTAGACTCTCATTTCTTATAGCTTTTTCTAAAGAACTATAAACTTTTATATTAAAAACTTCACTAGCTTCTTCCCTTTTATCTAATGAATTATCTACCCCAATAATTTCAATGTCAGGATTAAGCTGCCTTATTAATCTAACTCTTCTTTTCCCCATAGAACCTAATCCAATAATTACTATAGTCATTTATTTCACCCTCTTTAATTATTCACCTTATTCTTATTTAGAAATACTCATCATTTTCTTAGTGTGATCTTCATCTAGAAACGGAAATAATTCTTCTAACTTAGATGAAGATATGGTACCATCTAGATTTACTTTTGAAACTGCTTTTGGTATCTCATCAAAATTATTATCAGCAAGTATTTCACAAATTACAGGTTCATTATCCTTCATAACATCTTGTAATACTTTATCAATTTCATCATTATTATTTATTATGAAATACTTTAAATTATAAATTTCTGCAATCTTATTTAGCGGTGTCAATTTAACACCTGTACTTTCATCACAAGCTACAAAATTCCCTTTAAAATGATTTTTTTGCATAGTAACGATTGAAGCATATCCATTATTATTTAAAACAAATAGTTTTATAGGCAGCTTGTACCTATCTATAAGCGCTAGTTCTTGAATGTTATGCTGTAAACTTCCATCTCCCTCTAATGTAATAGTACGATTTTTATTTGAAGCAATACACGCTGCTATTGTCGCCGGAAGAGCAAATCCCATTGAACCTAATCCCATTGAACCAATTTCCACTTGACCCTCTTTACGTTTAAAACTTAAATTTAATATTCCACATGAACGTCCTGACGAAGCTGTAACTATAGAATCATATTCATTTGCATAATTCGATAGTTTTTCCCCAAAAAGATACATATTAGTTAATTTTGACTCAGTAACTTGATTTTCTTTTACAATTTGATATTTCTCTCTTGTTTCTTTACAATACTTAATCCATTTATCTATACTATTAAGTTTTAATCCTCTTGTCTTATTTGATAATATTTCAATAAATTTATTAGCATCACATACTATTTTATGTTCAAAATCCATATCTAATTTTTCAATTTCAAATTTATCTATATCCACTATTACTTTCTTTGCTTTAGGCGCAAAATTTCTTTCATTAAATGCTGTAACTCCTACATTTAAACGAGTTCCTATTACAATCAATAAATCTGAATTTTGTAGAATAAAATTAGAATATCTTGGTCCTGGTGAACCTGGATGTCCAAAGTAGAGATCATGATCATCTGCAAAAACCATCTTTGCACGCCATGTAGCCAATGCTGGCATACCTAAGCATTCTACCAATTCTTTCATCTTCTTTTCTGCATTTGATGCAACTACTCCATGCCCTACAAGAAATACTGGTCTTTTTGCAATCTTTATCATTTCAACAATGTCGTCTATTTCTTTTTCATCTATATAAGTTTCTTCAGCCAATCCTTCATTTATTGGATTAAACTCAATAAAATCTTCTTCATTTATTTGAGCTCCTTGAATATCTAATGGAACATCTATCCAAACAGGTCCTCTTCTTCCACTTTTAGCTAAATAAATAGCTTTATCTAAATGATACTTAACTTCTTCTTTTTTAGTTATTGTTACTGCATACTTAGTTATAGGCTTAACCATTTCAACTATATTGATTTCTTGAGGACCAATCTGTCTAACACCTCTATCTCCAACTAAATCTGAAGTCTTAACTTGTCCAGAAATAGTTAAGACAGGAACAGAATCAAGATAAGAAGCAGCAACACCTGTTACTGCATTAGTTGCACCTGGTCCTGTAGTTACCATACAAACTGCTAAATCATTTGTATATTGTCCATAAGCATCTGCACAAATAGACGTTGCTTGCTCATTTAAATTGCAATAGTAGTTTATCTTCTTACTTCTTCCAACTGAATCTAATAAATGCATCATGCCGCCACCAGATAGTAAGAATACATCTTTCACCCCAATATTTTCAAGATATTTTATTATGTAATCGGATACTTTTATCATCTTAAGACTCCTTCTTCAATATACTATTCGTTATTACATGCTGAAATTTCTATATATTATATTGATTATATTTATATACATCTAAATTTTCTTTTATCCAATCTACTGTAATTTTTAATCCTTCCTCAATTGATGTAGATGGTTTAAACCCTGTTAAAGAATATAATAACCTATTATCTCCTAACAACCTTTCCACTTCACTTTTAGCTGGTCTTAATCGTTCATCATCACATACTATTTTAGCTTCAGGATTTATGATGTTTATCATAGCCTGTGCTAAATCACCTATAGATATTTCATTCATAGTTGCAATATTAACTTCTTTACCAATCGCATCATCACATTCAGCAATTTCCATAAAGCCTCTTACTGTATCCTTTACAAATACGAAATCCCTTGTAGGCGTTAATGAACCCAACTTTATTTCTGTACATCCTGCTATAAGCTGAGAGATTATAGTAGGAATAACAGCTCTTGCAGATTGTCTTGGTCCATAGGTATTAAAAGGACGAACAATTGTAAGAGGAACATTAAAACTTCTATAAAAGGACTCTGCAATTCTATCTGCACCAATTTTTGATGCTGAGTATGGAGATTGTCCTTGGAAAGGATGTTTTTCATCAATTGGAACATATTGTGCTGTACCATAAACCTCTGAAGTAGATGTTACAAGTACTCTTTTAGTATTTAAATCTCTAGCTGCGTTTAACACATTTAATGTTCCTTTGATATTAGTGTCAACGTATGCATCAGGAGCAGTATAACTAAATGGTATAGCTATTAATGCCGCTAAGTGATACACACAATCTATTCCCTCCATAGACTTTCTAACAAAATAAGGATCTCTTATATCACCTGATACTACTTCTAACTTATCCTTGAAATCTTCTGGTAAAGAATCAATCCACCCCCAAGAATTAAATGAATTATAATAAACAAAAGCTCTTACTTCATGACCTGCCCTTATAAGTTCTTCTGTTAAATGACTTCCTATAAATCCATCTGCACCAGTTACTAAAACTTTCATATTTACACCTCTAAACATTTTTTAATTATCATATAAAAAATTTCTACATATTACTACATTCCATATTATAACATAAGTTATTTTCTTATAAAATATTTTTAATTTATATGCAATTATATAATTTACCTCATTTTATTATGAAAATATACAAAATAATACATAAAAAATAATTATTTGTTGTTTTTTTACTTTTTTTTAACTTGTCATTATACTTATATTAAATTTTTATTTTCATTACTATAATTATCTTATTTTTCTATAACTTCTAGTAATTTTTATAACTATATATTAATATAGATACTTATAATTCAATTTCATAAAATGTATTATAAGTATCTAATATATTTATTTTAATGAAATTCTTAAAGAATTTATAGCATTAGGAGAAACTCCCCCTCCAGCTTGTACAATAGAATTTGCATTTTTAAATCCTAAAATATTTTTTTGTGAATTATTTAAATCATTATCACATAAAACTACAGGTCCTCCATTTATGGCTGCAATTGGGCCAGAGCTTAATGCATCTACTAACTCAATTCCTTTTGCGGCATAAACTTTATTAAGCTTTTCACCAAAAAATCTTTCTATTACCATTGCATTAGTATCATATCTATCTGATCCGCCTAATCTATTTCCACTTATATCTGTTGAAGTTATTCCATTAACTATATTTAAAAGATTATTATTTAAAACTGTTGTACCACCAATAATATAAGCATTATTTAGACTCTCACCTTTTAACCAATTATAACTATTATTATTTAAGCTATTAACTTCTGATAGTATAATTGGCATTCTATCTCTTCCTGATATAGATGCTATAGACATTGCATCTGCTTCAGCATAACCATTAGCTATAACTATATTTTCAACATCATAAAGATTAGCATCTATATATTGGGCTATTCTTAAAGAAGTAGCATATCTATCTATTCCACCTAATCTTTCTATTGTAGTAATACCAAGATTTCTTAAAGCATTTTCTACATTAGAACTTACTACTGCATTTCCTCCTACTATTATTGCTTTTTTAGCATTTAGCCTAGTAATTTCATTTTTAGTATAATTAGGAATAGAGTTTACTTCTGACAATAGTATCGGAGAATTTAAACAAGTTGCTAATGATGTTGCTGTTAACCCATCAGCCATCTCTATTCCATTAACTATTACTACTGTATCTGACTTATTAAACTGGCTTTGACTTAACTTTACTGCTGTTTCATATCTATCTAATCCTATTAATTGAGTTACAGGAACCTTTAATGAATTTGCAATTTTATCTTTTACACCTTCAACATTATTTTTTATATCTGTATAAGTATAGAATATACTTCCCCTTACATTTGGATATTGTCTATTTAGACCTATTTGTTTATCTATTTCTTTTGCAACTGTAGGTTTATATATACCATGCCCTATATATAACTTTACATTTGTTCCGTTAACTTCATTTGACCACCATGGTATAAGTTTTGAATAATCAGCAGCACTATTTCCTATTTCCCAATAAACTTGAGGTGCAACATAATCTAACCATTCATTCTTTATCCAAGTTCTAGTATCTCCATAAATATCATAATAGCTTTGTCCACCTCTTGTATCAGAGCCTGTGGAGTCAGTTGAATTATTTTTCCAAATTCCTCTCGGACTTATTCCAAACTCTACATTTCTATTAACACTTTTTATTTTATTATAAACAGCTTTAACTAATTCATTAACACTATTTCTTCTAAAATCACCTATGTCCATTCCATTACCATACTTTGAATAAGCATCACTATCATTTACATTATTTCCTGGATAAAAATAGTCATCAAAATGTATTCCATCGACATTATAGTTTCTTACTATCTCATCTACAGTATCAATAACATGTTGTCTTACTTCTGGTAATCCTGGATTATAATATAAAGCTTTACCATCTGTGATAACTGTTTGTGGATTTTTTCTAGCAAAGTGATTTTCTGATAATGAATTAACATCTGTACCACTTGTTGTTACTCTATAAGGATTAAGCCACGCATGAACTTTAATTCCTCTTTTATGTGCTTCCTCTGTTATAAAAGCTAGTGGATCATAACCTGGATCTTTCCCTTGAGTCCCAGTTAACACTTCTGACCATGGATTTATATTAGATTTATATAAGGCATCTCCCTTTGGTCTAACTTGTACTATAACTGTGTTTAAGCCAATTGCTTTTACATTTTCTAATATATTTATAAATTCTTGCTTTTGTGCTGACACATTATTTCTTGAATCAACACTTGGCCAATCTTTATTATAAACTGTAGTTATCCATACAGCTTGCATGTCCTCATTTACAACTGCCTTTGGAGTAACCTTTAGTAAATTAAATATTGTAAATATTATTATTAATATACTTGGTATTTTAAATTTTTTCATAATATACCCCTTTTCTTCCATCAACTTATTATAAAAATTTTTAGCATTAATTTAGGATTTTAATAGTTTCTGATAAAGTATTTTCTGAAACTCCTCCACCTATTTGTATAACTTCTCTAGTTTCTCTTTTTTCTAATACTACTCTTTGATTTGTATCCAAATATTTATCACATAAAACTATTGCTCCGTTATTCATTGCAATAACTGGTCCTGCACTTAGTGCATCTATAAGCTCTATTCCCTTTGACGCATAAACTTTATTAATTTCATTACCATAGAACCTGTCTATAACTAAAGCATTAGTTTTATATCTATCTAGTCCACCCAACCTATTATTTCTTATATCTAAAGCAGTTATTAAGTTTATAGTATTTAATATATTATCTGATACTACTGCTGTGCCTCCAATTATATATGAATTTTGTAAATTCTCACTCTTCAACCAATTATAACTATTATTATTTAAACTATTTGTTTCTGATAATATAATTGGCATTTTGTCTCTTCCTGAAATGGCTGCAATAGACATTGCATCAGCCTCAGCATATCCATTTGCTATAACTATATTTTCAACGTCATAACAATTTGCATCAATATATTTTACAATTTCAAGTGATGTTTCATATCTATCTTTTCCAGCTAGTCTTTCTATATTATATATTCCCAATTTCTTTAATTGCTCAACTACATTTGGAGATACAACACCTTCTCCCCCTGCTATTATTACTTTTTTTGCTCCAATTCTTTTTATTTCATTTATAGTTTCAATTGGAATATTATTAATCTCTGTTAATAATATTGGAGCCTTTAAAAATGAAGCTAAAGGTGTAACTGTCAAACCATCTGCTAGCTCTATTCCATTAACTAGTACAACTATATCTGAGCTATTAAAATTTGAATTACTTAATCTTGCTGCAGTATCATATCTATCAGTTCCTATAATACTTGTAAATTTCACTTCACTATTTACCTTTGGAAAGGTAACTTTAAAGCTTATTTCATCTCCATTTGCACTTCCAACTTCTGAAATTACAATTCCACTATTTTCTCCATTATCAAAAAATAAATTATTAGAATTAAATTCACTATTTACATTATTATTTCCTATGCTTGTCCTACCAGATTCTTGTGATAAAAATGCAGTTCTAGTATTTCCCGCTGCATATGTATTATTGATATCTCCTGATCTAAATACATAAATATGATCTGGATATCCATTTCTATTACCTAAATATGGATCTACATTTTCATTTATTCTGTAAACTATAAGCCCTGAGCCTGGTAAAGTAGAATCCCAATTCCCTGAATTCTTTCTAAACTCCACCATAAAATATTCTTTATCTGATAAAGGAGATTTAATTTTAAAAGCTACAACGTCACTCTTATTTGAACTTTGCGAGTTTTTTAAATTATAAACTCCATCACCTTTTATTTCTTGAATATTCATATTTAAATTGCTATAAAAGTTTCTAGTATATACTAAAGGAAGTTGTCCATACCCATCTGTATTAGCCATTACATCCCATTCACCAACTGGATTTCCTCTATAGTAATATCTATATAAATCAGGATAGTTAAACGCATGTAAAAATTCATGTATTGCTATTTTTAATAAATTTTTATTAAAAATATTATTTTCATTAGTACCTACATTAATTAAATTATAAGTAGCTAATCTTTTTCCATTTAATAATGTATCTCCTGAAAATTTTGTTTCATGAGGCCATAGCATATTACTTCCTGTAGTTACTCCACTACACAAAAAAGTAACTACATCTATTTCCCCATCTCCATTTTTATCTAATTCATTTTGTGGTAAATTTATATTATCTTTAACTGAATCAAATGCCCATTTTATAAATTCTTGTTCTTCTTTACTTCCAGCAACATATTTCTCATAAAAGTCTCTAGTTTGTGGAGCTTCAATAGATAAATATGTATTATTTCCTTTAGGATAAAAACTACTATTTACTTTTACTTCACCATAAGTTAAATCATTAATATATGAATTTAAAGATACAGAGCCTAAATCTGAAACTTTGTCATTATTTAAATCATTAAATAAATTATATGAACTATTTAACTGAGTAGATTTTTCTTCATTCATAAATTCATTTTCACCTTTAAATCTTATAAGTACGACTATGTTATTAATTGTTTTTTCAACACCATTAGCCATTAAAGGTAAGTTGTTATTCTCTGAATTATCACTCAGGTTATCAGCTCCAAGGCTTGTACCATTTTCTATCATATAATTATATATATTATTGGTTTCAATAGTACTATCAGCCAAAGGCTTTATTGATGGTATAAAAAGTAGTAAAGATATTATTACAGATATAATTTTTTTCATTCTTCTCCCCCTTAAATTCCAAAATTTTTACAACTAATAATAATTCTATCACTTTTTACATTTAACATCAATTACCAATATTTAATATAAAGTTTAGTGTTGTATTCCCAATATTACCTTATTTTTGATATAATACCCCTAGGTTCTAAATATGAGGAGGGTTATAAATGAAAAAAATGACATTAAAGAGGAAAGTATTTATTACGATTGCTATAGTAATTTTGCTTTTGTTAGGCTCAGGAATAGTATATACACACTATCTATCTAGTAAGGTTTCAAGAATTGAGGTAGATAGATCAGAAGTTACTGACACAGGAAAGGAAGCCCCTAAAGAAGCTGATGATGTTATAACTATAGCTTTATTTGGAAGCGACTATTCTGAATTTTATGATGTAAGTTCTGCTGATGCGACCATGATTTTGGCTATAGACACTAAAAATAATAAAATAAAGCTTTGTTCATTAATGAGAGACATTTATTTAGATTTACCTGATGGTGGTAAAATGAACTTAAACTATACTATTTTAGATGGTGGTCCTAGTTCAATATTAAAGACTATAAATTATAACTTTAACTTAAAGATAGATAAATTTGTACAAGTTGATTTAAAAAGACTACCTAAGATAATTGATTCTCTTGGTGGTGTAGAAATGGAATTAACTCAAGATGAGTTAAAATATATTAATAATTACATAGATCAAATTGATAAAAATAATGGTACTAAAACTCAACATATAACTACAGCTGGAAATCAACTTTTAAATGGTACTCAAGCTTCTGCTTATTGTAGAATAAGGTACACAGAAGGAAGAGACTTTAGAAGAACTGAGCGTCAAAGGGATGTTCTCGAAGCTTTATTTGTTAAATTTAAGGATATTAGTTTAACAGAAATGCCAGGTCTTGTTAACAATATTTTACCGTTAGTTACAACTAATCTTTCAAATTCTGAAATTATATCTATTTCAAATAAAGCACTTGGAATGGGTTTAAGTAATATAGAACAAGGAAGATTCCCTTCAGATGGCAACATTATAAGTGCTGGATTTACAGATATGTATCACACTAATATAGATATAGAGGGGACTACTAAAGAGCTTCATGAATTCTTATTTTCAATTAAATAGTTAAATTATTATAAAATTTATTCTAATCTCTTTTATGATTTATATTTTTATTATAAATTATAAGGGGTATAAAGTTTTATGACTTTATGATAAAATTAAAATTAAAAAGAATTTTATATATTTATTAAACTGATATAATTAAAATTTATTACTATATATCTAAAACTATAAATAATTTATCAGTAAGGAGACAATATGAAAAATAATGATTTAATAAGTATAATTGTTCCATGCTATAACGAAGAAGAAGGTTTAAATCTTTTTTATGAAGATTTATCTAAAGTTATAGACAATATAAAAAAATATAACTTTGAAATTATTTTTATTGATGATGGAAGTAAAGATAATACCATAGAGAAAATATATAAGCTATCTAAAATAGATAATAGAATTAAGTATATAACATTTTCTAGAAATTTCGGCAAAGAATCTGCTATGTTATCTGGATTAAAAAATTGCACTGGTGATTTTGTTGTAATAATGGATGCTGACTTGCAGCATCCACCTCAACTCTTATATGAAATGATTGATGGAATTGAAAATGGATATGATTCTGTAGCTACAAAACGAAAAAATAGAAAAGGAGAGCCTTTAATTCGAAGTTACTTTGCAAGAATGTTTTATAAAATAATAAATAAAACATCTAAAGTACACATAACAGAGGCTGCCACAGATTATAGATTAATGAATAGAAAAATGGTTAACTCAGTTCTTGAGCTATGTGAATATCATAGATTCACAAAGGGTATTTTTGAATGGGTTGGATTTAAAACAAAATGGTTAGAAATAGATAATGTTGAAAGAGTTGCTGGAAAAACTACATGGTCATTTTTTGGCCTACTATCTTATGCAATTGAAGGTATAGTATCTTTTTCTGTTGCTCCATTAAAATTGGCAAGTATATTAGGTTCTCTTATTTCATCTGGAACCTTCATTTATGCTATCTATGTAATAGTAAGAACATTGATCCTGGGTAAAGATGTACCAGGATATGCTTCTCTATTATGTATAATACTTTTCTTAGGTGGTATTCAATTAATCTCAATAGGTATAATTGGAGAATATCTATCAAGAACTTATATGGAAGTTAAAAATAGACCAAATTATATAACTGATAAAACAAATATAAAAGACATTAAATAATAGGAGTGCCTTATAAAATGAAAAAAATAGATTATGATTTTATAAAACAATTTTTTAGATTTGCTATAGTAGGAGTAGTTGCTACAGTTATTAGTTACTCTATTTATATAGCTCTAGAGAAACTTGGTTTTCAATATAATATAGCATATACTTTAGGTTATATTATTAGTTTCTGTTTTAACTATGTTGCATCTACATATTTTACATTTAAAACTAATACTACAGCTAAGAAAGGTATAAAATTTATCTTTGCACATACATTTAATTATTTTCTTCAGATAATATTACTTAATATATTTATCTACATTGGTATAAATAAGAGCATTGCTCCTATTTTTGTTTACTCCATTTCAATTCCAGTTAACTTCTTAATTGTTAGAGTTGCTTTAAAAGATAAATAAAGAGGCTATCACTAGATAGCCTCTTTATTTATCTTAATCTATATAATTAATAATTGTATTTTCATTTATTTTATAACACTGCTTCATAAAATAAGGCATATCATTCCAATTACCAAGATTATAACCATATAAGCTAGGCGGAACCTTTTTTAAAGTAAGTATACTTTTATCAGAACTTTTATTATATTCTTTTATAGCATTTAAATTATAAACTATTTCTTTTGATGTATTTTTATAACCTTTATAGTTTTGATAATATACTTTAAATGATATTATCATAAAAGGTAATAATACTACTGTAAATACTACTTTATTAAATTTTATGCTATTTCCATTATACAATTCAGAGAAAGTATATGATATAAATATAAACATCAATAATAATGATGGAAATACTATCTTATATGAACCAGCAAATCTAGAATCTGCAACTAAAAGCATAGCTTGTGCTCCTATTGCATTTATTATACAAGATAATATGAATGGGTTATTTTTATTTAATAATATTAATGTTCCTATATATAAAATTGAAAATAGATATAGGACTGTAAATCCTAGATAAAATAATCTAACCTTTAAGCTTACATTTGTAGCATCAAAAATCACCACATTAAACCCTTTAATAATTACAACATATATATAACATAAACTTGATATACATAAAGTAATTGCAAGTATTATATTAAAATATCCTTGAAGCTTACTTTTACTTCCTTCTATAATAAATTTAATTAACCAAACTATACAACTTATACATATTAATAAAACAAAAATAGAAACAGGCTTTGAAAACACATTACTTTTTAACATCTCTGTAATAGTGTCCGTAATTTTAATTACTACCCCACTATTTTGTTCAAATAACATTCTCTTAATTGAACCATATGTTACTAATCCATAACCTAAAAATAGTGAAATAAAATATATACTGTAATTTAATCTAAACCTATATTTTTTTACAAATATTAAATATAAAGTAATTAATACAGCAAATCCTATTGCAATCATTCCCGCTTGTTGAGTTGATGACCCTGCAAAAAATGCTACTATCACTATAAGTAAACTAATTTTTGAATTATTATTTGTATTTGAATAATATTTAAATAGTAAATATCCAAATAATATTGCAACCAATGTAGGATAAAGATAATTTAAAGCACATGCTGCATAATAAATTGTTGTACTAGATATTGGTGTATGAAGAGCTAGAAATAAAACTGAACTCACTAAAATAGCAGGAAATATATTCTTATTCTTTTCATTATCATGTATACATATTTTTGCTATTAATAATACTGTAAGTGATATTATAATAGGATTTACTATTCTAAATAATAAAACGTCATACTTTAGCAAAAATGAAAGTAAAACATGCACCCATACTCTTCCATTAATATTAAGTTGTTTAAGCATAAATTCTGGTAGATATGATAATCCATATTGTGCATCTCTAGAATAGTATAAATCATCGGCATAAATAAATATATATCTATGAATCATATACATAGCAACAAATAATATAAATAACGGTATAAACTTATATAAAGATTTCTTTTTCATATAAAATACTCTCCTAAAAAATTACTTAAACTAAATTATATAACAAATTTATTAAAAATAAAAGAAGAAACATGTTTTTAATTAAAAGATATCTATATTATTTAACTATTAATCTATCTTTATAGGCTCAATAAATTTCTCCCTTTCTATAAAGTATCTATTAAAAACCTCATTCTTTTCTATATTATTATCTAAAAGCTCTCCAAGATTAAATGCATTTACTAAACCATCCATTCCTTCTTTTGCACATATTACAAAGCCACTAGCAAGTTTATCTCCTGGGATTGTTAAGGCTGTACACTTACACATATTTGCTGCCTTTACTATTGCTTTTCCACCATTTGAAGTAATTTCTTTTTCTGCTTTTCCTTTAAAGCTTCTTTGAATAGTTTCATCATAGCCATAAACATCTATTGGTCCTTCATAGGTTAAAATAATGTCTGCTATGTCATTTTCAAAAATATATTTAATTTCTTTTATTCCTATGCTTCTTTCATAAATATTCTCAAAAAAGTATTCCTTAAACTCAAATTCTTCTTTGTTTATATTAGATATTGTTCTATCTATTTCTAACCTCATATCTATGCCATCTGGTAACTTTAAGCAATTATATGCTGGTATTAATACTCTCGTTTTCTTTTGTTTATAATTTATTTCCTTGTGGATAATATCTTCTACTACCATCTTCAATACAGGAAAATTTTTAGAAATTATCCCAATTCCTCCAGTAAAAGATATACTATCTGTGGATAAGCCTTCTTTACCTGTAACTAATCCTATTCCTGAACCTATAAAAGAATACAAATTAGTGCTAAGGGCAGGAGCAAGGACTGATCCTCCCCCATCTGTTCCTATGCCAAAGTCATTAATTCCTTTAAGAATATTTACTGCGGTTCCACTACTTGAGCCAGTCATACATCTATAAGTTAAAGGATTAATTAAATCCGTATCCACACTTCTACCAATATGAGACATCTTATCCACAGTAGTGAATAAATATTTAGAATTTTTCCTTAATTTATCCACTACCTCTATAGGTATATCCACAGTATTTTTAACACCAAAGGTTAAATATTCTTTTTCTTTGTGTTTTTCTTCTTCTTCTAAGGTTTTATTTATTGAAATAACAGATTTATATAAATTTTGTTCTGCTAGAATTTTAGTCTTATATAATTTTGTTTTACAATCCATCATTTAGGTAACCTCCTTGTTAATTAAAGATAACTTTTCACCTCTATAAAATAAGCAATGGAGAAATAAAAACAAATTAAATTTATTAATCCTTTATTAACCTTAACTTTCTTCATTTTAATTTCTCCATTATATTGAATTATTTAATTTTCCTATATATAATATTTATCCTTGTCTCTTTAAAAAGTTTATACTACTTAAAGTACAAATTTTATAATAGTTTATTTAAGAAACTTGCTCCATTTTCCGGTGCTTTTACTTTAAAGTAATCTGCAACTGTTGCTCCTACATCTGAAAGTGTTGCTCTTACTCCAACTGTTCCTTCTTTAATATTTTCTCCATATATCATAATTGGAACCATCTCTCTTGTATGCTTACTATGCCCTATTGTTGGATCATTTCCGTGATCTGCCATTACTAGTAGTATATCATCTCCAGTTATTGTTTCTATAAGCTCGCCTATAAGCTTATCTGATATTTGAAGTTTTTCTGCATATCTATCAATATTTTCCGCATGTCCTGAAAGGTCAGTTTCTTGAACATTACAGCATATGAATCCTTCTTCTACTTCTTTAGCTATTTCTATTGTTCTTTTTAATACCTTTTCTGTATCTACCATAGAGATACTTGTTCCCTTTTCATTTATAACTACATCTGCTACTTTTCCTAGTAAATAAACTGGTATATTTTCTTCAGAAAGTATTGTTGAAACTTGAGTTTTAGGATTAACTCCATATCCTAAATGAATACATTCATATCCATTATCATAAACACCTGATTTTGGTGCATTTATTCCTATATATCCACCGTCTTTTTCTTCTTCTGCATTTAATATGTCTTCTAAAGTAATACCCTTTCCTCCAAAGGTTATAACTCTTGGAACTGTTGCAATAGATCTAACTATATGTCCAATTTCTAAAACCTTACTAAATGGTATTATATCTAATGCTGATGTAATATTGAAAGCTTGACCTAAATCACATTCTATATTATCTGCAACAGTAAGTGCATCTTCTACAACTAGATACTTCTCCTTATTTCCCTCTTTATATTCAACTTTATATCCAGCCTCTTTTATAGCATTATATATTGATTTTATTTTATTTTTAATAGGCTCTCTAAAAGGCATCTTTGGTTTTGTTCCCATTATTTCTTGATGCCCAAAGAAGGTATCTGCTCCAAAGTGAGTTAATTTTCCCTTTCCAAAAGTTGCATGTGGATTTTCCTTCATTCCATTTATTTCTGTTCCTAATATATTAATAAGACCTAACTTTTCTAGATTAGGTAAAACTACATCTTTCCTTTTTTCTAATATATGAAGACATGTATTTGAATTTATATCTTGAGGTCTTGTTTCTTTAACATCATCCATTTCTCCAATGCCAAAACCATCGAGTACAATTACAACAAATTTTCCCATATTAATTTTCCTCCTCTTCTTATTTAGTCAAATATTAATTTTAATATTTCACTGGTTAGACATTTCCCTCTAACACACTCTAATTTTTGAATATAATTAAAAGAAACTTCAGCACAAGGTTGTAGTACTATCCCATCCTCAGCATCCATTTCTTTTAACTATTTTTTATTTTAAATTTATCATACCACTACAACCTTTTATCATATCACTACAACTTTCTAATACATAATTATTCTTAGAATCTATTAGACACCTTTGTTGATATGATAGTTGCATAATTACCTGCAAATTTTTAGAATTTCATTATTTCTGTAGCAAATATTGCCTTAGGAATTTTAATTCTTTAGCATAGCGAGTTTTAAAACTTCGCTAATTTTCTATTAATCTTCCTTGCGAATCATAAACCCCAACTATTTCTGGATTCCCATCTTTAATTCCTTTAACTAAAGCTACATTACTTCTTGTTACAAATATTTGAGTTCTGAAAGCCATAACTACAGTATCTGATACTTTACAGTTTTCTGATAGTTCAAAATGGTAATCTATACTTTCATCTGTTGGTGGAATAACTTTAATCATTTTTGAATTATCTATATCTTCACCAACTAAAGCATTTTCCATGTGAGATCTTCTATAATGACCTCCACCATAACAATAAGATCTATCTCCTAAGTTATGTGATACTTCACTTACATAAACCATAGCTGGAAGCTCCACTCCATCATTAAACTTATGATATGGAGTAGTACCAGTTAAACCATGACCTGGTTCTCCATGAGTTCCACCTTCTTCGTATATGCTCTTTATAGAACTAACGCAAGTAGCTGATGGCATGTTTAATTGTTCTATTTTCACATTAAATGTCTCTTCTAAAATATCTTTAGCCTTTTTAATTGTATCTATGTTATTCGTTCTTTTAATCTTATTACTTTCTTCATCAAATAAGAAACATGGAAATGAAGCTACTCCTGCTAAGTTTAAATTCTTAAGCTTTACTAATTCTTCTCCAATTATTTTAAGTTCTTCTAACTTAAATCCTCCATATTGACCTGAATATAAGTTATCATTTTCTCCTAAAACTCTAAGCATTATATTTTGCTTTAATCCAAGCTTTTCACAGGCTTCATTAATTTCTTTAGCTTTTTTAACTGAATAAACAGTAATATAATCTGGTTTAGATTTAACTACCTTTTCTATTAAAGCCTTTGGAATTTGAACTAAGTGTCCTACGTGACCTATCTTAATTCCATTATCAATCATAACTTCTGCTTCTTTAAAGTCTACTACTACTGCTCCATCATATCCAAGTTTCATAAACTCTTTTGCAATAAAAGGATTTCTGCCTATTTGCTTTGTCATGAAATAAAGCTTTATACCATACTTATCTGCTTCAGCTTTCATTTTTTTAGCATTTTCTAATAATGTATCTAAGTCAATAACATAAGTGTCAGGAATAATTAACCCTTCTTTATGGAGCTTAAATGCAGCTTGAACTAATTCTCTATTTCTTTCTATGGTTTTTTCAAGAAACATCTTTACTCCCCCTTACTTAGCTTCTTTTCTAACGTCATCAATTGCATTTTTTAATATTCTTATTATTGTATCTGCTCCACTTCTCATTGGATTTACTCTTATCATTCTCTTTTCTAAAGTAGGATCAGCTGCTCTAAAGGTTCCAGAAACTCTATACATCATTGGAACAAATTCATATTTTGATTCTGAGCCTACTGGATGTGATGCTGCTCCATATTTAGTTGTTAATTCTAAAACTTCTTCTGCTATATTCTCCTTTAATTCAACTAATAATACTTTTGATTGAGCATTAGCAAGAAAAGCATCCTTTATTCCTGGGATTTCTCCACTTTTTAATCTAGTTACAAGTTCTTCATTAACTTCTGATTGAATTGCTAATGAAACTGGTGCATATACAAGCCCTCTTAAAGCTTCCATTGCTTCATGGCCTTGCACTTGGCTTCCCCCTGAATAATTTAATGAATAAACCTTATCTATAAGATCCTTCTTTCCTACTAAAACACCAACACCTTCAGGTCCTAATATCTTAAAGCAAGAAAAACTTCCAAGATCAGCTCCACATTGGTTACCTATCTTCTTTACTTTTAAAGCAGCATAGTTATCATCAGTAATTATTTTTATGTTAAAATTAGCTTCTTTTATAGTAGTTATGACTTCTTCTAAATCATAAGAATCATCTATTTTTTGTCTTGTATTTTGAACTAATGCACCTTTTATTTCTGGATTTTTTAAGATAACATCTTTTACATCATTTAAATCATTAAAGTTAGCTTTGATAACCTTAAGCCCCATAGTCTCAATAGTAACTTTTGAAGTAGGATATATTGGTGCATCATGAACTAAAATAGTATCTCCACTGTTCATAAAGCTAATTAATCCCCATCTTATAGCTCCAGTTCCTGCTCCTCTAACAAATATTGCTGCTTCTGCATCAAATACTTCTGCAAAAACCATTTCTACTTTTTTAGTATAAGTTGGTTTATTTAATCCCTTAACAACACCTAAGTCCCCTAGGGATAATATTTCTTGTCCATCAAAATTCTTTGTTATTGTATCTATTATTTTAAATTGTAATTTCTTTGCTTCATCTAAACTTATTGAGTGTAATGGGTATGTTCTCATAGATTTTCCTCCTACTTAAGGTTATATATATTTTTTATATTATTAACTAACATATTTTCTATATGTTTGTTAGAAATTTCATTTTCATATAATCTTGGTAAAAAGTTATCTATTAAATAACTATAACCAAGTCCACCATTTCCTTTAAAGTGAGATTTTCTTGTAATATCCATAGACATAACTATTTGATTGCTATATCCTTTTTCACAAAGAGCTTTTAACCACTCTACTCTCTTTTCATCTGGCTGATAATTATTTTTTCCAATTGTATCAAATGCTATATTTACTCCTGTGTCAACTAATCTAAACATATATTCTAAATCACCACTTAAATCTATATGGCTTAATGTAACTTTAGATAAATCAACGTTAAACTCTTTAAATATTTCAATTTGCTCTAATCCCAATTTTCCAAGTGTTGTATGTGTTATTATCGGTGCTCCTGTTTCAGAGTGTGCTCTACATGAAGCTTCAAAAACTTTCTTTTCCATTTCCTCTATTTTATTTAAGCTAGTTCCTATTTCTCCTATAACAGCTGCTTTAACCTGTGTCCCATCTATCCCATTAACTATTTCATCTACTAAAAGCTTTGCCATTTCTTTTTCGCTTATGTTATAAACCTCTTCTGGAAGAAATGGTTCCTTATAGTATCCTGTTGCTTGAAGAATATTTATACCAGTTTCTTTAATAACTTCACTAACATATTCAGTACTTCTTCCCATTCCTCTATTAGTAACATCTATAATGGTAGAAACTCCTTTAGCCTTTAAATCTTTAAACTCTTCTATTGTTTGTCTTTTATTATTTAAAAAACAATCTGCATCTTTTTTTACACCTGATAAATCTATAGTAATATGTTCATGACAATAAATTATTTCTTTATTCATATAAATATCTCCTTATAAAAAAGTTTACCTATGTAATTTTACTTATTCCGTCCCTTCGCTCCAAGTCATCGAAAAATTACATAGGTGAACTTCAAAGCTGAAGGAAGGAAATTATATATTGGAGTATATGTACTTCTATAACATTTTAGTTATTGAATAAGTTATGCTTATTTTAAAAGTGAGGTAGCAAGTTATTATGCTACCTCTCTATTTAATTAAGTAAAATTTATCTAATTTTTATTTAATTCTTATTTAGGAACTACATATAATCCAACTAAGTTTAATATGTTAATTAAAATTCCTACTGTAATTGCTCCTACTGGACCAACAGCCATATCTACTATTGGCTTCTTTGAAGTTTTATTTAATACATAAAGTCCAACTACTACGAATAATCCAAGTCCTGGTGCCATTGCTTGAGCTGCCATCGCACCACCTACTAATAAAGCAACTTCTAGTACTTTACTCATAGCTGTTCTTATGTTATCTCCGCACTTTCTAACTCCTGGGAACTTGTCCATCATCTTAGCCATAACATCTAAGAATAAAATTTCTAAAGTCATTACTGCTGCCCCTGCAACAAATGCTAGTATTGGGTTTCCTATTAAGAATCCAGTAACGAATACAAATGTCATACCTGCTGGTGCATATACTCCAGTGGAAATTGCAGTAGTTGCAACTAGTGGTATAAATCCTATACCTCTTGCAAATGCTGTCATTGCAGCTTCAGTTGTTTTTCCTTCTGCTAAAAGATTTAAACTAATAGGGTCTCCAGCTACTAGGCTTAAACTAGTTGCTGCTGATACTAATCCACCCATTAAAGCTAATAAAGGTAAGTTCTTTTTGATTTTTTTAACTCTTTCTTCAAAAAGTGCTGCTAAATCAATCTTTGGTGCATTTGGATCTGGTTTTTCCTTCATTGCAAAGGCAATCATTATTATCATACCAGCAAGTAATGCCATACCTTCTTGGTCTAATTTAATCTTAGCTGCACCACCATTTATAGTGAAAGTTCCATATATTGCAGTTATTTGTCTTACTATTAAAGCAACTATTCCTGTAAGGAATCCTTTCTTTATGCCAAATTGATATGAAACAACTAATGCTGGGAATACTGCAAATGCAACTGTAATTGGAGTACCAACTAGTTTTAATGAATCTAAGAAATTAACTGGTAGCTTTGCGAATAAATCAACAACAAATTGTAATCCATAAACTATACCCACTCCATAAAGAGCTCCAACTATTCCAGATATAACTAGTCCCTTTTTGCCACTTGGACAGAATGAACCAATAATATCAGTACCTAATAATATACTGTGAATTAAGATTATAGATGCCGCTATTGATACTGGAATACCAAAACCAATAACTAATCCAAAGCTTATTGCAAAAGATGTTGCTGCTAAAGCTTTTTTGTCCATTCTACCTTCTAAGTATTCTGGGACTATAGCTCTAAAACCATCATTGAAAACTGCTATACCTGCATTTGCTAGTATTGCTGCTAAAGCACCTAAAAGTGCTACAACTAAATATTGCATAAATAATACCTCCCAAAAATTTTTTAATATAATATATATAAATAAAATATATAACTAATTAAATTTTCTATTTGTGTTTTTATGACTATTTGCTCACTTTATTCAACAAAAGCTAACTTTCATATCTAAATATTTGAGTTGATAAATATTTTATAATAGATATTTAAGAATTACTGGTATAACTTCTTCTGCATGTTGTGCTGTAAATCCGTACGCTTTTTTCCCTGCTTCTACTTCTGCTTTTATTTCTGCTTCGCTTTTAATATTTCCTGGCATTGATACTGTTGCACATTGACCCATTCCAAGTAATGCTATTGCCATTGCAAGTGCTCCACCGCCACCAGTGTTACATGCTCCTAAATAAAAATCTGCTGCTCCTGTTTTTATTGCCATTGCTGCTTCTATATCACTTTTAATTTCAATACTTGCTTTGTCACCTGCTATTTTTGCTGTTATATCTGCTACTCTTTGCTTGTCTATTTGTCCACCTATTACTATTCTTTTCATTTTTATATTCCTCCCTAATTTTAAAAATTTCTTTATATTATTCTAATTTTTTTATTTACTTACTACCTATCTATATCTTTATATGTTTATTTACATTATCTACTTTTCCATATTGTTATTTATCTATTCATTTGTTTATTTTCTTATATATTTGTCCTATATCTATTTACTTGTCCCACTCTTCTTTGTTTACTTAGATTAATTATAGCAATGTACAAACATGCATTATTATAAAATCAAACTCTGAGTCTGGAATTTTTCCTAAAATTTCTTCTAAATCTTTTGTTACTAAATATGCCTTATCATAATTTTTATCTTCTTTTAAAGATTCTGCTACAACTTCATCTAATTTATTAACTAATTTATCTTCTTCAATTCTTGTTAATGCTGAACATAAATGAGTTATAAACATAGATGCATTCTCTTCTAAAAGTGTTATATCCATTTTTTCTTTAAAATGGTCTATTACCTTTAGAACCTTGTCATAATTTTGTTGTGATAATTGTCCTGAGTCTCTTAGTATATTTAATCTTAATGTTAATTCCATCTCCAAACCTCCAATATACGTTTTTTTGTATTTTGATATTAGTAATACCCCTAGTATTGAGGCATTATCTTCTTTTCCATAACAAGTCTTTGATATTCCTTCACATCATCTACATTTAACACCCTAGAAAATAGTGCTGGAACAATTGAATTTTTCTTATTTGCAATAATTACTGCTTCTGTATCTTTTATGTTTTTATTTTCTCTGTTTATAGGAATAAATTTTATGTCATCTTTCCTATCCTCAATATCATCTA
Source organism: Clostridium sp. CTA-7 (assembly GCF_054768095.1). NCBI lineage: Bacteria > Bacillati > Bacillota > Clostridia > Eubacteriales > Clostridiaceae > Clostridium > Clostridium sp. CTA-7. Next base: position 241,640 of record NZ_BAAAAV010000001.1, on the reverse strand, counting down.
AATTCCAAATTGCAGCATCTATTTTATTTTCTTTTATTGCTGTGATAAACTGACTATAGTTTAATGGAACATATTCTACTTCTATTTCTTCAAAATATATTTTACTTAACATAAACTGATCTATAGAAGAATTATCTATTCCAACTCTTGTACCTTTTTTGAATTCACCATTAAAATCTTTAGAAACAACTATTATATGTTCATTAACATAACTAAAATCTCCAAATGTTTTAACTATTTGAATTTCCTTATTATTTTCTAAATAATAATCAGCAGTTAGTCTAGAAGTTACTGCAAAATCATATCTGCCATCTTCCAAAGCTTTTAATCTATGGTTAGATCCTCTCATAAAAGCAAGATTTGTATTTATACCTGAGCCATTTAAACACTTACAAAGTCCAGTTGCTAGTCCTTCATACCTTTTAGAATAAGGTAATGGCATAACCCCAACTAAAGATTTAATTCCTGTAAGTTCTAAAAGCTTTATATAATTTATCTCCTTTATAAAAGTTCCTAAATGTCCTCTAGATTCTAAAGTTAATGCACCATGCTCTTTTAAAAACTTTAAAGCAGATTGTATTGTGCCTCTTGCGGTGTAGTAATTCTCAGAAAGCTCTGCAATAGTCTTAATTCTGTCACCTTCATTTAAAGATAAAAACTCAACTGCTAAGGAATTAATTGCTATTCCAAGCTTTTGCATAAGCGTACTTTGCAAGTCCAATATATCACTTCCTGTCTAATTCTCATTTAATGTACAATATTTTGTATATTTATAATATCACGCTTTGATTACCTTTACAATAGTATTTAAAAAAATATTTCTTGGAAATTATTGCACCTCAAAAGGGGTAGCATTTTTCGCGACCCCCTTTGATTTTTTCTTCTAATACGAGGAAATTATAAAAAGGACGATTCAAATTTATCATTGAATCGCCCTAAAAAAACTTTATATTTATCTTATAATATTAAATTATTTTTATATTATTTTTTCTTCTTAATACTTAATACAGAACCCAATAATAAAGATACTCCAGCTATATATGGTAATGGACTCTCTACCCCTGTTTTTGGAAGACTAGTATATGAAGTATTATTTTTTGTATCTGATTTACCATTACTGTTAGTATTTGAATTGTTATCAGTATTTCCTTGGCTATTATTTATATACTTGATTGGTTGTGATACTATTCCTGAATAAGTTCCATTAGCATTTCCTATCTTTATATCATTTGCAAAGGAATAATTCTCAACTACATCTTTCGATATATTATTCCACTTAATCTTATTTGTTTCTGAATTATAATTACCACCACTGCTAATTTCGCTAGGCTTTATAACTTCTCCATTAAGACCTACTAAAATATTATCTATCTCAACTGAAGCATTTGCCTCTAATTCAGATAAATTAATCTCTTGATCACTTATATTAAAATAAAGCAATTCAGTTAACCCACTTAATGGTTTTATATTACTTATTTTATTAGACTGCAAATGTAAGTAAGATAAATTATTCAATCCTTCTAGTCCTTCTATTTTACTTATTTGATTTGAATTTAAAGTTAAGCTATCTAAATTTTTTAACCCTTCCAAACCTTCTATCTTGCTTATTTGATTTGAACTTAAAACTAAGAACTCTAAATTATTTAGCCCTTCTAACCCTTCTATTTTACTTATTTGATTTAAATCTAATTGTAATGATGTTAGATTAGTTACCCCTTCTAGTCCTTCTATTTTACTTATTTGATTTGAATTTAAACTTAAGGCATTTAAATTTTTTAACCCTTCCAAACCTTCTATCTTGCTTATTTGATTTGAACTTAAACTTAAGACCTTTAAACTTTTTAACCCTTCCAAACCTTCTATCTTGCTTATTTGATTTGAACTTAATACTAATACTTTTAAATTAGTCAGTCCTTCTACCCCTTCTACCTTGCTTATTTGATTTGAAGCTAAACCTAAGTATTCTAAATTAGTTAATCCTTCTAACCCTTCTATTTTGCTTATTTTATTATTTGACAAATCTAATAAACATAAATTAGATAAATTCCCTAAACTATCAGTGCTACTTATTTCATTCTTTTCTAAATATAAATACCCTAAATTAGTTAATTCTTCTAACCCCTCGATTTTATTTATACTATTATCTGATAAAGCTAGTCGATTTAAGTTAGTCAATCTTTCTAATCCTTCTATTTTAGTAATGTGGTTGTCATCTAAACGTAATTCTTCTAATTTTGTTAATTCTTCTAACCCTTCTATTTTGCTTATTTCATTTCTTGCTAAACATAGATATTTTAAGTTTTTCAGGTCTTTTAAAGCTTTAATATCATTTATTTTATTTCCAGATAAATCTAACATATTTAAATTAGTTAAGTCTTTCAAAGGACTAATATCATTTATTTGACCATTAACCACTTGTAAAAATTCTAAATTTTTGCAATATTGTAAACCTTCGATGCTATTTATATTTTTATCACTTGCTGCTAATTTTGTTATACTTTCAAGTTGTTCTCTAGTAATATCAGCATTTTCTGCTTGATTTAATGTTTCATTTAATGTTTGCTTTAAATTAACATCTGGTATATTTATAATTTCATCCTTCTTTTGTAATGATTCATTAATTTTTAAGTTGTCTTCCTCTAAGCTTACTTTTTCATCAATTTTTTTAGTATTAACTTCTTCAGCTAAAACATTTACAGATGGTGCTGCTACTTGAGTAAGTATTGCCATAGCTAATATTAAAGCATAAATTTTTCTCTTATTCATAAAAATACTTCCTTCCATTATTTCCTATATGATAATTATATCACAGTATTTGTAAATAATTACATTAATTTATATTTTGGACATATTTGGACATATTTTGGACATATTTTTAAATGTTTTACTATTTATATCTAAATACATAAAAAACTTTCATTAAGATAGTTCTTTTATTGAAAAATAATTAGACCTCAAGGGGGTAACGTTACGCTACCCCCTTTGATTTTTTCTTCTAATACGAGGAAATTATAAAAAGTTTATTATGTGAATAACTTTTTATAATTTCCTTCCTTCAGTTTTCAAGTGGACATACGTAAGTTTGTGTTGACTTGGAGCAAAGCGACGGAATAAGCAAACTTACGTATGTCCACTTTTTCATTTCTTAATTGGTATTATTATAGTTATAGTCGTTCCTTTATCTAACTTACTTTTTATTTCAATTCCATATTCATCCCCATATATAAGCTTAATTCTACTATCAACATTATTTATCCCTATTCCGCTAAAGTGTTCGTTTTTATTTTCTTTTTTCTCTTTGACTTTTTCTAAAGTCTCTTCTTCTATTCCTACACCGTTATCATATACTTCTATTTTCATATTTTCATCTTGTTCTTTTATGAAAATTTGTATCTTTCCTTCTTCATCTGATGGAAATCCATGGAAGAAGGAATTTTCAATAAAAGGCTGTAGTATTAGTTTAGGCACCAAATAATCATTGCAATCAGGCATTATAAAATACTCAACTTTTATTCTGTCTCCATACCTAATATTATTTATAAAAACATAATTCTTAATATTCTCTATTTCATCAGCTACAGTAATAAACTCATCTGTCTTACTAATTGTATTTCTTAATAAACTTATAAAAGAATCTAATGCACTTATTGATTTATCATTACTTCCTTGCCATATAAGCCACTTTATACTTGATAATGTATTAAAAATATAATGTGGATTTATCTGCATCTGCAAGGCATGTATTTCGGCTACTCTCTTTTCCCTTTGAACCTTAACTAGCTCATCTACATATTTATTTAAATCCTTTATCATATAATTAAAGGTAGATGATAGCTCTTTAACTTCTTCAGGACCACTTACTTCTATATATTCATCAAAGTTTCCATCCCTTACATTAGACATTTTTTTAGTAAGTAAATATAGAGGTTTAGTCATCTGCCTAACTATTAAAAATATAACTATTAAAATACATAATGTAATTACAACACAAATGAGAACTATATTTCTCATATCATACATTTTTCCTAAGGCTTTATAATTATCTACAGTTCCGCATATAGTTAAATTACAATAAGGAAGTCTTTGAATTAATATTGTATTTGTATCACTTTTATAACTTTTACTTACTTCCTTTGTTAAAGCAAGTTCATCTATGCTTTCTTTAAATTCTTCTTGAACTTCTCCAATATTTTCTTTTTTGTTTGAAGATAGAACAACATTATTTTCATTTAGAACTACTATATCATTTATTTCTACTGTAAAATAATCATAAAATTTTTCAAAATCTTTTTCTTTTATTGTAAAGTATATAACTCCATAAGGCTTTCCATTACTTAAATTCAAAGCTTTTGTTATAACAATTACAGGCTCATCCTTTGTGAAAGAAGTAAATCCCTTTTTTAAATACTGATATAGAATAGTTTTACTATTTTCTAAGGATTTTTTAGAAATATCCATGTCCAATATCTCATTAGCATCCATAGTTAAAAGCTCTTCTCTATTTAAATATGAATTTCCATTTAAACCTACTATTAAAACACTCATATCATATGTATTTGTTGCTAATGCTGATTTCATCTGACTCTTAACATCATATATATTTTTAAAATTTTCTTTTATACTTAAATTTTCTTCAGCGAGAAATACTTTAAAGGCTTTATGAGAATTCACTTCATTTATAACTTTAACTACCTCAGCATGAAAATCATAAAATTTATCGTTTACTTGCTGAAAAATTTTTTTCTGAGAGTCACTATAAGTTTTTGTAAATATTCCTCTTGAAATATTTATTATAATATAACTAATGGAAGCTGATACACAAATTACTCCCGCAACAACAACACATAGTATTTTAAAAAATAAACTATTCTTTATCAGCTTCTTTTTCATTACTTAGCACTCCCTTAACTTTGCTTAATCTTCGATAATTACTAGGAGTATGTCCTACTATCTTTTTAAAGACTCTACAAAAATAACTATGATCTGAGTAACCTACCATACTACTTATTTCAGAAACATAAAACTTATTTTCTTGTAATAGTTCACATGCTTTTTCAATTCTTATTCTATTCAGATATTCTGAAAAGCCTTCCTTACAGTGATTATTAAAATAGAAGGATAAGTAATAATAATTAAAGTTAAATGCCTTTGAAATATCACTTAACTCAAGAGGTTTATCATAATGCTCCTTTATATAGTCTAAAATTTCTTTAATTCTCTCCTCTTCCACATTAATATTTTTTGAAATAATATCTTTAAGTTCTAAAATAATTATATTAATTTCCTCAATAAAGTCTTGTGAATATGATAAATTATCTATTTTCTTAAAGTATGATTGTCTTAACTCATCTGTTTCTATTTCATAAGACTCTAAACTTACTATTACATTATATAATAAGTTTTTAACAAGGTTTTTAAGCTTGTACTCATCCATCCTTGAAGTTATAGCATAATCTACATATTCATTTATCATATTAATTGCTAAATTGAATTCTTTTGTTTTTATTAGATTAGAATATTTATTATAATCAAACTTTACTAACTTGCTTTTTAAATCTATTCCTTCTGTATTTAGTAGAAACTCATTTTTATAATAAAATTTTTGAGATATGTATGAAATAAACTTTTCATTATACATTTCTTTAACTTTGTAAATGTTATCAATTCTTGGTGTGATTATAAAAAATATATTTTCTTGAATTAATAAATTCTTTTCAATATATTCTTTAATGTTCTCTACTATTTCTTTATCTTTACTTATTTTATAATTGACAATGTAACAAAGTACTTCATCATTAATTAAGAGCTTCAAATGAATATACTCTTTATTAGTTATAAAAAATTCTTCTATCTTTGTTTTAATTCTTTTTATATTTTCTTTATTTTTTCCACAAATTTGCTTCAAATTTATACCTAAAATTCTAAAATAAGTATTAGGAAAAATTGCTGAAAACTTAGTATTATCTAATTTAGAATCAAAACCAAGTAAATATCTTTCAATTAAATTATTGTAATAAATATCCTCATTTTTAATTAACTCTAAACCTGGAATTCTATCAACTGCTTTTTTTAAAGTTACTAAAAGCTGACTTGGATTTAATGTTGGTTTTAATATATAATCTACAGCTCCATTTAAAAGAGTATCTTTAACATATTCAAAATTATCATAGCTACTTAAAATAATAATCTGTAGATCTGGATATTTTTTTTGAACTATTTTTGAGAAATCAACACCATTAAGTATTGGCATAACTATATCAGAAATTATAATGTTAGGCTTTAAGGTATCTATTAACTCTAATGCCTCTTGCCCATTTGTTGCTTCTCCAACTATTGTAAAGCCTTCCCTTTCCCATTCAAGCATATGTTTCATTCCTTGACGCATAATAAATTCATCTTCTACAATTAAAACCTTACAATAATTTTTACTCATAATATCCCCCTCTACAAATTATTATATATAAGTTACACTAAAGATTAAATATTAGGCATGTGAAAATAAATAATAGACCAAAGGTTCGAAGCATATTTGCCACGAGACAAGAAGTTAAAAGACTGTCATAGTGGAGCTATGCCAGGCTTTTGACGACGAAGTAATCGTGACAAATAGGCGAGAAAACTGGTCTAATATTTATTTGATAATGCCTTAAGCCTTTGATATAATAAAACTTAAATTTATATCTTCTTTAGATGAAATTTTATATTCATCATGTACTAAGGCTCCCCAACTATCATCTCCACCAACACCCATTTGTTTAGCTATTATACGTACCCATGTATAATTAATAGGTGGAAGTTCTTCTATATGCATAGCATTTTCAAGCTCATGAGCACTATATGGTAATACGCTTAACTCAAATGGCGTATTTATATATTTAAAAGATAAGCCTTCATTATTACTATCTGTTACCCTTACCCATCTTACACCTGTTCTATTTCCACATTCTTGTGGAATTAAATATTTAGATAAATTATTTATAGCTGTATTTTTAAACCTTCCAAGCCTAGCACCATTATTACGGTCTATATAATTTTCCTCTGGACCATAACCATAGTATTCAAAATTACTAAGTTCCTTTTTTAATTTAAAATCCATCGCAAATATAGGTATCTCTGATAAACCCTCTACACCTTTATAATGTATATCAACTTCTATATTCCCATTTGGAGTTACTGTATATTTAACTATATTATTAGTTATAATGCTAGTTGGCATTATAAATTTATAAGTTAATATTATTTTACCATTTTCTTCTATATATTGAAAGCCTTCTAATTTTTGATTAGCTCCTGCTATTTGCCATTGTGCAGTTCTAAAATCATGGCCATTTCCCCTATCATTATCTGTGGTTGCTCTAAAGAAAGAAGTTCTTGGAACTCTTGTTATATATTCAACTCCATCATAACAAAGAGATATTAACCCTGCTTCTTGTTTAGAAAACATCATTCTAAAGCCTTTACCAACTACACCTATATTCACATCTCCATGAATGATCTTGAAACTTTGTGATGAACTGCTATTTTCACTAACTTTTGTACAATCTTTGCAATCTATATTATAAACTTCTTGACCAAAAGATACTTCAAACCCTTTATTAGCCCACAATAAATTTTCCTTTAACCTCATAGATATATTATAAGTATATTCCCCATAGCATTGAATATTAGGATATTGTATCTCTATATATTTTTCTGCTCCTGGTTTAACATCAGCTTTTATTATAGTTTCAAAAATCCTTTCGCCTTCTTTTTCAATATATACTACAAAATCATATTCATCTGTTCCCACAAATAAATTATTATTTTTTATAGTTACACCTTTGTTGTCAGGAATAAGTTTTACATTTGAATATAAGTATTTCACTTCTTGAGCCTTTGGAGATACACTTCTGTCAGCATAAACAATTCCATCAGTACAGAAACAATAGTCTGTTGCCCTATCATCAAAGTCTCCTCCATATGCAAATACTTTTTTTCCTTCTTTATTAGTTACTTCTATTGCTTGATCTATATAATCCCATATGAATCCACCTTGATACATTTCATATTTATCTTCAAGATCTGTATATAACTTCATTCCTCCACAGGAATTGCCCATTGCATGCATATATTCACAGCTTATATAAGGCTTTTGTGGATTGTTTTTTAAATATTCCTCTATATCTGAAGGCTTTGCATACATTCTACTTTCAATATCACTTATTTCATCAAACTCTCTATTCCAAAATACACCTTCATAGTGAACTAATCGAGTATCATCATTTTCATGGAAATACTTTGTCATCTCTAAAATATTTGTTCCTGCATAAGATTCATTACCACATGACCATATTAAAATTGATGGGTGATTTTTATCTCTTTGAAGCATTGATTCTGCTCTATCAACTACAACATCTCTCCACTCTGGAATTGAAGCTGGAACATTCCATTCTGGATCACATGCCCCCATCTTTTGCCATGATCCATGACTTTCTAAATTGGCTTCATCTATTAAATAAATTCCATATTCATCACAAAGGTCATACCAAAGACTTTGATTTGGATAGTGAGATGTTCTTACTGAATTTATATTATTTTGTTTTAAAAATTTTATATCCCATAGCATATCCTCTTTAGTAATTGCACGCCCATTTTTAGAGCTAAATTCATGTCTATTTATTCCTTTAAATACTATCCTCTTTCCATTTAAACACATCAGTTTATTAATTAATTCAAACCTTCTAAATCCAACATTTTGAGGAACTATTTCTAATAAATTTCCTTCATTATCTAATAGCTCAATATAAAGTTTATATAAATAAGGACTTTCAGCACTCCATGCTTTAACCTTATTTATAGTAGATTTAAAGCTTATTTTATTAATGTCTTTATTAGTGGTATTACTATCATTTTCATTATTATATTTATCAAATTTAACTTCTTTAAAGCTATGAATTAAATTATTATTTTTATCTTTTAAATATGCTTTTACAATACATCCTTTATTATTGTTTAATTTTATATCTATACTTAATTCACCATTAGTATAAGTATCATCTAACCCTGCCTTTACAAATAAATCTTCTACATGATAATTTGGTGTTGCATATAGATAAACATCCCTAAATATTCCTGAAAACCTCCAAAAATCTTGGTCTTCTATCCAGCTAGCACTACTTCTTTTATATACTTCAACAGCTAATTTATTTTCTCCATCCTTTAGATGCTTTGTTAATTCAAATTCTGATGGAGTAAATGTGTCTTCACTATAGCCTATAAACTCTCCATTTAGCCATACATAAAATGCTGTTTCAACACCTTGGAATGATATATAAATCTTTTTATTTTTTAATTCTTCTTTTACTTTAAAACATTTAACATAACTTCCAACTGGGTTATACTCTTTTGAAACTTGTGGAGGCCTTAGTTCCTCTACTCCATCCCATGGATACATTGTATTTATATATTGACATTTATCATAGCCTTGCATTTGAATATGTCCTGGTACATTTATATAATCAAAACTACTGCAATCATAATCCTCCTTATAAAAATCCTTTATTCTGTTACTTGGATTAACTGCATAAGAAAATCTCCATTTTCCATTTAAATTTTGCCTAAGTGGCATATTATATCCTAATAATAAATCTTCTCTCTTCTCATAAAATAAATGATCTGAATAAGCATCTATTCTATTAACTCTAAAAACTTCTGGATTTTCTAACCAATCTAAGCTTGGCTCATTTTGTAAGTTTTCAGTTCTTTGTGAGCTTTGTATATCTAACATAAACATAACACCTCTTTTCTGCTTTTATCTTTTTATTTGGCTGTATTAAGCATTTACCCCTAACACAGCCTTTTTTAAAATAATTGAACCCCTGGAGGGAGGGGCAATAATTATCCCTTCATTGAGCCTGTCATACCTGCAACAAAGTGCTTTTGCATTAAGAAGAATATTAAGGCTGTAGGCAAAGTTGCTATTAAAACAGCAGTCATCATTAGTCCATAATCAGGAGTATATGACGAACCTAATGCTGATATAACAAGTGGTAATGTTCTTTTTTCTGGTGATTGTAGTGCTATAAGTGGCCATAAGTAACTGTTCCAGCTAGCCATAAAAGTTACTATTGTTGCTGCTGCATAAGTTGACTTCATCGTTGGCATATAAATCTTAAAGAAAATACCAAATTCCCCTAGACCATCTATTCTTGCTGCTTCCATTAAATCCTTTGGAAAACTCTTTGTGTTTTGCCTAAAGAAGAATATTAAAAATGCTGTTGCAACTGAAATAATAATTACTGAACCATGTGTATTTAAAGATATTCCTTTTAGTGGAGCAACATTGCTAAATTTACTAAACATTCTAAATAAAGGCACCATTAAGGCTGCAAAAGGTACCATCATAGATAGTAGTATAAATTTAAATATTTTATCTCTTCCCCTTGTTTTATATACCTCAAAAGCATATCCTGCCAATGAAGAAATTAGCATAGCTAAAACTGTAATAATAACTGCAATTTTTAGTGAATTTTTAAATGCTGTCATATATTGCAAGTCTGATGCTAATAAGTTTTTTAGATTTTCAAAAAAATATGTTCCTGGTATTAATGTGCCTTTGGTAATTTCAACGGACTTATTAGTTGTAGCTATGACCATCCAAATAAATGGGAAGACTGATATAAAAGATAAAATAATTAAAAACACATATTTAATAAAATTTATTATCTTACTTTTTTTATTCATCCTTATCCCCTCCTGCTTTTAATTGAATAAATGATAGTATTACTATAATTAGTACTACTACATATGATATTGCTGCTGCATATCCAAAGTTTGGTGAATATTTAAATAATAAATTATATATATATTGTGAAATTGTAATTGTTGCATTTGCTGGTCCTCCAAGTGTTATATTTGCAGTTTCATCAAATAATTGTAATGTTCCTATTGTAGAATTTATTGTTGTAAATAAAATTATAGGTTTTAGTAATGGAAGGGTTATGCATTTGAATCTCATAAAAGCACTTGCCCCATCAATTTCAGCTGCTTCATATATAGAATCATCAATTGATTGCATACCAGCTAAGTAAAATACCATATTATATCCTGTCCATCTCCATGTTATTGCTATTATAATTAATACCTTTGCCCATATTGGATGAGTAATCCATGCAATTGGTTCTGATATAACATTAATTTGCATTAAAATTACATTTATAAATCCATCAGTGGCAAATAGACTTTTAAAAATAATAGAATATGCTACAAGTGACGTAACACATGGTAAAAATATTGCCGTTCTAAAAAATCCTCTTGCTTTTAATTTTTTATCATTTAATAAAGCTGATATTCCAAGTGCTAATATAGTCATAATAGGCACTTGGATTATTAGATATAATAATGTATTAAATAATGCCTTCTTAAATGTTGAATCTGTTAACAACCTTTTATAGTTATCTATTCCTACAAAGCCTAGATTATTTCCCAGTCCACCTTGGAAGGAAGTTATAAAAGCTTGTACCATTGGATAAAACACAAAGACTGTTATTAAAATAATGCTTGGCATAATAAATATCCATGCTTTTCTATCCGACTTATAATTGAGACTATTGTTTTTCTTTCTTACTATCAAGCCTATTCCCCCTATATAGAAAATAACCATTTACTAATTTTTATTTTAATAAATGGCTACTCTCCTTATGATAATTATTTCTCTTTTAACTCTTATTATTGTGCTACAGCTGATTCAATTTGACCTTGGAAATTCTTTAAAGTTGAATCAATATCTGCTCCACCTACTATAGCTTGAACAGCTTCAGTCATAATACTTTCAATTGCATAAGTGTGTAGTCCATAATTTACTGAAGGTACTTTTTCATTCCATTTTGCAAAATCTGCAAATATTTCTTGTCCACCAAAGAATTCATTTGGCTTAGAATAATTTGGAGCTTTCGCTGCTGCCTTTAGAGTACTTACTAAATTTATATCTTGCGCTAATCCATTCATTAAATCTGTGTTTGAAGCAAAAGTTTTTCCTAAGAAATCTACTGCCATATCTGTATTTCCAACATTTTTAAGAACATACCATCCTGCTCCACCTAGTGAAGATGCATTAACAGATTTAGAATTAGCTCCCATCTTAGGGAATGGTGCTATAGCCCATTTTCCACTTTGATCTTCAGCCTTCTTAATTGAAGGTGCAATCCAACAACCTGTAACTACTGATGCAACTTCTCCTTTATTAAATGCTCCTACAAATTGATCCCAATTTGCTACTTGCTTTGTAATTCCTGATTCAGTTAGATCCTTATATGTCTTTAGAGCATCTTTTAGTGCTTGATTATCTGCTATAGTAACCTTACCATTCTCATCTGTGTACCATGCTCCAGCACTTTGTAACATCATTCTAATTTGTCCTATATCACTTGGATCTAGTGTACACATAGCAACACCAGTCTTTTCTTTTACAGCTTTACCTATTTCAATGTATTTTTCCCAAGTTAGGTTTTGCATATCTTCCTTAGTGTATCCAGCTTTTTCTATTAAATCTGTTCTATAGAAAGTTTCTGCAACTCCACTATCAAAAGGAATTCCATATAATTTACCATCAACATAATTTACACCTGTTTTAAACTCTGCAAAATCTCCTGCTTTAGCTATAGATGACAAATCTGCAAATTCGTCTTTATATGATGTTAGATATCCTTGAATTCTATAATCTTCAACTAATACAACATTAGGAAGTCCTTCATAGGATCCTGAAGATAAGCTTGTATTTAATTTAGCTACAATATCATTTTGAGCCATTGTAACAACTTCAATTTCTGCGTCAGGATGATCCTTTTTATATATTTCCTTTGCTTTATTCGCTGCTACTATGTTGAAAGACTCGTCCCATGCCCATATTGTTATTTTGTTGCTTTTAGCATTTTTATTATCCGTCTTATCACTTGTATTTTTACTATTTCCTCCACAAGCTACTAGACCTAAAGTTAAAGTTGCTGCTAATAAAATTGATGTCAATTTTTTAATTTTCATTTAAACCCCTCCATCTTAATATTCTCTTTGTCATTCCCCTTTTATGAAAAGTGTATTAAGCTTAACTAGGCTTGTTTACATTTTGTAATGCTTTACACCTTATGCATTTATATTATCATAACTTAATTGCTTTAATTTAGAAAATTCTTTACTTAAACTTTTAATATTTTTAGATTTTATTTTCTACATTACATAAGAAATGGATTATTTTTATAAACTTGTACTATTTTTAGATTAAAATAAGCCACAGGGAAATCTCCATATGGCTTATAAATAAAACTATTTTCTTCTATATAATAATACTCCTGATGCTACAGTAATTAAAGAAATAATAATCCATGTATTAGTGGATACTTTATCTCCTGTCTTAGGTAAAATATTCTCTGCTTCATTTACCTCTTGTTTAACTTCTTCTTTAACCACTGGCTTTACTTCTGGTTTAGTAACTGGTTTGCTTTCTTCTACTTGTCCAGGGTTCGTACTTGGTTTATTTATATCTACTGTATCATCATTTGGTTTTTCAACCGGATTTTCAATTTCATTATTTTCTTTATTACCATTTTTATCTGGTTTTTGATTTTCTTCTGGAATTGTTACTTTTTTCTCATTTACAATTACTTTAATTGTTTTTAATGTTGCTCCTGTATCAATTACAACAACAGTTTCTCCTTTAGCGAGACCTTTAATAACACCATCATTACTAACAGTTATAATATTTTTATCCATAACAACATAATTTAATTTTGTATTTTCTGGAATAACAGTGGCATTTATCTTAACTTCTTCATCAACAGCTAATATAAATTCATCTCTATCCACAGTTATTATAGGCCAATTATAGTCTTCCTTTTTTTCTACCTTAACATTTACAAATACAACAGCTTCTTTTGCCTCTATTTTAATTTGAGTTTCTCCTTGTGATAAAGCTACTATTTCTCCATTCTCGTTAACTTTAGCTATATTTTCATTAAGTGAAGTAAACACCGGTTTAACATCTATAGGGTCAACAGTCACATTTAATTTATAATTTTCTCCCTCTTTTAAAGTTAAATCTGTATCTTTAACAGTAATTATAGGCATATTAGCAATTGCATCTAAATTATCCTTTGTAGATAAGAAGTAATCACTACAGTGTTCAATTTCTACAGTAACATATCCATCTTTATCTATTGATAAAGGTCCTTGTACCTTTTCTGGCTTTTTAGTTTCTGGATTATAGTAATAGAAAGTTAAATCCTTTCCTATCATATCTCCAGGATTATTAACCTTTATTTTAACTGATGCTTTTCCTGGTAAAATTCCATGATAATCAAAATGGATTACTCTAGAACTTCTATCTATCTTTTCTATATTTTCTTTATTTTCTTCATCAGCAATATTACTAACAGAAATTTTTATGTTCCCTATATTTTCGTCTTTAATATCATTACCATTAAAAGTCCATACTGTACCATCATTTTGAGTAAATGATACTGATTTATCGCTACCCTTTATAGCTTCAAAAATAGATGCATCTATTACTTTTTCATCGTTTTTAACTTCAACTTCGATATTCTTTTCTTCTGAATTTTTTATTTGATCAGCAACTTCTTCAGGCTTAGTTTCATTATTTATTTCACTAATAACCTTAAAGCTAACCTTTTTAGTTGATACGGAACCATCAACCCCTGTTGCTTTAATTAGTAAATGATAATTTCCTATCTTATTTATCGGCTCACCATTATACTTATTTCCATTTAACAGCATTTCTACTGTTCCATGATCACTATTAACTATTGGTGTAAACGGAGCTTTGAAACCTTCTACTATATCTTCCTTTATGTTTGTAGTTATCACAGGTGGAAGCATTTCATTTAAATCTTTTTTAACTAGAATAGATCCTTGTGATAATAAATTCTTATCGCTTTCATTATACCATCCATAATATTTATTATTTCTAGCAATATCGTAAAGGCTTAAATAATTTATATAATATGCTCCTGTCGATGCATATGTTGGTATTTCTATAGTTCCTTTAAAGACTCCATTAACTTCATCAAATTCTGTAATTCTTGCATCAATCTCATGAGCTCCATTTTTATAAGATATGCTCGGATCTTGCCTATTCCAACCTTTCACAAAACCTGATTTATCATCTTTAGCTTTAATAGATATATTTACCTTTTCACCTGGCACTACAACATTTTTATCTAAGTTAATTTCTAATATTTCTGGTGGAGTTATATCTTCATTAGGATTATTACATTTAAAATCTAATTCCTTCAAATCATACTTTTCAATATTTTTATTTGAATGTTTACTTCTTAAATCGTAAACTCTATGTTGTTTATTAAATTCTCCTCCATCATATGCAAAACTTATATGATCAGCAATATAATTTCCACTAGCCATATATTCTAACTCGTCAGACTTACTAACCCCTTTTACTTTAAAAGTGTATATCCCATTATTTTCTTCTACGCCTCTTGTACTAAAACTTACACTATTATTGTTTTGGTTCTCAACGAAAATCGTCATATACTTAATTTTTACATTAGATTTCACCTTTATTTCATAATCAATCTCCGTGTTATTTTTTACTTCTTTAGAGTTATTTTTAATATCTAAGATCTCTACCTTTACTTTTTCTTCTTCTTCATTATTTATTGCAGTTATATTAACATCTTTAAAGTCCCATTTTATATAACTGCTATTTACATAAGAATCATAATAGTTTGAATTATAGTAAACCACACTATTTTTACTATTGTCTTCAATATATATTCTTTTTATTGTATAATCTCCATTTTTCTTTATACCATTTAATCCTGCTCTATACTTGCTTTCATTTGAACTGCTTCCATTAAACCATATATTAATATCATATGTAATATTCTTATCAGCCTTGTTCACTAATGTAATTGTTCCAGATCTGAATCCTGATAAATCATCAGTTATATCTAAATCAAAATACGGCTTGTCTGATCCTTTTCCATCATATACATTTTTATTTAATGTTATCCCTTTTAAAACTGGTGCATTAATATCTGCATTTTCCGATACAACAGTAAAGCTTTCTGGATAAACATTATTACTTAAACTTCTCTCAAAGTTATCTATAACATCTACTTTATTAATTCTCCACACACCAGTATCTAAGCTGTTGGTTAAGGTTATAGTTGCTTGATAATTATTTTCTTCTAACTTTTTTGCTATTACTGTTTGCTCTTTTTTACTAGTATCATTAATGAAGTTTACATAAACTAAATTTGGATAAACTTCTTCATTAGAGCTTTCTATTTTTAATTCAACCTTTTGTTCGTCACCTAACTTAATTAATGTTTTGTTTATATTAATTTCATTTATAGTTATAGGATTATTTATTTCTCCAATACTATAATAAGTTATTATTTCCCCATTTTCTTTATCATTATCACTTAAAGAATCATAAAATTTTTCGTTATATGAAACTTTTTTAGTACCATCCGTTAAATAAATTTCTATTTTATCTACATGATACTCCCCAAAATTCTTAATATCCTTTTCCTCTAAAGTTCCAGTGAAGTTATTTCCAAGCCCCTTATTTAATATAATACTTGGTCCTTCGAAGACTGTTCCTTTATCTAATGGGTCGTATCCACGTTGTACAACTTTCAAATAAATCTTCATTTCTTTTATAGTTGACAAAACTTCATTTGATACATTTACTGAAATTTCTCTCTTATCTTCCTGATTTCTAATTAAGCTAACATGGCTAATTCCAAATTTGCTATAATCCCTATTGCTTATAGCATTTACCGGCATATACGTTAATAACATAAATGCTACTAACAACATAGATATTTTTTTTGTAAAGTTATGCATAAAATTCCTCCTTTTATTTCCAAGGGATATTTTATCATATTATGTATATATTTTCTATATATAATATAATTTTCTTTTAATTTGTATTTTAATCAAACTTTAATTATTATTAATAAGTAGTAATATTATGATTCTAGTTGTTTCTAGTTACTTATAATTTTCAAATAGAAATAATTAAACCCCAGTAAAAGCTCCTGCTTCCCCTGGGGTCAAAAAAACTGGAAACTAAAGTGTAACTTTAGTTGTTTCTTTAGTAACTACTTATGCATCAACCTTTTAATAAACCTTACCTCTAATAACTGTATCAATTATATTAAATTCATTATCAATTACCAGTAAATCAGCATCTTTGTTTACAGCTATGCTTCCCTTTCTATCAAATACATTTATATATTTTGCAGGGTTTATACTAGCCATCTTCATAATATCGAAGAAATCCACCTTAGAATGTTTTACAACATTTTTTACTGAATTAATATAACTCATTTCTAAGTCTTTAACGTTTTCATATTGACTATTATCTATTATTTCTTCTCTTCCATCATCATGCTTAATCATTATGCCTTTTTCATGAGGAATTAGAGTTATTTTCCTAACGTAATGATGCCAAGGCTTATCTGTTTTAGCTAGTCCACAACAGTCTGTAGTTAAGATTATTTTATCGCTAGTTTTAATTCTTAATGCTATATCAAAAATCTCATGTTTTACTGTTAAGCCAGTTTGTTTAGCAAATTCACAATACATATCCTCAAAATACAAGGCTGCTCCAGCTACACCAAGCTCTCTATGATGCATACCT
Source organism: Clostridium sp. CTA-7 (assembly GCF_054768095.1). Classification (NCBI taxonomy): domain Bacteria; kingdom Bacillati; phylum Bacillota; class Clostridia; order Eubacteriales; family Clostridiaceae; genus Clostridium; species Clostridium sp. CTA-7. The sequence goes on along the minus strand of NZ_BAAAAV010000001.1, from coordinate 223,981 downwards.
CTCATCCCACTAAAAGTATGAGTAAATCCTCCAAACCCATATCCTTTCATTTCTTTAATTTTATCAAAGGTAGATGCAGAATGGCCAATTGAAAGTTGTATTCCCTTCTCATTGCAGAATTCAGCAACTTCTTTAGCACCTTCTAATTCTGGTGCCATTGTCATTAATTTTATTAAATCATGTGACTTTTGCCTATTGTAAAAAGACTTCATAAGTTCAATATTAGGTGATATACAATTTTCTTCCTTTTGCATTCCCTTGTATTCCTTATTTATAAATGGCCCCTCTAAGTGAACTCCTACCATTTCTGCCCCTATTTGTTTTGATTCATATACTTCATTAGCCTCATCAATCTGTTTTAAAATATCTTCTATAGCATCTGCTCCAGTTGTTGCAAGAAAAGATGTTACACCTTCCTTTGGTAAATTCTTTTGCATTTCTAATATTGATTCTTTTGACTTTTCAATCCAAAAAGACCCTGTTCCCCATCCATGAACATGATTGTCTATAAAACCTGGAATAATATTAAAATCTGAATAATCAAGAACTTCATTATGATTATCCCATTTCAATGCATTTAAAATATGATTTTTTAAATCCCCCTCTATTAGTTCATCTTTACATTCTACTATATCTACAATTTTTTCTTCCTGAATTTTAATAAACCCACTTATCTTTTTATCTTCTAAATATATATTCTTAGAATAAATTATCATACTATTTCTCCATTTCATCAGCTTTTTTAATATTTTGCCACTATTCTCCTAACTGTTTCAATGCATCATCTACAGCATTTTTTACAGCTTCTACATGTGGCCCAAAAACTACATGTATATGCTTTTCTGATGGTAAGAATATACCTAAGCATCCACTCTCTCTTATTCTATCTTTATTAATTAATTCTGGCTTATCAACATCTACACGCAAACGGCTTACACAGTTTTCTACAGTTAGAATATTAATTGCACCACCTAAACCATCTATAACAATTTCAGCAATTTCTTTATATCTCTTTTCTTTTAATAAAAGACTTGCACCTTCATCTAGCTCAAAATCTTCTCTACCAGGAGTAACTAAATTAAACTTCTTAATCATAAATTTAAATCCATAATAGAATATAACAAAATTTATAGTCCCTAGTATCACCAAATTAATCCAATTAGTATTTTCATAAAGAAGTCCAAATACTCCAAAGTCAAATATTGTACCTCTTATATAACCCATCTTTACCCCTAAAAATCCTAACGGAATAGTTGTTATGCCTGCAAGAATTGAATAGGTGACAAATAACATTGGACTAACAAGTAATAGGGTAAACTCTAAAGGCTCTGTAATATTTCCTAGGAAAGCTGTTAAGCAAACTGTAATAATAACACCTTTTGCTACTTTTTTATTCTTTGTAAATGCTGTATGGTACATAGCTAGTCCAATAGCTGGAACTCTAAATAAAGTAGTCAACATTTGAGCTGGAGCCATATAGCTTGATAAAGTTGGCATATACTCGTTCCATGCTGGATGTGTTGGCCCTAAATTAAATAATATTTCATTCATAGCATTCATTATTCCAACATATTGCTCTCCATTTATCATATAAACTCCACCAGCTTCTGTAAATCTTACTATTGAAGATAAAACGTGGTGCAATCCAAATGGAATCAACAATCTATTAAGTGCCACATATATACCAGGTCCTACGTATTTATTCATAAAAATTACAGATCCACTTATAAGCACCTTGGTTATTATTCCCCAGAAAAATGGAATTACTAATCCTATAGGAATCATTAATGCAAAGCTTATTATAGGAACAGATTTCTTACCACTAAAGAAAGCAAAGGCAAGTGGCAACTGTAATTTATAAAATCTATCTGTACACTTAGCTGCTACTATACCAGCAATAATTCCTCCTAAAGCTTCAATTTTCAATGTTTGTACACCTAATACCATTCCTTGTCCTAATTGAGTCATAGTTTCTTGAGGAGCTAAGGTTTTTGTCACTATTAGATAAACATTCATAACTATATTTAGTGTTAAATATGCAACAACAGAAGAAAATACAGCTATGCCTTTTTCCTTTTTGCTTAGTCCATAAGCTACTCCCATTGCAAATAATAAAGGAATATTATTGAATATGATGCTTGTTATGGACTTTAAACTATTTAAAATAGTTTGCAATGTTTCATTTGATAGCCAGCTAAACTGTTCTATCATATAACTTTGTGTAAATGCATTACAGATCCCCATTACCATACCAATTGGCGCCATAAGAGCAACTGGTAATAATAAGCTTCGTCCAAAGGTTTGTACGGATTGCCAAAACTTATCTTTTTTCTTCATAATTTAAATTCCCCCATTATAATTTTTACACAATAAATTTTTTAGATAATCCCCAAATACGTTTATTGTGTATAGATACCCTCATACTCTTTATATGAAAATTTATGATATTTTATAACTGGTTTTTAGGAATTTTTGTAATGTTTTAAAAGATAATATAACTAAAATATAAAGAGGGGCTGTCTCAAAATACAGCCCCTTCACTTCTTATAATCATTTATAATTTTAATTTTTACTATAAACCCAATATTCATCGCATTCCTTTTGAAATATATTAGTTCTTGCTTTAACTATTCCATTTTTAGGTTCACTAACTATTAAGTTACCATTATTTTTATAATTGTCATTATTTTTATTACAATCTACAACGTTAAAATAGTTATATCCATCTATAGTTTCTATACCATTTAAAACTATATAATGCCCTTCTTTAGTAAAGTTTCCAGGCTTCATTATAGCTATTGCTACATGATTTCCATCACTTAATAGCCTTTTCACCTTACTTATTTCTGTAGAAGAATATTTTTCTAAATTTAATTTATACTTTTCTTCCTTTACTACATCTGTAAAGAATTCTCTCTTTGTACCATTTTCACAATATCCATTTTCTAAAGAATAATTAACCATTTCTATTGGTGTTATATTAGAATTATTTAATGTAGCTTGTACAATAGCCATTGAAACTGCACCACAACCATACTCCCCTACATTTTTTTCTTTAGTTGGATATGAAATATCATTCCATTTAGTATCCTTTTGATCATAATAGGTTATTGTGTCTTTGTATTTACCATTTAACAATATATTGTAATCAATAGATATATCTCTTATATCATCATAGTTTTCTTTTAATTGATTTTTCATATATATAGCCTTATTATTTAGACTATTATAGCTTTCATAATAATAGTTCTCTAAGTTGTTTAACTTATCTACATATTTATTGTCATTAATTTTGCCATAAGCTTTAATTAAATAATCTTGATACCTTATATAAGCTTCTTTATAATACTTTTCTTTTTCTAAAACTAATTCCATATATTTTTCTGTATTATCAGCATCTCCTAGCTTCTCATATATATAAGAAATATTCCATAATATCCTTGGATCATCCTTATTTATTTTTTCACAAGTTTTTAGTAAATCTAAAGACTCTAATAAATTATTTTCATTTTTATTCTCATCATATAAGTTTTTATATAATTGAGCTTCATTATAATAACCTCTATAATCTAGCTGGAAGGAAATTTTATTTGCAACATTAAAACAATTTTCTGCAAAGGAATTTAAATTATACTTCATCGCCTTTTCTCCTAAAAGTAATGTTCCTTCATACAATAATAAAAATGTTGCTAAAGCTATAACTGGAATATAGGCAATTCTTCTATTTATAATTTCTTTGTTATCTTCATTAATTAAAGCTATTACTAACACCCATAATATTATTAAAGTGCTATAGGAAAAATCAAAATCCATTAAAGAATGAATAAATATTGATATATATAATAAAATAAAATAATTTCTGTTGCTTTCATTTGATTTAAATAACTTTATAATCCCATAAATAAATATAATTAAAATTAATAAACCTCCAATAATACCTATATCATAGCTAGTTTGTAAAACTGAATTATGTACATACTTTACATCATAAAAAGCAGATGCATTATCATAAAGCTTATATTGAAAAGTATTTATTCCATGTCCTAAAGGATTATTAAATATACTTTTTATACTATCTTCAAAAAATACTAGCCTTTCTTGAAAGCTACCATTATTTAATGATATATTCCTAAGTCTTTCAAAGGTATTACTTGAGCTAAAGAACATAGCTATAGCCCCTAGTATAATTCCAATATAATATAAATACTTTCTCCATTTTTCATTCTTTATATAGTTATAAATAATTATATATATAGGAATTATAATTAAAGAAAATAGTCCAACATTTGAATAAATTAAATATTGAATTACCCCTAAAATAAAAGGTTCTAAAGAATATACAATCTCTTTTTTATTTTTCTTATATTCATATAAAAGTAAATATAAATAATAAGCAATTAATAATATAATAGTAGTTCTAGAGCCAGTATAAAAAATTCCTAACACAAATATACTATCAATAATATCTGATAGTTTGTCCTCTTCTCTTAACTTATTGATATATATACCTATTAATAATAACAAGGCATAGCTATTAGCATAACCAATATTTCCATTTATTCTAATATCTAAATAAAATCCTTGTGTTATTATAGAAATAACACTTACTATGACTATAGATAAAACCATATATTTTAAAAGCTTGTCTTTATTTTTATCTTTAAAAATATTTTTCCAAGTTAAATAATATAAATTTACATTTATATAAATATAAAGTCCTGAAAGACTTTCAATATTTCTAGATATAATTATTTGAGTTATAAAGGCAGTAATAGATAATATACTAATTAAATAAAAGTATTTATCTATTTTTATTTTTTTCTTAGATTTTATAAGATAAATACAAGCTAAAATAGCTAAAATTAAATTACTCAGATTTTCTCCTAATATTCCATAAGGTATTATCAAAGGTAAAATAGCTATTACTATTTCTAAATTCATATGTCCTCCAGTATTATGTATTTTGTTGATAATTAGTATGTAAAAAGAGGAATAGTTAGCACCACTCCTCTTCATATATTATACTGTCTTTCTCTTTCTTCTAGAATTTAATGTAATTCCAGCTGCTACTAATAATAATCCTATAAGAGCTATTACAGTACTTGATACAACAGCTCCTGTATTTGGTAATATTTGTGTGTTTGAAGATCCATTATTAGCTAATTCACCTAAAGATTTTTCTCCAATTACATATTTAGAGAAGTGTGAAGTTTTAAAAGTTATTTCATTTCCATTAACTGTTGTTTCAACTTCTTCGAATTTCTTAGTTTCTTCATTATAGTAGAAAACTGAAAGGTTATTTCTATCTAATCCTTTTAAATCTTCATCAGTTACACTTATTTTTATTTCTGCAACACCATTTGCAAAATTATGAATAGAAACAGGTCCATTTTCTTTATTTATAGTTAAATTAAAATCATATACCCTATTTACAGCATTTAACCCTTTAACTATTTCAGAATCAACAATAGTATTTAAATTTACTGTTAAACCTGTTGCTCCATCTAAAAGACTCTTATCTATTAATGAAAAAGGTAAATTCATATTTACTTTATTATTAATATTTAAAGCTATAGAACCAGTTCCATTTTTAATTGAATTAATATCATTAAAAGTAACATCTACACCTTTAGCTGAATCATCTAATTGTAAGTCTATTTTATTTTCCCCATTAGCATTAACAGTAGCTACTTCAACTTTAGCTTGTCCATTTTCTATAGGCTTAATAGTTACATTATCGCTTCCTGAATTGTTATTTCCGCCATTTCCACTTCCTTGGTTGTTGTTTCCCTGATTATTATCTCCTTGATTGTTGTTATTACCTTCATTTGGATTTCCTGTATTATCCTTAGAGCTGATCATAATTGATCCCATAGGAGATGCAACTATTATATTATTTTCATCATAAACATATAATTGCATAAACTGATCAGCAATTTTTGTAGCATCTAATTCATAAACTGTAATCATTTGTCCATTTTCTATTTTGTTTACATTTACCTTATCAGGACTACCATTTAAAAACCATAAATTATTATTTTTGTCTACAACTACATTATTATAACCATTGAATAAATTGTATACATTTTTTACATGATATTCATTATTTTCTTTCTTGAATTCATATAAATGTTGTTCAGGGAAAGTACTACCTTTCATATATGTTAAGTCATTAATTGTAGCTTCTATTTTATTAGATAAATATGCATATTCGTCTAGTACAATTCTCTCCTTATTTACAGTACCATCAATTGATATAGTTATATAATCATAACTATTAAAATCATCATCTGATGATAAAATTTTAAATTCCTTAGACTTTCCATCATAATATGAATTTAAATAAATATCTCTATTTATAATATCCATATCTTTTATTATGATTCCTCTATATGCTTCATGCGAAGCTAGTTCTGGTTTTTCTACACTACACTCAAACTCTATTCCTTCTAACACTTTACCGTCTTGCTCAATTTTAATATTAAGAACATCTACAAATACTATTTCTTTTCTATTTTTATCATCTAATTTATAATTTTTATTATATTTTTTGTTTACCTTATCTAGTACGCTTAGCTTAAGATCCATATCATCTGTATAATTAGAGCTCCAAGAATAGTCACCATTATTGCTAGTAACTTTATCAACTTGCTTTAATTCACTTGTTTTAAAATCATATTCAAAATGAATTCCATTTTCAGCTACATTATAAACTGTAAATGTAGCCTTTCCTTCTTCTGACTTTCCTTCAATTGACCATGCAGTCTTCCCATCTGTAGCTACTAATTCTTTTATTACTTTCTCTTGACCCTTATCAAATAATGATATTCTAATAGCACTTTTATTATCTTCTGTTTTTATCCCGTAAGTAACTAATGCTTTATCACCATATTGTGCAGCAGTTCTTAAATATAAATCATTTTCAATAATGTTTACATTTTGATTTTCTGCAGCTTTAGCTACCACCCCTATTAAATTTGTTGGAATTAATGTTGTTACCATTATGTAAGTTATAATACTGGCAACAAGTGTTTTAAATTTTTTCACGTCAATATCCTCCTCTTATAACCCCCAAGGTATTTTACCATTATTTTCTTCATTTCTCAATAATTATATGTAATTTTAAATTGTTTTTAAAATTTCTTTAATTTTTATATTAAATATTACTTTTATATATATTATTTTATAATATTTTACATAGTGTTAGTTATATAGTCATTGTTTGACAAAGACTTACTTATAAAAAGATAAAAATAGGCTGTATCAAAAAACTTTTGATACAGCCTATTTGTTAATGCTATTTACTTTTAATTGTCGCTCTGTTATGTATTTTTGTTGATATGATAGTTGCATAATCACATATGAGCAAGTTTTTAGAATCTCATTAATCTAATGCTTTTTATTAAATCTAATTATTTTCTATCCATGGAATAATAACCTGATCAAAAGCTACATTATCTATTAAGTATCTATTTTGATAATATGGATCTGAATTAGGTGTTATAGGTAATGAACTAAGGATAAAAGCTTCTTCAAAGCCTGCTTCCTTTGCAATATTAGTTATTTCATCTGAAGTTTCTCCAAAAGGATATGCTATAGCTTTAACTTCCACTTGTAAGTTATTTTCTATTACTTCTTTGCTTTTTATTATATCTTCTTTAAACTCTGTATATTTACTCTCCTCTAAGAAAACTGCTTTATCATCTTCTAAATAATGCATATCATAAGAATGAGAACCAAAGGATGCTAGTCCACTATCTTTCATTTCTCTTAAATCATCCCAAGTTGCCATTTGTAAGTTATTAAAATCATTATTTCCTACTTGTCCAGCTATAACAAATAAAGTAAATGGAATACTCATTTCTTTTAAAATTGGAAATGCATTTTCATACACACTTTTATCCACATCATCAAAAGAAATCCATACACACTTTTCCGGAAAATTCCCTTCTTCTCTAAATTTAATCATTTCATCTAATGTTGCAAAATATGCACCTTGTTCTTTTAACATAGTCATTTGCTTTTTAAAATCATCTTCATATACATTATATTTAGATAATTCTTTAGAATTAGTTATAGCTTCTATACTTTTAAACCATATTTTAGGCTTCTTCACTCTATGATAATTTAATGCAACACAAATATTTTCTGAAGTTATTTCTTTCAAAGTTTCATCTTCTTTAGAATCTAAAATAATCATTTGATAACATTTAAAAGCTACTAATAATATTACTAACCCTATTAAAATAATCTTATTTCTTTTTTTCAAATTTCTTACCTCGTTCTAATTCTTTTATTGGATTCTCTTCAAAAATTAGAACTCCATGTTCTTGTAGCTTATTGAAGTTTTTCTCAGATATTAAATTTAAACTGAGCATTTCCTCTTTTGTTGTATTTTTAGGATATACTCTTCTATTTAGCTTTCCAAATTTTTTTTTGTTATATGTTCTCCAAATAATCAATATTAAAAAGCTCATAATTAGTAATAAAAATACAATTATTAAAAACATATTAATATCATTATTTGTCATTTTTAAAGCTTCCTTTACAGCAGATATGTATTTATCATTTTCATTAAACACAGCACTTATAAAAAAATAAAAAACTACAATAGAGTAAATCCACATAACTAATGTTAATATTATAGTTAATAATTTTTTAAAAGGATTTTGTTTCGATTTAATTATAAAATTATTCATTAAATACTACTTCTATGCCCCCTATCTGGCGAGGTCCACACAGCATAGCCTCCCCTTATTCTCGACTTTATTGCTTTCGGTGTTGCAGCAATTACAACAAAAGTATTTATCATCCAATAAATAGCTGGATACCATGCTGCCCAAATATAGTATCTTGCCACTTTATCATATCTTGAGTCATTTATTATGGATATTATTAATTGGACATGGCTTAACATTACTAATGCAAAAGAATTAAATGCAAACCACATCATAATTTCTTGAAAATCTTTAGCTTTTAATATGTAAATAACAGTAATAATTAACCACATAAATGCCCATATAATACTAAGAATTTGCTCAATATATATTGGCCAAAGTCTCCTCTGTCTCCAATCTTTAAATATATCCCAATGTCTAAGGACTACTTCTTGTCCACCTTGAGACCATCTAACTCTTTGTTTCCATATTCCCTTTAAAGTCTCAGGAACTAACATCCAGCATAAAGCCCTTGGTTCGTATCTTATATCCCAAAATCTTTTTTGCAGTTTCCATGAAATAGCTATATCTTCTGTAATCATATCTCTATCCCACATTCCTACATCCATTAATGCCTTTTTTCTAAAAGCTACAATGACACCTGATACTGTCATAACCTTTCCTAGTATTCTTTGAGTTCTTTTAATAGATCCAATAATAGAAGAATATTCAACAATTTGCATACGAGATAATAAAGTATCCCTATTTCTTATTCTTGGATTTCCTGTAACAGCACCTACTCTTTCACCTTTATTAATAAAATGGTTAATTAAATAGTAAGGGGCACTGTCTTCTATTAAAGCATCAGAATCTATACATAATAAATATTCTGATGTTGAAGCAAAAGCACCAATATGCAAAGCATTTGCCTTACCTTTATTTTGCACTGAATGGATAACTTTTAACTTTTCTTCATTTTTAGCTATATCCTTTAAAATTTCTATTGTACCATCTGTGCTTCCATCATTAATAGCAATAATCTCATAATCTGGATATGATAAATTTAGTAGATTTTCTATTGTTTCTCTTATAGTTTCTTCTTCATTAAAACATGGTACTAAAATGCTAATTTTAGGCCATGATATTTCTTCTATATTTAACTCAATATGTTTTTCTCTATAAAATGAAAATATTACTGCTCCAGAAATCCAAAACAGAGACATTATTAACGGATACCAAAAAACAAATGCTCCTAGTATAGATAAATTATTATAAATAAAATCTATCATTATCCACAACCTTTCTAAAAAATAATATTAATAAAACATTCATACTAAAGTACTAATGTAGATATTTGAATAATTATATCATATTTTTTTATTCATTCATTTACAATAGTATCTATTTACATATTGTTCATATTATTTCTTATTCCAGATATATTACCTAAATTCAGTTGGAGTACAATTTGTATATTTCTTAAATACATTAATAAAATACCTATAATCCTTAAAGCCGACCTCTGATGCAATATTATATATTTTTTCATCACCTTCCTTCATTAATATTATTGCTTTATTTATCCTATACCTATTTAAATAGTCATTAAAGGTATATGTTGTTTCCTTTTTGAATTCATTATTTAAAAAGGTTGAGCTTACACATAGTATTTCAACTAAATCTTGAATGCTTATTTTTTCTTTATAATTTTCATTAACATAATCTATCATCTTCAAAACATATTTAGATGTTTTCTTTTTATCTTTTATTAAATTTGGTTTTAAACATGAAAATTCATCTATATCTTTATATTCTTCCTTTATAATCTTAGCTTGTTTTCTAAGCTCTACTTGTTCCTTAGCTTTTTCTAAAGCTATTTTTAATTGTTCTTTATCTACAGGCTTTAAAAGATATTCTGCTACATCTAAATGAACAGCCTTTTTAGCTAAAGAAAATTCTGCATAGCCTGAAAGTATTATTGCACTAAATATATATTTATCTACTGATTTTTCAAGCATCTCTATTCCAGTCATTATAGGCATATTTACATCTACTATAACTATATCTGGCTTTAAGCTTTCTATTTTTTCTAACCCTTCTATCCCATTTACAGCTTCTCCTACTACTATTAAATCTTGCTCTTCCCATTCATAAGTATAAATTAACCCTTTTCTTATCATTTCTTCATCTTCTATAATTAAAACCTTATACATAGTTATTTCTCCATCCATTGTTCATATTTTTATCTTCAAAGTATTCTTACTATAAATTCATAATTCATAGGGTAATTCTATTTTTATACTAGTACCTACCCCCAAAGTACTAGAAATTTCAAAGCTTTTATTTTCTCCATAAAATAGCTCAAGCCTTCTATATAAATTATGTAATCCTATATGATTAGAATTATTTTCAACCTTTGATATTATTTCTTGAACCTCTTTTAATGTTTCTTCATTCATTCCTGATCCATTATCTTTCACTTCTATTATTAGTTTATCTTCCTTATTTTCACATATAATATCTATCTTAAGGCTGTCCTTTGTTATATAACCATATTTTATTGAGTTTTCTACTAAAGTTTGTATTAATAACTTTGGTACTAAAGCTTCTTTTGCTTTATCAGTTATAAAAAAATTATAATTAAGCATGTCCTTAAACCTAAATTTATTTAACTCTAAAAAATCTTCTATATAACAAATATCCTTATCTAAAGTTACTCTATCAGCCTCATAATTTATGCTATACCTTAATAAACTTGCTAGCTTTATTATTATCTTTTCTGTATCCTTTGGTGCTATATATATTGAATACCTTAATGTTTCTAGTATGTTGAATATAAAATGAGGATTAAATTGTGATTGTAGTAGCTTCATTTCACTTTGATATTTTAATTTAGATAGTTCTTTATTTTTTATCATTAAAGAATTTAATGTATCTAACATAGAATTATATTCATCCCCAAGGACTTCAAACTCATCCCCAGTTTTTATGTTAACATAATGGGAAGTATCCCCAGTTTTCAACTTATTAACTGCACAAATAAGCTTGTCTATTGACTTAGTATTTTCTTTTGACATCCTATTTGCTAAGTGATTTAATAAAAACCAGAATAGAAAGCCTACTATCATTAAAAAGGCTCCATAAACAATAAATAATGTATTTTTTATTTCCGAGGAATTTAAAGTGTAAATATTAAATTTAGACCCAGGTAAAGTTGTTTTCTTCATATAATAACTACCTGATTCTAAAGCATCTACATTTTCTATTTTATTTCCTTTTGCAACTTGTGGATTAAACTTATTTACAAGTCCTTTAACTGAATTGTTCGTAGTTGCAATAACTCTATTTCTTTTATCTGTAAAAACTGCAAGCTCATTATTTTTTACAAAGAGCATTTCTTCTAATGGTGACTTAAATACCATTAAAAGAGCATAACCAATTATTTCGTTGTTATCCTTTACAGCTTTAGCAAAGGTAATAGCTGTACTGTCATTTTGATACTTAATAAAATTCTCTTCCACATAAGTCTGATCTGGTTTTTCTTTTAGCTTAGGTATTATATTTCTACGTATATATCCATCTGCATCAAAATTAGAATCCGAATATGCTGTAGATATTATAAAGTTTCCACTTGTATCTACTACCTCAAATACACCCTTTACATTTTGATCTTTGTTAAATTTATAAAACTCATCAAAAATAAGATTTCCATCTTCTTTAGTTTTAATATAATTTACTAAATTAGCAGAAGATGATACATTATTAATTTCATTATAATAATTCTCATATAACTTACTAATGTTCTCATTTATGATTTTATTTGCTTGAGTTGTATTAATAATAATATTTATCTTTAGCATTACAACTACAAATATTGAAAATAATACTAATGCTATAACTATCGACATTAATGAATACCTTAAAAACATGTATCTTATTGAATCTTCAAAATTTCTTACCTTTTTAGCTCCCTTTACCATATTATATTTCTCCTTCGTAAATCTGTTTTCTATTTTACACTATATTTATTTATTTTGACATTTATTTATGAAAACCTTTTTATTAAAATAGAATTGTTAAAATTTTTAAATTTAAGGGGGATTTTATGATGAAAAAAATTATTGCTCTTTTAACTGCTACTGTAATAACAGTTGGTACTTTTGTAGGTTGTGGTGGTGGAAAGGACTCAGCACAAACCAAAGACGGCTCTAAAAAGCTTGTTGTTTACTCACCTAATAGTGAAGACATAGTTAACACTATAGTACCTTTATTTGAAGATGAAACTGGTATAACAGTTGAACTAGTAAGTGCTGGAACAGGCGAATTATTTAAACGTCTACAATCAGAAAAGGATAATTCTTATGCTGACGTAATATTTGGTGGTTCAATGGCTCAATATGTTCAAAACCCTGATCTTTTTGAACCATATGTTGCTAAATATAATGATGATTTAGTTGAAGGTCATAGAAATGTTAATGGTTATGTAACTACTTACGGTTCTGATGGAAGCGTACTATTAGTTAATAAAAATCTAATTGGTAATATAAAAATAAAAGGTTATAAAGACTTATTAAACCCTGAGCTTAAAGGTAAAATAGCTGCTTCTGATCCTGCAACTTCAAGTTCTTCTTTTGCTCAATTAACTAACATATTACTTGCAATGGGTGGTGATTACACATCTGATGCTGGTTGGAATTATGTTAAATCTTTAGTTGCTAATTTAGATGGTAAAGTTGCTAATGGTTCAGGTGCTGTTCACAAAAGTGTTGCTGATGGTGAATTTGTTGTTGGTTTAACTTATGAAGATCCATCTGTAAGCTATGTCAAAAATGGTGGAAACGTTGAAGTTGTTTACCCTGAAGAAGGTGCAGTTTTCCTAGATCCTGGTTCTGCAATAATTAAGGGTGCTAAAAATATGGACAACGCTAAGTTATTTATGGACTTTTTAACTTCAAAGAAAGCTCAAGATGCTTTTGGTACTCAATTAACTATAAGACCTTTAAGAAAAGATGCTGAACTTGCTGATTATATGAAACCATTAAAAGATATTAAATTATTAGAAGAAGATAGAAATTATGTATTTGAACATAAGAAAGAAATAGCTGAAAAATATACTGAAATATTTACAAATGCTAAAAATTAATATTAAATAAATTATTTATAGGAGGAATATTCGAAAATGAGTAGATGTATTACATGTGAAAATATAATAAAAAAATATGGTGAAAACATAATTATTCCTAATCTAAATCTTGAAATTAAAAATGGTGAATTTTTCACACTACTAGGCCCTTCTGGTTGTGGAAAAACAACATTGTTAAGAATGATTATGGGATTTAATAGCATAGAAGGTGGCACTATAAAATTCAATGACACTATCGTTAACAATGTTCCTCCATCTAAAAGAAATATAGGAATGGTTTTTCAAAACTATGCTATTTTCCCACACTTAACTGTTAAAGAAAACATAGCTTTTGGACTTGAAAATAGAAAGGTTCCTAAGGATGAAATAGCTAAAAAAGTTGATGAAATAATTGATATTGTAAAAATTAGTGATTATAAAGATAGACTTCCTGAGGCTTTATCAGGAGGTCAACAGCAAAGAGTTGCCTTAGCTCGTGCTATAGTTATTCATCCAGATGTTCTTTTAATGGATGAACCCCTTTCAAACCTAGATGCAAAATTACGTGTAGATATGCGTAACGCAATTAAAGAAATTCAAAATCAAATTGGTATTACAACTGTTTACGTAACTCACGACCAAGAAGAAGCTATGGCTGTCTCAGATAGAATTGCTGTTATGAATTCTGGAGTTATTCAACAAATTGGAACTCCACAAGAAATTTATCAAAGACCTAGCAATTTATTCGTTGCTTCATTTATTGGAAGCACAAATATAATGAAAAGAAGTATTTCTTTAAATAATGGAAAAGTTACTCTTTCATTATCTAAGAATTACAACATCGAAATGGATAATTTATCTAAAGACTTATTAAATAATAATGATAAGTTAGATGTTACTGTATCTATAAGACCTGAAGAATTTGTAATTTCTAATGAAAATGAAGGAATTAAAGCTACTATTTTATCTAGCATTTTCTTAGGAATAAACACTCACTATTTCGTTGAAATAAAAGATACAAATGAAACCTGTGAAATAATCCAAGAATCAACTATTAATAATATATTAAAACCTGGAACTGAGATTAATCTTACTGTTAAAAAAGAAAAGATTAATGTATTTAGTAATAAAGGTGATGAAAACTATACTAAAAAATATTCTGTTGCAGCTACTGCTTCAAATTAATTGATAAGTGAGTAGGTGATTTTATGAAATTAAATAAAGCAAATAAAAATTTAGATATTTGGACTTCATTAACAGGTTTAATCTTTATATTTTATGTAATATTTTTGATTTTCCCTTTATTTTCATTACTTGCAAAGAGTTTTGTTGATGGAAATACACATGGATTTTCATTAGGATATTTTCAAAAGTTCTTTAGTAAACCTTATTACTACAGTGCGTTATTTAACAGTTTAAAGGTTACAATTAGCGTTACATTCTTATGTGTACTAGTTGCTACCCCTCTTGCTTATATAATGACTACTGTAAAAATTAAAGGCAAGGGACTTATTCAAATATTAATTCTTATATCATCAATGCAAGCTCCTTTTATAGGTGCTTATTCATGGATATTATTACTTGGAAGAAATGGTGCATTAACAAACTTTCTAAAAAACACACTTCATCTTCCTACTCCTGATATATATGGATTTGCTGGAATACTTTTAGTTTTAACCCTTCAGCTTACTCCACTTGTATATATGTATGTATCAGGTGCATTAAAGAAGGTGGACAACTCACTTCTAGAAGCAGCTGAAAGTATGGGCTGTACTGGAATTAAAAAAATGCTAAAGGTTCTTATGCCTTTAATTATGCCAACAATTTTAGCTGGGGCACTACTTGTATTTATGAGAGCTTTAGCCGATTTTGGTACTCCAATGCTTATAGGTGAAGGTTATCAAACAGTTCCTGTTTTAATCTTTAACGAATTTATAAGTGAAATGGGTGGCGATGATGGCTTTGCAGCTGCCATAAGTGTTATAGTAATTGTTTTTGCAACAGCAGTATTTTTAATGCAAAAATATATATCAAATAAAAAGTCATTTACTATGAGTGCTCTTAGACCAATAAAAGCTAAAAAAGTAACTGGAATTAGCAATATATTATCACATGCTTACGTTTATATATTCACTTTATTAGCTTTACTACCT
Organism: Clostridium sp. CTA-7; assembly: GCF_054768095.1. Lineage (NCBI taxonomy): Bacteria > Bacillati > Bacillota > Clostridia > Eubacteriales > Clostridiaceae > Clostridium > Clostridium sp. CTA-7. The sequence goes on along the minus strand of NZ_BAAAAV010000001.1, from coordinate 208,049 downwards.
CAAATAACAGTTATATATACTTCCTTCCTAAATACATCTGGTAGATTATTTAAAGAAGGTTATTCATTAAATAGTTATAAAAATGCCTTTACTAAAGTTGGTGGCTCAATAAAAAATACTTTTTCACTAGCTATAATAGCATTAATAATTATAATTATATTAGCTGTAATAATAGCATACGTAACTATTAGAAGGCGTAACGTTATGACAAACTTATTAGATATTATTACAATGTTCCCTTATATAGTTCCTGGTTCAATTTTAGGTATTTCATTATTAGTTGCCTTTAACAAAAAACCATTACTTTTAAGTGGAACGGCCTTTATAATGATACTGGCCTTTGCAATTAGAAGACTGCCATACACTATAAGATCTAGTGCAGCTATAATACATCAAATTGGTACAAATACAGAAGAAGCAGCTATAAGCCTTGGTGCCTCTAACGTAAAAACCTTTAGTAAAATTACACTACCACTTATGTTACCTGGTGTAATTTCCGGGGCAATCCTTAGTTGGATTACAATTATAACTGAACTTAGTACATCAATTATTCTTTATACTGCAAAGACTAAAACAATGACAATAGCCATATATACTGAAGTTATTAGAGGAAATTATGGTGTTGCAGCAGCCCTTGCAACTATACTACTGATAGTTACCGTTATATCCCTATTAATCTTCTTTAAAGTATCAGGACAAAAAGAAGTTACTATGTAACCTCAATTAATTAGTCCTCAGGTGGCTTATTATGGGCTTACTATAAATTCTAAAAGGACCTAACGTTTTGTTAGGTCCTTTTAGATATTTTTTATCGTGTTAAAATAATATTTCTTAAATAATTACCTATATAATTCAATATCATATGCATCATATTCGTATCAATATTTGTATTTGTTCCTTTATAAACAATTGATATATCACTATCTTGTTCGATGCTTCTAAATTTTATGTTTCCAATATACGCCGTTTTGGCCCCTTTGCTCTTTGCTTTTTTAATTAATCTTTCATTATGATTATCTTGTTGTCGATTATATTGCAAGCAAATTACAAGTGAATCAGGTCCTACCTTATCTAGTTCAGAAACTTGATAATTAGGGTCTAAAAAAGCACTTGTCCTTTTACCCATGAAAATCAATTCTCTTTGTAGACGCCATACCTCTGAAGTAAGTTGAATCCCAATAAATATAACCTCTTTACTATCTTTAATCATCGATACTAAAGACTCAATGCTATTTTGAGCTAACACACTCATGACCTCTGTTATTTCATCACATAAAATTTGTCCATATTCAATAGGAGTAATATTTTTTTCATTTACTCCCGGAAAATATTTACCATCATAATAATAATTTTCCTCAGACATACTCATATAATTTCTAAAATCTGAAAAATTACTATAATACATTTGTCTTATAAATCTATTTAATGTTGAAACTGAAATATGTAGAGAATCTGCACAAGATTGTAAATTTGACATATCAAGATTATTATAATTTTCTAAAATAGATTTAGAAACCTCAAAATATATATCCCCTTGATCATAGGTATTATAACAATCTATTATAGCTCCTAACTCTAGCATAAAATCATCCCCTTAAAATCCTTTAGTAGCCTCTATTATGATAACACAATTTATGCCTTAAATGAAGTTTTATGCCATTAAAGAGTGGACATATGTAAATTTACTTATTCCGTCGCTTTCGCTCCAAGTCAACGTAAACTTACATATGCCCACTTACAAACTGAAGGTAATAAAAGTATTATATAATCACATTTTCACAACTTTAAACTTCTATACTTTCCTACAGATTTAAAAATAGGTCATCTCTAGCTTGGCTAGAGATGACCTATCTCTCTTAATAACTATTAATTCTATTAAAAACTAATTACTCTTTACATATTTTGCAGCATTAATTCCTGCTATTCTACCTGATGTATATGCAAATCCTAAAGTTGCACCTTCAAAATCAACATATGCTTTACCATACATTCCACCTGCATCAGCACCAGCTGCATAGAATCCATCTATAGGCATTCCCTTTTTATTAACTACTTCTATATTTTCATTTATACTAATTCCACCTAAAGTACCTAAATTTCTTGCTGAGAACTTAACCGCATAATATGGTGCTTTATCTACTGATATTAATCTAGATGGATTTGAGAAGAATAATTCATCTCTTCCATTTTTTATAGAATCATTATATTGCTTAACTGATGCTACAAATTTTGATTCATCTACACCCATTTCCTTAGCAAGACCTTCTAATGTATCTGATTTAAATACAGCACCAGTACCTAATGCTTTATCTAAAAGTGCAGCATAATCTACCGGAGTATGCTCTTCTTCTAAAAACATAGCTGTATCATTTGGCTCATTAAACTCCATAAAAGATTGTGAATTATCTTTCCACTTACCAAATTGTTCTTCAATAGCTGCAGTACCTGATACTTTAACTTTATCTAACATATTTGAGTCAATAATTACATATTCTGTTTGTTCTGGTTGTGCACTAATTTCTGCACCATGAATTGAATATAATGTTGCTTTTGTTTCATCTGAGAAACGTTGTCCTAATTTATTTACTCTTAAGTTAGGAAATTTACTAAGATTTGGTAATATATATGAAGCTTCGCCTATTGCCTCAGCAAGTTTAGCATTTTCTTCATCTGTGAACTTTTCCCAGAAATATTGTGTTACATCTGTTCCATACTTATCAGCGCCTGCATCCCAAGCCATTTTAATTCCATCACCTGTGTTTTGAGCAATTTCACCTTTAGTATAACTATCACCAATATATTCCTTTAACATTTCATCGTTTCCACCAAAACCACCTGTTGCTATTATAACAGCTTTAGCATTAACAGTTAAAGTTGATCCATCTGGCTTAGTAGCCTTAACTCCAGTAACTTTTCCATCAGAATCCTTAATTAATTCATTTGCTGGTGTACCAAACCTAACGTCTCCACCTTTAGATTTAAATGATTCTATTAATTTATTTATAGCTACTGTTCCACCTTCTTTATATCCATGTAATGTAGCAGGCTTTCCTATATGCTCATATCCTCCACCTGTTCCAGCATCAACAAGATTTAACTCACAGCCATTTTCTTGTAACCAGTCTACAGTAGGACCTGATTCATCAATTATTTTACGAACTAATAATGAGTTCATAAACCCATCAGAAGCTTTAAGATATTCGTTATATAGCCATTCTTTACTTACAGTAGCATTTTTCTCCTTTTGCTCTTTTGAATCAGCAGCAAACATACCACCTGCAAGTGTTCCAGCTCCCATAGGTGTTGCTGTTTTCTCAAGTAAAGTAACTTTTGCCCCATTATCCACAGCTGAAAGAGCCGCTGCTGTTCCAGCCGCACCAGCACCTATTACAACTACATCAGTACTAACTTCTTCATTTTCTTTTTTAGAAGCTATCTCTTTAACTTGCTTTAATTTTTCAACATCACCATTAGCTTGTACAGTACAATCTTCAACAGCTTTTAGTATAGCCTCACTCATTAATGTAGCACCAGAAATAGCATCAACACCTATACTTTGATTTGAAACAATTTTTTCTGGTAACTGGTTAATTGCCGCTTCAGCAATAGTTTCTGTTTCTGAATGACTAACTACTTTAACACTTTTAATTTCTGTATTTGTAAACTCTACTTCAACTGTAACGGGACCATTTTTACCATCGGCAGTTCCTGTATATACTCCTGGTGTAAATTTAACACCTGATTTACCTGAACACCCAACACTAGCAAATAAAAGGGTCATTACAGCAAATAGAGACAAAAACTTCATAAGACATTTTTTCATATTTCCCTCTCCTCCAACTTTATCCTACATTTCATAGTATAACATGGATAAATTATTAACAAAGTTTCAGAATCAGATTTATTTTTTCTATTCTAGACGTTTACATATATATAAATAATCATTCTTATATCTTTCACATCTAAAAAAGTATGGAACCTTACAAGTAGTTTTTAGTAACCTCGCTATAATTATAAAAGGGGGTCGCGAAACGCGACCCCCTTTTATATCCTTAGTAAATATAACCTTATTTAACTTTATCCCCATTAAATATTAACGAACTTGTTTTACTTTGTGAATTAAAGTGTAACTTTAATTGTTTCTTTAGTAACTACCTGTGCAGCAAATTTTTCAGCAATATCTCCTGCTTCTGTTTTTATAAGCTTTTTAGCTATAACAGAATCCATAAGCGCTGAAATATCTGCATCTTGAACATCTTGCTTAACATCTCTAACTATTAGGTTAAGCTTCTTTCCTGAAACATCTTTAAATGCCATAGTAGCAGTTCTTTGAATCATTCCCCTTCCCCCTTTCTTTATTATTTGTAATAACTCCTATTAATCTACTATCCTCTAGTTATTACAAAGGTTTGCTCTTTTTTGATTGTACCAATATTAAAATCTAAAAGTTTTTCTATACCATCAGATAATAATACTAGCTCCTCATCTGTTGCAGTAGCTGATATGTTTTTAAAGCTTTGTTCCTTAAAAACATCTTTCCCCTTAGCATTAACACCTACTTGGTATCTTACTGCTAAATTGTTTCCTACTAATACTGAACTTGCTGCCATGTTTATCACCTCCTCATTATCTATATATGCAGATATGAGAAGTTTTTAAAAATTATATAAATTTTTTCATAAAAATAAGGGGCTACTAAAACAATAGCCCCTTTAAAAATATTTGATACTTATTTTTCTTTGGAGATTAATTGGACTCAAGCTCAGCTTAAAATGTTACCTCGAAGTCTAAAAATAATAAGAAATCTTACTTGTCTTCAAATATATAGTTATGCACACTACTTCTTACTAAATCTCTATCAAAAGTTAAGTAATATACTCCATCTATCATTTGACCTTCCCCTTGATTATCTCTTGGGAATCTCTCTTGCGCTAGTCCACTTGATATTAATCCACTAAAATCCTTTCCTAAAGTTAATATCTCATTTGGTGACATATTAGTTTTTACGAAAGGTAAAAATTCACTAACAAGAGCAGGATACTCTGTTAAAGTAGTATCTTTTAATTTATTAAATATTGCATCTACAACAGTTCTTTGTCTTTCTGTTCTCTTATAATCTCCACCACTAGCATATCTAATTCTTGAGTATGCTAAAGCTTGTTTACCATTTAATACTTGGTTTCCAGCAGAAGTTACTCCTGGTATATGAGATATTTCTTCTGGTATTATGTTAATATTAACTCCTCCAAGATTGTCTATAATTGTTGGAAGTGACGTAAAATCAACTGCCATAAATTCCTTTATATTTAAATCAAAATTTTCATTTAAAGTTCTAACAGCTAGTTCTGGACCACCAAAGGCATATGCATGATTTATTTTGTCAAGACCACGTCCTGGAATATTAACATAAGAATCTCTCATAATAGAAGTTAACTTTAATTTATTATGTACACTATCTAAAGTTAAAATCATAATAGAGTCAGATCTACCAACATCACCTTCTGGTGCATCAATACCAAATAAAGCTATATTTCTAATTTCTTTAGACTTTTCTTCTACTTCTGGCTTAATTCCAAGTTCTTCTGAATTAGTATTAATTTCTACCTTTTCAACTTTATTTAGCATGATATTAGCGTACCAATATCCCCCACCAATTAATCCTAATAAAAGGAATAACAGAACTCCTAATGTCCATAGAACTACCTTTTTATTTTTGGACATTTTTCTTTTATTATCTCTTTTAGACATAAACATCTCTCCCTATTAGACTGATTTAATCATAATTTTCTTGCTACCTAGTAATATCACCAGATAATAACTACATTCTATTGTTTAATTTTAATAATTAAACTTAATTTTACTATACAACTTTTATTAATGCAAATATCAATCAATTTGGCCCCAGGGTATGTCGCCAAACGCGCCTCCCCTAAGACCATGCTATTAATTATAAATTTTAATCATGCCCACCCTAAAAGCTGCTTTTCTAAAATGTCATAATCATAATCTCTTCCTATAAAATTATTAAACCTTAATTTCTTACGGCCTCTATAATCTTCATAGTCTTTATTCTTTTTCTCTTCTTTAATGATATTTTGATTTAAATATATTTCAAACTTATCTCCAAATAAAGTTTGAGGATTTAAATATTGCTCAAACTTATTATTTTTCCAAGTCTTCACCTTTTTATCAATAACAGTCTTAAAATCATCAATATCATAGCCTTCCTTGAGCTTATCCTTAATTAACATAATAGTACCTTTGTTATTTTCTTTATAATTAGTTCCAATCTTTGAATTTAAATATGCAATTATTTCTTTAGCTTCTTCTATATATTTATATATATTAGTATCTATAATAGATGAATTATTTAATAGATTAGTCTTTGATGAACATTTTGATGTACACCCCTTATGATTTTCTGTAGATAGCCTTTTATCATTTTTATAGATAACCTCATCATCACAAGACCTTTCCTTTTCTGACTTATGAACAGTATCATCATTTTTAAAGACACTATGGGCATTATTTTGCATATTATTATCATCAAAAAGCTCATAAAATCTTTTACCAAGCTTAAAATAAGAGAAGGTTCCTCCTTCTTTTTTAGTATAATGATCTAATATCTCTAAATCTCTTAGCTTTAACATCCTAGCCATAATTGATCTCTTTTCTAATCCTAAATAAGGCATTTCCTTTGCAAAACTTTGATAACTAACCCAATAATACTTTTCACCTTCAATAACTTCATAATTCATTCTTCCACTATCTCTAAAATCATCAAAATATCTAAGTATAGCTAAATCTTTAACATCTAAATCAAACTCCATAATCTTTTTAACTGAAAACCCTAAAAATGAATATTGCATAAATCCTATCCCCTTTAAAATAATTATTTTATCCTTCAACTAATAAATACCTAATGTTTGAACTTTTTGAGAAAAATATTTTTATATTATTTGTCACAACTATTCCAGTTCTCTCTAATATACAAAAAAGAACAGCAGATGTTTCAGTTTGATACTATCTGCTGTTCTAAAATTGATACTTCTGCTGTTCTGAAATATATACTTCTAATATTATTATATATCATAATAATTCCCATCTTTCTGAATCGTATATTAAACATATATTTACAATAAATGATTTATATGGTAAAATATTAGTTAACATATTTTCATAAGGGAGTAATGAAATGAAAGAAAAATTTATAAAAGTTTTAAAAAATAGAGTAGTTATAGGAATAATTTGCTTTATTTTCGGTGGCATTATTTTCTCAAACTCTTCAAAAATTTCAGAATTACAACAATCTGTAGATACTTTATCAAGTGAAATATCAGATAAAAACAATTCAATTAATGATCTACAAGCAAAAGTAGATGAAGCTGAACCATGGTTTAATATGAAGGCGGATGAAAAAAAGGTAGAAAAAGAAAGATTAGCCAAGGAAGAAGCTGCTAAAAAAGCTGAAGCAGAAAAACTTGCTAAAGAAGAAGAAGCTAAAAAAGCTAATAAAATAGGGGAAAGAATAGTATTTAAATACGGTTCTAAAGGAGAATTTGCATTGACGATCAATAGTGTTCAGTTAACTAGTGAAAGAAATCAATTTGCTGATCAAGTGAAAAATGTTGTTGAAATAAATTACACTGTGGAGAACATCAGCATGGGAGAATTAGATTTCTTCTTAGATAACCAAGCTGAATTCTATGATTCTAATGGTACTAAATGTAGGACATATCCTAATTCAAAAGGTGCTGGAACATATGATATAGGCAAAGGAAGAAATGCTACTGGAAAAGAATTTATAGCAATAACTAATAGTGATTCTACGTACCTAGAAATGGAGTTAGGTGGAACTATTTATAAATGGTCACTTTAATGTATTATTTATATTTTCATACTTTTACCTTATATACATCATTTTAATGTTGTCTTTACTTGTTCGCTCATAAGCGTAAAAAGAATTACACAAATCATCTACTGTCACAATAAATATAAAAAACGATAGCTTTTACTGTGCTATCGTTTTTTATTCTTCTTTATTCTTATGCTATATCTACATTAGTATTAATTTATTTTAGATCCAGTTACTACACCATATATATTTCCATTAGATTCATTAACATAATACTTTGTTTCTGCTCTTTTAGTATCTGTTACCATAACACTATAGAAATTATTATTATATTCTGTTGTAGGTATGCTCTTTAAATTTCATTCTGAACCCTTCATAAAGTAATTATCTATTACTCTAGGATTTTTATTTTCATAATCTTTTAATAATGGTATTACATGTTTATTAACTAACTCTTGTGCTTTTTCTAAAGATATATTTATAGCTTCTTCCATTTCTTGCACTAAATTTCTATTACCATTATTCACCCAAAATACTTGACATTGAGTTGAATAAAAATTGATATGATTATTATTTTTTACCGTAATACTCTACATACCAATCAGCAAATCTCTGAAGTCCTTCTTGTACACTTGTTGATGGTTTAAATTCTACTGCTTCCTGAAGTTTATCTGTAGAAGCGTAGGTTGCTGGAACATCTCCTGCTTTCAAAGGTTCAAATATCTTTTCAAAAACTATTTGTCTTTCTAATGACTTACTTAAAGCTTCTTCTAACGCTGTAATAAATACCATTAATTTTTCTGGATTATTATTTCCAATATTAAATACTCTATGTGGAACTCCAGTACTGTTCTTATCTTTATCACTATTAACAACATCTTCACTAGGAGGATTATTAAGAAGTCTCTCTATTCCTTCTACTATATCATCTACATAAGTAAAGTCTCTATACAAATCATTTTCAAAGTCACCATTGTTGAATATCTTAATAGCCTCTCCATTAAAATATTTATCAGCAAATCCAAAGTACGCCATATCAGGTCTTCCCATAGGCCCATATACAGTGAAAAATCTTAACCCTGTAGATGGTATCTTATAAAGATGACTATAAGTATGCGCCATAAGTTCATTTGATTTCTTTGTAGCTGCGTATAATGATACTGGATGATCTACAAAATCAGTTTCTTCAAATGGAACTTTTTTATTAGAACCATATACAGAACTAGATGATGCATATACAAGGTGATCTACATGATTATATCTACAAGCTTCTAGAATGTTAAAAAATCCTACAACATTACTTCCAATGTATACATCTGGATTCTCTATAGAATATCTTACCCCTGCTTGAGCTGCTAAATTTACTACAATATTAGGTTTATATTCTTCAAAAATGCTCATGATTATAGCTTTATTTGATATATCTTCTTTAATAAAAGTAAACTTTTCAAAAGGTTTAAGCTTTTCCAATCTTTCATATTTAAGATTAACGTCGTAATAATCGTTTATATTATCAATACCAATTACTCTACAGCCTTTCCCCAAAAGCTTTTTAGACAAATAAAATCCAATGAACCCTGCTGCTCCAGTAACAAGATAAGTTTTAGACGTATCTAAAGTTTTGTAACTCAATTTTAATCCCCCTTAAAATAGATATTTATCATTACAGATAATAATATCTTAAACTACTTTCTTTTTAACATTTCAATTATTTTATAAAAAATATAAATTTAACTCTTAGTTGCTGCAGCCTCATCAATTGCATCACTAGTCTTCATATAAGTTCTTCCTATTGAGTAATACTCTACGCCTACTTCATTCATCTCTTCAACATCATATATATTTCTTCCATCATAAACTAAAGGCGTTCTCATTAATTCTTTGTATTTTTTTGGAGTAATAGCTTTAACTTCACCCCATTCAGTGAATATAAAACATACATTAGCTCCTTTTAAAGCTTCCTCTATATTATCTACATACTTTATAGTACCTTGTCCATTTTTTCCTTCTGGATAAACCTTACTAAAGTTATCCTTTCCTACTGGATCATAAGCATAAACTTCAGCTCCTTGTTCTAGTAATAAAGGAATATTCTCAAGTGATGGTGCTTCCCTTAAATCATCTGTTCCTGGTTTAAAAGTAAGTCCAAGTACTGCTACTTTTAGTCCACTAAATGTAATAAGACGTCTACAAGCCTTCTTATATAACATAGTCTTTTGGTCTTTATTTACATCAATTGCAGCTTTAATAGTTCTAAGCTCATAACCATTTTGTCTTGCAAGATACTCAAGAGCCTTTGTATCCTTAGGAAAACATGAACCACCATAGCCAATGCCAGCATTTAAGAACTTTCTACCAATACGCTCATCATAACTCATACCCTTAGCCACATCTTGAATACTTGCTCCAACAAGCTCACAAAGATTAGCTATATCATTCATATATGATATTTTAAGAGCTAAAAAATCATTAGATGCATACTTTATCATCTCTGCAGAACGTCTATTTACAGATACTATTGGAAGATTAAATGGTTCATATATCTTCATAAGCATCTCTTCTGCCCATTTACTTTCAGTTCCAATTATAATTCTTGCAGCATGAAGTGTATCATGAACTGCAGTTCCTTGAGCTAAGAACTCAGGATTTGATGCCACCTCTACCTTCACATCATTAACTAAAAAGTCCTTTATAAATTGCTCTACCTTATCATTAGTACCAACAGGTACTGTTGACTTAACAACTACAAGACAATCTTTTTCTATAGTTTCAGCTATTTGCCTTGCAACTGTAGCTATATAATTTAAATTTGCAGAACCATCTGATTGCTCTGGAGTTCCTACTCCAATAAAGATAGCATCTGCTTCTTTATAAGCAGTTTTATAATCTGTAGTATAATGAAGTCTACCAGCTGCATAATTCTTTTGCATAAGACCTTCTAAATCTGCTTCATAAATTGGAGAAACTCCACTCTCCATTAACTTTATTTTTTTTTCATCAATATCTACACAGGTAACTTGATGACCTACCTCTGCAAAGCAAACCCCTGCCACAAGGCCTACATAGCCTGTTCCTGCTACTGCTATTTTGTACATGTTTATTTACCCCTCTTTTAAAAATTATTATAATAAATTCTTTTAACTTATATATTCAATGTTATTATTTTAATACACCTAATTCCATATTTACTAATATAATAGCTACCACTAAAATAATCTAGAATAGCGCCAATTACTTAATTAATTGATTTCTCTGATTTTAAACCAAGAATAGAATATTTAAAAATATCTTTGTCAATCTCTTCAACTTTTAATACATCTGTAAATTCAACTTTGTTAGAGTCATTTTTTTCTTTATTTTTATGAATATCATATGCCTTTTTAAGTACTAATAAATGTTATACTGTAATCTTTGATATTATTTTTATTATTCTTTCCTTATAAAAACCCTCTGAAATTTTTTTAGCTGAATAATTTAATAATGCATTGGCATAATACTGAATCTTGTTATATCTATAATCAGTTTGTGATTTCTCCAAATAATAAAGTACAATTCTTACAAATTCTTCAGTATTAAAAAACTATAATCAATTTTTTCTTTATCAATATATCGTATTTTATCAGATATCCTTTGCACTAAATCATCTATTCTTTTTTCTTCTACATATCTTAATCTTTTTTATCTCACTACTACAAAAACAGAGATCTCCAGAAAATTTTACTTTTTAGCTCTCTATAAAAAAATATTTTTAAATCATTAAATATTTTATTGGAATTTTGAACATCTAGTGATGAATTATAAAACACTTCTAATTGAGTTTTACTATTATCCATAATCATCACCTTATATTTAATTTTCTTCTTATAATTCTATTAACTTTTCTATACGTTAATAAAACATAGCTATAAATTTTATAATATAAAAAGGACTTCTACTATATGGTAAGTATAACTTCTTTCTTATTTTATTATGTTCATAATTAATATAATTCATAAACTTTTCGTTAAAATCATATCCATCAGGATTAGACGTATTTTCATAGCTGTTTATCATTATCTCTTCTTTAAATTTCTATAAAAAGTATTCTAATCTAGATTTAATAATTTGTAAATTATTATATAATATATCAATTACGCTTTCCTTACTTTACGTTTAATTCATTCCTTTTTTCAAAATAATACTTTTAATCTTTTCTTTTTCATAACTATTTATTAGAAATATATCTTTAATACTAAGTTCGTATTTTTTATTAAAAGATATAAGCATAACTATTCCACATATCATGTAAGATAAAACTGAAGAAATTGCAGCTCCCTCTATCCCAAGAAACGGAATCATCAAGAAATTTATCACTACATTTAATAATACTGATATGAATAATATATAAAAACTATATTTTTGTTTTCCAATAGCAAGATATAGCGTATTAATAATTTTAAAGAATATCATTGGTATCGTTCCTACAAGCAAAATAACAGAAACATTATAGGCATCAAGATATTCAATCCCATAAACTAAAGAAATAAAATTCTTGCCTATGAAAACAAAACCTAAAATAACAATTAAACTTATATAAACATTAATTTTAATACTCAAGACAATTGCATCAATTGAATCACTTTTAGCTGTTTTGTTAAATAATACTTCCTTAAAAGCATCAGGAATAATCCATAACATTGCTGCTAATGTAACACCAACACTATACATTCCTATTTCACTATTAGCAACAAATAATTTTAATATAACAACATCGATATTATAATTAAATGTTGTAAGTAATGAAGTAATCATAGGAAAGAAACTAAATCTAAAAATTTCAAATAATGATGGAGAATCTTCTAAAATCTTTAAAGGAATAAATTTATTATTAACAATATATAATAAAGATTTAATTACATTGAATAATAATAGTGCTCCTACGATATACTCTAAACTATTTTTAGTATAGAAAAACAAGTAAAATAATATTGATGAATAAATAAAAGTAGAAATAACAGTAATTTTATTTCTTTTATTAATACTATCAATAATACTCATGAAATCTAATTGATTACTAAATTGAAGTAAAATACTAATAATCATTATATAAATAAATAAATTATTCTTTATAAAAAAAGATAAAAGAATAGCATTAAGTGTGTATATCCCCATTTGAAAAAATATAATGTTAATAAGCTTTTGTCTAATACTAAGTCCATATTTTTTTGAAAAATATGGATAAGAAGAAGCTATATTAAATCCTATAATAATAGTAATAATGTTTGATATGTTTAGTATATAAAAATATTCACCTTTTAATACTGGACCTAAATATCTATTAATTAATACCGAGTTTATAAAAGACAACCCTACGAGTATTATTTTTGATACAATTGATATGATATACTCATTCTTATTTCTCAAATAATCATCATCCCTTCTAAACAATTTGAAGATTTATAAAAATAATATATTTATAAAGTTCCATGGGATTTCTTTTTGTAAATTTCAGATTTTCAAAAAAGTTACTTGGTAAAATCACTTTATTCCGCTAAATTCAATTGAATAATATGTCATAATTATAATTTTTACTTCTTCTAAAAAAGCACCTTATCCATGCAATAAATTTCATGAAACTACTCTTAGTTCTTTTCTCATTCGTGTAGATAATTCATGATTAGATAAATCATATACTAAACTTTATCCTGTTATAATTCTACATAACAGGAGGCTATATCAAATTTCAATCTTGAGGAGTTATTCACAACTGCATTTTATGTAAAATATGTAGATTAACTATGATTCATATATTTCTTAATAGTGAGTCTTTCAACCATATAACAAATAAGCAATAAGATTGTAAATATGAACAGTACTGATCTAAATAAAACAAATGGTGTATATAAATACCATCTAAATGACATTGCAATTAAACTTATCTTATATAATTTAATATAGTTATTCCTACTACGGAAAAATAATCTAATTAAATATCCTAAAAAGAACGAACCAATTACTACCCCAAATATGCCAAACCAAAAATAAAACCAAGAGAAGTAAAAACCTCCGCCTTTATTCAGTAGATAATTATATGATATAGCTCCTACATCAGCATTATTAAAACCTCCACCCATTATTATTCCACCTAGGAAATTAATAAAGTACCCCATTGTTGAAGGAATTATATCATGCACATTCAAAATGGTAATCGCCGTATAATAAGATTGTGATACAGTATCAGATAGGAACGAAGCCATACCGTATTTGGATAAATACAAACTTTTAAGTTCAGAAATAGAAAATGCTACTCGATATACAGATATAATATTAGATGCAAAAATTCCACATATAGCCAGAATAATTAATGTTTTAATTTTAATCTTATAATTTTGAATTATAAATAAAACAATTATCATAGGAAATGCTGAAGAACGATCTCCCCTAATTAATGCTTGTAGAATATATATAGTTGCATATGAATATAATAAATATTTCTTTATTTTTGAATTTCCACTATAAAACCATACAACTATAAAAATTATGATACTGTATTCATATATAGTACGCGTATTACTATGATAAGTACTTCCTATTGATGTTTCATATCCAAATAACCAGAATATTAATAAAATAAATAAACCAACAAAAAAAATATAATTATTTTCTTTCTTTTTTATTGGAGTGCATGCATCAGGACTAATTTCCCTTAAATATTTTCTATTTATACATAAGTTTAGAATGCTCATTAAGAGCAAAATAGATTTTGCTCCTAATGCATTATATTCCGATATACGAACTGCCATTTGCCAATCTAAAGTATTTATACCTAATACTTGACCAATTTGCAACAAATCCCCCAATGCTACCGATATATTAATATAAGCAATTGTGCCAAATAAAATAAGTAATTCTGTACTAAATCTTACCTTGAATAGTTGATACAATGATATAAATATTAATAAAACACCTAAACATCTTAATGAATATTGAGAATTATCTAAAATAATAATTGCTCCCCATAAAAATATCGATACTATAATATCTGTATATAATTTCAATCCCCCAGCTATTCTTAAATTTTTATTAACTTTATCCATAAACACCTCAATCTGAGTACATTATACTCTTAACTAAATGTAATTATATTTATTATATAATTTGATATTTATCGGCTTCGTCATTAGCTAATATTCTAGTAATATATAACTAATAAGTACATGTGTCTTAATCTTTATATTAGACACTTTTTTATCACGGTTCATAAGAAATATAACCATCATTATTGAGTCAATTAATATTATATTGCTAACAGTTTTATACGAGAACTTCACCTCATACTGTGCTAACCAAATAAGCTATTCATAAAGACAATTATTATTCGTAGTACAGTTTCTCTTTATAATCAACTTATACTATATATTTTATAATCTGAGATTTATATTCATACAATATAGCTTCCGGTATTTCAATATTTGGTGCCCCTCCTGCTTCATTAACATATTTACCAATTACAGATTTCTTTTTACTTGTACCAGATAAATACCATTCATACTCTATGTCTAGGTGTCCAATATCAATAGCCTGGCCTCCAGAAATTCCAATGTCATATGCTAACACTGTTGCTGTAGGTCCTAATGAAATTAAAAATAAAACATCTTCTGATATATATTTTTTTGAAATATTTAATATCTCATTATATTTTTCAAAAGCATTTTCAGCAGGAGCTATAATCCGTCTAATACTACGTACATTATTTAATAAATCGTTCCCTACGCCAAATCTTGTTTGACTACCTTCAATGATTATTATATTTTTATTTTCCCATACACTTTTCCAATTCTTAAACATATATTCGCCTTTATTATCTATACGACCATAATACACTCTTGTTAATAAAGCATCTGCATAAAATCTGTCAGTATCTAACAATACCATCCACCTTTTATAATATTTTGCTAAATGTGTATTTCTTGATTCTCTATGCTTTCGAGTATAATGATCCATTGAGCCAAAAAAGTTAGGTATCCCAATAAGTATATCCTCATTCTCTGAACATATGATACTACTTAGTCTATCACTTAATTCTTTAGAATTCTCCTGTCCAAAATACCCTTTAGAATCCTGATATATCCATGAAATTTCACCATCGCCAAATCTACATAAAGACTTTTTTTTGGTTTTTATCATATCAAATGTATCTTCGATTGAATAAAATAATATGTGTTTAAAATTGTTTCTTATAAAATAAAACTTAAATGAGTAAATTTTAGCTAACGGTATAGCTATAATATAATGATAAATCTTTAAAAGAGTTCGTCCAACTATTGTTCGTGAAAGTTCTCGTTTAATTTTAATAATCGTTGTCATATTTTCCCCCAATATTTATTATCATAATTCTTTCTTTTTGTAATACTCGTATGCTTGATTATTTCTTATAATTCTCATAAACTACTGAACTACAATATTGCTCGTAAATCTCATTTCGTTTAGTGTTCAATCGTATTAATTCATATTCCTTTGCTTTTTCAAAATTACGTTTTGCTATTTTACAAAGATCACTGCGAATAAGCATTTTTAATATATCACAAATTTGATTTACATCTCCGTTTTTAAATACTGTTTCAGTCTGAAGCAACTCTGGTATTCCTGCAGTTATTGAACCAATAGCTGGACATCCCCTACTTAACGCTTCAATTAAAGCACGAGGTAATCCCTCCTGTTTACTTGGTTGAGCATATATATCTATTGAGTCAAGCCATTTAATCACATCGTTATGTAATAATAGTCCTTTAAATCTAACCTTATCTTCCACTCCAAGCTTTTTTGCTAGTTTTTTTAAGTAAGAGTTGTCTCCTCCTCCAACTAATTCATATTCAAAATCATATCCTTGCTTATTTAATTCTGAAATGGCTTTTATAATATATTCTTGCCCTTTATAACTTACATCGACAGCTGCTGTTGTTCCTATTATAGTCCTGTCACGCTTATTTTTTATTTGTATATTATTTAATCGTTGTTCTAAAATAGATTCATCAAGAGGTTTTAAATAAACATTTGATGCTGAAATAGTTGGGCAACTACATGGGTAACGTTTTTGTAGCCATTTTTCAGTTACATATGACGCAAAAGTAGCATTTTTTACACCTTTAACTTCATTTAAAAACATGTATGGTGCAACTAATTTCCCCATTAATCCATGGTTCCAATAAGCATCCCAAGCACATCCTCCAACTTCTACCATATACTTTTTCCCCATATTTCTTGCTATATGAATAGTTATATCGCTAATAACACTTGGCATTCTTGCAAATATCAAGTCAGCTTTTTCAACTTGTTCTCCAATTAGCTTTTTATATTTAGGTTTATCTATTAAAAATCCACTAATAGAATTTAAATTGGGAATTTCAATAAATTGAAGACCTTTTAATTCTACCTTTTTTAAATTAGCCTCTTCATAAGTTTTATCTATATGAAATGTACGAATAACAACAATTAATTCATCTACTACATGAAAATATCGTGAAAACATTTCAGAAGTAATCGTTGTATTACAATATACTCCATTACAATCACGATACATTGGTCCATCAAAACTGAATAATCCAATCATTCCATCACCAACCCTTATCTAACTTGATTCATAATATATTAATCATTATATTTATTCCATTTTTTTGTATATTTATCATATTTTTTTATTACTTTAGCCGGTACCCCTGCAACAATGCAATTATCAGGAACATCCCTGTTAACCACGGAATTCGCTCCAATAATGCATCCATTTCCAATATTAACTCCAGGTAAAATGCATACATTTTCACCTATCCAAACATTATTTCCTATCGAAACAGGCTTTGTATATAATGTTCTATCATCTGGTGGAGTATCAGGTGATGAATACTCAAAATTTCCAGAATAATCTCCATGATTAATATCACTAATATATATTTTTGATGCCATTAGACAATTTTCTCCTATGGTAACTCTCTCCCCAGCTGCAATATGAACGTAATCACCAATCTTGCAGTTTTTGCCTACTATGAGTTTCTTATCTCCACCAACTTCTGTATCAAACATTTCTAACCTACAACTATACCCTGTAGTAAAGCCCTCATCATATCGCAAAAATTTTTTACCTCTAACGTATATTGGCCTACGTATTAAACGTGCACCTTTATAAAATATTTTTGTGTAAATAAGTGATATTGCATTAGTAAACATTTCACCTAATCCGTATCCATTTTTCATGAACATTTACAACTCCTTAATTGCATCTTTTAATTTTTCATTAAATGCCTCAAGAGAAAATAGACTATCAAACACCATCTTTGTATTCTCTCTCATGATCAATAATTCTTTTATATTAAAGCCAGCCACCTTAGTAGCTACATCTTCTATGTTCTCATTTATAACATTTATACCTATCTTATATTTATCAACTATATCTTCAGTATCTGCTTCAATACTATTTATAATTGGAAGCCCACCTTGAAAATAGTCAATAGACTTCATAGTAAGTCCAACACATACTGTATCTTTCATAATATTTAATCCAAAATGGCATTTATCAAATATATCCTTCTTCTTTTGCGAGTCATATACTTTTCCATGATATTCTATAATTGCACCTGTACTTTTTACTTCATCAATTAAAATATCCTTGCTTTCTCCGTCACCTATAACATGAAGTGCTACAGGCTTAATTTTATTTATTTCATTTATAAGCTTTTTTATTTTAGGAATATCAATTATATTATTTATTGAGCCCAAATAACATAAGTGAATTTCATCTTTATTTAACACAGGTTGACTATAAATCTCCACTTCTCTTTTGGCTAAATATACTGTCTTAGCTTTAACACCTTTTAAATATTTTGTAAGTACTTTCTGATATAAGTCACATTCTGTTATAACACAATCTGCATACTTTAATGCATTGTCTCTCATCGTACGCCAAAAACAAAATGGTGGTAATGATTCAACTTTTCCTACCGGCATAGTTTCAGGCCAAAGGTCTATTAAATCAAAAATTAACTTTCCATCATTATGTTTTCTTTTATATTTAGCAGCAAATTTAGCTAGTGAATTTGGTGGTACCATTACGTATAATAAGTCTGGATGTAAATTCTCTACAACCTTAAATGCTCTCTTTGCAAAATCATAATGTGATCTCATTCTTGCTACTGACATATTTTTATAATATGGCTTTGATTCTACAAATATAAAGTCCTGTTTATTTTGAGTACGTTTGATCTTTTTAAAATGTCTAAAATCAGATTGAACAACTGTAACATCATCACCTTTATTACTAAAAAAATCATGAAGTAAATCTATTCTATCCTCATAAGTATCAAAGCAATTAACAATAACTACCTTCATGATTCTACACCCACTCTACGTGTCACATCTTCCACTTCCGTCACCCTTACCGACTCTTTCAAATCTCTAACCCTATATTTCTCTTTATAATCACTCATACTTTTCTCATAAACTAAATTACCAAATGCCTTATTTACCATTCCAACAAAATTACCCATTAACTTCAATGCAGGGTTAAATACTTTTGTAAGTATAATCCTCTTTCCATGAGCTTCCGCAACAAGCTTCACTAATTCGCTTGTCCCTATATACTCAGCATTTTGAGGGTAAAATATTCCTCTTTCCTCATTAACAATCATAAGTCTAATGAACTCACAAAGGTTGTCTATATGAAGCATACTTCTTTCATTCTTGATATCAGGAAATATTGGCAACTTCTGAGCTATCTTGGCAAGCTTAGGATAATTTCCTTTAGAGTCTTTACCAAATATCATTGGTGGCCTTATTATAACTACATTAAAGTTATCATCTTGAAATGGAGCAATTCCCTCTTCAGCCTGTAACTTACTTCTTCCATAGAAGTTACTTGGTGTTGGAACTGTATTGTTATCTATAACTCTTTTATGATTTATATGACTACTATCACCATAAACGATAATACTACTCATAAAAACAAATTGCTTAACTCCTTCTATTTTAGCTTTCTTAGCCGTTTCAATGGTAAGATCACGATTAACTTTGTAATATAAATCCTCCATATTTGGATCAGTTGATACATGAGCAATCCCAGCTACATGAAATACCACATCAAACTTAGAAAAGTCTTTTTCCTTCCAAGTTCCATCTATCATATCCACAGTTTCAACTGCATATTCATTTTCCCATTGCTTAAGCCACTTTTCAAAACTTGTTCCTATATAACTATTTGCTCCAGTTATAAGAATCTTTTTCATTTGCTCTCACCTTCCTTCTATAACCTAAGACATATATTAACTTTAATATTATTCTTCAATCAACTAAGCACCCATTCTTTCTTTCTCTTCTCCAAGCTTATTTTGACCCTCAATTATTCCTTCTGCTCTAAGAACCTTAAAAAAAGTCATAAATAATATTTTTATATCTAAATTAATGGATTTATTGTTTAAGTAATACCTATCTAACTCTGTTTTTTGAAAATCATCATTATGGTCACGACCATTTATTTGTGCCCATCCTGTAATTCCTGGAACCAGTGTATGTACACCAGCTTTTGTTCTAAGTTCCTTTAGATTATATTGATTGTATAAGGCTGGTCTTGGTCCAACAAATGTCATATCTCCTTTAAGTATATTTATTAACTGTGGAACTTCATCTAAGCTTGTCTTTCTTAAAATTTTTCCAACAGTTGTTAAATAACTTTGAGCGTTTCCAAGCTTATCTGTTGCTACATTTGGTGTTCCAGTCTTCATTGTTCTAAACTTATAAAGCTTAAATAGTTCATTATTTTTACCTATTCTCATTTGAGTAAAAAATACTGGTCCCTCTGAGGTTAACTTTATTAGTATTGCAACTAATAAAATTACAGGTGAACATAATGCTAATAATATTAAACTAATTAAAAAATCAAAAAATCTTTTCATAATTTACCCCCTTACCATCTAAAAAACTTTTCCTGCTTGTAAAAAAGATTTCTCTTTTAAAACCTTTTGTGCTGTAACACAAGCTCCAGCATCTATTATTGATAGTTCTCCTATATTAACCATACTTCTAATAACTGCACCAGATGAAATATGAACTCCACTAGATATGTCACAATCATGGTCTACAGAAGAATTAATATTTAAAATGCACCCATTTCCAATAGTTGTGTTAACATTAACTACAGCATTAGCTAGGATAACTGTTCCTAGTCCTATATTACTGTATTTACTTACTGATGCTTTTGGATGAATAATGATTGGTACATTAAAGCCCACACTTATAAGTTTATCTATAAGTTCCAATCTTTTTTCATTATTTCCAATTGCAACAAATGCATATTTATACTCATTTATAAACTCAATATACCTATCAATTTTACCAACTACTTTAAAATTATATATATTTTCTATACCCTCTTTATCATCAAGGAATGATATTTTATCATATTTTTTTTCAAGATCTGCAGCTTCTGCTACAACTTTTCCATGGCCTCCAGCACCTATTATTAATAAATTCTCCATAGCAACAACACCCTTTTATTACAAACTTTTTTATAACCTATATACTAATAGCTAATTAATCATTTTCCTTTTTCACATAAGTTGGAACTATATCTTTTACCTTTAAAATTAAGTTTTCAATGTCATTTTTTTCAATGATATATTTTAGTTCCTCCATTTGACTTTTTAGCTCATATATATCATTAAAGGTAGGCTTACCAATAAATATCTTTTTATGTTTTGTATTAGTTAGCCCTTCTTCGCTCATTAGAAGTTCTTCGTATAACTTTTCACCAGGTCTAAGTCCAGTTACTTTAATTTTTATGTCTTTATTTGGCTCAAAACCTGAAAGTCTTATAAGATCACATGCCAAATCATATATCTTAACTGGTTTACCCATATCTAAAACAAAGATTTCTCCTCCTTTAGCAAAGGCACCTGCTTGAAGTACTAATTGTGATGCTTCTGGTATCGTCATAAAAAATCTAGTTATATTTTTATGTGTTACTGTTACCGGTCCTCCATGGGCTATTTGTCTTTTAAATAATGGTATAACTGAACCATTACTTCCAAGTACATTCCCAAATCTAACTGCTACAAATTGTGTTTGGCTTATTTTATCCATAGATTGTATAATCATTTCACACATTCTTTTTGTAGCTCCCATAATATTTGTTGGGTTTACTGCTTTATCTGTAGATATTAATACAAATCTTTCTGCTTTATATTTATTTGCACATTCTGCTACATTAAAGGTTCCAAACACATTATTTTTAATAGCTTCTATAGGACTATCTTCCATAAGAGGAACATGCTTATGAGCTGCTGCATGGAATATTATATCTAGCGAATATTCCTGAAATATTTGCTCTAACCTTTTTTTATCTCTTACAGAACCTATCAGCACTTTTAAATCTAATTTGGGATATTTGTATTTAAGCTCATTTTGTATATCATAAGCATTGTTTTCATAAATATCGAATATAATAAGTTTTTTGGGAGAAAATTTAGCAATTTGCCTACATAGTTCTGAACCTATTGAGCCTCCTCCCCCTGTTACTAAAATACATTTATTTTTTATGTATTCTGATATTCCTTTCATATCAAGCTCTATAGGGTCTCTTCCAAGTAAGTCTTCAATGTTAACATCTCTAATTTGGTTTAGTGAGATTTTACCATCAATAACTTCACACACACTCGGAATAGTCTGAATTCTACATTCTGTCTTTTTACATAAATTTAATATTTCTTTTTTATCCTCGTCTTCCATGGATGGAACTGCAATTATTATGTTTTCTATTGATTTTTCTTTTGCTATATTTACAATATCTTTTCTAGTACCTAATACCTTTACACCTAGAACATTTTTTCCTACTTTGTATTCATTATCATCAATTAAAGCTAATGGAAGGTAATTACTATTCTTGCTATTTTTCATTTCTCTTATTACTACAGAAGCTGCTTCTCCGGCTCCTATTATCATAGTTCTTTTTAATTGATTTTTGTTAGAATTGTAGTCTAATATATTTGTAAATCTATTGTATATTCTAAATGATATTCTAAACCCTACTATGAAAAGAATATTGAATGCACAAGATACTATAATTACACCATAAGGAAAGGGGTGTGATAAAATGCTACCTACAACTGCTGCTGATAGATTACCCGTTAAGCAAGCTCCTATAACTAACATAAACTCATCTATGCTAGCATAAGTCCAAATGCTTTCATATAACTTAAATAAGTAAAAACAAATTATATAAATAATTGTAACTATTATTGCTATTTCTTTATAATTAGATGCTAATTCTATAAAAGTGCTGTAATTATATCTAAAATATAAGGTTAGTATATAGGATAAGTTTACAAGAGCTGCATCTATTAGTATTAATATTGGTTTTCTTAATTTCCCTAAATCTTTCAAATTATCACACCCTTATCTTCAAAATATTAATATAAATATTCTTTGCAAATTTTACTTAGCATTTTAATTAACCTCTACTAAACATACCAAAAAGCCCTTTTTTCTCTTTTATTAAGTTTCCATTAAGCTTAACTTCCTCATTTTCTATAAGCTTTTCTCCTGATTTTTTTAAGTAGTTAAAGTAATCTTTATCTAAATTCTTTATAGCTTCAGTTCCACTTCTCATATCTGTGTTTCTTTTGGTATCTCTATGAGCATCAGAACCTATAAAGCTATAAATCTTATTTTTCAAAAATAAATCAACTGTCTTTTTAACGTCTTTTCCAAAGTCTCCAGTTATACTTCCCATATTTACTTGAAAAAGAAATCCCTCTTTTATAAACTCATTTATTAAAGAAGGATTTTTTATAAATTTTTGATATCTTTCTGGATGGGCTATAACTGGTACTATTCCCTTAAGTTGTAACTCATATATATTCTCAACTGCCTCTTTAATAGAAAAATCTCTCATATTAAATTCAATTAGCATATATCTTGAATCATTTATTGTTCCTATATATCCATTATAATAATTCTCTAATAAGCTTGATGAGTAATATACTTCTTGTCCATAATATATATCAATATTTAAATTTTCCTCTTTCGCTAAGTTTTTTACATCTTCTATTCTTTTTTTCACTTCTTCTAAGGGAACCTCATAATATCCAGGCAGGAAGTGTGGGGTAGAAACTATCTTTGTAGTTCCTCCCTCAATTGCCTTTTTCAACATATTTAAGGTCATTTCCCTAGATTTAGATCCATCATCAATTTCCCAAATTAAATGAGAATGTAAATCTACCATATTTAACCCGCCTTTATAATATTTATTTTTCTCCGTAATAGTAATAGTATTTATTTCTTGAGTTATCTACTCCATTTAGTACTGTTCCAATAACATGTGCGTTTACCTTCTTTAAAAGACCAATTGCATTTTGAACTGAATCTTTTTTTGTTTTTTCTGCTCTTACTACTAAAATTGTTCCATCTGCCTTTGTTGACAGAATTTGTGAATCTGTAACAGCTTGTACTGGCGGTGTATCTAAAATTATATAATCAAAGTTTTCTTTAAGATTTTCTATTAAAGTAGTCATTGCCTTTGATGAAAGCATTTCTGATGGGTTTGGTGGTATTTTACCAGAAGTTAAAATTACTAAATTTTTATTATATCTATGCATAGCTGTAGTTAAATCTTCTTTTCCTATAATTACATCTGATAAACCTACTATGTTTGAAATTCTAAATTTCTTATGTATTGAAGGCTTTCTTAAATCACAATCTACTAATATAACCTTCTTATCTCCTTGAGCTAAACATAAAGCAAGGTTTCCTGAAGTAGTTGACTTTCCTTCACCCGGCTCTGAGCTTGTAACCATTATTACTCTGTATTCTTTATCAAAGGATGAGTATTGTATATTTGTTCTTAAAGTTCTATAGGTTTCTGCTGCTATAGATTTTGGTTCTTTTTCTACTATAAACATATTATCCTCCTAAAGCTCCTTCACGTTAGGTATCGTTCCAATTACCGGGATATCTAACTCTCTTTCTAATTGTTCTTTAGTTTTAAAGGTATTATCTAAGAATTCTAATAAGAATGCTAACCCTACACTTACCATTAATCCAAGTAAAAATGCTATTGCTATATTCATTTTTTTATTTGGACTTACTGGTTTTTCTGGGAACTGAACTTCTTCTATTACTTTTATATTTCCATTTGGAACTAAATCTTTAGATGTTTTTATAAATTCATCTGTTATTTCGCTTATAACTTCCTTTGCTTCTTGAGGATTAGTACTTTTATATTTAATTTGTAGTATTTGTGTATCTGCAACTGGTACTACAGTTAAATTTGCTAAAACTCCTTCTGGCTTTAAGTTAAAACTTGTATTATCTATGCTTCTTGAAACTAAATCCTTAGTTTTTATTGCTTCAGAATATGTTTTCATAAGCTTTTGATACATAAGAACATCATTTTGATTATAAGCTTGATTTTCTCCTTCTTTACCTATAAACACTTTTGTAGAGGCCTCGTATTTAGGTTTTATTACAAAAAAATTTAACGCAGCTACTATTACTGTAGCTATTATTGTAATTGTAAATATCATTAACCATTTCTTTTTTAAGGCTTCAAATAATTCGTCTAATCTTATTACTTGTTCTTCCAATTAAATTCCTCCTAAACCATAATTACATTACAAAATTACATTATAGGCTTATTATAACATTAAATCCTATTTTTTTACACGTTTTAACACTTAAATTAAATAGTAAATTTACTCTTATTTAATTTTCTATTTAAACTTCCTTATATATTACTTAATTAAATGTATATTTTGTTTGTTTTTTAATTTAATATTATTTTTTATAATTATACAGCTATTTTGAATAATTATTCATAGTAAATTTATTGCTTTATCTATAAACTTATTCAACAATATAAAATTATACCATAAATACACTGTTTTGTTATGATTTTCTCCTAAAAAATTATCTACATATTTAGCTAAATTAAATCATTCGACATAGATGTATTTTTGAATATCATCTCCATTAATTTTTTTGCAAATTTTTATTTAATAAAATTATATATTTCATCGATAAAAATTAGAACTTTACATATTTTTCATGCAAAATTATATGTTTTCTTTCTTTGTTAAACCTTTTACTTATAAAAAAATATTATCTATAATTCATTCTACTTAAATTCTATTTTTAATTTTATTTAATTCATTTTTATTAAATGTATTTTTTTGTCGTATCCTAGACTATCACTATAATAATAAAATGCTTTTTTAATAAATATACATTTCATTTTTATAAATTTTAAAAACCTATTCATTTCGTTGCATAAAAAATAAGATATTCAGTTATTTACTGAATATCTTATTTAAAAAATCCAACCTTTTTCTTTTTAGAATCTTTTAAAAGTTTTCTAGGCCCTCTACCTTCTGGTTTTAAAATAAATAAACTCTTTTTACTTAAATCTATTATTTGTTTATCTATAAATTCTTTTTCTATTTTTTCTTCAAATCCAACAAATTGATAAACATCTTTTTTTATTAAAGCCTTTGCTGCCTTTTGAACCTTTTTCCCATAAATCCCCTGCAAACTTCCTGGATCTAATTGAAAAAGGCAATCTTCTTGTAAAAGCTTTTCTATCTTTTTGTTATCTTCTATTATTTCTTCTATTTTTTCCGGACTAACTATTATAGGTACTAAATTACGCAATCTATACTCAAAAACTATTTCTAAAAGCTCATCTATTTTATTAGATTCCTCAACATCAAGTAAAATATAGTTACTATTATTTATGCTTCCTGCATCACCACTTATATAGTCTTTTACATTTTCATAGTTATCTCTTAATAGATTAGCTGAATATAAGGTTAAATCTACATTTTTAGCTTTTAAGTAAGAATTTAACTCTTCTACAATATTACTAACTTCATCTATGCTAGTTTTACTTTCTATATCATAATATGCTGGTGCTAAAACTAATCTTTTTATATTACACTTAATTGCTTCATCTATCTTTTTAAGTAAATATGTTGATTTAAATTCTCCTCGTATGACCAAATCCTTAAAAATTAAATTTGCAAATAACATTTTATCCCCCCGCTCCCATATATCATATTTTAATTATAAGTTTAAAATTTTCTTTAAACCACAACTTTATTTCTACATCTTTAGACATATTAATAGTAAATTTATATATTTGTTGTTATATATTGGTTCAAATTCAGTTAATATATACTCTATTATCATATATTTAATTGTTTTTATTCCTCTATTTAATATTGTTTATAACTAGATTAATGTATTTGGAGTAAATTTCCAATTTTTTGTATTATTTTAACTAAATATTTTTTTTAATTTTTTTCTCAAAACATATTTTTTTAGGATATTTATTTAATGAAATAAATTTTTATATTAAAGGAGAGAAGAATTTTATGGAGGATTTATTAAAGAAAGCAAAAAATCAGGATTCTTTTGCAAAGGAAGAAATAATAAAAATGTATTATCCATTAATAATAAAAGAAGCTAAAGGAATTTATCTTAAGAACAAATCCTTTGATGATCTTATTCAAATTGGTATTGTAAATTTACTTAATGCTATAAATAAATTTGATTTATCTAAAAAGGCTAGTAGTTTTCCTTCTTATGCTCTTTGGGCAATTAAAAATGGTTTTAGATATATTTGTAGAAGGGAAATTAAATATAATGATGAGTTTAGTTTAAATAAAACTACTGATGATGGTTATGAGTTAGGAAACAGTATAATAGATACAGACATTAACCCTGAAGAAGATGTAATTAATGATATTTTATATGAAAGGCTATATTTAGCTTTAGATTATTTAGATCCTGAGGAAAGGGAGTTAATTGAATTTCTTTATATATCTAATAAAAAACCAAACCTTTCTAAGTACAGTATTTTAAAGGATAAAGATTATTATTATTGTAGTTGCTTAAAAAAGAGAGCTCTTCATAAATTAAAAAGTATAACGCTTAATGTGTATTAATACAAGTGAGGAGAGTAATTTTCTTTGTTCCGTCTCTTCGCTCCAAGTCACCATAAAATTACTCTCCACACTTGTAATCACATTTTAAAAACTTTAAACTTTTATACTTTCATAAAAATTTTAAAAATTATACTTTAAATAACTACTTCCTTTCTTAACTTTTCTATTATCTTATCTTTCATATATCTCATTTTATGGTACTCTATATTTTGACTTTTTGAGTAATCCTTTAAGGTTATTCCTTTTACATATAGTGAGTTAAGTAAAGCCTTTTCACTAGAGTTTAGCTTTTCTATAATATTATATAAACTTTCTCTCAATTCTTTTTTTATATAATCTTCAGTTATATTAGTATTTTTATCTACTATTTCTTTTATATCTATTGAGGAGACTATTTCTTTATTCAATTTATTGTCATAGTATTTTTTAGTAGCCTTTTCTATTTCTTTATACATTTGGTTTCTTATTCCCTTTTGTACATAAGCCGGAAAGGATCCACTTAAGTCAATGTTAAACTTATCTACTAATTTAATTATTGTAAGCCTTGTTATTTGTTTAATATCTTCTGTATCGCAGCCGTATATATAGTAGCTAATTGAAGTTTTGTAAACTAATGGCTCAAAACTATTTAGTATTTCTTCCATTGCTTTTTTATCCCCTTGTTTAGCTTTTTTGATTAATTGATTCATAAATTCATCTCCCTCAAATTTATTACAATTAAATTATATCAAACACATGTTCGTTGTTCCACATATTATTATCGCAATTTATGACAGAATGCTTTATTTTAATAAAATTTTTATTTTTTTGAATTTTAGATTATACTAGTGATAAAGAGTTTTTTAAACTTATATTTTTACTAGGAGGATTTTATATATGAAGCAAAATATTAAACTAATTTGCATAGATATGGATGGTACTTTACTTAATAGTAAACATGAAGTAAGTGAAAAAAATAAGAATGCCCTAAAAAAAGCTAAAGAAATGGGTATTAATATAGCTGTTACTACTGGAAGACTTTTTTGCTCTGCAAGATATTACTCTGATTTACTTGGAATTGATACCCCTGTTATAGCTTCTAATGGTGCTTATATTAAAAATAAGTACGAAGATGATCCTATACTTGAATGTCCTATCCCTAAAGATATGTTAATCGACATTTATAAAATTATTAAAAAACATGATTTAATTGTTAACTCTAATAGTTGGAATACTTTTATTAGAGATGCTGAAATTCCTGAAGGCCATGCTTATAAAACTATGAATAAGGATTTACCTGAAGGAAAAAAGGTTAATTTTATAGTAAATGAGGATTTTATATCTGCTATAAATGAATTTGAAGGTAACCTTCTCAAAGTAATAATCGTCGAAGATGAAAATAAAGAGAAGCTTTGGAGAGCTAAAGAAGAGCTTCAATCAATTTACAAGGATAAACTTCACATAGTTAGCTCTGGTACAAATAATTTTGAAATAATGATTGGAAATGTTTCTAAGGGAAATGCTGTAGCTTACTTAGCTGATTCTCTTCATATACCAAGTGAAGAAATTATGTGCATAGGTGACTCTGAAAATGATATTTCAATGCTTAAGTTTGCTGGACTTGGAGTTGCAATGGGAAATGGACTTCAACTGGTTAAGGATATATCAGATTTTGTAACTGATACTAATGATAATGATGGCGTTGCTAAAGCCATTGAAAAGTTTGTTTTAGGACAGTAAGGGATATTAGATAAATTTACATAAAATTTCAAAAAGGCTATATCAACTCTAAGTGATATAGCCTATACTTTTTATTTATTCATATTTTCGTAGTCTTTTAAGAACTTTTCTATTCCTATATCTGTTAATGTATGTTTTGTCATTTGTACTATTACATTGTATGGAATTGTTGCTATATGTGATCCTGCTAATGCACATTCTAAAACATGCATTGGATTTCTTACACTAGCAGATATTATTTCTGTATTTATATTATGTATTTTGAACATTTCTGCTATTTCTTTAACTATATTTATTCCTGGGTTTCCTATATCATCTAATCTACCTAAGAATGGGCTTACATAAGATGCACCTGCTCTTGCTGCAAGTAAGGCTTGTAGTGGAGAGAATATTAATGTTACATTTGTCTTTATTCCTTCTTTTGATAAAACACTAACTGCTTTTAATCCTTCTTCACACATAGGAATTTTTATTACTATGTTTTTATGAAGTTTTGATAATTCTCTTCCTTCTTTAATCATAGCTTCATGCTCTAAAGATATAACCTCTCCACTTATAGGGCCATCTACTATTTCACATATTTCCTCTATTACTTCTTTTAGATCTCTTCCCTCCTTTGCTATTAAAGATGGATTAGTTGTAACTCCTGCTAGCACTCCTAGCTTGCTTGCTTTTCTTATTTCGTCAACATTAGCTGTATCTATAAAAATTTTCATATATTAACTCCTCCTAAGGCTTTGCCATTTTTATTTTGTAGATTAATTATCTTATACTCTAGCTATGTTATGGCAATTTATAATGTTAATTATACTGTTTTATTAAACAGGTTATTTTATAATATTGCTTTAGCTCTTGAAGCTATTTCTTCTGCTGTTAGTTTATATTTTTCCATTAATTCATCTGGGGTTCCTGACTCTCCAAAAACATCATTTATTCCTACTTTTTCTACTCTTGCTGGAGAGTTCTTACAAACTACTGCGCTTACTGTATCTCCAAGACCACCTATAATAGAATGTTCTTCAGCTGTTATTATTCCTTTTGTTTCTTTAGCTGCTTTTATAATTATTTCTTCATCTATTGGCTTTATAGTTGCCATATTTATAACCCTTGCATTTATTCCTTGTTCTTCTAGAATCTTAGCTGCATCTAAAGCTTTTGCAACCATCATACCTGTAGCAATAATAGTTATATCATTACCTTCTTTTAAAAGTGATCCTTTTCCTATTTCAAATTTATAGTTTTCATCATATAAGTCTGGTGTTGCACATCTACCAAATCTTAAGTATACTGGTCCATTTATTTCTGCTGCTGCTTTTACTGCTTCCATAGCTTCTTTATCATCAGCTGGTACTATTACTGTCATATTAGGTAGTGCTGTCATTAATGCTATATCCTCTATAGATTGATGAGAGCCTCCATCCTCTCCAACTGTTATTCCTGCATGAGTTGCCGCTATTTTAACATTCATCTTTGGATAACAAATTGAATTTCTTATTATTTCAAAGGCTCTTCCTGTTGCAAACACTGCAAATGTACTTGCAAATGGTATTTTTCCTACATTAGCTAAACCTGCTGCTACTCCCATTAAATTTTGTTCTGCTATTCCTACGTTAAAAAATCTATCTGGAAATTCATTTAAAAATATATTTGTTTTTGTTGATTTTGAAAGGTCAGCATCTAAAACCACTATATTTTCATTTTCTCTACCTATAGCTGCTAGTGCCGCTCCATAAGATTCCCTAGTTGCTTTTCCCATATTAACCTCCTAGTTACCTAGCTCTTTTATAGCTAATTGTTGTTGCTCATCATTAGGTGCTTGTCCATGCCATCCTGCTTGGTTTTCCATAAAGCTTACGCCTTTACCTTTAACTGTTTTAGCTATAATCATAGCTGGTCCATTTACTTCATTTGCTTTTTTAAAAGCTTCATCTATAGCATCATAGTCATGTCCATCACATGAAATTACAGTCCAGCCAAAGCTTTCAAATTTTTCTTTTACTGGAGAAATAGTCATTACATCATCATTTTTACCATCAATTTGTAAGCCATTATAATCTAATATAGCTACTAAATTATTTAATTTATAGTGAGCTGCACACATTGAAGCTTCCCATACTAGACCTTCTTGTATTTCTCCATCTCCTAATAGGCAGTAAACCTTGCTTTCTTGGTTACTTAATTTTAAACCTAAAGCCATTCCAACTGCATTTGATATACCTTGACCAAGAGATCCTGTTGAAACATCTACTCCTGGGATATGCTTAGAATCTGGATGTCCTTGAAGGAGTCTTCCTATTTTTCTAAGTCCAGTAAATTCACTTTTATCAAAGAAGCCTTTTTCTCCAAGTACGCTATATAAAGCTGGTGCTCCATGACCTTTTGATAAAACGAACCTATCTCTACTTTCCATCTTCGGATCTTCAGGATCTATGCTCATTTCTTCAAAGAATAAGTATGTCATTATATCTGCACAGGATAGTGATCCACCTGGATGTCCTGATTTTGCACTGTGAATCATATTAATTATATTTTTTCTTACTTCTTTAGATACTTCTATTAAATAATCTTTATTCAAGTTACTTTCCCCCTTTGTTACTTAGAACACTTTTGAATTTTATATCCATAAATTTTCTTGTGTTCTTTATAACTTCTTTCCAATCTTCATTTCCTACATACCAGAATTCTGCTGTAAATTTTCTAACTCCTAAGTTTAATGAAGTTTCTATTATATCTTCAAAATTTACATGTCCTGTTCCAAATGGTATCTCTCTAAATTTTCCTGGAACTGTTTCTTTAAGATGTACTGCTGCTAGATGTCCCTTTCCTATTTTAAAGTCATCACTAGCTGTTTTTTCTGTATTTAACACAGCATTAGTTACATTACCACAATCAGGATAAACTTGAAGATATGGTGAGTTTACTAAATTTACGTATTCCATTGCTTTTTCTACTGTATTTAGGAAATCTGTTTCCATAGTTTCAAAGGCTAGGATTACCCCTTTTTTTGATGCCATTTCTACTGATTTTTTTAGATTTTTTATGAAAAGTTCTTTTGTTTCTTCGTTGCTTTCTTCATAATAAACATCATAGCCAGCTATTTGAATAACCCTTATTCCAAGGTCATAAGCTATGTCTATTGCTTTTTCCATTATTTCTAAGGCTCTATTTCTTGTTTCTTCATTTAAACTTCCTAAAGGATATTTTCTATGTCCACTTAAGCACATTGTTCTTATCGGAAGTCCAACTTCAAACATAGCCTTTACTATTTCAAATCTTTCTTCTTTAGTCATATCAAGTCTTGCTAGTTTTTCATCAGTTTCATCTATACTTATTTCCATATAATCGAAGCCACATTCTCTAGCACATTGTAATTTTTCTTTGAAGTTTAAAGTATTAGGCATTGATTTTTCGTATAAGCCTAATGTATATTCAAAGCTCATATATATACCTCCTTAACTTTTATTTAGAAGTTTGTCCATAATATGCATTAGGACCATGTTTTCTCATAAAGTGTTTATCAATAAGCTCTTGAGGCATTTTCTTTATATAAGTTCCACCTAATATTTCAGTGTTCCATGCCATCATTGCAATTTCTTCTAAAACTACTGCATTATGAACTGCTTCATTTGCATTTTTTCCCCAAGTAAATGGTCCATGGTTTTTAACTAAAACTCCTGGTATAAAATCTGGGTTTAGATTGTTAAATGTTTCTACTATAACTTCTCCTGTGTTGTATTCGTAGTTATTCCCTATTTCGTCAGGAGTCATATCCCTAGTACATGGAACTTCATTATAGAAGTAATCTGCTTGAGTAGTTCCATATGGTATTACGCTCTTTCCAGCTTGTGCAAAAATAGTTGCCCATCTTGAATGTGTATGAACTACTCCTCCTATATTTTTAAACTCTTTATAAAGTCTTATATGTGTTGGAGTGTCTGATGAAGGTTTGTACTTTCCTTCTACAACATTTCCATCTAAGTCAACTACAACCATATCTTCTGGACCCATTTCGTCATATTCAACACCTGATGGTTTTATTACTATCAAGCCTTTTTCTCCATCTATTGCTGATACATTTCCCCATGTGAATGTAATTAATTCATATTTTGGCAAAAGCATATTTGCTTTATAAACTTCTTTTTTTAGTTCTTCTAGCATAAATATTCCTCCTTTATAAATAGAAAATACTATTTTTTTCTAAATTTAGAGGTATAGAACTTTTTAATTCGTATACCTCCTAAGATGCCTTTATTCCATTTACTGTCTATAGTTTTTTATTACTTTATTCTTCTGTTACAAAGTAAAGTGCAGCCTCTCCAAGTTCTCTGTTTGCTGAAATTATTATATCTCTATCTTCTTCATTTATTACTGCAACATTACTTGGTCCTACCCCTGCTTCAATAACTTGTGTTTTAAATGTAAGCTTTTCTTTATCATCGCATTGGATAATAAATAATTCTTTTTCATTTCTTCTGTATCCACCAATTATAATTGGGATTCCTCTTAATTTTCCACCCCATACTACATGTCCAAAGTCCATTTCTTTTGGATATTTGTATATAGTTTTATATTCTCCATCTATTTTTTTATTTATTAAGAAGTTTCCTCCATGGAAGTCTTCAATTGTAACTAATTCGTCTTCTCCATCTTCATCGATGTCCACAACGGCAATATCACTTGTTGGTCTATTCATTATTTGTTCTACTGACCACTCGTCTCCATCTTTTTGAGGTGGAGTTACTACAAAAACTCCTTCTTCAGATGTTACAAGTCCTGCCATTTTTCCATTCCATGTAGTTCTACAGTATCCATGATTCTTAGTTAATCCTTCTTTTATAATTTTAAATTCAAAAGGAGTATTTAAATCTTCCGGAATTTCTGCTACATATATTTTTCCTGGATTACTCCAGTCATCTTTAAATTCTTTTGTTGTGCATAAAGTAGCTCCTATAAAATAGTGCTTATCTCCAGCTGATAATATATCAAATCTATGAACATATGGCATTTTAAATAAAGTCTTTACTTCGAACTCACCACTTCCATTTGGTTTTGCCCATACTATAGTTGCATTTTCTGATTGGAAAGTTGGAAAAAAGTTTTGTACTGCTAAAAAATCTCCATTTTTTCCTGGCACAGGTATCATAGACATTGTTCCACCTGGTCCATCCCAAACTGTATTTTGTTCAAATTCTTCTCCTCTATAGCTATAACAAGGACCTTCTCCTTCTGTTGCTAGTAATATATATCTTTCTCCATCAATTACAGTACTACTTGTTGCATAACACCTATGCAAGTTTGTAAGAAATTTCTTTTCAAATTTCATATCTTTCTCCCCCTGATACTACTTTTTTGTTACTATTGTTAACTATTCTTCTGTTAAGCTTGTTAATATAAATTAACCTCTTTATTTTATTTATTAATTTGTAGATAAATTATTTTTTGTTTACTACATTATCTATAATCTTTTGCTCTATTTCTTGCTCTGATAATAAATTTCTAAGTCCTATAACTATTGTTCCAGCTTCTTCTGCTCTCTTAAAGTTGCTTTTTAAAGCATCTGAGCAAAACACTACATCATAGTTTGATGCTTGAGTTTTAGCTTCTCCAACGCTTGAATGTTTTATAGTAACTTGGATATTTAATTTTTTAAATATCTTCTCTATTTTCATTTTTATAATTTGACTTGACCCCATTCCACTTCCACATGCTGCTATTACTTTTAACATAATAATCCCTCCAAAATTTCATATAGATTTTATTTCTTTTAATGTTTAAAGATCCTATTTCTTTTGATGCTTAAATTTATTTATGTAAATTTTTAATTGCTTTCGATTTAATATTTTTTCTTTGTTTATATTATTTGTATTGCTTACATTTATTTTTATTTGTTGGCATTAGCTATTTATATTAGCTAACCACAATTTTAACAAAGTGCCAAAAATGTTAAGGAGTATATTATTATAGTGCATAATATATTGTGGTTAGCTAATTTTAAGCTATTTATTATTTTAATATGAGTGTTATTACTTAATATATTTTTACTAAATAGTAAGTTATTTAGTTATGGTTTACTTATTTTTAATCAGTTATAAATTATTAAATTTCTCCAGCTGCTTTTTCAGCCATATATTCATCATAATTTTCTGCTAACTTGAAGTATCCTTTTTTGTTCTTCATATATTGAATTTGTGGAATAGCTAGTAATGCTAATATAGAGATAGCTACACCTACGTATTGTAATTTGTTCATTAATATACCAATTACTGGCCAAACTGTTGCAAAGTCGAAGTTTCCATGCCATCCTCCAAATTGTGCTAATTGGAAGTAGTATGCTGCAAAAGCTCCACCTATAACTTGGATTACTCCTGATGCAAATGGTATAATCATAGCTGCTCTTAAACCACCTTTTTTGTTCGCAAACACTGCAAAAGTAGCATTATCAAAGAATACTGGTACGAAACCTGTTATTATTAATACTGGGCTCTTGAATACGATTAATCCTAAGATTGCTATAAATTGTCCTATAGCTCCAAATATAAATCCTATAGTTACTGCATTTGGATGTCCGAATCCATATACTGCTGCACAGTCTACTGCTGGCATTGAACCTGGAAGTAATTTGTTTGATATACCTTGGAATGACTCAGTAAGTTCTGCTACGAACATTCTAACCCCAAGTTGTAATATGCTTAGGTAAACTGCAAAGTTAAGTGATTTTTCCATAATGTAGAATATAAAGTTTCTATCTGCTTTAAATCCTGCATCTATTTTGTGTAATAGATCTGGTCCTAATATAAGCATTATTGCTCCAAAGAATAACATCATTAATGTACCAGTTGCGACAACGTTATCATTAAATATTGATAAGAACCCTGGTAATTCTAAATCTTCAATAGACTTTTCTTTATTACCAACTTTTCCTGCAATTTTGTCTGTTAACCAAACTCCAAACATTTGTTGATGTCCTATTGCAAATCCTCCACCTTCAGTAAGCTCTTGACATGCTTCAACTGTAAGGTTAGAAGAAACTGCCCAATATGTTCCTAGAAGTAATCCCATCATAAGTACTACTTTCGTATCTTGTAATTGTGGGAAAGCGAAAATTACTAGCCATAAAACTGTTGATGATTGTTGAACCATTATGTGTCCTGTTATAAACACTGTTCTAATCTTTGTTACTTTTCTAAATAATACTAATAATATATTAAACATAAATGCTACAAGTAAAACAAGCATCATCATTGAAAATGATCTACCTACACTTTCAATAGCTGATTGAGCTGCTGTTTGCCCAAAGTAAGGATCAATAACTGCTGCTGTTAAATTGAAACGATCTTTAAGTCCTGCTAATATAGGTCTAAAGTTATTTACAAGTCCCCCCGCTGCTACATTTAAGATTAAGTAACCAACTGTTGCTTTTATAAATCCAGCAAACGCTTCATATATAGGTCTCTTTAATAATAAGTAACCAATAAGTACTATAAATCCAACAAAGAATGCTGGTTGTGTTAAAATATTAACTTGGAAAAATTGCCATATAGAAACTATAAAATCCATTTAAAATCCCCCTTAAACTTTTGATTTTAATTTTTTAATAAAGCTTTTAGATCTTGTGCTGAATTTGAGTTTAGTAATTTTTCTACAACTTGTTGGTCTTCTACTAATTCACATAGTTCTACTAAATTTTGCATATGTTTTTCATTATCTGTTGATGCTAATACAAAGAATAGTCTTGCATCATGCTCTGCCGTCTCTCCAAAGTGAACAGGTTTTTCTGTTCTCATGAAACAAATTGCAGTATCATTTACCCCCTTTCCTTCTTGTGCATGTGGAATACATATATTAGGAGCAATAACTATGTAAGGCCCAAAGCTCTTTACATTTTCTATTATTGAATCTACATAGCTTGTTTCAATTACTCCTTCTTCAATTAAAGGTTTACACGCAGCCTGAACTGCATCTTCCCAATTATTAAATTCTTTATGGAATGAATATCTTTTATTATCTATTAGCTCTTTTAACATATAGATTACTCCCCTTCTTCATGTACTTCTTTAGTTTTTACTTTGCAAGCTAGATATATACCTAGCTTGCAAAATATCTAGTTTTATAGGAATGAGTTGTATGGAGTATTAATTTCAACTGAGAAACAATCATCAAATCCTCTTGGATAATGATATTCTCTATTATTTTTATCTGCTGGGTAAACAAATTTACCGCCAACTTGCCAAATATATGGGTTGAATTTATATTGTAATCTGTGTTTTTTCATATCATATAGTGCTAATATTTCATTTGTATCAGCTTGGAAATTTGACCATATATCATGGTGGAATGGAATTACAACTTGAGTATTTAAGCATTCTGCCATTCTTAATATATCCACAGATGTCATCTTATCTGTTATACCTCTTGGATTTTCACCGTAAGATCCTAATGCAACATCTATTTTGTGGTCATTTCCGTGTTTTGCATAATAGTTTGAGTAATGAGAGTCTCCTGAGTGATATATATTTCCACCTGGTGTTTTAATTAAGTAGTTAACAGCTTTTATATCCATATTTATTGGCATTGTTCCTACTAAATTTCCTTTTGGTGGCGCTGTGATTAATGCTGTTCTATCAAAAGATTCTAATGCAACTAATTCTATATCTTTTACTTTTACTGTATCTCCAGGTTTAACTACTATACATCTTTCTTTTGGAACTCCCCAAGATACCCATTTATCTACGCAAGCTTGTGGTCCTATAAATGGAATTGATGAATCACAGTTTTGCATAACTGCTGCAGCAACGTTTACATCAATATGATCATTGTGGTCATGTGTTGAAATTACAGCGTCTATTTCCTTTATTGCAAATGGATCTAGAACGAAAGGAGTAACTCTTAAATTCGGTTGTAACTTCTTTCCTCCACACATTCTTGCCATTTGATGTTCTGGATCTATGTAAGGGTTCTTTCTAGTCTTCTTTCCAGTTCCACACCAGAAATCTACACATATATTTGTATTTCCTTCTGTTTTAACCCAAATTCCTGTACAACCTAACCACCACATAGCGAAAGTTCCAGGTGCAACCTTTTCTTCTTGGATTTCTTCATTTAACCATGTTCCCCATTCAGGAAATGTATTTAAAACCCATGATTCTCTTGTAATTTTTTCTACTTGTGACATTGCTATACCTCCTAAAATATATGCATCCTTAATTTATTACTTTGTAAATTTGTTATTTTATTTCTTTATTGTTTTATCTTTTTGTTTTTTTGTTTCTTAATTTTGATTTAATGTTCTTTTTGATTGTTGCTTTTTACTTTATTTCTAATTTTTATTATTATTTTTGTTCTTTTGGTTCTTTTGGTTTGTTTATCTTGTTTGTATCTTTATAATAATCTATTTTTTCACAAAAATCAACACCTTTTTTTATATTCTTTTTATTTTTTCTTATTTTAATTGATTTTTATGTTCTTTTCTTCTATAATAAAGATACAAACAATCATAATTAAACTTTAATTTGTTCATTTTATATTTTTAAGTAGTATATAATGATTTTTTTATTACAATCATGAAGAGATTCTGATTTGTTCATCTTTAATTTTTTATACTTATAATAAGTAATAATATTTTCTTAACAATTTATAAGAGGGGGAATTTTCATGGGTAAAAAAGGTTGGTATTCTTTAAGTAAGAAAAATAAACGGTATTTAGATTATTTAGTTTATATATTATTTGTAATATATATGATTTATTTAATTTCTACTTCTACTGATATTAGACTAAAACTTGTTTATTTATTATTTTCATTAATAATGATATCTTTTGTATTTTTACATGAATATTTGGATAAGCTTTATAAAAAAGCTATTAATGAACTTACTGTAAGCTGTAATCCTGTTAATGGTTTAGAAACTTTATCTAAGCTAGACAAGTATGACTTACTTAAAAGCTATAGAAAATCTATTTTAGTTTATAAACTTTTAGCTTTTAGTGATTTGAATAAGCACAATGAAATAATTGAATTACTAGAAAAGGTTACAATAAAGCCTTTTAAAGCATCTTATGACTTACTATTAATTTATTACTATAGTTTATTTCTATCTTATATAAGCCTTGATAATAGTAAAAAGGTTAAGGAATATTATAATAAATGTATGGACTTGAAAGATAGAAAAGATGTAAGAAAAAAGATTGCTCCTATTTTATCCTGGAATGAAATTTCTGGCATATATAACCTTTATCAAAAGGATTATGTGTTAGCTAAAAAGTATTTCAAAAAGGTAAATGTGACCTTATTAAATAATCGTGAGAAATATTTACATTTTTTCAATTTATCTTTGCTAAAAATCTATGATAATGATTTTATTAGTGCTAAAATCTATTTAGATGATATAAAGAATAATACTACTTCAATGTATATAACATACAAATCTGAAGTTATTTTTAAAATAAAACCTAAAAGATCGGAGGACATCTATAATGGGATTGTATAATTCACTTTCACCAAGGCAACAAAAGATAATTGATTATTTGACTCAAAATAAAGAAGCTAAAACTGAAGAGTTATCTGAGTTATTTAATACAGCTCCTATTACAATAAGAAGAGATTTTAAAGAACTTGAATCTATGGGTTTGGTTCTTAGATATTACGGCGGAGCTAAAATATTAGAAGATGAGGTTTCTAATGAAACTGACATTGTTAAGATAAAAAAACAATCTATTGCAAAATATGCAGCTTCTTTAGTTGAGGATGGAGATACAATTTTTATAAATTCTAGTTCTACTGCTATTTCTATACTAGATTATTTAGAAGATAAGAGAGTTACAGTTGTAACTAATAATGGTAGAGCTCTTGAAAAGAATTTGCCATCTAATATATATTTAATATTAACCGGTGGAGAAGTTTATGGTAGAAAGCATTCTATGATTGGGGATTTAGCAATGCAAGTACTTTCAAACATAACATCTACCAAATGCTTTATGGGAGTTTCCGGAATAAAGCCTGATTACGGAATAAGTACTTCTGTTATACAAGAAACTACAATAAATAAAGAAATGATAAAGCGTTGCACTGGTCCTGTATATATACTTACTACAAGCAACAAAATTGGAATTCATCATAATTTTTCTAGTGGTAAAATATCTGATGTTGATTATTTAATTACTGACTCAGATGCAGATCCTAAAAAAATATCTGAACTTAACTCTGCTGGAGTTAAATCAATCATAATTGATTATAATGAAAATTCAATTTAAATTTAATTATTCTAAAGTTAATAGATAAATTAATAAAGTAGCACAAAAATGCTACTTTATTAATTATAATTTGTATTTAATTTTTATAATCTACATTTTGCCTTCTAAGAAGCTTACTAGGTTATTAACTGTAGCCATATCTTTTCTTTCTAAGTCAGTTGGTTGAAGCTTTACTCCAAATACCTCTTCTATCTTTAATAATACTTCTATTATTCCAAGTGAGTCTAAAAGACCAGCTTCAAATAGGTCTAAGTCTAAATCCTCTCTTATTTCATCTGTTCCTGTTACTTCTTCAAAAATATCTAAAACTTTATCTTCCATTTAAAAATCCTCCTAAAATATAATTTTATCTAAAAAGCCACCCTGAAAATATAAACAATCCAAAGCATGCTACATTGAAGTTAATTGCAATTTGTGTCCATTGGAACCACTTTTCTTTTTTATGTTTTTTATAGAACTTCCATTTTCTTTGAATTATATCTGTTAGCACTAGTACAATTCCTTGGTATAATCCATATATAATATAGAACCAATGAAGCCCATGCCAAATTCCCATAACAAGCATTGTAATTATTTGAGCAAAATGTGAAGCTGTAAATCTACTTTTAAATCTCTTTTTTCTCATTGAGCTTAAAACAATTCTTGAATATAAATAATCTCCAAACCATCTTGATAAAGATATATGCCACCTTGACCAAAATTCTTTCATATCTTTGCTTAAGAATGGCTTATTAAAGTTATCTGGTGTCTTTATTCCTAATATATAGCTTGTGCCAACAGCAAAGGAACTGTATCCAGCAAAATCAAAGAATAAATATAGGCTATAGGCATACATATAATTTAATCCATTAAAAAATGTTATATCTGCTGGTATCTTACTCATCCACATAGTATTAATTATGTATGCTATAACAAATTTATATCCGAGTCCTATAATTATTTTTCTTAAGCCTACATATAAATACTCGTCTAAGTATTCTCTCTTCTCTATTTGCTTATTTAAGTCCTCTTCAAACCTTCTAAATCTATCTATAGGTCCTGAACTTAATGTTGGAAAGAAGATTAAAAAATAAACTAATGTTGAAAATTTAACCTCTTTTATTACTCCATCGTATATTTCTATTATCATTTGTATAGCTTTAAAGTTTAAATATGATAATCCAATAAATCCTATTGGTCCAAAGCTTACAAACACTGATGCTTTCGTTATTATAAGTGGTAGCATTGATGCAAATAATGCCATGTAATAAATTATTTTACTATCTGTCTTTTTTCTTATAAATAAATATGAATATATTACTAGGAATTCGCCTAATATAAACATTATAAACAGAATCATACTAAATTTTACATTTCCGACTATTAACCCCACCATTAATATTGATATAACTACCCCATATGTCTTTATATTTTTTCTTTTAATTCCTAATATTATTGCAGGTATAAATGATAGTAGCAATATATATAGGTATAAATAATCTCCATATTGTGCTAACTTCATTACTTAATTTCCTCCATAAGTTTCTTTCTATCTACCTTATCATTATTATTCACAGGAAACTCCTTTAACATCTTTATATTTTTAGGAATCATATATGTTGGTATATATTTTTTTAGTTCATCTTTTATTATTAAAGTATTTTTCAAATTACTTAGTCCTGTTTCTTTCTCTAATATTACAAAAGCTACTAAATGTGATATTTTTTCTTCCTTATAAGCAGGTAATACTATTGTATTTTTTATATTATTTACTTTTCTAAGGTTGTTTTCAATATCTTCTAATTCAATTCTAAATCCGTTAAGCTTTATTTGAAAATCCTTTCTTCCGCAAAAATAAAGTATGTTCTCTTTATAGTATCCCATATCCCCTGTTTTATAAGCCCTATATTCTTTTCCATCTATAATAGTGTTAAAAAATACTCTGTTTGTCATTTCTTCATTTTGATAGTATCCCTTACTTACACTTTTACCATAGATAGTTATTTCCC
This sequence comes from Clostridium sp. CTA-7, assembly GCF_054768095.1. Classification (NCBI taxonomy): domain Bacteria; kingdom Bacillati; phylum Bacillota; class Clostridia; order Eubacteriales; family Clostridiaceae; genus Clostridium; species Clostridium sp. CTA-7. The sequence goes on along the minus strand of NZ_BAAAAV010000001.1, from coordinate 165,278 downwards.
CTTTTACTCCTTCTTTTACCTCTCTACCTTCTTCATCTAGTATTTTAATAATTGAACCATCCATAGGGTATCCTATAGGTAATTCTTTTTCAGAACTTAATATTTCATCTGTAATATCTATTCCTGTTATTGCTACTGTTGCCTCTGTTGGCCCATAACTATTTATTATTCTTACATTTGGAAATCTTTCTCTTAAACCTAAAACTACTTTAGGTGGTAAAACTTCTCCTATGAAATACATAGTTTCTATATTAGGCATTAGCTCTTTATTAAATAAATCGTCTTGCATACATACTGCTGCAAAAGCTGGAGTTGATATCCATAATCTCATATCTGATTTTTTTAACTGATTAAATGTTTCTCTCATATTCTCTAAAGTTTTCTTTGATAAGCTAAATAATTTTTTTCCATTTAATAGGCCTAAATAAACAGGCATAACTGATAAATCAAAAGAATAAGAAGGCTGATTTAATATTGATGTATTATCATTTCCTACTTTTAGGTAATCCGTAAACCACTCAGTAAATGAATCTAAATTATTTTTACTTATTTGAACTCCTTTAGGCTTTCCTGTACTTCCTGATGTAAATAATATATAGCAGTTTTCATCATCTTTTACCCAATATTTTTTCTCTATTTCTCTATTTCCATATAAACTGTATATTTCATTTAAAGAATTTATATCTATGATGCTTATATCATTTGATATTTCTTTTTCTGTGCAATTTATAATAATTTTGGGGTTAACTTCCTTTAATATATTATTTATTCTTTCTTCAGGAAAAGTTATATCTACTGGAACATATGCCCTCCCTGATTTTAATGCTGCAATCATAGCTATTAATATTTCATTTTCTTTGTTTCCGTATATAACTATAGGAGTTCTATCATCATTAAATTCCTTTAATAAATAATACGCTAAACTATTTGATTTTTCCTCTAACTCTCTATAAGTCAGCTCATTATCATCAACTACTGCTGCAATTTTATTTTCCATTGAATATACTTTTATGTTTTCTAAAATCTTCATATAATTCTACCTCTTTTAAAATTGATTATAAACGAATGGTAAATCTTTAATTGTTGATACTACAAATATCAAGAATATTGCTATTAGTATAGCTGTTAAAATTAAAGAATCTATTAATTCTTTTTTATCTTTCATCAAAGTACTTATACATTTCCTCACTTATATTTACCCATCCTTTCCATCCTAAATGCATTACATCATACATATAGTACTTTTCATATTCTTTATTTTGTAAATTTAGTACATCAAATCCTTGATCTTTAGCAACTTTCTCAATTGTATTATAGAATTCTTCTCTTTTTTCTATATCCCAACCAAGATGATCGTAATATAAACCATTTATAGGCATTAATATAATAAGTGGTTTTAATCCTAACTCATTATTTACTTTTAAAAGTAATTTAAAATCATCTAGCTCTTTTGATCTTAATAACTCCTTACCCTTCATCCTATCTTTAGATTTATCATAGTTATCTTTAAGATATTTATCATAATAAGATTCAGCAACATTTATATGGTTGTCCTTAACCTCTTCTGCACCTTCTTTTTCGGCTCTTAAATATTCTTCATTCCAATTTATATCTTTGAGATTTTTTTCTGTATTATTCTTATCCCCTAACGGTTTTAATGTTTTAATCACTTGTACTTTATCTTTCTCTTCTAGCATATATTCTTTAAATTTGTAATATGGTTTTAATAAAAATAATGCTATGTTAGAAATTACATTATCTTTAAAATATAATTTAGCATATAATGCCTCTTCACCATATTCTTCACTTTGTTTTAATAATGATGATACCCTTTCAGCATAATACTTTTTGCTATCTTCACTTATTTTATTATTATTAAAAAACTGGTAAAACTGAAGTTCCGAAAAATTAACACTGAAATCATTTCCATGCATACCTTTCTCATTATCAAACCACTGTGCTGATATAATAATTGCAATTTTATCTTTAGAATTTATGTTTTTTGTGCTACTTAAAATTGTAGAATGTTGTAAAGACTGGGTATGTGCTCTCCCATAAATACTTATATCATAATTCGCTTCCTTAAAAGGAAAAGTGTTTATAGGATTTTGATTTACGTCCGAACTTAATTCTGATGATCCTAATAACATTAAATCTCCTTCATCATTAATTAGGTCCTTTAAGACCCCTCCCCTATCTCTAAGCAAATGATTATAAGTATGCTTAATACCTGTTAAATCCTTTTTCCCTATTAACTCATTATACTTTTTGTCTATAATTCTATTAAAGAAAAAAGAAAAAACCGTAATAGTTATTATTGGTATTATAAAATATCTGTATTTTTTCATTTATTACACCTACTAAAATCTATTTTTTATTTTAATTAATTAATAATTATATTTTTACATTTTCATTACACTCCTTCAAATAATTTACTAATACATTGAATATTTTACCAGATTTTTCTTAAAAAAACCTTAACTATTTATTAATTTTACGCTTTTTTATATTTTTTATTTTATACTATAATTAATAATCGATTAAATATTTACTCTAGATAAACTATATTTTTATTACAATCTATACTATTGGAGATGGAGTATTTATTGGTGCCGCAGCTATTGTAACCAAAGATGCTGAGCCCTTCTCTATTATTGCAGGAACAACCGCTAAGAAGAATAAAAGTGGAAATATAAATTAATGTTAAACAAGAATTATATAGGAAGCATACTATTTATATATTATAAAAAAACTAAGGTAGATATGACATTAGACATACCTACCTTAGTTTTTTTAATATAAATATTATAATTTATAAATTTTTTCTCTATTATTAACAACTTCTTTAGTTGCATTTCTTGTATCATAAACAACTTTAGCTCTTTCAACTATTTGCTCATAGTCATAAATAGTATGACCAGTTGTTATAACTACCATATCAGCTTCATCAATAATTTCTTTCCAATCTACTGAATGATAAGTCTTTCCTTTATATTTAGCAGTATCACAGAAAGGATCGTTAACTATAACTTCTGCTCCATTCTTTTCTAATAGTTCTATAACTTTAAATGATGGTGACTCTCTGTAGTCATCTATATCATTCTTATATGCTAATCCCATAACTAAAACTTTTGATCCATTTAAAGCCTTTTTGTGTTTATTTAATATCTTCATGATATTTTCTAAAACGAAATCTGGCATAGAATCATTGATTATTCCTGATGTTTCTATAAGCTTAGTGTGATAATCATATTCTTTAGCCTTCCATTCTAAGTAGAAAGGATCTAGTGGAATACAGTGACCACCAAGTCCTGGACCTGGATAAAATGGCATAAAACCGTATGGCTTAGTTTTAGCAGCATCTATAACTTCCCACACATCTATTCCCATTCTATTACATAGTATAGCCATTTCGTTTGCTAATCCTATATTTATATTTCTAAATGTATTTTCTAGAATTTTTTCCATTTCAGCTACAGCTGGTGAAGAAACTTTATGTATTTCTCCTTCTAGCACATTTTCATATAATGCAGCTGCTATTTCTGTACATTCTTCAGTACATCCACCAACTACTTTTGGAGTATTTTTAGTATTGAAGCTCTTGTTACCTGGATCTACTCTTTCTGGTGAGAATGCTAAGAAGAAATCTTCTCCACATTTTAATCCACTTTCTTCTAATATTGGCTTAAGTACTTCTTCAGTTGTTCCTGGATAAGTAGTACTTTCTAATATAACTATCATACCTTTGTGTAAGTATTTAGCTACATCCCTTGTAGAATTTACAACATATGATAAGTCTGGTTGCTTGTATAAATCAAGTGGAGTTGGAACGCAAATACAAACAGTATCTACATCTTTTATAAAGCTAAAATCTGTAGTTGCTTTTAAAAGACCCTTTTCTGTTAATTCTTTTAATTCTGCATCAACAACGTCCCCAATATAGTTTTGTCCTTTATTAACCATTTGTACTTTTTCATCTTGAACATCAAAACCTATTGTTTCGTATCCTGCATTTGCTTTTTCAACTGCTAAAGGTAATCCAACATAACCTAATCCTACTACACCAACTTTTGCAGTTTTATTATTTATTTTTTGTAATAATTCATTTTTTAAAACTGACATAACTTTTCCTCCTAATCAATTAAAAACTTGCTAATTGATATTAATTTTTATTATAGCTTATTTATTAGAATATATTATTATTTTATTTTGCTTATTATATAATCAACTTGCTCTTTTGTTAATTCTGGATATACAGGTATAGCAAAGGTTCTATGTGATAAGTATTCTGATACAGGCATATCTCCTTCTTTGTACCCTAAATTCTTATAAACTTTTTGAAGATGTAATGGAACTGGATAGTAAACACCAGTTGCTATACCAGCCTCTTTTAAATTTGCTAAAACTTTCTCTCTATTTTCTGATTGTAATATATACATGTGATATACATGTTCATTGTAATCCTTACATACTGGAGTTACTAAATCATTATTTTGTAAAGCCTTGTTATAAAGCTCAACTATTTCTCTTCTCTTTGCATTCCAACTATCTATTTCCTTCAATTTAACTCTTAAAATAGCTGCTTGAACTGCGTCTAATCTTGAATTATATCCTATTAAATAGTTGTAGTATTTAAGCGGATTATAAACTGTATCGTTTGCTCCTTCTGCAGTTGCTATTTCTTCATCTATATTATTTAAAAGATTATATGCCTTTTGACCATTTTCCCCACTACCGTGAGTTCTAAGTGCTCTTGCAATAGTAGCTATTTCATCATTATCTGTTACTATTATTCCACCATCACCAGCACAACCTAAGTTCTTTGTTGGGAAGAATGAGAAGCAAGCAACATCACCTAATGTTCCTATTTTTCTTCCTTTATATTTTCCACCTACAGCTTGGCAAGCATCTTCTATAACTAATAAGTTATGCTTCCTAGCTATTTCATTTATTTCATCCATGTCTGCTGTTTGACCAAATATATGTACAGGCATTATAGCTTTTGTTTTTGAAGTTATTTTTTCTTCTATTTTCGTTACATCTATATTGAAAGTATCTTTATTTACATCTACAAATACTGGAGTTGCTCCTACTGCTGAAATGGTCTCTGCTGTTGCAAAGAATGTAAATGGAGTAGTTATTACTTCGTCGCCTTCTTTTATTCCCATTGCTTTAAGTGCAATTACTAAAGCATCTGTACCATTTCCTACTGATATAGCATTCTTAACTCCTATAAATTCTGCAAATTCCTTTTCAAAATCTATTACATTTTTCCCCATTATATAATTAGCTGATGATAGAACATCTAATGTTGCTTTATTTAGCTCTTCCGCTAATGATTCATATTGAGCTTTTAAATCTATTAAAGGTATATTCATTATTATACGCTCCTTTTTATTTTAATTTACAAAAAGCTAACATTAATATTTTATCACATTTATTATGTTATACAATATTTTTATATAAATTCTTAGACTATTCAATAATTAAATGTTAAAATTGTACTATAAAATTTTAATCTTAAGGGGTGTACCAGTATGCTTGATATAATAACTAATAAGTTTTATTTGAAATTGTCATATATTTTTATAAGTTTATCATTTGCAACAGTTATATCAGATTATCCTTTTTTTAATACATTAAATAAAGTAGTCCTATTATGGGGATTAATTTTAGTTCTTATAAATTTACTTGAATTAATTATATTTAGAAGAAGAAAAATATATTTTTTTGAAATATTCCTTTATTTATTTTTAGCTTTAACTTTATTTTTAAATTTAACCCAATATAAACTAAATGTAAACTTAAAGTTTTGGCTAGTAAATTTTATGCTTATGACAGTTATATTTTCTATTGATACTTATAAAAGTAAAGTTAGATTAATTAAAGAATTAAATATTATATCTTACTTTTTTACTTTTATGACATTTATACTTTCATCAATTTCTTTAGTAATGATTTTTATAAATAAAACAATTACTATTGATTTAGGAATTAAGGATGGTGTTCCATTAGTATTAGTTTATAAGGGATTATTTAAAAATGAGAACTCTTTTGGAATAGCTGCATCATTGTCTATTTTAATAGCTTTATATTTATTTTTTACTACTAGAAATAAATATATAAAAATATTTTTAACTATTAACATAACTATTCAAACTATTTCCGTTTTTTTATCAGGGGGAAGAAGTGCTTATTTCCCTTTATTATCTTTGTTATTCGTATTTTTATTGCTTAAGTTTAAAAATATTTATATTAGACTTTCAATTATATTTATTCCAATGGCTATTTCTATAACTTCATTTTTTACCCTTCCTGAAAATATACTACATAAAATATTAACAGGAAGAGAATACCTTTGGATGACTGCCTTTAGATTATTAAAATCTGTACCCTTAGCAGGTGTTGGAAATGTTAATAAGGCTGGTAGATTAAAGGATTTAAGAATGACTTATCTACAGGGATTGGATTTTGGTGGAGTTCATAATATATTTTTAGAAATATCTTGTATTAATGGTATCCCTGCTACAATTTTATTTACTACTTTTATTATTTTTATATTTATTTTTTTCACGAAAAAATTAGAATCTTCAAGTTTTGAATATAAATTAAAATATGGAGTTTTATTTGCCTTATGTATAGGTATTGTACTAATTAATCTTTTAGAAAGCAGTTTAGTTTATATAATTAGTTTCATTTCAATGATTTTTTGGATTTATACTGGCTACTTAGTTGCTATATTAGATAAAGAAAATTAACATAAAAAATACTAAGTCTATACCTTTTTAGACTTAGTATTTTTTATTAGTTATTAATTATATTTTTAACTTCTTTAACTAATTCAATTGCAATATATTCTGCATCTTTTAATTCTAATGTACTATAAACTGGTAGTGAAATTTCATTTACATATTGTGCATATGCATTTGGATAATCTTCTATTTTATACGCTAAATTTTTATACAAAGTAAACATAGGTAATGGCTTAAAATGAACATTTGTTGAAATCCCTTTTTCAGCTAATCTTTGAATCAGTAAATTTCTTTGTTCTTCATTAAACCCCTTTACTCTTAATGGATATAAATGATAAGAGCTTTCAGTACCTTCACCATATTTAGTTAATGGTATTATAGCGAAATCTTCTTTTTCTAATACCTTCGTATAAGTATCAAATATTTCTTTTCTATACTTTAACATATCTTCATATCTTGTTAATTGGACTCTTCCAATAGCAGCATTTATATCTGTCATATTACATTTGAATCCATCTGTAATTATATCATATTCCCAAGCCCCTGCCTTCATCTTAGATAAAGCATCCTTTGATTGTCCATGAAGAGAAGTGAATTTAAGATCTTGATATAAGTTTTCTCTTCCATTGAAGTTATTATCATTGTAAGTTATAGCTCCACCTTCAGCGGTTGTAAAATTCTTTACAGCATGGAATGAAAAACTATGGAAATCACATTGTGCTCCAACTCTTTCTCCTTTATACTTTGCTCCAAAGGAATGAGCTGAGTCTACTAAAATTATTATATCTTCTCTATTCTTTTCTTTTAAAACTGCTTTTATTTTATCATAATCACAAGGTACTCCTGCAAAATCTACAGGCATTATAACTTTAGTTCTTTCAGTTATTAAATCACCAATTTTTTCATAATCAATAAAAAAAGAATCTTTTGCTACATCACAAAATATAGGTTTAATTCCTCTGTGAACTGCTACACTTGCAGTTGCTGTATATGTGTAGGGAGTTGTTATTATTTCATCTCCTTCTTTTATATCAAAAACCTTTAATATAAGTTCCATTGCTGCTGTTGCACTATTTAACGCTACTGCTTTATTTGCTTCACAATACTCTGCTAATTCTTCTTCAAATTTTGCTAAAGTTGGTCCTGATGTTATCCATCCTGATCTTAAAACCTCTACGACTGCATTAATTTCTGCTTCAGTTATATCTGGAGGAGAAAATGGTATTACTTTTATATTATCCATTATTTTCAACCCTTTCACAATTTTAATATGTATATCCCCAATTATATAATTGTAGATATTAAAATTCAAGCTTATCATAGTTTTAAATATAAAAGTAAAGTGTATTGATTTTATTATCAATACACTTTATATAGATTATTCATATAATATACTTTTAAATTTATATTATTGTGTTCTACTTAATAGTTCTCTAAGGTTCTCTATAACTGCTCTAGAAACCACTCCACCAGCTTGTACTATACTATTAGTTGTTTTATTTTTTAAAACTAACTTTTGAGTATAAGTTAACTGACTCTCAGATATTATTACTGGCGATCCATTAAGTGATGCTATAGGTCCTGATGTTAAAGCATCTGCTAATTCTAATCCTTCAGTCACATAGACTTTTTCAGTTACATTCCCATAAAACCTTTCTATAATTTTGGCATTTGTTTCATACCTATTTGCTCCACCTAATCTATTTCCAGAAACATCTTGTTTAGTTATTGAATTAATTTTACTTAGTATATTATCATTAACTGCTGTAGTTCCTCCAATAATGAATGCATTATTTAGACTTTCTGATTTTAACCAATCATAAACATCATTTGAAATACTATTATTCTCAACTAGTATTATTGGCATTTTATCTCTTCCTGATATAGGTGCTATTGATAATGCATCTGCTTCACCATAACCATTAGCAATTGCTACATTTTCTACATCATATAGATTTTGATCAATATACTTAGCAACCTGTAAAGCTGTTTCATATCTAGTAGAGCCTCCTAATCTTATTATATTAGTAACTCCTACTCCTCGAAGCTTATTTTCAACATCTTGCGATACAACTGCTGGACCTCCAACAATAATGGCATTTTTTGCACCTAGTCTCTTTATTTCATCTTGAGTTGATGATGGAATAGAAGTCTTCTCAACTAGTAATAATGGTCCCTTATGATATGAAGCAATTGGTGTTGCTGTTAATCCATCTGGTATAGCATATCCATTTGAAATTACTATAGTTTCTGCTGAATTAAATGAACTTTTACTAAGCTCTACAGCTGTAGCATATCTATCAATTCCAGATTTCACTTCAACTGGCGGTGTAAATATATTAACTAAACTAATATTACTTGCACTTATATATCCTCTATCACTCCAGTTATAGCTTCCATGATATTTATTATCTGCTCCGCCTTTTCCTACTGGTGTATTTCTTTCTGGATATATTTCATAATATTTTTGTCCATTTATAGTAACTTGTTGAAGGTCTGATATTATAAATGGAGTATTTATATATCCACCATATTGATTAGTATCGTTAGTCACATTATATAATAATGAACCATCTCTTTTTATAACTGCATTATTAGTTCTAGCCATACCAACTTGATTAGCATTAGTATCTTTTAAATTAGTATTACCACCTGATAGATACTTGTCTATTTCATATGCAAAGCTTGCAGCTTTTTCTCCCCAGAAAGGATCTGATGCATATTTTACATTTGCACCTCTGTTTTTGTTTCCTAAGAAACCTCCAAAGTATCTCCAATCTGCTGGATCTGCATAACCTCTTGAAATATAGTTCTTAGTAAAGTCTACTACAGAATCTCTTGGTGAAGCAAAACTATCAGCTGAACCTACTGAAGAATCATATGCTTTTAATCCAAATAAATTGTTTTTAGTTTGAGCAATATCTGACATTCCATAGGAAGATTCATTTATTGAAACTGCAAGTGTTAAAAGTGCATTAACTCCATAGTTGTTTTCAACTTCTTTTAAAGCACCACCTAAGTCTCTAAGCTTAGATCCTGATTTAGTGTAGGCATTTATATACCTATTTAAATCATCTGCTGAATAAACTGTCTTACTTCTAAATGGTAGATTACCATAATATAAATAATGTGGATTGCCTCCATTTAATGAATTATTTCTAACTCCTGCCCTATAATCATTAATTAAAGTATTTAATCCTGCTTCAATATTACTTCCATCATAGAAGTAAATTCCATCATAGCTTAAATATCTAACGCCTTCTCTTAAATAAGATGGGGCTTTTCCTAGAGTTTTTGTAAATCCAGTAACCCCTGTTAAATCATAACTTATAAAATGAGTTAACTCTCCATTTTTCACACTATAGTAACTTGGATTTTTAACTTGATTTAAAGGAACTACTATCATATCATAAGTTCCAGATGAAGTATTATTATTTATCCATCCATCATATCCATTAATCATTACTTTAGCAGATGTACCACTCATTTCTAATATAGGTGCATCATCCATATATCCTGGATTAACATATGTAAATGCATCAGTTAATTGAGGATCTTTATACAAATTAACAGTTCCATAAACTGGACTATTATTACTGTACTTTATTACTCTTGCCATTTGATTTGTTGAATAAACAACTTGTCCAGCAAAATTTATTACTGCAGGCATTTGAGAACTGGCTAATGATTGTTCTGGCATTTTTTTTGCAGCATCTACGGCCTCTGATAAATTTTCATAAGCATCAACATATTCAAAGCTTCCATCTGAATTAGCAATTGTTAACTCATATGGCTTATCTGTCATTGGTTCTAGAACTTCTAAGTTTTCTAGAGCTTCTCTTTTCAACTTAAACTCTTCACGTTCTTGCCCTTCTTGTGATGCCATAGAAAAGCTTTTTACATTTGTGTTTATAGCCTTTTTCTTTGTATATTTAGTTCCCTTAAGCTCGCTATTTGAATTAGCATCTAATGTTACCTTTGATTCCTTAATTTCTTCTTCTTTTTTAACTTCTTCTTTTTTTATTTCATTTGAAGAATCTTGTTTTGAAGAATTTTCTTTTAAATCATTGTTTAAAGCTTCATCAGTAACTTTATTTTGCTCTTTATCATTACTGCTATCCTGTTTTAATTCTTCCTTTTTCTCACTGTTATCAACAGCTTGTACATTTTGGTTGCTACTACTTACATCTTCATTTATAGTAGTTTCCTCAATAACTGAATTAACATTGTTCGTAATTGCCTTTGCACTTATATTTGGTACTATAAATGCTATTATTAATAGTTGCGCCACCATTCTTTTTATTTTCTTTAATGACACATTCTCACCTCCCTCTCCATTATATAGCTTATCAATTCACTTGAATTATTTCAATCCTTTATTGTATATTTTTACGTCTTTTACCTTATTATTAAAATAATACTTTAAATCTAATTAAATATTCCTCTTATAATTTTAACTATATTTTTTAATATGAAATAAACGTCTGTACTTTATTAAATTATAAAGAGATGGATAATTTCTTTAATTATCCATCTCTCTACCTGAATTTTATTCGTCACTCTTCCCAACGCCAGATAATACTAATCCCTTATTATGATCTAATGCCCAACTAATTCCCCAATCATTTTGGAATATAAGGATATTTCTATCTTTGAAGTCTTTAACCTTTTTAGTATCTGAAGTTAGATTTAATTTATCCATATCAATATCTTTGTTTTCTATCCATCTTACATATCTAAATGAAAGTCTATCCATCTTTATATCAACGTTGTATTCATTCTTCAATCTATATTCTAGAACTTCAAATTGAAGTACACCAACAACTCCAACTATTATTTCTTCCATTCCTATAAATAGTTCTCTAAATACTTGAATTGCTCCTTCTTGAGCTATTTGAGTAACTCCCTTTACGAATTGTTTTCTCTTCATTGTATCTACTGGTCTTACTCTTGCAAAGTGCTCTGGCGCAAAGGTTGGAATTCCTTCAAACTTAAACTTCTTTGATGGTGCACATAAAGTATCTCCTATTGCGAATATACCTGGGTCAAATACCCCAATTATGTCTCCTGCATATGCTTCTTCTACGATTTCTCTATCCTGAGCCATAAATTGTTGTGGTTGTGCAAGCTTTATCTTCTTGCCACCTTGCATATGATAAACATCTTCCCCTTTTTCAAACTTACCTGAGCATATTCTCATAAATGCAATTCTATCTCTATGAGCTTTATTCATATTTGCTTGTATTTTAAATACAAAGGCTGAAAAGTTATCATCAAATGGATTTATTTCTCCTATGCTTGAATTTCTTGGTAGTGGTGATGTAGTCATTTCTAAGAAATGTTCTAAGAATGGCTCAACACCAAAGTTTGTTAAAGCTGATCCAAAGAATACTGGTGTTAATTCTCCTGATTTAACTTTTTCTAAATCAAGCTCATCTCCAGCTATATCTAAAAGTTCTATATCTTCCATTAACTTATCATGAAGCGCATCTCCTAATATTTCTCTAAACTTAGGATCGTCTACTGAACCTTCTACTGCATCTACTTCACTTTGACCGTGATTTCCTGCTGAAAAGGCTATAATTCTATTGTTATCTCTTTCATATACACCTTTAAACTCTTTACCTGAGCCTATTGGCCAGTTCATTGGGTATGTTTTTATTCCAAGCTCATTTTCTATTTCTTCTAATAATTCAAATGGATCTTTAGATTCTCTATCCATCTTATTAACGAATGTAAATATAGGCATTTCTCTAAGAGATGCAACATGGAATAGCTTTCTTGTTTGATCCTCTATACCTTTTGCTCCATCTACTACCATAACAGCACTATCTGCTGCCATAAGAGTTCTATATGTATCTTCTGAGAAATCTTGGTGACCTGGTGTATCTAATATGTTAATACAATGTCCTTTATAGTTAAATTGCATTACTGAGGAAGTAACTGAAATCCCTCTTTGCTTTTCTATTTCCATCCAGTCTGATACTGCATGAGTAGAAGCCTTTCTTGCTTTAACTGAACCTGCAAGCCTTATAGCTCCTCCGTATAACAAGAACTTTTCTGTTAATGTTGTTTTACCTGCATCTGGGTGAGATATGATAGCAAAGGTTCTTCTTTTTTCTATTTCATTTATATAATCTGCCAAAGTAGCTTCCTCCTTAAAATTAAGTTAAGTTTTATCTCTATTTCTCTAGTTATTCATTATACCCTAAAGTTATATAATTTAAAATGAAAATTTTATTACAACATTCCAAAAAGAGCTTTTCATTAAATAGCAGAAGAGCATAGTCTGGCTTTCTATTAAGAATACCATACATGCCCTTCTTCTATGCTTGTATCAAATTAGATTAAATTTTCATCTTTCTTCTTAAAAGTTAATGCGAAAATTCCAAGTGTACTAATTACTAATCCTAGAATCAATACATTAACACTAGTTTCATCTCCTGTCTTTGGTAATTCTGGAACAGTTGAAGGATTTCCAAGCTCTTTATTCATTAACTTTGTAATATTAACAAGAGCATTCAATGCTTTATCAACATCTTTTTGTGTTACGTTATCATCCTTTATAACTTTTTCTGCTGTTTTTAATGCTTCCTGATATTTTTCCCAATTTTCTTTTGAATGATTTTCTTCAATATAATAATTTAGGCATTCTTTGTAGAATTCTTCTAACTTAGACTTATCCACTTTAGAAGCTTCAGGTGTTTCTGTTTCTACATCTATTAGATTGCCTTTCGCTATCTTTAATTTTGATAGAGCTTTATCTACTTCTGATTGTGTTGATGCATTTTTATATACACCTTTTGCTTCTTTTAATGCATTTATAAAGGCATTTTTCTCTGCTCCATCTTGATATTTATCTAAGTCAATCTTTTCATATTCTGCAATTACATTTCCTAATTCGCTTCTGTCAACATCTTCTTCTACGTCTAGCAATTTTAATGCTGCTTGTGCTTCTGTAAGAATTTTCACTGCATTATCTATTTCATCTTGTGAAACTGAATTGTCAATTAAAGCTTTTGCATCTTCTAGTGCTTTTACAAAGGCCTCTTTTTCAACTCCATCTTTATACTTAGTTAAATCAACTTTTTCTGAATTTTTTATAGTCTTTTCTAATTCAGTATAATCTAATTTTTGTTTTTCAACAGTTACTGTACTCTCTGCTATTAGACCTGCTGCATTTGTTATTTTAATCTTAGCAGTGCCTGAGCTTACTCCTGTTAAAACACCATTTTGATTTACTTTTACTACATTCTCATCAGAAGAGCTCCATACAATACCTTTTAGAACAGTATTTTCTGGATGCTTAGGAGTTAATGTCACTTTCTCACCTATATTTAGTGTCACATCTTCTAAAGTTGCTGTATCTGCTACCTTTTGTAGGATAATTGGTGCAACTTCTGCTATTGCTGCAAAATTACCTTTACCACTTTCTACATAAATTTTAATTGTTTTTGCAGTAAGTGTTTTATTAAACTTAGAAGTTATCCATGCTCCTCCTTGTGTATTTGAATCTGGAACAGTAATAGAATCTGAAGTTTCTAAAACATTTCCTTCTGAATCTAGAATTTCATATTTGTATTGTTGTACAATACCATTATTTGCACTTGGTCTTTGTTGGAATTTAAATCCTCCAATTTCCATTCCCGTTCCTAAATCTACAGTTAAAATTGCTGGATTTTCCTTACTTACAACAAAGCCTGTACCACTCCAATTTGAGTGCCAGAATGTAGAAGAATCTCCATCAGTAGTTGCAGAAGCCACTCCACTTCCTGCTCCTTCACCTGTAGGTTCTTCTGTATTTGCACTAGAACTTATACCGCTTAATTCAGTTCTTGGAATATCTATTACAACATCATCTACAATTTCCACTTCAAATACAACTTCTTTTCCATCTGGAAGTGTTGCTATAATAGTTGCATTTCCTGCTGATAATGCTTTTACAACATTAGCATCTTTATCTACAACTGCTACTTTTTCATCACTTGAATTCCATTGGATTTTATCTAAACCACTTCCATATATTGTAGCAGTCTCGCCTTTGTAAAGATTTAAACTTGAAAGTGTAACTGCGATAGCATCCTTATCTTCTTCAATTAAAAGATTATCAAGGGTAAAATCTCTTTGTCCCATAGATCCACTGCCTGCTTTACTTCCATTTTCATAAAGGCCAATCCAAGTTTGTCCACTTCCACTGCCAATTACCTGCATTTTAACATGTTTTGTCTCTCCGCAAGCCTGTACAAGATACTGATCAGCTGCAGGTGCTGTATAATTTGTTCCATCTCCAATGACCATAGCATATGCTTTGTCTGGTCCTGATTGATAATCAAATTCGACGTTATACACTTTGCCTGCTTCAAAACGGAAATTTTGCGGAAGTGTTTGATAAATTATTCCAGTATTTGCATCGTGATGTTTTAATGACCAGTTTCCTGAAATTACATCATCAATTACTCTTCCATTCCATCCTGCTTGTGTATATGGCGCATTTAATTGTGATAAATGAGTTGCAGGGTCTGAAATTCCTTGTGCAGAACTTAATACAAATGGATATAATCCTTGTACTACTGTTTCAAAATCCTGCTTAAATGTTCCATCTTCTTGGAAGTTATTCAATGTCTTTTCTACAATACGGATATCATCCATATAAGTAGAGCCTTCTCCAGCTGCTCTAGCTAAAGTTAATTCTGCTGTATCCTTTTCTGCTGTGAATGAAATTTGCATACGTTGCATTTTACTTCCATTCTTTTGATCAGATTTTACATAGTTATTTAAAATAGAACGCTCAGTATAGTTAGAAACTGTCTTACTTCCTGTATTTACTTCTATAGTTGCCTTTTCATCACTATTATTCTCTACATATACTTCTGCTACATAATTTGTATTTTTCTTCAATCCTGAAATAGTTGTAGTTACAGATACATCTTCAGAAGGATTATTAAATGCTAGTCTTTGATCCCCTGTATTTGCCTTTTCTATTACAACTGATTCATCTTTTATATCTCCTGACCATTCATCTGAAGATAATTTTTCTCCTGCAGCATAACCATTAAATCCTGGATCTACTACATAATCCAATTGACCAAAGTCATTTTTTAGTTCTTTGATTTCAGAACCTTTTGCTAATACATATGCTGTTGCTGCTTTAGCTTCTAAAGTTATAGAACCGTTAGTTACAGGAACACTTATTTCATTTATACGTCCTTGGTCAGATAGTTCATACATTACAACATTTCCAAGCCCTTCCCATCCTGCTGGAAGTTCCCATGTTGTTTTTCCACCATCTAAATTCCAATGGTATAATTTTTCTGTTCCATCCTCATCTGTCCATGGTAATAAATACGTAACATCATTTAATACTACTTTACCATTTAAAGTAATTGTACGCTCAATATTATCATCATTTCTTTGTTCTTCATTTCTTGTTACAACAACTTTATCTCCTGCATCATTTTTTAATGTAATTTCTTTTTCATGATTTCCTACAGGTGATTGTCCTTCTTTATAATTTTTCCAATCAGTTACATTATAATGTTGTAAAAATTTAGTAGGTAGGTTTTGATTAAATGTTTGTAAAATATAGTCATTAAAGTCTCTATCTCCACCCCATCCTTCAAATCCATACAGTCTGTAACCTCCAAGTAATGGATTATCTGCTGTTCCTCCATATGCAGGATAATTCAATACTTGAGAATCTCTATGGTCATTTCTTATAAAACGGATAATATCGCTATTAAATCCTTTTGCACTTGCACCACCATAAGCTGCATCTGTTGACCAGTGTTGCCATGTAGAATCATATTCTCCTTGCCCACTAAACTCTGTTGAGAATCTCCAACCAAGAGAATTGATTTCTTTTGCAATATTTCTTGTTTCCCATGCATTTTGATACCATACATCAAGATATATGAAATCCATATTATTTTCGCGGCTTTCAGCATCAGCCTTAATTTCTTCTTTGCTTGCAGTTACTTCACCTTTTGAATCTTCTACAGCTAATGGCCATTCTCTAGTATAGAAATTTGTTCCATTAATACGATCATATAATTGTACAAGACGTTTCCATCTTGCTTGACTTGATAAATCCCAAAGCTTATCAATTACATGTGACTGATCTAGCCATCCCCATCCATTTGTAAATGGTTTTTGTAACATATCTTCATTAAATGAAGCTGCTTCTGGATATACTTCCTGTGCATTAACGTGAACACCAATTTCTGTATTATAATCATGTGCAATGTCAATTAATTTTTGGAAATCTTCTACTCCACCTTCACGCTCTGCAATATCTGCATATTCAGAGTTTGCAGAATCATGACCTTCATTTCCATATCCCTTTAACATAACTGATTGTGGAAGCCCATCTGTTGCAAGATATACTTTCTTAATATTATCAGCTGTTGTTAAATAAGGATTAGATGCCATACTTGCAAAGTTCATAACAATACGATAGTTAACCATATCCTTAATTACTTCTGATTCATAAGGCATATTCATAATATCACGGAACGCAAGGGCTCCATCATTCCAGTCAATATCTCCATCTCCATTTTCATCTGCTGCAATAGATACCTTTGTACATGGTAAATCACTTACTGGATAAGATTCATATTTGTTAGCTGCAGCTTGTCCCTGCTTATCTCCTAATTCATAATACCATGGTGCACTTGTAAGACTCATTGTATCTGCACCATTGTTTCTTACAACACGTTTATCTCCTTCAGCTTCTGAATTACTGAAAAGACCTGCACTTAACTTTTCATTTGTAAGGAATCCATATAAATAAGATTCTGTTTTTGATGGAACAAATCCATTTTCAAAATCAATAAATACGTCTCCACTTGCTGTTGTAGTTGTAGAAGTTTGTGCACCTGCAAAATTAGCACCTTCTTCTACAGCATCTACTGTTAAAAGATTTAACTGTGGAACATCAATAGTAGCAATCTTTGCAGAGCCTTCCGCCTTTGTAAGCTCTGTTACTTCCCATGTTAAATCATTTTCTTTTACGCTTACTTTTATTTTCATATCCAAATTTATGTTATTTTCAACATTTTCAACATGCATTGAATATATTCTAAAATCTGCTTCTGTCTTTTCAACTGTAACAGTTGGTTCAATTTTTATACCATTGATTGCTACAGTATTAAGTTTAGTTTCGTTACCACGCATATATTGGTCTTTTACTTCTACGCCATCTTTAAGTATTTGATATCTAGCAACAACAGGGAATGTTTTCCCAATATATACTTTCATTTCATCTGATGCAATAGTATCATACTCTGTTAAATCTAATCCTGCTTTTTCTTCTAATATAATATCTACTACATTGTCTTTATCTTCAACTTTTATAACCTTAGAATATGCATCATAACCTGGCTTTGTAACAGCCATATTATGTTCTCCAACTTCCAATCCATCAAACTGATACTTTCCATTTACATCACTCTTAACCGACTTTGTTCCTATACGTATAACTGCTTCTGGAATTGCCTTCCCATCTTTAGTTAAAACAGTTCCTGATATTGGTACAAGCTTTGAATATACTTCTTCTACTTTTTGTCCTGTACGCTCTGCACAGAATACCCAATTATCTTCCATAGTGCTTGTTCCATTGTATTTCACATCTGCAAATGAAATTGATGTTGCTCCATTTGTCTTTACACCAAATCTTCCTTTTCCGGAAGCCTTCTCAGCAAATGAAATTAAAGCTTGATTAGTAACTCTAACTGTAGTTCCATTAACAGTTACTGATAATGTCTCACGACTTAAGGATACAGACATTTGTAATTCTTGACCCTCTACAGGCTCTGGAAGACCTGAAATCTTTGGATAAGACTCACTACCATTTAACTTATATTGATAATACCACTTACTAGCTGAATCATATCCTACATATAACCAGTTGTTATCGTCTACATAAGTATAAAAAACTCCCCAGTTACTACTTGGTTTTACTTTTAGTGAAAGCTCACCGGCATCTTCCATCTTCTTATCATTATCAAGTAATAAAACTGGTGCTTTTGCAGCTGCATTGCCATAAGCATGTCCACCACCATTGTTAGCACCACCTGTCAATTTAAACCACTTTTCACCTTTCTCAGATGGCTCTTCCCCGTCTGAAACTACTACTGATGGTTCCCATACTTGACCTGCAAGGTTATCTTTATATAATGTCCAAGCATTGTAATCTGTGTACTTATTGCTTCCAACTGTTACATCGGAAAAATAGATATCAGTGTAAGCTGTTTGATATGCAGCTGCACCAAGTCCAATTTGTCCTGCTTGATCTTTTAAACTAACAAAATTAGCTGTATCAATTAGTGCTTCTCCACTCTTACCACTTGTCTTATTATCTACTTTTAGTTTAAGTCCATTTTCCTCATACTCTGCACTAATGTTTACGATATCATTTTGATTTAAATCTGGTAGTCCTGTAACTCCTTTATATTCTGAGCTACCATTCTTATACTCTATAAGCCAACCTGATGCTCCATCATATGCAACATATCCCCATTTGTTATCGTCTACATATTTTGTTACAAAACGAAATCTTGTATCTTTCTTTTCACTTCCTACTTTCATCTGAAAGCTAATTAACTCATTTGTAATGTCTTTTTTATCTGATAATACAAAAGCCTCTGGAGTCGCACTGCCGAAATGACCATTACCATTACCACTTCCAGCTTTTATATGTCCTACAATTTTTGGTGCTGCTAAAACATGTAAAGATGGCAATAGACATGTTGAAAAAAATACAGTAAACGCTATCAATGCGGACCAAAACCTTTTCATTCTCCCTTTTATAATATTAACCATATACATAAACTCCTTTCCTTTAGTTTAGATTTGTTATTACAATAAATTCTACCCAGTTCTTTTAGCTTTCCTCCTTTCATTTTTCTCCTTCATTTGCAAAATCCTCATCCTATCATTATAAAATGTGAATTATTTACTTTTATAATAGAAAGACTTCGCAAAATGTATCCCTTTCATTCGCCTTTGTCCTTTTAGAAATTTTTCCAAATAATGTCACTATGTAGTAAATTTGGACATACGACATACATAGTATGAGATAATTTTACATTATTTATTAGTAATAAAATATTATTATGTTAGTGAAAAATTATATTATCTTGCTGTATTTTCTTTTTTCTAGAATTAATTATCCTGTGTCATAAAAAACATAACATTTCTGAAATTAGATTCAATAAGGTGATTTCTTACCTTTAATTTATTATTTTTTTATTTCACATTAAAAGTGGCTCTGATTGAACACAAATCAATTATGATTATGTACAATCAGAGCCAAATATAAATGTTTCTTAATTATCTGTTTCTCTAATGTTTACTTTGTTATAATTTAATTCTCTTACATTCCACTTAACAAAAATTACAAGAGCAATATTGGCTACTGCTGTTATAAATAAAATTATTCCTATCGGTATTCCAAAATCTATGACTTGTCCATATAGTAATTGTCCTGGTGCTACACTTATGGTTGCTACTGCCGTTGAAAAGGCTGTTACACGGCCTAGCATTTCTATTGGCACTTCTTTTTGTATAAATGTTAATGTTAAGACATTTGATAATGAAAGAGACATCATTATTGCAAGTCCACCTATAGCAAATAATAATGCTATTGTATAGTTATTTGCTTTTATACTTCCTAAAGTAGACATTAGCAAAACTCCAACAATCATTGGAAAGTATGTATAATGGACCTTCTTCATTGAAAACATAGTTGGCTTTAAGCTTATCCAAAGTCCACCTAATATCATTCCTAAAACGCATATCCCCTCTACTATTCCATATACCTGTGAAGGTAATCCTAAGAATATATTTATAAAGTATGGTGCAACTATTGATAATATAGGAACTAAGAAAATATTACATAATGCATATGAAGCTATTATTCCAAGAACAACTTTTTTCTCTTTTGATAAATACTTGAAAGTTCTTCCCATATCTATAAAGGAATTTTTTATAAATTCCATTGATAGTATCTTGTCTTTCTTCTTTGTATTTTCCTTAATTTCTGTAGATGCTGCTGCTCTTTCTTCTAATTCTGAAGCTTGTGAATCTAATACTGTTGCTGCAACTTCTGTAGTTACTGTATTTTTCTCAAAAGTAACTACAACATTTGATTCTAGTTTTTCTTCATTTGCTACTACATCTGGAATGTCTAAGAATAATTCCATTATTGCAGAAGCAAAAAAGCTTATGGCATTTATTATAACTATTAATTTTATTCCAACTATTCCATAAAGAATACCTGCAAGTATTGGTCCTGCAAAGTTTACTATTGATCCCACTTGATTTATTATACCATTGGCACTTGTAAGTTTATCTTCTTCAACTATTTGAGGAATTGATGCTGTAACTGCTGGTCCATATAATGTATAGCATATTGATAACATAAACATTACTATAGCAACTATTACTTCATGATCCCTACCATTAAGCAATATTATTGCATATCCCCCAATTAAGATTGAGCAGAAGAAATCTAAGTAAACCATTATCTTTTTCTTATTTACACGATCTGATAACATCCCAGCAATTGGTGCAAATAAGATATATGGTATTGTTGATATTGCTAGTATATTTGCAAAGGCAGCTGTACTACCTGTAAATTCTAGTAAATATAAGGACATACTAAATCTTTGAATGGCATTACCAAACAAAGATATAATTTGCCCTATAACTATTATTGTAAAGTTTTTATTTTTCATGCTCCCCCCTTAGAAGTTCATATTCCATACATATTGGATATTCACCATTTTCACTCATTTGAAGGTTGGCATCTACCCCATATATTTCTTTTAGTGATTCTTTTGTTATTACATCTATTGGTCTTCCTTCACAAATAATCTTTCCTTTTTTAAGACCAATAATATTATCTGCAAATCTACAAGCATTGTTAAGCTCATGAAGAACTATTACTACTGTAATTTGCTTCTCTTTATTTAATTTTTGTAATACTTCTAAAACCTCAAGTTGATATGACATATCTAAATAAGTTGTTGGCTCATCTAACATGATAATATCTGTTTCTTGAGCCAAAGTCATAGCAATCCATGCTCTTTGTCTTTGCCCTCCAGATAGGTTTTCAACTTCTCTTTCTGAAAATTCTTTAAGGCCTGTTTCTTCTATTGCCCAGTCAATGATTTTTTTATCATGGCTATTTAATCCACCTATCATTTTTTGATGTGGAAATCTTCCATAAGCTACAAGTTCTCTTACTGTAAGTCCAGTAGGACATACTGGTCCTTGAGGAAGAAATGCTACTTCTTTTGCTATATCTTTTTCTTTTATCTTCTTTATATTTTTATTGTTTATAAAGATATCGCCAGACTTTGGTTTATTAATTCTTGATATACTCTTAATAAGGGTTGACTTTCCACATCCATTTGCTCCAATTATTATACTGATTTTTCCCTTTGGGATTGATAAGTTCATATTTTCAATTATAGTATTGCTTTCATATGCAACTGATAAATTCTTTACACTAATAGCTTCCATAATTATTTCTCCTTCATCATTAAATAAATAAAATATGGTACTCCAAATATTGATACAGTAATCCCAACCGGAATTTCAATTGGAGAAAATAGATTTCTTGAAACTGCGTCTGCAAGAAGAATTATTATAATACTTATTATTGCTGAAATTGAAACAAAGTGCTTATGATAAGGACCAACCAATCTCCTTGCAATATGAGGAGATATAAGTCCTAAAAATCCAATGTTTCCTGCAAAGGCTGTTGCAGTTCCTGCTAATATAACTGCATAACTTAAAAACTTTTTTCTTTCTTTTTCTAGGTTTAATCCAAGAGATATTGAAAGCTCATCTGAAAGATTTAAAACATCTAGTTTTTTATGGTTTAGTAAAACTAATATAAACATTAAAGTCACTATTGGAATTATTACTTTAGCATAACTCCATCCAGATCCCCAAAGGCTTCCAGATGTCCAAACTAAAACTCTATTATAATCAGAAACTCCTCCTCTAAAGGTAAAGAAGGTAATAAAAGCATTAAGTGCTGCATTCATGCCTATACCTATTAAAAGTAATCTTTTTGGCCTTATTCCTTTTCTGCTAGATAGCATATATATTATAAATGAAGAAATTGCCGCTCCAACTATAGCCATAAAAGGAAGAACAAAAATAGATAATGAGCCAAGCTCACTATAGTAATTTTCAGTTTTATATGTAATAAATAGAACTGCTGCAACAGCTGCCCCTGCATTTATCCCTATTATTCCTGTATCTGCTAAATCATTTTTTGTTATAGTTTGAAGTATAGCTCCTGCTGTTGATAAAGCAATTGCTACAAATACTCCAACAAGCATTCTTGGAAGTCTTATATTTAAAACTGCTGTATTTTGAAGCTTTGTTCCATTTCCAAGTAAAGTATTTATAACTTCATAAGGAGTTACTTTATATGTACCCCAGCATAATGTAACAAAAAAGGAGATAAGTAATAAACTCAATAAAATTATTAAAACTATTTTAAATCTTTTTTTCTTCATTATCCCCTCTCCTTTCTAGCTGCTGCTATGAAAAATGGTATTCCAATAAGTGCTGTAAATACGCCAATTGGAGTTTCATAAGGATCAAATAACATCCTTGCTGCTATATCTGCATAAGTTAAAAGAGTTGCCCCAAGTAAAAAAGAACAAGGTATATTTTTTCTGTAATCTTCACCTAATATTTTTCTAACTATTTGAGGTACAATAAGTCCAACAAAGGCTATATTTTTCCCAACTGCTACTGCTGCTGCACACATAGGTATAATAACCATTAATGTTGTAAATCTTATTTTTTCAGGATTTTGCCCAAGTCCAATTGCAACGTCATCTCCAAGATTTAAAATATTGATTTTAGGTGATAAAAAGATTGCTATAATAAGCCCTATGATTCCTACAAAAAATACTAATTTAAAATCTGACCAGCTTGTATTTCTAAATCCACCAGATACCCAAAATCCTATCATTTGAGATTGATTTGATAAAAGTCCAACTATAGTTGTTAAGGAAATAAAAAATGTACTCATAGCTGTTCCTGCTAAAAGTATCTTTGCAATTGAATTATTATTTGCTTTTTTAGATATAAAAGCTAAAACTATAAGACCTGTTATAAATGCTCCTATAAAAGAAGCTATCATAACATTTTTTGTATTTATTGTTATTCCTAAAGCATAAAAAATTGCTATCACTAAAGTTGCTCCTTGGCTAACTCCTAAAATTGATGGTTCTGCTATTGGATTTCTAGTAACACCTTGTATCATTGCACCTGTTACTCCTAAAATTCCTCCTGTGAATAATACAGAAAGTGCTCTTGGAATACGAACATCTCTAACTAACATAAGCTCAAGAGTTTCACTATAATTAAAGATACTATCCCAAATTTCTGAAAAACCAATATGAACAGATCCTAGCCTTATGGCTAGAACCAGTCCTATTATTAGAAGTAACATACTACAAATTGTAAAAACTATTATATGTTTCTTACTTTGTTCCATTTAACATTTCACCTATTTCGTCTACTAATAATTCTCTACCTATTGAGCTATAACCTTGGTTAAAATATGGTGAAGCTCCTAGTTTAACTACTTTACCTTCTTTAACTGCAGGTAAGCTATTCCAAATTGCATTGCTTTCAAGTTGAGCTAAGTCTTCATCAGTTGCCATTAAGAATATATAATCTGCTTTAATTGATGCTAAACCTTCATATGTAACAACTGGAAGGCTAATATCACTTTGCTGTGGCATTCCTTCTGGTTTCTTAAGTCCCATGTCTTCATATAATACACTACCAAATCCTGCACCATCAAATATAAAGAATTGTCCACCACTTGCTAAGAATGAAAGATATGTTGTATCTTGACCGTACTCTTTCTTAATATTATCTCCTGCTGCTTTTGCTTTTGCTTCATAATCTTCAAGCCATTTATTTGCTATGTCTTCTTTATTAAATAATTTTGCGAATGCCTTAACATCCTCTTTCCAATTTAATGCTTCTAATTTAATCATAACTGTTGGAGCAATTTCACTTAATTGATCATACATCTTTTCTTGAACTGTTGATATAACTATTAAGTCTGGTTTTAAGTTCATAACTGCTTCTATATCCATAGTATCTTGCATGCTATATCCTAAAATTTCTGCTCCTTTTAATGTTTCTTCTAAATATGAAGGAAATTTAGTATAATCATAAGCATCACTATTTGCAGTTCCAATTACTTTGTATCCTAAGATAGATAAAATATCACTATTTCCACTTAAGTCTACTATTCTTTGAGGATTTTCAGGTATTTCTACTTCTCCTCTTACATCTGTTACTGTTATAGTCTTTTCTGATGTCTTATTCTCTGTTGTACCACCATTTGCACTACATCCTACAAGCATAATTGCAGTAACACAAGAAGCTACTATTGTTTTTAATAAATTTTTCTTCATAATTTACCTCCATACATTTCCATAACTATTTTATTTACTACTTAATCTCTGTAGCGATTGTATATGATACTCATTCTCAATTCAATACTTGCAACCAATTTAATAATTTTATCATCTATTATGATAATTTTTTATTTATAAATAATCCATTTCTTTGATATAATAATTATAAAATTAAGTTACAAATGCTATTTTTTATTAAAAATAGTATTACCAAAACCAATATTTTTATTATGACTTTATCTATACTAAATAAAAAGAGAGAATATTTATTATTAACTTATAAGCCTATTCAGGAGGAAAAATGATATCAAAATCAGTACATGAATTTCAAAATGAAGTTTTAAGTAAAATGACTTTTTCGCCATTACCTATGGAAAATTACACTATATATAAAAATAAAGAAAGACCTGATCTTGGTTATTTTATTAAATACAGTCGTGAAGGATATTATGATTTTGGAATTGGTGACTACACTATTGCTGAAGATTTTTCACTTTCTTTTGACCATCAAGATGAAATAATGCGCTTTGGAACTGTTTATACTGGAGTTACAAAATTTAAAATAGAAAATAACCCTATTTCTTCATTTACTCCCTCTTCCTTTTTTGTTGTAGAAAAGAACTTAAAAGGGACGCAGGTTTGGAAAAAGAGACAGCACTTTCATGGAGCAGAAATAACAATTTATAAGAAGTATTTTGATGAAATTATTAAGCCAAACTTTTCTAATATTGTTGATTTTAATAGTTTCATTTTTAATTATACTTATCATTATCTTCCCCTTGAAATTGCTACTATTATTCAGCAATTAAGAAACTTAGCTCAAACTGATGCTTTAACCCCGCTATATTTAGAAAGTAAGATTTTAGAAGCAATTGCCTTAATATCAAAAGAAATTCATTCTTCACCCGAAAACACTTTTACTAATCAATTAAATTATGGCGATATTATGATTGGAAAAAATAGAAAGGTTACATTAACAGCCTCAGATGCTAATGCAATACAAAATGCCTATGAAATTTTGACAATGGAAGCTTGTAATCCTCCCACCATAAAAGCTTTAAGCAAAATGGTATTTTTAAATGAACAAAAATTAAAGGCAGGATTTTCAGCAAAATATCATATGTCAATTAGTCAATATACTAACTCAATTCGCATGACAATTGCCGAGAACTTATTATCAACAACCGACTTAAGCATTGAAGAAATTTCTAAAATTATTGGTTATAATTATTGTGGAAACTTTGTAAAAATGTTTAAAAAAGTACATGGAAAAACACCTCTAGCTTTTAGAAAAATCAAAGAATGAAAAAGAGGGAATTAAAAGTATAACATTCAAGCTTTTAATTCCCTTTACATAATTCAATTTTTTCTTTATATTTTTAATTTAAAAACAAATTATTGCTTTATATATAACTTTTTAGTGTAAATTAATAACATTCTTTTATATATTAACAACTTTTATTTAAACTCATTAAATTCTTTTCTAGCATATTCATGATGTTCCATGCAAGCCACTAATGGCATATCGTATCCATCCTCTGTAAAGTTTATTTCCGTTAGGCTTGTCTGCTTTATAAATGGCGGATCCCATAAAGTATCTATATCTCTTTTTTCTAATTCACATAAATAAGATTTTAAAGTTATTGTATGGGTTACTACTAAAACAGTTTTACCTTTTTCTTTTTCTAAAATCTCATTTATGGCTTTAAATGCCCTATCTTTTACTTCATAGAAGTTTTCTCCATCTCCTGTTGGTACATATTTTGATGGAACATTCCAAAAGTTGTAGTAATTTTCTTCTCCCATACTTTTCATTTCTTCTTGGTTTAAGCCTTCCCAACTACCTATTTTAATTTCTTTTAATCCATCATGAGTTTTAAGAAGTATGTCTCTTTCACCTTTTACTATTTTAGCTGTATCATAAGCTCTTCCTATCGGACTTGAATATATTACATCTATATGTAAATCTTTCATCCTATCGCCAAGCCACTTTGCTTGTTTTCTTCCAAGATCAGTTAGTGGTGAATTTCCCCATCCTTGCATTATTCCTTTTTCATTCCATTCTGTTTCTCCATGTCTTGTTAAATATAATTTAGTCATATGCCCTCCGTAAATTCTTATAATTATTGATTTATATAAATAGTAAAATAATTCATTTTTATATTAATTTAAAAAAATCTGAAAATTATCAACAATTAATATTTAATTATTCACAGTTTCCAGTTGATAAGTTTTCTTTTAGTGTTGATAATTTGTTAATATTTCATTTCTATAGTTTATATTTTCTAAACTTTGTCCAATAAGCTCGTCTTACTATTATATATTAATATAATTTATAATTAAATAAAATCTCATTATAAAAAAGTTGATATATGTAAGTTTACTTATTCCACCCTTTCACTCCAAGTCAACGTAAACTTACATATATCAACTTGAAAACTTAAAGAAGAAAAGTATAAAATAAATCTACTCTTAAGCATTGAGGTACTAAAAGCATTATATAATTACTTTTTTAAATTCTACACTTTTCTAAACATAAAAAAGAAGCTACCGAAACGTTAGCTCCTCTTCAATTATTTTTTATTTCGCCATATCTAGATTTATTTCCTGAGAAATTCCTACAATTTGTAGTATTTTTTCTGCTCTTTCTTTTGTTGGTCCTGTTATTAATGTATAGTTAACATTTTCTGCTTCTAAAAAGCTTAGTATAGCCTTGTCCACAGCTTGTGCAACTTCTTCATCTTGCCATCTTACACCATCTTTTGAATAACCAAATTCTCTTGGTACAAAGAATATATGGTCATACTTTGGTAAATCTCTTAAAGCTAACACATAAAGATCTTTTAATATTTCTATTTCTTTTGTTGTTCTTTTTTTATCACCAAGCATGAATCTAGCATATATGTATGGCACAAATGTAGCATAATCTGTAATAGCATAATCAAAATCATTTAAGCTTTCTTCTAAGTGAAGTTGTCCTAAATATATTCCATATTGTTCAGCTATATTTTCTATCATGCCTTTATCTCTTAAGTAATCTGTGCTATATTCTGTTGCTACACCTACATTTAAATCTTTTATTTTCATTTCTACATAAAGTTGTTGTATTAATGTAGTTTTTCCACATCTTGGCCCACCTAAAATGGCAATTCTCTTTGGCATTGCAAACCCTCCAAAAACTTCTATATGAAATTAAATTATTTTTCAAAACAGATTTTAATTATATCAATAATCTAAGTTAATTTCAATGTATATTGGAGGGAATCTTGATTTTGATTTAATTTTGCTAAATTATATTAATTTATTAAACCTTCAGCTTGTAAAAATTCTTTTGCAACTGCTTTTGCATCCCTTTTATTTACATCTACTTCATAGTTTAACTTTCTCATTTTTTCATCTGTTAATTTTCCATCTAATTCACCTAAAACTTCTCTAAGCTCTGGGAACTTTTCTAAAGTTTTTTCATTTATAATTGGAACTGCATAATATGGAGGAAAGAAGTTCTTATCATCCTCTAAAATAGTTAATTTAAATTGTTCTATTAATCCATCTGTTGTAAATGCATCAATAACTTGAGTTTCATTACTATTTAATGCTGTATATCTTAAACCACCATCTATAGGTTTAACGGTTTTAAAGCCCATATTGTAAGCCTTGTTAAGTCCTAATAACCCATCTTCTCTATTAGCAAATTCTATTGTAGGCCCTGCTACTAATTCACTTGATATCTTAGCTAAATCTGATACTGTCTTTAAGTTATATTTATCTGCAGTTTCTTTTGTAACTGCCATTGCATAAGTATTATTAAATCCCATTGGATTTAATACTTCAATTCCATAATCCTTCTTGAATCTATCTTTCATTACGTTATAAACTTCATCTGTATTTGAATTAGGCTCTTTTATGTTTAGTATATTTACATAACCAGTACCTGTATATTCAACATACATATCTATTGAACCAGATTTTAACGCATTAAATGCAACTTGAGTTCCTCCTAAATTTAGTTTAGTTTCTACATCTATATCTGTTTTATTTTCAATTAACTCTTCTAACATATTTCCTAATATAAGCTGCTCTGTATAATTTTTAGAACCAATAACTATCTTATTATCATTCTTTGATAATAAACTTGAAGCTAATGCTCCTCCAATAACAGCAACAGCTAGTAAAGATGCTATAATTATATTTCTCTTTTTATTTTTATTAGAACCATTTCTTTTAACCTTCATAGTTCCATCTGATTTTTTTATACCATTTGGCATTGTTGCTTCTTCTATTTTTCCTGTTATCCAATCTATTATTAAAGCTAATATAGCTGCTGGAATTGCTCCAAATAGTATAAGGTTATTATCAACTGTTTGAATACCTGAGAATACTAGGTATCCAAGACCACCTGCCCCTACAAAGGCTGCTATTGTCATAAGTCCAACTGCTGTAACAGCTGCCATTCTTATACCTGCCATCATAACCGGCATTGCTAGAGGTATTTTTATAAGCTCAAGTGTTTGTCCACTAGTCATACCTAATCCCTTTGCAGCTTCCAACATATCTGGGTTTATATTTGTAACTCCTGTATAGGTATTTTTAATTATAGGTAACATTGAATACAATACTACCATAGTTATAGCTGGTGCTGATCCTATTCCTATAACTGGTATTAAGAAACCTAAAATAGCTAAACTTGGTATAGCTTGAGTTAAATTTGCAAATCCAATTACACCCTTAGCTAGCTTTTTATTCTTAGTTATAAATATACCTAGTGGTACACCAATTACAACTGCTATCAATACAGCTATAACTGTAAGTTGTATATGCTCTAGTAGAAGAGATAGGATTTCTGATTTTTTCGATATTAGTTGTTCCATAAAAGCATTCATTAATTATCTCCTCCCATCTCGATATATTGACTACTTAAAACTGATATTAAACTACTTCTAGTTACTAATCCTAGTAATCTACCAACTTCATCACAAACCGGCAAGTATCCTTTCTTTAAATTATTAAATACTTCTAGTAATTCTGGTAGACTCTTATCTCCTGAAACCCACTTAGGTTCTTTATTCATAACTTCTTCAACTAATTTATTTTTCTCTGATATTTTTTGAATATCTTCTAATGTAATATATCCTAATAAGGTTCCTAATTTATTTATTACAAGTAAACTATCTACTTTCTTTTCTCTCATTATTTCTCTTGCTTGTAGCAAGTTTCTCTTCGGACTAACTGTTACTGGTTTTGATATCATAACATCTTCTGCTTTTATCATTTCAGGCTTAGTCCAAATTTTATTTTTACCAACAAATTCTTCAACATATTCTCCTGCTGGATTTTTTAATATATTTTCTGGAGTATCATATTGAAGTATTTTACCGCCCTTTAATATACATATTTTATCTGCTAAATTTATAGCTTCATCCATATCATGAGTTACGAAAACTATAGTCTTTCTATATTCTTTTTGAATATTGAAAAGTTCTTCTTGAAGCTCTGTTCTTGTTATTGGATCTAGAGCACTAAAAGGCTCGTCCATAAGTATTATCTCAGCATCTGCTGCAAAAGCTCTTGCAACTCCAACTCTTTGTTGCTGACCTCCGCTTAGTTCTACTGGATATCGTTCGCTATATTTTTCTGGCTCTAGTCCAACCATATTTAATAGCTCAACTGTCTTTTCATCAATTTCCTCTTGGCTCTTCCCCATAAGCTTAGGTATTATTTCTATATTTTCTTTTACTGTCATATGTGGAAATAAACCTGTTTGCTGAATTACATAACCAATACTTCTTCTTAATTTTATAGGATCCATATCTTTTATATTTTTCCCATTAACTAATATTTCTCCAGATGTAGATTCTATTAATCTGTTTATCATTTTTAATAAGGTTGTTTTACCACAACCACTTGAACCTATTAATACAACTAAATTTCCGTCTTCTATATTTAAATTAAAATCTTCTAATATAATGTTATTTTTATAGCTTTTTTTAACATTTCTAAACTCTATCATAAATTACCTCCCTTTCTCAGTAACAACTCAATACTATCACTAAGTTGTCAGTTTGTCAAATTACAACCCTGAAATTTTACATTTACTGTATTTTTTTTAACATTAAATCATTAAAAATTTAGATTTTCCTTTAAGCCAGTGTTGTAATTGACCTAAATAATAAAGGACAAGTCTACACTTGTCCTTTATTATTTATTAGTTATTAGTTATATCTTTTTCTGCATCGTCATTATTATTATTTTTAGAATCATATATAGATCCAAGTGTTAGTCCAACACCAGTTCCAATGATTATTCCCCAAAGAAGCTCATTAAATATGATCCCTAATGCTATACCTAATCCACTACCAAATACGATTCCTAAGCTTACTCCTGAATTTTTTCTTTCCTTATTACCCATAAATTTCCCCCAATTATGCTTTTAATAATATATTATAACTATTTGTTAGTTTATATAGTATTATTATATCTATAATTTGGATAAATAAACCATATATGCCAAGTAAATTATTATATTCATACAAATATTGTTTGTATATGCTTAAAATCACTTATTTTAGTGTAACTATATAGGCTCATTACTATCTTCAGCTAGCTTTATTTCATTATTTATTATTAACTTTTAATTACTATCCTTTAATTTTACTCATTTTCTACAATATAATTCACTATATCTTCACATAATTTATGTGTAATTATAGAATCACTAATTGATGGATTTGGAGCTGTATCTTCTTTTATAGAGTTTATAAAATGATCTATTATATCTTCAAAACCTCTTTTATATAATGTTGAATCCCATCCACCAAAACTATTTTTTGTTTTGCCTTTGTTGTTAACTTCCAATGTATCAACTAAATCCTCAACAATGTATTTATCTCCCTTAACCATGTATTCTATATTTTCTTCGGTAATCCCTGCAGTTCTATTCATAACTCCAATTGTAGTTACCTTATTTCCCTTTAAAGTAACTACTACATTATTGAGATTATTTCCATCCTTTGAATAATTAATATCAACCGCTGTAGCTTCCTCCCCCATTAAAAACCTTAATGTATCCACAACATGAATAAAGTCTTCCACAATAAATCTTCTAATATCACCAGGTGGGTATTCTCTATTTTTTTGCATTATAATTATATCTGCTTTTCCTCTACCTTTAAGCTCTCTAACCTTTGGACAAAATCTTCTATTAAATCCAACCATAGCAATCACATTATTTTCTATAGCTAATTTTTCAATTTCTTTGCTCTCTTCAAAGTTAAAACTAAGTGGCTTGTCTATATATACATTAACACCTTTTTCTATTAACTTTTTAGATATTTCAAAATGACCATCTGCATGTGTGGAAACTATTGCTCCATCTATTTCTTCCTTAAGCAAATCATCTATGTTATTATATGCTCTATCTATTTTATATTTATTTGATACTTCTTCTAATACGTCTTTATTTCTAGTACAGATTAAAAGCTCTACTCCTTCTTTAACAGCTAAAATAGGTAAATAAGCCTTTTTAGCTATTGAGCCTAACCCAATTATAGCAATTTTCATAGTATCCCTCCTTTTATATATAATATTATTATATATAAAATATAATAATATTCCAAACCCTATTCAATTCTTAAACTTCTTTGATATTTCACAAAATATAATAAACAGTCTTTTTTACATTCCCATACATTAAGAAAAGTCTAGTGATGTAACACTAGACTAGTCCTATCAATTAAAATAAATACAACAACCTATTATAATTATCATATAGTATTATTAATATCTATATATTCTATCACTATATTGATTTAATAATTTCTGGTTAAATTCTGGTCCACCATCCACATTTGCACTCATAAATACTGGAGGATTATATCCTTTTTCAACCATTGTATTTATGGCATGTAGCATAGTTGCATTTAATAGTACTGCTGCTGCTACTGAAGAGGTACCACAAACTTTAACTGGTAAACCTGGTACATCTATAGAAGCATCACCTTCTACTCCACAGTTATCTAATATTACATCTGCGAATTCATAAAGATTTTTTCCACAGCTATGTCTAGATGTTAACTTTTTAGATACATCTAATGAAGTAACAACAATTATTTTAACATTTTGACTTTTTGCGTATTGTGCTAATTCAATGCTTAACGGATTTCTACCTGAGTTTGAAATTAATATTAAACAATCATTTTCTCTTAAATCTAGTCTCTTAATAAGTTGATTTCCTACACCTTCTATCATTTCATATATTCCACCAGCTGGATCTATAATACATTTTGAAGGTATTAATCCACCTGCTCTTCCACATACCTCAATAGCTGCAGCATATGAATGTCCACTTCCAAATGCCTGTAAAATACCACCATTCATTATACAACTAGCAACTACTTCTCCAGCCTTCACTATATTTTCTGACTGACTTTGTTCTAAATTAATTAGCATCTCTGAAATTACTTCAAAATATTTGTTTCTCATAATTATGGCCTCCCATCTATACTAGTATTCCTAAATTAAATAAAACTACTGATAAAATCATTACAAACACTATCAATTTTGTAGATGTTATTTTTTTACGTCCTAGTAACCAGAAGCATAGGGCTGCTAATCCCACGTGAGCTAGTCCAGGCATAATTTGATTTAATACATCTTGTACCTTCATTACTACATCACCAGCAACAAACTCATATGGTATTGTTACTCTAACAACTGATGGTATCAATGCTCCAATAACAGTTAGCCCTAGTATTGTTGCAGCTTCTGTGAAATAATTTAATTTATCCTTAAACTTAGTAACTAATAAAGTTCCTTGCTTATAACCTAAACTAAACATTTTAGTACGTATAAACCATCTGCATATTAAAAATACTGTCCATATTACTAGTCCTGTATAACTTCCTTTTATGGCCATATTAGCTGCTATTGCTCCAAATACAGTTCCAGCAATTACGCCAAATATTGTATCACCAACTCCTGCAAATGGTCCCATTAATCCGTTCTTTATACTTAGTACTGCTTCCTTACCTTCTATACCTTTCTCCTCTTCAACAGCTAATGATGCACCAACAATTAAATGTCCCATATCAGGCTCTGTATTAAAGAACTGTGAGTGAGTTCTTAAGCTTTCTTTTAATGCTTCTTTATCATCCTTATATATTTTTTCTAAGGCTGGAAGTATAGCATATATATAGCCAAGTCCCATCATTCTTTCATAATTCCAACCTATTTGACTCCCATATAGCCATCTAAAGTTAACATTTTTTAAATCTTTTTCAGTTAAATGCTTTCCTACTTGAACTTCATTATTTTTTACTAATTGATTTTCATTATTCTTCGTCATACTCATCACCATCTCCCATATTACTATAAACTGGCAATACGTTTGCATTCTTTTCAGATTT
Organism: Clostridium sp. CTA-7; assembly: GCF_054768095.1. Lineage (NCBI taxonomy): Bacteria > Bacillati > Bacillota > Clostridia > Eubacteriales > Clostridiaceae > Clostridium > Clostridium sp. CTA-7. The sequence continues at coordinate 130,658 of NZ_BAAAAV010000001.1, read as the reverse complement.
ATATTTAAACGTTAATATAGCAATAACTAACCCTAAAGTTGCTACCCCTATCATAGGTAATGAGAAGTATACTACTAAAGCAAAACCTAAAATTAAATATGCTATATACTTCTTAGTTGGTAAGTATCTTAGCAATATACTAATACCTACTATTGGTAATAATCCTCCTGCAACCTTTAATCCTCCCATTAACCATTGTGGAACATATTGTAAAACCAATTCTACAAAGTTTTGACCAAATAATAATACCAATAATACCGGAAGTGCCCTTGATAATCCCCAAGGAATCATTCCCATTAAATTCATTCTAGCAATTCCCTTAAGGTTACAATCTTCTACATATTTATCTGCTCTATGTTGAAAGAATGTATTTGAAAATCTTGCTAAAATATCAAGTTGAATTAGTAATAATCCCACTGGTACTGCTATTGCAATTGCCACCTCTATATCTTGTCCTACTCCTAGTACAGTACCTATTATTGCTGCTGTAGTATAATCTGGTACTGAAGCACCGCCATAAGTTCCTATACCTAAAATCATTAATTGTAATGTTCCACCAATTATCAGTCCTGTTATTGGATCTCCTAAAATTAAACCTGCAATGAATCCAGCTTGTATTGGCCTTCCTAAACCAATATCAAAAGATAATAAATCAATAATCGAAAAAAATGCCACTAAAGTAAGTAATAATATTTGCCACCATTGTACGTTCATGCTAATTCCTCCTATCTATTATTTTATTAAATTCATGAAGTTTATTTTTTCTTCTGTAGGAACCATTTGAGCAGTTATTCTTACTCCAAGTTGTGAAATTTTATTAAAATATTCGATGTCTTCTTTTCTTACGCTAATTGAAGACTTAACCAGTTTTGATCCTGCCTTTGCAGACATGTTTCCCACATTAATTTCTTTAATATCTATCCCCTTAGAAATTACTTCAAATATCTCCTTAGGCCCCTTTGTTATCAATAGTATCTTATCCTTTTCGTACTTATTTATCTTAAGATTGTTTACTGCTGTATCAACTGAAAGAATAGATAGTTTAACCCCAACTGGGGTTGCCATTTTTAAAGCCATTTTCTGAATTTGATCTTTGATTATTTCGTTGTTAACTACAACTATTCTTGTAATACCTAATTTATTTGTCCATAAAGCTGCTACTTGTCCATGTATTAGTCTCTCGTCAATTCTTACATTTACTATTTCCATAATGCCCTCCTATTTTTTAATCATAACGATCATCCATATTACAGAAATCCTTTACATCAACAATCCCCTTTTTCCCATCATCAATTATCATATCAATGTCAGCTTCTTCTTGTAATAATGTAGTTAATAGCATTGAAAAATTCATTCCGCTTATAACTTTTATTTTGTCATTGTTTAAATACTTCTTAATGACTGTATTACATGGTGTGCCACCAAATAAGTCACAAAATACTACACACTCACTATATTTATTCATGTCCTCATCTATCCGATCTAATTTTTCACTGAGATTTTCTCCATTCTCATTAGCTTGTAATCCAATGCAATAAACATTTTCTCTTTTTCCCACTATCATCTCTATGGATTCCTTCATTGCCTTTGCATAATCCCCATGGCTCACCAATAAGACTCCAATCAGTATACTCACCTCCAATTATTTTCTTACTATTTTCTTTGCACTTATATCGTTATCAATACTTATATTATTAGCAGTTCTTATGCCAACTTCTGAAATATAGATTTTATTATACTTTTTAAAGATTTAATTGCACACATTTTAAGCTTGTGTGACAGTTATTTAATAATACCTACATTTTTTTGTTACAAACACCTAAATTTACACATCTAGGCTTTGTTTTGTATCACACTCTCTATTAAGTTTCCTTATTCACTCATAGCAACTGTATTTGAAATAATTTGATATATCATATTTATTTCTGTGATGTTTATTTTTACACCATATTGTTTTTGTATATTCATAAAACTTTTATTAATAGCATTTATAAATTCTCCATTATTAATAATGAAATCTGAATAATCATCATCAGATTGCATTTCTCTTCCTGTTATTAGCCTTTCAACTAATAAACTTACGTGAATATATATAATTATTGTTAATTGTGATGAAAACTTAAATCCTAGTTCCCTCTCTAATATTTGTATCATTTCTTCCACATCATTTATTATTTTATTCACATTGAGAATTGTTAATTGATTTATAATATTTTCCATAGAGAAATACTTCACAATATTTGAAGTTATATTATTTAACTTTTTAGTTATTCCCATTCCACTAAGGGTCTCTACAAGTTCTTTTTCTCCATTTTCCTTTATTAAATCCTGAAGAAGAATACATTTAACATCATCTAGTTCTATTTCGATAGTAGATATAATTAGCTGGATATCATAATATTTAAATATCTCTTCATTTCTTCCATTTGTAAGTAACTTTCGATACTCATATTCAATTACCTCTACATCATTTCCATCTAAGCACATTTTCATTAAATCTCTTATTTTAGTTGCAGTACCTATACCTGTTATACATGTAGTGATTATAGTCTTCTTCTTTTTTACCTTTTCAATAAATTTGCTTTGAATAGCATTTCCTTTTTCGATAGAATCAATTATTCTTTCTATACTTTGATTATTTATTATTCTCCCCCCTACATCTAAAGCTACCTGAGTTGTGATATTATTTATTATTCCTATATTACCCTTTGATACTTTTTCTATTTCTTCACCCATGTTAAATAATGATCCCATATCAACTAGTATTATTACTCCATTAGTTGTATCTAGATTCTTCAAATAATCTGTAACCTTTTTTATTATCTCTTTCGGTTTCATATCTATGGGCATATCAAATGATTCAAAAATAAATTCCTCATACACTTTATTAGTTAAACTTGCAATACTACTGGCCGTTGAAAATCCATGTGCTACTAATATTGCATTAATTGAATTAATCTTATTAGCTCTTATGGAAATAAAATATAAGTTTATTAATACTCTACACTTTAATTTTATATTGCAATCTAAAGATGAATTTATTATTGAAATAAACTTATCAGACGTAATATATAACTTACCCCAATTTTTTTTTAAATAAGTATCTATATATTTAATATTGTTATTCTCTTGACTATTATCAAAATAATCTTCATCTCTTAACTGCAAAAGAAACTTAGTTAATACTTTAGAAGAATTACCATAATACTTTACTCCATATTTATCATTTAATATCTGCAGTCCTCTAGAAACATTTTGAATGTATATACTCTCCATCAATTCATTACCTTTACTACTAGAGTCATATGTGATATTATCAATCAACTTATTTATTTCTTTTGTAAGTTTCTTTATTAAACTATCATTACTAGTATGGCTTCTTTCAAACTTCTTAATTTCTTCATAGACATTATCTATGGTTTCATTAAAGTAATCCCCTGTTTTACATGTCATAATAGAAAGATCTATTCTATTCTCAATATCATCATTAATATATAAATAGTCCTTATTAAAATAACTTTGTATTTTCTCACTTAACATTAAATAATTGTCTGTTAGATCTTCCATAAGCACTTCTTTTACTTTCCCATTAATATTTCTTCTATATGAATTAGCACAACTAAATCTAATTGTATCCCTTATACCGCCTATATTTCCTCTCTGCTTTGAAAAAAGTAATGTATTTACAACTCTATTACTTACCTTAAATTCCACATTAGTATTTTTATATTCCATATAGAAGAACTGATAAATCAATGCTAATCTCTCCTCAATTGGTCTATCCGTAAAACTAGGAATTTTTATTTTCACTGGAATTCTTCTTAAAAAAGTATCTAATAAAGCTTCATTAGGTTTCTCCGTAGTAGCAAATATAAATTTTACATTAACATTGGATGTTTCTTCACTAGAGCCTATCCTTTTAAAGATTCCTTTATCTAAATATATAAATAACTTTTCTTGTCCCTCCGGAGGTAATCTATGTACCTCATCTAAAAATAAATACCCATTTTGAGCAGCTTCTATTAATCCTTCTTTGTCTTTATCGGCCCCTGTAAATGCTCCCTTTTTATATCCGAACAAACATGATGATAAAAGTTCTGGATTATTCGCATAATCTGCACAGTTAAGTACAACAAATTGTGCATCTTTAGATATACATTTTTTATATTTAGCGTACTCATATATAATTTCTGCCATATAGCTCTTTCCTACACCACTTTCTCCTAACAGTAGGATTGACATTGACCTACTAGGATAAATTACTGCACTCTTACACTTATCTACTACTTGAAGTAAACTATTATTATTTCCTACTACTTTAGTAAAAGGATCATTGCTTTCTATATAATCTACCTTTGGTTTATTACGCTCTAACTCTATATACCTAAAGTATACAGGCCTTGTGGCAGTCTTGGTTACCACCCCTTCCCTAACCAATTCATTAAGATGCCTACTAACTACACACCTTTGTATATTTAAAGTTTTAGAAACTTCTTCTGCTTTCACTCCTTTAGAGAATTTGTCTATATTTTCCTTATTCATTTGTAATTGCTTCAATGCGCTCATTATCTTTTTTTTATTATTCATACAAATCCCCCTAAAACTTCTTTATATAAATCATTCTAATATAAGTATTTCTCTCCTTATCAGATAATACTAGATTGGCTAATTATTTATAACTTGTAACTTTTTATCTACTAAATAATTCTTAGCAACTTTTTTTATAACTGGTTTATACATTAAAAAGAGTGAAGTGATAAAAATATATAATCTATCACTTCACTCTTTTTAATATACTACTATTATTTTTACTAATTATATTAATCCTAACTTTTTAAGCCCTTTAGTTATTCCTTCATTTTCTACATCTTCAGTAAAATCATAAGCATGTTCTTCTAGTAACTCATGATAACCTCCCATAGCTATTCCATGCTCTACAGCTTGAAACATTTCTATGTCATTTTCTCCATCTCCAAAAGCATATGTATTTTCCATTTTTATTTGTAATCTATCAGCTAATTCAGTAACTCCATATCCTTTAGTGTATTCACTTTTATATATTTCGAATGAAATTCCATATGGATGTTTCATAAATGCAAATTCTTCACTATACCTTTCTACTGTTTTATTATAGTCATCTTCTGTATTAATAATTGCTATTATTTTATTGCACTCTATATCATTTATATCCCACTTATCTGTTAAAACATCCTGTCCAATATTTGCGCCCTTTAATAAGTCATTTAGTTTTTCATTATTACTTGAGGAAAGATAATTTAATTCTTGTCCCTCTAGAATATAATCCATATTATTTTCATTTAAGTACTCTACAATTTCAACTAGCTTTTCTTTATTAATTGGATAGCTAAAAATTATTTTATCATCTATATCTGCATATGATCCATTAGATGTTATATATCCATCTAGCCCTAATGACAATAATCCTTCATCTAAGCAGCTTTTAGATCTACCAGTTGCTAACATTGTTAAATAACCATTCTCTTTTAATTTTTTAATAGACTCCCTAGTTTTCTCTGTTGGTTCTGTAATCCCTTTAAAGCAATCTATTAGTGTTCCATCTACATCAAAAAATACTATTCCTTTATTGCTCATTGTGCTTCTCCCCTATTCTATTAAATATTCACTTTATATTATTACAGTATATTAGTAATATGTAAAATTCAATAAAAAAGTGGATATATGTAAGTAGGTACTGCATTGATTAATCCAGTACCTACAACTAATTTAAGTTCATATTCATATTTCCAGACTTCATAGGGCCAGTCCCTCCATCTTTCTTGATAAAAATCTATTCATTTTTTTGTTTTTTTTATTTCTTGTTCCTCATTATATATGTATATATTTCTACTGTTAATAGTGTTTTTGCTTTATTATTTGGCTATCTTCTACTTTATGTTTTAAAACAAAATCAAATAAGATAAGAAAATTATAAAAATATAATAAAGCAACTTAGTAACACACTACCTGAAATTCAGAGTGATTTTAAAAAATAATAGAAATAAAAAACTCACCTGCCTCAAGAAACGTTATTACATGGTTAATAGACTCAGGAAGTTATTCTGAAGAAGATATTAATAATTTTAAACATAGTGCATCTGTCTTTGGAGCTAATATACAATTTGTTAAATCTAAAGCAGAATTTATTAACTATATAAATACTGGTAACATTTCAGGTGTTGATAAAAGAATATATCCAATAAGCAAATTCACTTTATTTGGTCATGGTGACGTAGGAAAATTATTATTTGGTTCTAATTACAGTATTGAAATAGCTGATTTGAGCCAAATTAATAGCTCTGTATTCCAAAATACACATAGTATTTTCTATTCTTATAATACAGCTACTGGTGGAAATAATAGTTTCGCATATGCATGGAAGCTTAAAACTAATGGAGTAACAGAAACTGTTGTATACAGAACAGAATATGCTTTCACAACTTACACAGAAAATGCTTCTATAGTTGAAAAAGCTGCAGTAAGAGCTTTAAGAGCTCAAACTGGGTACATCCCGGCTGGATCTTCTAGATATCCAATTCCAGCTAAAGAAGATAATGCATACTGGGTTACTTTTTAATTTTTAAACTGGCTAATATTAAAAAAATAATTATAATAATTATAATAGGATATATCTTTAATTCATAAAAAATCATACTATCATATAGTGTTACGTATTGGTTCTTAGGATACCATTCTTTAATATCAAAACTAACCTCATTAAATCTTGAATAACCTTCTTTAAATTCTCCATAAACAACAAATTCCCTATATGAAGGAATTCCCTGCCTAAATGTTGATATACTTTCATATGGAGTATTTCCAATTAAATTTACAGTATCTCTTGAAATAGTTTTGTCAGGTAAAGTGTCTAGAAATCTATCTAAATGTTCTTGGCCACCAATAACTTTAGGCCCACCACTCCACTCATGACATTGGATCTCTAATCTTATCAAATTATCATATTCATATCTATCTCTTTCTGGCATTTTATATGGTAAACAAGGAATTACAATTAAAATAATTAAAATAAAAATTAATAAGAACTTTAATCTATATAATTTCATAAATACCCCCCAATTTTTATTTAATATTATATCACATTTAAATTTATTTTTTAAAAGTTGTATTCTAACATCCAACCTCTAACTTATAAAAAGAAGCTACTACTATTGGAAATATATTTACGCTATATAGTTTTGTTGGTATGATTCCTAATACAGGATATTGAGCTGGGTTATCAAGAATACCTAGTAATTATTATACTAATGACAGTAAGGTAGAAGCTTATTTTTCAAATGCAAGTCTTATTACTTATAATCTCTAAACTTTTAGAATCTATTTTAATTTTGATGTCAAAATAATTAAAGAGCTTGATAAAATTCCTTATTTTATATATATGATTGCTGATAGTTGTGAATTAGTAATTTATAAAATATAAACATTCTAATTTCGTTAAAAGTATCTTTAATGAATAACAAAAGCCAATGCTCAATGATCATTGGCTTTAAAATTACGTTAAGTTCAACTTTAGCGAATTTAGATTTAATAAAAATAATAGTTTACTATTTTATAAGAAAAACTCTTTATATATATTGAAAGAAGTGATTTTATGAATAGTGAACTATTTAATTTTTTAACTACTCAGGGTGTTTTCGCTCTATTATTTGGCTATCTTCTACTTTATGTTTTAAAACAAAATCAAATAAGAGAAGAAAACTACCAAAATATATAATATTATGATTAGCAATCAGGGGTTTGAATTTGGTGGACCAGGAGAATTTGCATTCAAATGGCTTGCTAGATTCGAATTAGGAATGCCTAATGATTCCGAAAAAAAAGCAGCTTGTAACGCTTTTGCAAAATATATAGAAAATAAATTATAATATAAAGCCAGTATTGTAGCTGAAAGCTTGGCTACAATACTGGTTTTATTACGATAAATAGTTCATTCGCTAGTTAATACGGATAAACGAAATCAGGAGATTTCTCCATAAAGAATATATTAACCGGAACGTAATAAATTGGGCCATCAGTATGCAAAACATGCTTTTGTAGTGCGATTACTCGTTGCCCATCTATTTCTGTATAATATGAATTAGTATTAAGAGCTGGGTTTAAAATCATGGTTATGAGAAGCATAAATGCTATATATGCTATAATGGGAAATCCTAATAACTTTAACCAGATGTTTCTTTTTTTTATAATTAAATAACATGGAAGTATTATAAATAATGTAATTATAAAAGCATATCTATAGTATGTTATAGAAAGACTAAGCCAATGTCTATAAATTAATTTGTTTTCTTTACATATATAATCTAATAAAAATGTACTACAAAAGATTAAAGTAGCTATAATTGTTAAAATAGAGCTACGCTTCATTTTTTTATCTTCATTTAAGATCCTCCCTATATACAATCCCAACAAATGGACTAATTGTCAACTTAATTATAACACCTATAATAGTGTATTTTTACCATTATTTAAATTTATTTCGCTAAATCAAATTTTATAGAAATTGTAGTTTATTATTTTATAAATAAATCTATCTATATATTTTAAAAGGAGTAATTTTATGAATAGTAAATTATTTAATTTTCTTACATCACAAGGTGTTTTTGCCTCATTATTCGGATACTTATTACTTTATGTTTTAAAACAAAATCAAATAAGAGAAGAAAACTACCAAAATATAATAAAGCAGCTTAGTAATACACGTCCCGAAATTCAGAGTGATTTTAAAAAATAATAGAAATAAAAAAACTTCATGATTATGTTGACAATCCTAATAAAGAGAAGATAACATGGCTATCCTGGATGGCTTGCACTCGGAGCAGACAGTTCTGCTAGCTCTAAATTAACATTAAAACCTTCTGACATAGTTAAAATAAATAAAAATTCATTCCAGTCTGTAGTTACAGAGTTTTATTCATGCAATACAGGAGTACCACATACTCCTATAAGTCCTCTAAGTTTTGCTGATTATTGGCAAAATCATATTGGTGAATACACTAAAGCCGCCATGTGCAAAACTGACTATACAGTAATATTTGGATTTGGAAAGGAACAACAAGATGAACATATAGCTAAACGTTCTTATAAAGGTTACGTTGAAGAAGGTGCTAGATTTTATCCAGAATTAGACCTTGATGCACCTTCTTCAGATCGTAAATGGCTGTATTTACCTTAATAATTATTTATACGTAACATAAACTATAAAACACTATTCAACTTCCTATAGGCTTAGGGAGTTGAATTTACTTAAGTCAATTAAGTTTATTTTTAATAATATTAATAAACTTAATTGACACTCTATGCAGAATACTTAAAGTAATAAAATATGATAACATTATTAAAAAACTATACTGTGTTAAGCTTTTTAATACAATCCAATTTATTAAATAATAACTAAAGGGGTTCGTAAGTATAGACATAAAAGGATTTCTTGATTTAACATTAAAACCAAAAATTCTTGAATTCATAAATATTATAATACACATAATTAGTAGAATTATTAAATATATATTTACAGCATTATTTTCTACTTTAAATAATATAATTAATATCAAAAACATAATGGAAGAAATCATCAAATGTTTCCCTATATAAGTAGAATATTGTGATCCACCAATATACATATCACCAGTATGATCAATTCTAGATATTATCACTGTAGAAACAAACATAGTTATATATATAGCTACAATTTTTAGGAAATTTTTGACACTATTACCTCTTAACATAAAATTATCACTCCCCATAAGCTTTTATTTCTATTTTCTAATTTTTCAATGCTAATATTTAAATTATTTCAAGTTAAATTATACCATATTATTGAAAATGTCTTTAATTAATTTCGCTAAAAGGAATTTTCACGAAGAAATAAAAAAGTACGATTTTAAGCCATTTGCAAGGTATGATATAATACAAAAATTGTAGTTAACTGTTTAGTGTGCCTAAACAAAAATAAAAAAAGCTATTATTTCGCATTGATAGATGCGAAATAATAGCTTTTTTATATTTATTCTTATATTCTACTCTTTCAACTCTTCGCTCATTGGTGGAAGTTCACCACTCTTTATACTTATTAACCCATAATAGCTACATTTATAGGTAAAATTCAAGGACTATTTTGTCGGAAGGGTGCATCATTACGAGCAACTAGATTTTTATAATCCACCGTTTCAAATTACCGTTAAGAACTGGCACTGTTTGAGCCTATGCCAGTTGTGCCATGTTTAGATGATTCGAATAAGGTGAATTATAAAAAATCTTTGCCAATAATTGAAAACTTTAATATTCTCTCTTCTTCTGCCTTTAACTTATACTCATCATGTACCTCTGCTCCCCAGCTATCATCTCCTCCAACCCCTGATTGTTTTAGGGATATCTTTAAAACTGTATGATATATTGGTGGTAGCTCATAGGCATGGTATGCATTTTCTAGTTCATGTGGAGTATATGGTAATACACTCATTTCTATATTATCTCCAGTTATTTTTATTCCTTCATTGTTATTATCAATTATTTCTGCCCATCTAATTCCTGTTCTGTTTCCACATTCTTGTGGATTTACATATCACTTCTTAATGCATGGGAATCAGATGTTATTATTTTTATGTATTTGCTATATGTTTCATTATCATAATATTTGTTATTTACAAAATAATAAATAATTAAAGCTAAACCTATAATTACAAATGGTAAACTAAATGTTATTTTTCCTAGTATTTCATTAGTAATAACAATGTATATTAAAATAAATATTCCTAAGTATAAAGTAAATTTATTATTTTTATTAAACATATACCCTCCCTATTTATTTATATTAAAAACATTATATAAATCTATTAATAAACTTTAAAACATTATATACTATTGTTTCCTAAATATTCTATATTTGTTATATACCACAAGTTCTTACTTATAAACTAATCATATAAATTTATCATATAATCCTTATATTGAAACCTATATAATACAATACTATCTATAATAAAAAAATAGTAGATAGATTAGCTCTCACCATTCTATCTACTATCTAAAATTTACTTAATGTGTTAAATTTCCATCTACTATTACTATAAATAAGTTCTATTTCTTATTTATCACAAAACCAAATTGTTTCAGCGCTCCATTAATAGTATTGTTTTCATATAATGTTTTAAAGTTATTATTATAAGTATAAACATCTTCACCATAATTTATTATAACCTCTACCTCTTTACTTCCTAATTGTCTAGTAAAAGATAAAACATTGTTATTAAATGATATTTCTTTATATATGCCATACATTAAAACTTCATTATTATATCTTAATTTTATTAAATCTTTATACAACTTTAATATACTATTATTATCTTGTAAACACTTTTCAACATTAGTATCGTCTAGTTTGTCTTCTATGTTTATCCATGGCTCAACACTGCTAAAGCCATAGTATTTTGAGTTATTCCATTGCATTGGGCTTCTTGATTTATCCCTTGAACTTTTATTTGCACTAATTAATGCTTCACTTTCAGTTTTACCTTTTTCTAGCTCAAGCTTATATTTAGTAATACCTTGTATATCATTCATCTTTTTAATATCAAAACATAATAAATCTTTCATACCTATTTCTTCACCAAAATACATAAATGGAACACCATATGAAGTTAAAAGTAAAGCTGCCATTGCTTTTTCTATTCCATTTAAATCTCCTTTTGGATTAAACCTTGATATGCTTCTACCCATATCATGACTATTAAAGAATATTGTAGGTATTTGATTTTCCTCATACACTTCATCCATAGATTTAATTTCTTTATATATTTTTTCTGAAGAAAACTCCTCCATACTTCCTAAGTTAAAATTAAATACTACATCTAATAAATCTTTCCCTAAGTAATTCTTTAACTCATTTATGTCTTCTGAACCAACTTCTCCAACTAAAAAAGCATCTTCCTTAATTGCTTTTATATCAGATACTAGTCTGCTAATTATATCTAATACACCATCTTGATCCTTGTCAAACTTATGTATTTGTTCTCCTTTTTCATCAAAAGGATTGTCTTTGCTTAAATCATTTTGAACTGTTAAGAAGTTTATTACATCAAATCTAAATCCATCTACACCAAAGTCTAACCAATATTTTAATACAGCTTTCATTGCATCATATACTTTCGGATTATTCCAGTTTAGATCTACTTGTTCCTTTGCAAAAGCATGATAATAATATTCCTTAGTTTCTTTGTCAAACTCCCAAGCATCTCCCCCGAAGAAAGACTCCCAATTGTTTGGAACTTCTTTTTTCCATATATAAAAATCTCTTTTATCATTATCTTTAGAATTTCTTGATTCTATAAACCATGGATGCATACTTGATGTATGATTTAAAACTATATCAACTATTACTTTTATCCCTAAGTTATGTGCTTTATTAATAAAGCTTTTAAAGTCTTCTAAAGTACCATAATCTTTATCTACATTATAATAATCTGAAATATCGTATCCATTATCTACTCTAGGGGATGGATAAAATGGTGTTAACCATATTCCCTTTACTCCTAAATCTGATAAATAATCAAGTTTAGATGTAATTCCTTTAAAATCACCAATACCATCATTGTTTCCGTCCATAAAGCTAGACATATATATCTCATAAAATACGCTTTCTTTCCACCATATTTTATTCATTTAAATACCTCCTACTTAAATGGATTATATATTTCTATAAATTGAGCTTCTGCATCACTAATTCCTGAATATAATCTTGCCTTATTACCTTCTATTATTAAACCACCACTAAATACAACATCTTCTAAGTCTGGTCTTTTAGCTTCTCCTGGTTTAAAATCTTTTCTTATTGCTATAAGCTTTTGTTCTGATACTTTTAAAGTATTAATATCTAATTTGAAAGTCATTGGATAATAATGTCTATTTCCATCATTATCAAAGCATGCTATATGACCTAATATTCCTAATGTTGATGAATCCAATGGTCTTGCTTCATTAGCTCCTCCCCATTCTTCATCTATAAATAATCCATTTAATAATGGAGATTTATTAACTACTTCTATAGTTAATTCATTTAAAGAATTTATTATAGTAAATCCAATTTTACCTCTACCACCTTTTTCACCTTGTGGTCTTGTTAAAACTGCTATTTTTCCATCTAATAATTGTGCTAATCTTAAATCCTTCATTCCATCAGGGCCAACAAAAAATCTTTCTAATGATTGTATATTCTTTCCTTTATAGAATATAGTTCTCCATTTTAATGTATCTTCTTTTTCTGGGTCAGGGAATATTTCTACCCCTCCAACTATTAACTCATCATTAATTCTAGTATAAAAAGGATCTTGTAATTCTAACACTGGATATCCTTTAGCAGGACTCCAACCTTCACTTATATTTTCAAAGAAATATACTTTTGAATGTTCACTATCTCTAGCCTCTACTCTACCTGCTATTATAGTTTTATCATCATTTTTAAAAGGAGCAGTTATATTATATACATCATTATCCCCTACATTTACAAACTTAATTTTTTCTACATTGTACACTGATGGTTTTGACTCTAAATATTCCTTTAATAATCCATTACAAGTTTTTATCATATTCTTTTACCCCACCTTCTTATAATTATCTTTTATGTGAATCTCTCTCAACTACTTCAACGCTCATTACAATATTTTCATTTGGATCATTTTTATGTTCTAATCTCCAAAGCAATCTATTTACTGCTTTTCTACCCATATAATCCTTTTGAACCCTTACAGTTGTAACCTTTGGTATTACTAATGAACTTAATACAATATCATCAAAGCCTACAACTGCAATATCATCTGGAATTGAATATCCTAATTCTCTTAAAGCAGTAATTACAATTATTGCTGCATTATCATTTGAGCAAACAAATGCTTCTGGAATATTATCCATTTCAGAAATAATTTTTTGTACTCCTTTTTCATCCTGATTAATTATATATTCCTCTAAATTATGAAGTACAGAATAATTATCTATATATTCTAAAGTTTCATCTTCTGAATTAATACAAACAAACTTCTTTATTGCTTCTTTATAACCAAAATATCTTTCTTTAATACTTAACGAGTATTCTAAATCACCAAAAAATCCTATATTCTTATAACCTTTATCTAAAAGCAGCTTTGTAACTTTAAAGCTACCAAGCTTATTATCTGATAAAATACTATCTGTACTTTCTAATAATGATGTATGGTCTACTAATACAACTGGAAGCTTATAATCTTTAAGTTTAACTAAATATTCATCTTCAATAGCTGCAACTACTATTATTCCACAAACCTTTTTACTTTCTATACAGCTTGGAATACTTTGCTCATTTTCATTAATCATACATGTTATAATATCATATCCCTTTTTTCTAGCCTCTTCATTTATTCCCATTAATATTTTTGAATAAAAAGTACTATCTTCAAAGTGAGATTTTTTTATAAGTGTACATATATTTCGACTTGCATAGGATTGTACAAATCTAGGAGATTTATCTAAATATCCTAATTCTTCTGCCATATCAAGAACTTGCTTTCTTGTTTCTTCGCTAACACCAATTTTATTATTTAATGCAAGGGATACAGCATTAATTGATATATTTAACTTGTTTGCTATTTCTTTCATTGTTACTTTCGCCATACTATATCTCCTAATATTAATTTAGGAAGCAACCAATAAAGACTGCCCCCAAAATATTTTCTATAATTTTAAATTAAACTATTTTATCCATTACTTTAAATATATCTTCTATTTTAATATCTGCTCTGCAAACTTTATCATCTGCTGCACCATAGTAAATTTTAACTATTCCATCTTCAAATAAGCATCCACATGTAAATACTACATTTCCAAAGAATCCTTCTATTTCATAATCTTCTTTTGGTTCTAATATTGCTCTATTTGTTTTAGCTAATATTTTACTTGGATCATCTTTATCTAATAAGAAAGCCCCTAAGCAATATCTATTATCTTTATCTGCTGCATGGTAAATTTTTACCCATCCTTTTTCAGTTAAGAAAGGAACTGCTCCTCCTCCAACTCTTCCATTTTCCCATGAATCATCATTTGACACTCCATAAAAATGCTTTTGTTTTCCCCAGTGAATTAAATCATGTGATTCTGCCATCCACATATCTGGCCCACCAATAGCACTTGGTACTGGTCTATTAAATGTTATATATTTACCATTAATTTTTTCTGGGAATATAGTTACATCCTTATTTTCTGGAGCAAATATAATTCCATGTCTTTCATAGCTTACAAAATCTTTAGTAGATACTAATGAAGTTGCTGCTCCATTTCTTGTAACTGAAGTATAGTTTATATAATAAGTATCATCAATTTGTGTTATTCTTGGGTCTTCTATTCCCCATTCTTCTTCTGAAGCAATTGGCTTTATAAAAGCTTCATCTGCTATTTCAAAGTTCTCTCCATCTTTAGATCTCGCAACTCTTATATGAGATAATGAAGTTAAGTAAGCTATCTTTCTTCCTCCCTTAACATCAGTTATCCATAATGATCTTGAATCTGAATAATCAAACTGTGTATCTACTTTTTTGTTAAAAGATACTATCTCAATAACATCCTCACCATTTTTATTAACTACCACAGGTATCTTAACTTCATTTTCACTTACTACTTTAACCGATTCTGCTACTCTACATAATAAAATATATTCATCATTATATTTACATACTCCACAGTTAAATACACCATCAACCTTAAAGTCTTCTCTACTTGCCTTAACGTCACTTGGCTTTATTAATGGATTTCTTAAACTTCTTTTTACGTCTATATTATTACTCATACTAGTCCTCCTCTTACTTTAACATAAAGTTTATTCCTTCTTTGAAATGCTTAGAGAAGCATAGGAACATAATTACTATTGGAATTGTTAATATAACTGATGCTGCATACATAGGTCCTGGCAAATTCCCCATTGGCTTAAATTGTGTTGATATTAACACGTTAAGTGTTTGCATATCTACCTTTGGTGAAATTAGCATATCCCACATAAGTTCTGACCATCTTGTCATAAATGTTGATAAAAATACTATTGTCGTTACTGATTTTGTTACTGGGAAAGCTATATGACAAAGTATTTTTAGTTCTGAAGCACCATCTATTCTTGCAGCTTCAAAAACAGCATTTGGTAATGATTTAAAATAATTTATATACATAAACACACCCCAAATAGATACTGACAAAGGTAATATCATACCCAAATATGTGTTTGTAAGTGGCTTTGAAATTATATATCTTGGTACCAGTAATATTATTACTGGGAAGAACATTTGAAATAATAATGAGTTCATTATTACTTTTTCTCCTTTAAAGTTCTTCATTTTAGATACTGAATAACCAACTAATAAACCAACTAATACTGAAATTATTGCAGTAGGTAATGATACTATAAATGAGTTTACTAATGATTTAATCCACATGCTAGCATTAGCTGCACCATTTCCGCCTAAAAGATATTCATAACTTTTTAATGTAAATCCATCTGGCATCATAACCTTATCTACTTGATCCCAAGGTGCTAATGATTGTACTATCATATAAAAGTAAGGAAATAATGAAATTCCTAATATTATAATAGTAGCTACTATTACTAAAATAGTTTTTATATTTAACTTATTTTTCATTTTATTAACCTCCAATTTTATATTTGCGTAAGTACTTTTATTGACCGTATTTCTTATTGAATTTTTCCATTATAAATGTAATTATTTTTATTGTTACAAATACATGAACTGCACTAGCTATTGCAATAGCTGCACCATATCCTGATTGGAAGTTTGTAAATGAAGTATTGTAAATTTCTAATTGCCATGTAGTTGTTGCTAAATTTGGCCCTCCACCTGTTAATAAATAAGGTTCTGTAAAGATACCAAATGCAAGTCCTGCTGCTAATACAATAACTGTTGTTAATGTTGGTATAACCATTGGTAATGTTACACTTTTAAATTTTTTAAAACCAGTAGCTCCATCAATTTTACAAGCGTCATGAACATCATCTGGAATAGACTCTAATGCTGATAATATAAATAATGCATAATATCCTGACATTTTCCAAACTACTATTCCAACTATTATAATAAATGCCCATTTTGGATCTCTAAACCAATCAATATTAATTCCTTTGTCTCTCAAAGATACATTTAAAGCTGAATTAAAGCTAAAGAAATATCTTACTACAACTGATATTGCAACACCTGAAGTTAAATAAGGTATAAAAAATAAAACTGCTGTAATTCCCTTTATTTTCTCTGGTAACTTATGAACTAATAATGCAATTATCATCGCTGCAACAAATGTAAAAATAACTATAGGTATTAAATATTTAAATGAGTTTATAAAAGCCGCTTTAACTCTTGGATCACTGAATAAAGCTGTAAAATTATCAAACCCTACAAAATTCTTATTCTTTGACATTAAGTTCCAGTCTGTCATTGACAACCAAAATGCCCACACTAATGGTATTAAAAAGAAAATAACTGAATATGCAATATATGGCAAATTAAATAGCCATCCTAAAAACCCACCTTTATTTTTTAAGTTCTGTATTTTTTCCTTCATCTAGTGTCACTCCTTTATAAATAAAGCAAAGATAAAGTTTATTCATCTTTGCTTTACTTTAATAAACTATTCTAGTCCGCCAGCTTGTTTCATTGCGTCAAATGCTTGGTTAACAAATTGTGTAGCATCATTTGGTTTAATATTAGTTGATGTTAATGTAGTTTCTAAATATGCTGCTAAACTAGTTCCTAATGCTTCTTGTATTGGTGTCATCTTATCATGAGGCATACAAGGAATAGCATATGGTACATATTTTGCTAAGTCTTTTAATTCTGGATTTTCATTTAAGTATTTAGTGAAAGTTTCATTTGTAACTAAGTCACCTCTAACTGGTAACATTGTAGTAGCTTCTAACCATTCTAAATCTGTTTGCGCTGAATTTTCTTCATTATATAACCACTTAATAAACTCTACTGCGCCTTGATGCATTTCATCAGTAATATTACTATCTTTATATAAAACTAAACCTTTTGCATCTGCATAGTTATAAGTAGTATTACCTTGGTTTTTAACTATCATTGGACCATATTTATAATCTTCACCATATTTTTTTCCACCTTCTCTTAAAGATTGAATTTCCCATGGTGCTGCTATTGTACATAATACTGGTGGATTTTCTTCTGACCATACATTTGGAACTTCTGATGTTAATAATGTATCTCCTAATGATCCAAAGAATTCAAATGTTTCTTTTGTTAATTCCTTATCTAAAACTAATTTATTTCCTTCAACCCATGGCTTACCACCACTAAATGATAAATAAATATTTTGGAAATCAGACCATCTGTCCCACCATTGATCTGGTCTTATTAATGAATTTCTATAGAATACGTGACTTACACCAATTGAAGCCATCTTATCTTTATTTTCTCTGAATTTAGTTATTAAGCTTTCAAATTCTGCTTTAGTTTCTGGAGCTTTATCAACACCTAACTCCTTTAGTGCTTTAGTGTTCCATTGTAATACCATTGGGTTAACATACATTGGTATTACATATTGTTTTCCATCTATTTGCCAACCTGGCATTACTGTTTCAAGTGCTCTATTTTCAACTAAGTCTTTAAACCATTCTTCATTTTCTAGTGAGTATACAGCATCTGATGCTGCTAACGTAGTTGCAAATCCTCTATTTATGTTTTCTGATATAGCTGGAGTAGTATCAGTAGCTAATGCATTTTGAATCCCAGCTTCTGATGATGGTGTTTCTGGCATTTGTTGTACTTCTAATTTAACTTTCTTTCCATTTACCTCAGTATTGGTTGCATTAAATGCTTCTGCCTTCTTTGTCCAAAAATCATACTGAACTTTTTGTGGTGCTGTCCAAAAGTTTACTGTAATAGCATCTCCTGAAGATTTTGAACCTGAATTACCACCTGAACAACCTACTAATGATGTAGCCATAATAGTTGTTAATGTTAATGCAGAAATTATTTTAGTGATTTTGCTCATAAAAATTCCTCCCTAAAAATTTAATTATCATAAGTATCATAGATACACTATAAACTTGAATTTAACTTTAATTTTTTAATACAAGTATTTATATTTTAGCATTTTACTACTTGCTTCGACATATTTTTTATTTTGTAAACCTTTCAATTATCATTTTATAGTTGATTTGCTTGAATTTCAACGCGAATTAACTTTAATTTTTATGTTTTTTAAATTAATTTGTAAATTTTTCTGGTATAAATAGAAAAAGAGGATTCAACATCCTCTTTTTACCATATTTATTGTCCAAAATTTTTCTTTTCTATTTTGCTTAATATCATAATGACTAATGCAATTATTGTAAGTGCTAAATATGTTGCACCAAATATTCCAACACCTAATTTTTTATATAAATTTCCTGTTATTAAATTTAAAATACTAGGTAGCATTGTCCCTAATATAGCTCCTAATAACATAAAGGCTGAAAATTGATACCGAGGCTCTACTATTTCTCCAAAAAGTTTATTTTGTATTTGAAAAATAGCTCCAGCTACAAAACCATGTAAAATTGTTATTAATAAAACTACAATATAAGAATTTGTTATAGTCATTATGCTCCATCTAATAGACCATTAAACCTTACTTTAATAGCCTATTAATCTTAAATTCTATTAATCTAGTATCTATATTATATTTTTTGTTATATTTTCTATAAAATTATATTCATTATCCAAACTTACTCTATAAATTCGTTTTTCTCTGAATTTTTTAACTTAACCCTACAATTATATTTATAAATTGAATTCTGCATCAACTTTTTTGAATTTAAATTTATTCTTTATACTTGTAAATATCATTATAAATATAGCTATTAATGTAAGTACTAAATAACATCCTCCGAATATCCAAATCCCCATATTCTCATATAAACTCCCTGTAATTAAGTTTAATATACTAGGTAGTATTGTATTGGAAAAGGAACTTATTATTATAAATGCTAAGAAGTGCTGATTAGATGGAACAGTTTCTCCAATTAACTTATTTTGAATTTGTAGAACTATTCCTGTAACTATTCCATGAAGTATAGTTATTAATAATATAGTTGAATATGATTTAGCAAAAAGCATTATACCCCATCTTAAAATTAGTATTAATAATGATATTACTAATGCTGTATCAACTTTTTTTAAAATCCTTATTTTATCATAAATTAACAAAAATATAACTTCAAAAATAACCATTATAAAAGGAATTAATCCTATAATTTCTTTTGACGCATTTAAATCAATCATCATTATTTGAATTCCATATCCAGATGCTGCATTTTGAGTTCCCCAAATGATTGATATTATTATTAAATACTTAATATATAGTTTATTTTTTAATAAATTTGCTATAGATTTAATAAGATTACCCTTACTTAATTCATTCTCTTTATAATTTTCTATATCATCATTGGGTATGTCTGGAATTTTGTTTATTAGAATAATACTTATAAATATTAAAACCATCCCCACTGACATAGCTAAATATACATCACCTAATTTAATAGCTATAGAACTTACTATTCCAGCTAATCCATATCCTATAGTAGATCTAACTCTTAAATTTCCATATGAACCTTTATTAATCTTTGATATGTTCAATAGGTACTTATCATTTAATGTTCCACCAGGTTGCAGTAAAATTGATCTTAATAAATTTATAATAAAGAATATTCTAAAATTATCTGTAAATATCAATAGCATCATTGTTATGATATTTGATAAATTTACTAACTTACTAAACCATATAATTTTTTTATATTTATCTAATACACTACCCCATATAAAAAATATGGGAAATATTATCAATGGTGTTGTTCCTATAATTAAGCTTATTTCTTTAGCACTAAATCCTTTAGTAGAACTTAAAAATAGAACAAATAAGCTTCCAATTATATTTCCACCTAAAGACGATATAAGAAGATAATTAGAAAACCTTTTAGATACAGTCTCCACTATTCCTTCCCCCCTTTTTTCAAGAATTCTCCTCACGAAATAGCTTACTATCTATGAAGCTTTAATTAAACAAATATTTACTTTAAATAAAACCAATTAAATCTTGCATTCTTTATTCTCTTTTTTGCTCTATAGAGCTAACTTCAATAACTTATATGCTATAAATAATTTATCCACAGATTTTAAAAATATAATCTCTTATAGGGTAAAAAATGGCTGTGTTAGATATCTTCCTCTAACACAGCCTAAACAATAGAAATAAATATTTTCTCTTTTTCTAATATTATTTTTATCCATTCCCATTAAACTATTTATTCTATTAAGAATCCTGCACCTTTAAGTCCAGCATCATCTCCAATTTCTGCTACCCTTATATTTACTGCTTCCTTATTTATAACCTTTTCCTTAACTTTATTTATTATTATTGGGATAATTGATTGATTATATAAAACTACAGAACCTCCTAAAACTATAATTTCAGGGTCAACTACTGATATTATATTAGAAATTCCTTTAGATAAATTTTCACATAATTCTTCAATTAGCTTAATTGCTACTTCATTATTATTTTTATATAAATCAAAAACTTCTGGTGTTTCTATGTATCTTCCTAGTTTTTCACTTGCTTTTCTTGAAATATTAGGGCCACTACATTGACCTTCTAATCCTCCTTTAACCAATCCTGAATGACTATATTTATCTTCATTTATTATTAAGTTGCATATTTCTCCTGCAAAACTATTTGCACCATTTACTATTTTATTATTAATTATTAAAGCTCCACCTACACCTGTGGATACAGTAATGTAAAAAACGCTTTCAGCACCTTTTGCAGAACCTATCATTGCTTCTGCAAGACCAGCAACATTTGCATCGTTATTAATTTCAGTTTTTAATAATGTGTTTTTTTCAATATATTCTTTCACATTGAAATTATCCCAGCCTTTTAAATTTGGAGCCTTAAGTATTTTACCACTTTTAATATCTAAAGGACCTGGACTTCCAATTCCTATCCCACTTATACCTTTTTCTTTCCAATTAGCATTAATATGATTTATAATTTTATCTAAATTGTATTCAGGCCCCTTGTTCACTTCATTTTCTATTTTAAGTTTTTCTATAATATTTCTTTCTTCATCCATTAAGGCAGTTCTAATATTAGTTCCACCTATATCTATACCTATTATATATTTCATTTTTATAATCTCCATTCTATTATTTTATATAATTTAAACATTTACATTATAATTAATAACAAGCTTAAGCTTGTTATTAATTATATTATGAGGGATTTATTATATAACTGGATAACTTTTTAAAACTGTAACATTACCTTTTATTGAATATTCTCCTAAAGTAGCTGGAATTAAATAACTATCTCCCATTTTTATTTTTTCTGAGAAATCTTTTCCTTCTATTGTTCCTTCACCTTCTACGCAAGTGTACATATCAAATTTTTCAATATCGCTTAGATCCTTATATTCTGAAGTTACAGATATTTTCTCTATTCCAAAGTACTCATTTTTACATAATAAACTTTGACTATATCCTTCATGCTTTATTTCTTCTTTTTCACTAAGATTTTCACATTGAAGGTCAAAGTTTATAACGTCTAATGCTTTTTCAACATGTATTTCTCTTGGTCTTCCATAGTCATATACTCTATATGTTACATCACTATTTTGCTGAATTTCTGCTATTATAACTCCTTCGCATATAGCATGAACCAATCCACTATTTATTAAAAAGCAATCACCCTTTTTAACTTCTATCTTATTTAAATAACTTTCTACTTCATTATTTTTTATAGCTTCTTCAAATTGCTCTTTGATACAATCTTTAGTTCCCACTATTAAACAAGCACCTGGTTTAGCATCCATAACATACCAAGCTTCTGTCTTACCATAATCCCCTTCATACTTTGCTGCATATTCATCTCCTGGATGAACTTGAACAGATAGTTTTTCTTTTGAGTTTATAAGCTTTATAAGTAATGGGAACTTTTCAAGAGTAATCTTTTCTCCAACAAGTGCATGCCCGTATTTCTTTATTAAATCATTAAATCTAGTTCCTTTTAATGAGCCATTTTCTACTACTCCTGTTCCATTTGGATGGCATGCTATATCCCAGCTTTCACCTATTTCTCCCTCTGGCATATTATTTCTAAAGGCTTCGAAATCTCTACCACCCCATATTTTTTCATAATATAAATTTTCAAATCTAATTGGATACATTAAATCACCGCCTTATTTTAATTCTTCTTAAAGATAACATATTCTTATATAATATAAAGTAATCTTTAAAACAATCTTATAGCTGGATTAATTGAAATTCAATAATAACTCACTTTAATTTTGTATATAATCTAACATCTTATAATTTATTATATAGTGATATTTTTTATTTACTATTCTAATTTTTAGAAAATGAACTAGATAATTCTTAAAACGATTTTCCAAATAAAATTGCTAAAGGCTTTCTATATTAACATTTTCAAAATTTTAGACTTTTATAATTTCCTAAAAAAATTCCCCTAGGAAACAACTGTTTTGAACCTAGGGAAATAATTTTATAATAACTTATTTAATACATAATCTACTTCTATATTTGTAACTACTAATAATCCCGCTTCATCTATATCAAATAAATCATTATGATGTGCTACAGCAGTATTTGAATTACATGAATTTTTAGTTCCCACTTGTATATAGGTACCTGGTACTTCTATTAAGAATTCTGCGAAATCATCTGCTCCTAGTTTCTTTGGATAGTTGGTTATTACATTTTCTTCTCCCATAATATTTTTTGCAATAAGAGCAACTTCCTTACTAACTCTTTCATCATTTATTAAAGGTGATGCATAATCTCTAAACTCAACTATAGCCTCTGCCCCATAGCTTTCTGCTATATTTTTCGCTATTTTTTCTACTGACTTATTTGTCTTTTCTCTTGATTCAAAAGTAAAAGCTCTCGTTGTTCCTTCTAATGTGACTTCTCCTGCTACTGTATTGTAAGTAGTTCCCCCTTTGATTAATCCAACTCCTACAACTACTGTATCAACAGGATCTGTTTGTCTGCTTACTATTGATTGTAGATTTACTACTATTTGGCTGGCAATATATAAAGCATCTGTTGATAAATGAGGTGCAGATACATGACCACCTTTACCTTTAATAGTTATCTTAAAGTAATCGCAAGATGCAAAGCTAGGCCCACTAGTTACTGATACCTTACCTAAGTCTATTCCTGAAGCTACGTGAGCTCCTATTATTTCTTCTACTCCATCTAAGCATCCTTCTTTAAGAAATATTTTAGCTCCTTGTCCAATTTCTTCTGCTTGTTGGAAGAATAATCTTACCTCTCCTACCAGCTCCTCTTCCTTTTCTTTTAATATTTTTGCAGTTCCAAGAAGACTAGCCGTATGTCCATCATGACCACAAGCATGGTTATATCCATCATTTTCAGATTTATAGTCTTCCTTCTTTAAATCTGGAACCTTAAGAGCATCTATATCTGCTCTTACAGCTAAAATTCTATTTGATGTTTTTTTACCTTTTATTATTCCTAAAACTCCAGTTTCCCCAATTCTTTTATGTGGAATATTTAGTTTGTCTAGCTCTTCTTCTATCTTCTTTGCTGTATTATATTCTTTTAAACTTTCTTCTGGATACTTATGAAAATATCTCCTTAATCCAGTAATATAGTCCTTTTCCTTTATTACATAATCTTTTATATTCATAAAAATAGCCCCCTTATATTAATCACTCACAGTATTTTACTTATTTATATTCATATTGTTATAAATAGTTTTATTCTTTAATTTCTATTTCCAAGTTGGTATATAGGCCCCTTTATATACTTCCTCTATAACCTTAGCTACTTCATCTGATCTAAATGCTTCAACAACTTTTTTATAAACTTCATTATCTTTATCTTCAGTTCTTGCAACAATTACGTTTATATAAGGATTGTCACTACCTTCTTTAACTTGTTCTAAGTAAATAGAATCTTCTTTTGGATTAAGTCCTGCATCAACTGCATGTCCACCATTTATTAAAGCTGCAGCTACATCTTCTAATAATCTTGGAGTTTGAGCTGCTTCAACTTCTACAAATTTTATATTTTTAGGATTTTCAACTATATTATCTAAAGTTGGAGTGTATCCTGCTGCCTCATCTACCTTAATAACTCCTGCTGATTCTAAAACCTTTAAAGCTCTTCCTCCATTAGTTGCATCACTTGGTATAGCAATAGAATCCCCATTTTTTAGCTCATCAACAGATTTTATTTTATTTGAATATACACCAAGAGGAGCTATTAAAGTTTCTCCTATAACTGATAAATCAAATCCTCTATCTGCAATATCTTTATTTAAGTATGCATAATGTTGGAATGAATTTAAATTTATTTCTTTATCTGCTAAAGCCTGGTTTGGTTGACTATAATCTGAGAAAGGAACAAGTTCTACAGTTATCCTTTCTTTTGCAAGATTTTTTATTACAGGTTCCCATTGATCACTGCTTTCACCAACTACTCCTACCTTAACTACTTTATTTTCTGTTTTAGATTTTCCTCCTTGGCATCCTGCTAATGAGAAAAGTAATGCCCCCGATAATATTATACTTAGTAAATTTTTAGCTTTCATATTTTACGTCCCCTTTTTATTTATTATTTATTTTTGCTTATTGCTTTAATTTTAATGTGTTGTTTTTTTAATTACTCTATCCCCTAGCCCTTGAATTATATTTACTACAATAAGTAATATTATTACTGTTACAAAGGTTATATCTATTTGATTTCTTTGATAGCCATACCTAATTGCTAGATCCCCAAGACCTCCGCCACCTACTGATCCTGCCATAGCTGTTAATCCAACTAAGCTTACAAAAGTTATTGTTGTTGCTCTAATAATATTTGGTACACTTTCTTTTAGATACACTCTAAATATTATTTCTAAAGGTGATGACCCCATTGCCTCAGCTGCCTCTATCACCCCCTTATCTATTTCTGATAAAGCACTTTCTATTTGTCTTGAAAAGAAGGGTATAGTTCCTAAAACTAGTGGTACAAAAGAACCCTTTGTTCCAATTGCTGTTCCTACTATAGCCCTGGTTAATGGTATTGCTGCTGCTAATAAAATAATAAATGGTATTGACCTTGTTATATTTATTATCTTGTCTAAAACATAATAAACTGGTTTATTTTCTAATATGCTTCCCTTCTTAGTTACCACTAATATTATTCCTAATATAAGACCTATAACAAAGGATATAGCTCCTGATACTAGAAGCATAATCAAGGTTTGTCCAGTTGCTTCATAAATTTCCGGTATTTTTTTTACTGCATTAGGCAATAATTTTTGTATTAAGTCTGCCATCTTTAATCACCTCAACTTCCACATTTTTTTCTTTAAGATAGTTTATAACATTATGAATCCGTTCTTCTTGACCTTTAATTATTACAATAAGTCCACCAAGTGGAGATTCTTGAATTATCTCTACATTTCCAAAGATTATATTTGCATCTACATTAAATTCTCTAGATATTATTGAAATTATTGGTTCAGTTGTACTATTTTCTAAGTATTTGAGTTTCAGTATCTTTTCATTTTCCTTAATTTCTACAACTGAAGATTTATCTTCTATTAAGTCATATATATTACTTAATAAAGAAGTACTATCTATAAAATTCTTTGTAATCTTTTCTTTAGGCTCTGAGAATACCTTAAATATATTTCCTTCTTCTACAACTCTTCCATTTTCCATAACAGCAGCTCTTGTGCATATTTCTTTAACTACTTGCATTTCATGAGTTATTATTACTATGGTTATTCCAAATTTTCTATTTACCTCTTTTAAAAGCTTTAGTATTGATTTTGTAGTTTGTGGATCTAAAGCACTAGTTGCTTCATCACAAAGTAATACTTTTGGATCATTGGCTAAAGCCCTTGCAATGCCTACCCTTTGTTTTTGTCCTCCACTTAATTGAGATGGATAAGAATTTGCCTTATCTTCTAATTCAACAAGCTTTAGTAGTGATATAACTTTATCTTTTATTTCATCTTTTGAATATTTACTTCCCTTCAAAGGATAGGCTATATTTTCAAAAACTGTTCTAGACTTCATAAGATTAAAATGCTGAAATATCATTCCTATCTTTTTTCTTTCTTCTCTAAGTTCTTTATTTGATAATGTATTAAGGTCTTTTCCATCTATAAGTACTTGCCCCTTAGTAGGTCTCTCTAAAAAGTTTATGCATCTAACTAGAGTTGATTTTCCAGCTCCACTAAAGCCTATAATTCCATAGATTTCACCTTTGTTAATATTTAATGTTACATCCTTTACCGCTTCTACTTTTTCACCTTCTGTATCATAAGTCTTGTATAAATTTTTTAATTCAATCATGTTGCCCCTCCCTCTACCCTAAAAAAGGTAATAAAAAAACTGCTTTCCTAAAAAATAAGAAAGCAGTGTAATACACTTCTATATTTCATTCTTATCTTTCAGACGCAGTAAACATCTGCAGGATTTAGCACCTTAAATCATAACTAATTTAAGTTCGTAATTCAGGTTGCCAGACTTCACAGGGCCAGTCCCTCCGTCTTTCTTGATAAAAATCTATTCATTTTTTTGTTTTTCATTTCTTGTTCCTCATTATATATGTATATATTTCCACTGTCAATAGTATTTTTACTTTTTTATAAAAAAGTGGACATATGTAAGAAATCCATTATATTTTGCTAAGTCATTTTAATTTAAAATAAAAAACTAAAATTAAACCTCTAAATAATTAATTACTTAGAGGTTTTTTTTTTAACTATATAACTGGATAGCTCTTTAAAACTGTAACATTACCTTTTATTGAATATTCTCCTAAAGTAGCTGGGATTAAATAACTATCTCCAGTCTTTATTTTTTCTGTGAAGTCTTTTCCTTCTATTATTCCTTCTCCATCTACGCAAGTTAACATATCAAACTTTTCTATATCACTTGCATCATTGTATTGTGAATCTATAGTTATTTTTTCTATTCCAAAGTATTCATTTTTACATAGTAAGCTTTGCTTATAGCCTTCATGCTTTATTTCTTCTTTTTCACTAAGGTTTTCACATTGAAGATCAAAGTTTATAACATCTAATGCTTTTTCAACATGAATTTCTCTTGGTCTTCCATAGTCATATACTCTGTATGTTACATCACTATTTTGTTGAATCTCTGCTATTATAACACCTTCGCATATAGCATGAACTAATCCACTATTAATTAAAAAGCAATCACCTTTTTTAACTTCTATTTTATTTAAATAACTTTCCACATTATTATTTTTTATAGCTTCTTCAAATTGTTCTTTACTACAATCTTTAGTTCCCACTATTAAACAAGCACCTGGTTTAGCATCCATAACATACCAAGCTTCTGTTTTACCATAATCCCCTTCATACTTTGCAGCATATTCATCTCCTGGATGTACTTGTACTGAAAGTTTTTCTTTTGAATTAATAAGCTTTATAAGTAATGGAAATTTTTCTAAAGTAACCTTCGCTCCTACAAGTGTATGTCCATACTTTTTAATTAAATCATCGAAGCTAGTTCCTTTTAATGAACCATTTTCTACAATTCCAGTCCCATTTGGATGACATGCTATATCCCATGTTTCACCTATTTCACCTTCTGGCATATTATCTCTAAAGGATTCAAAATCTCTTCCACCCCATATTTTTTCATAATATAAATTCTCAAATCTAATTGGATACATAATCTTTCTCCTTCCTTAACAACACTTCTTAAGTAAAATATATATTTCAATATATAGATTATTAAATTAATTGATTTTTTTAAATAAAAATTAATTAATATTCTTCAATTATTCTATTTTATTTATAATATTTATTTTCTATAATATTTATAATAAATAATTTTCTATACATTCTCCTACGGAGTTAACTAAATATTTAACATGTTTCTTTAGTTCTTCTTCTACATGGTTAAATGTAAATGAATTTTTAGTTATCTTAAACATAGTTACGTCATTCCATGAATCTCCTATGGTATATAGATCTTCATTTTCTATTAATTCTTGTTCTGCTAAATATTTTACTCCACTTCCCTTTGAACATCCCACTGGAACTACATCTATATAAATATCATTTCTATATGCTACTACTGTATCACCATATTTTTCATTTATTTCATCTTTTATTTTTTCTATTTCATCCTTCTCTTTATTTGGATTATATATAGAAATTAAGCTTAGCTCCTCTTCTATTTCACATATTGAATTTACTCTTTTTTTATTTGGATATGGTAAATTATCTCCATCTGTTAATAAATATGTGTCAAATCCAGATTCTACTGAAATATATACATCATCTTCACTTATTCCATTTATTATACTTTCTATTATTTTTTTATTAATTACTTCTTGCTTTATTTTTCTTCCTAATGAATCTACTATTAATGCTCCATTTAGTAATACATAATAATTTGCAAATATCTTATAGTCATCCTTTAGCATTTCTACTCCATTGTATGGTCTTCCCGTTGAAACTACTAATAAATTCTTTTCTCTTTGAAGTCTAAGTATAAATTCTTTATCCTCAATGGTAACCTCATTATCATTTATTAATGTTCCGTCAAGATCTGTTGCTAATAATTTACTCATTTATTCCTCCATTATTATATCGATATTTTTTTAATATTTTATCACTATAATTTTATCATATAATTGAATAAATTTTCACAAATAAATTTATAGACTTAAAAGATGAAACTTTTAAGTCTATTTTATTGCTTATATTCTTTTTACATTTCAGTTCTTTGTAATAATAACTCTTCTATTACTTTTTTATCATTAGCTTTTTCTATTTCTGCTTTAAAATCATCATCCATTAAGCTTACTGCTAATATTTGAAGAATTTTTAAATGCTCATTTCCTTCACCATCTGGTACTGCTATTAAAAACACCATATTTACTGGTTCATCATCTAAGCTTTCCCATTCTATTCCTTTTTCACTTTTACCAACTATAACCGTTGGTATGTTTACCCATGGTGATTTTGCATGAGGTATCGCAACTCCATCACCTATACCTGTTGTTGATATAGCTTCTCTTCTTTTTACATCTTCAACATACTTATCAACATCTATTAATCTATCTTTTGCTAGTTGTGCTAGATGATTTATTGTTTCAAATTTTTCGTTAGTTTCTAAGTTTAAATCCATGTATTTTACATCAAATATTTTGCTATTCATTGCTATTACCTCTCTTTGAATTTTGAATTTAATATCAAGGAAATTAAAACTGTTAACTCCCTTGATATTATTTATGTTTTTACTATTTATTTTATTATAATATATTTCTTATTAATTTACTTAGCTGCTTTTCTATCTCTTAAAGATTTTAAATAGTTAACCATAAGTGCTGTTACTAATGAGCCTATCGCTATTGCAGCAAGGAACATAACTACTCCATCAACAGCTCCCATTAAAGCAACTATTGGACCTCCATGAGGTACTCTATCAGCTACTTTTGCAAACATTGCTATGTTAGCTCCAACTATTGAACCAACTATTAATGATGGAATAACTCTTAGTGGGTCAACTGATGCAAATGGTATTGCACCTTCTGTTATTCCACAAAGTCCCATTGTAAATGCAGCTTTACCTGCATCAAGCTCATCTTGACTGTAATGTTTCTTTCCTAAGAATGTTGCTAATCCCATTCCTATTGGAGGAATAGCTATTGCTGCTGCTATAGGTCCCATTATTTCTGGTCTACCTTCTGTAATCATTGCAACACCAAATAAGAATGCAACTTTATTTACTGGACCACCCATATCAAATGCAACCATTGCACCTAATACTGTAGCTAAAACTACTGAACTTGCTCCTGATAATCCTGCTAAGAAGTTAGTTAATCCTTCAAATATTGAAGTTATTGGTCCACCTAATACTAATATAAATGCCAATCCTGTAACTAATGTTGTTATTATTGGAATTATGATTATTGGCATTATTGGTTTAATCATATTTGGTACTTTTATTGATTTTAATCCTTTTGCTACATAACCTGCTAAGAAACCAGTTACTATACCACCTAAGAAACCAGCATTTGCTTCAGATCCATAGAATGAACCATTTGCTGCTATATATCCACCGATTAACCCTGGAACTAAACCTGGTCTATCTGCAATTGAATAAGCTATAAATCCTGATAAAACTGGAACCATAAATGTAAATCCTGCTCCACCTATCATTTCTATCTTTTTCCAAAATGAATCTGCTGGTATTGCTAATCCGTTTGCTGTTGGCTCTCCACCGAAAGCTAAAGCTATTGCTATTAAAAGACCTGCAACTACAACTACTGGAATCATGTAAGAAACTCCACCCATTAAGTGCTTATAGAAAGTAGGTTGCTTTGATTTCATTTCTTTCTTAGCTTCATCAACTGATTTTATTTTTGAAGACTTTTTCTTTTCAACTTTTCCATCTAAAAACATTTGAATTAAAACATCTGGCTCCTTTATAGCCTTAGCTATAGGACATTCATAAATTGCCATTCCTTCAAATCTGTCTAAGTTTACAGCTTTGTCTGCTGCTATTATAACACCATCTGCTCCTCTTATATCTTCGTCTGTTATAATATTTTCAGCTCCTGTTGACCCTTGAGTTTCTACCTTTATTTCTACTCCCATTTTCTTTGCCATCTTATTTAGCTTTTCTGCTGCTATATAAGTATGAGCAATTCCTACTGGACATGATGTAACTGCTAATAGTTTCATTTTTTATTTCCTCCTAAAACTCACTTTGAATTTTGTTTGTCATTTGATGATTTAATTATATTGCCTATGAAAACATATTCACAGTTAGATAATTGCACTTAGTAGAGGAAATTTTTTAATTAAATACTTTTATAAATTCATTAAAGCTGTTAACTTTTATTAACTCTAGTATTAAATCACTATCTATAATCTTCTTGTATATTTGCTCTAAAATTGACTTTAATAATTGTTGATCTTTTTGAGCTATACCTACCATAAATACAATTTGAACCTTTTCCTTTTCCCATGTAATTGATTTTTTTAAAATAGCTACTGATATAAATGACTTTTCTATTCCTTCTTGCATAGTATGAGGAATAGCTACTAAATCACCAATTTCAGTGCTAGCTAATTCTTCTCTTTTAAATATCTCATCTTTCACATTTTCTTTTATGTAACTTAAATCTATTAAATGGTTTGTCATCATCTCAAGTACATCATACTTATTTGCTGCATCTACCGACTTTATAAATAATTCCTCTTTAAATATATCTAATATATTTTTACCATCTAGATTTGTATTGTATATACTTTCTTCTATTAATTTCACTTCATTTTTATCTAATAAATTTTTAACATATATTACTTTCTTTGACTCTATACCTAAAGGTATTGTTGTAATTATTAGATCTACGTTTTCAAATAAGTTTTCATTGAATTCATACCAAGGAATAGTATCTACAATATCTAATTTATCTTTAAATCTATCCCCAAGCTTTACTTTTAGTAAAAGAGAAGTTCCAACTCCCGTAGTACATACAAGAATTACTCTCTTTACTTTTCCCTTTTTTCCCTTCATCCTCTCTAGGGATGCTGCAAAGTGTAAAGTCAAAAATCCAATATCATCTTCACTTAAGCTTATTCCTATACTTTTGCTAATTATTTTATTAGCTAAAACGCCTAATTCAAAAGCAAATGGATAATTATTTTTTATTGTTGAAAGCATATTATTTTCAATTTTAATTTCATATTTTGCTCTATTTATAGATGCACTTAAATGACTTCCCAAGAAACTTCTTAAAATATCGTCTTTACTTAAATCAATATAATAAACCTGATAAATTTCTTTTAATATTTCATTTATTAAATTATAATTTGCTTCTTCATTTGTTAACTTGTATTTTTCTACTTCTGTAATTATTAAATTACTTGAAATTATATATTGAGTTATATAATAAACACCACATACCTCTAATTTTATTTTTAATTTTTCTTCTAAATCACTACATATATTTTCTGCTATTTCTATTTTACTTTCTTTATTTAATGAACTGATTATTTCTTCTGTGTAATTTATGTGTTTTCCCATTAAGCTTCTAATAATCATTATATAAGTAAGATTTAATAAATTACTAAAGGCTATATCAGTTAACCTAAGCTTATACTTTAAAAGATTTTCTTTTAATATATTTTCTATAATTAATAATGTATCATTACCTACTTTTTCTTGGAAAATCTTTTTAAATTCATCAAAGAAAAATTTATTATAAGCTTTTAAATATATTGATATACATTTTCTTATATCGTCCTCTTTTCCACTTATTATTATTCCTTTATTTTTATTTTTAACAATATCAAGCTTAATTTCACTTAGTATAGTTTTGCTTAATTTAATATCGTTTTTTAAAGAAGATAAACTAATAAAAAGTTCATCAGCTAAATCTATTTGTGTAACACCATCTAAGCCTTTAATATCATTTAAAAGAAGCTTCATAACTATATATTCTGCTCTTTCTTTTATAGTTAAATTTATATAACCACCTTTTTCATCTACTTTTAAAAAATCTAAAAACTGTTTAAAATCATCTTTATCAGTTATTTCTATACTATAACCTTTACCTTTTTCGGATAAAATAAAAGCTCCGTGCTTTTTTAATACATCATTCAGCTCTTTTATATCGCTTCTTATTGTTCTCGATGAAACCCCTATTGTAGTACATAAATCTTCACCTTTAACAATTTTATTTTTGCTTATTAAGATATTAATAATTTGTTTTTGTCTTTCGCTACTTATCATAAAAAATCACCTTTTAAAATTATATACTTAGTGAAAACATATTCATATATATATAATTGCCTCATACAGAGGAAATTTCATATCTAAATTTTAAAATTTTATATATTTTTATCTGTTTTAGTTTACCCTAAATTTTATAAAATCTTTATGCATTTTTAGAAGATAATACTAGGAATTAAATAAGCTATAATTCAAATAATATAATTATAAGGAGGGATTATTTATGCCAACTAAACTAAACAATAAAAAAATTTATACACCTCATGAAAGAACAGGATATGCTCCAGAAAAACATGCTTTGATTAGCCATGGGAAAATTGAAGCACCATCAAGTCCATTACCTAGTCCAGTGGAAGATGCCATAGTTGCAAATAATATATCTAATGCGGAGTTCGATTATACAGAACAATCTAATATAGATATAGAATTAGATAAATAAATTTTAAGGAGAGATGTAGTATGTCTAACAAGAAAAAAAGCAGAACAGACGGAGTAATTCCAATGAAAAATAAAACTGTTGCAACACCTGTGAATCATAGCAATGTAGCCTCTTCATCTTATGAATATACAAGGAAACAAGAAGTAAATAAAACATCAAAAACAAATCAATTATATTAATTATTTGTACATTATTATATTAATTATTTGTACATTATTATAATATTTATATGGACAACTACTAAATTATTGGATTAATTTTCCGATAATTTAAGTAATTGTCTTTTTTGTTATTTTACTAAATAAATTTATTGTATAAATAGGAGAGAATTAAATGAGTACAGAAACTAAATTCCAACTAATTAAAAAAGAAAAAATTCCAAAAGAAAAAGTTAAAAAGGCTAATAAAAAATTACATAAAATATCTCATAAACTTATACAGTCATATGGATTAATTATAGCTTTGTTATTATTTATATGGGGACTTGGGCTCTATAATATGAATAAAGTTAATAAGGCCTCCGAAAACCTTTACTCCGATAATACTTTAGGAGTAATTTATATTAATGAATTAAGTGAAAATACTACTTATAATTATCTAAGTAGCAAATTACTACTTTCAACAACTGATGAATCAGAAAGAAAAACTTTAACTGAAAATATAGCTTATAATATTAAAAGAAACTCACAAATTGCAGAACTCTACGAAAGTTCAATTGTAAAAGAAGAAGATAAACAACGTTTTGATGAAATAGTAAAATCTTTAGATACTATTGATGATTTATCAAATAAAATAATTACATTAGTAAATGAAAATAAAATTAATGAAGCCAAAAACTTTGTATATGATTTAGATAAAACATGTGGATATTTTACAATTAAACTAGATAGATTGGTAGAATTAAATAATACATGGGCAGAAGAATCTCTAAAATCAAATAAAGATATTTATAATAGCTCATTAAGAATTACATCCATAGTTCTAATTTTATCAATAATTCTTGCTCTAGCATCTGCAATTCATATTATACTTAGAATTAGTAAGTCACTAAAGAGGATAATGTCCTTATCTAATAGACTAGCTACATATGACTTATCTGAATCTATAGTGGACAAATATAATGATGAGTTTGGAGTTATAGGTAATTCCCTTAATACAGCTCAAGAAAATTTAAAAGGAATAATTCATACTGTTATAGATAGCACTAACAAGGTTAACTTTGCTACCGAAGATTTATCTATGGCTATTGAGGAAGTTACATGTCAATTTGATCAAATAAGTGATTCTTCAAGTGAAATTAACTCTATAGTTCAAGAAACTAGTGCTATAACAGAAGAGTTATCTGCTTCTATTTTAGAAGTAAGCTCAAGCATAGATGTCCTTTCTGAAAAAGCTACTGATGGAAATATGAATTCAGAAAAGATACAAAAAAGAGCTACTAATATTAAGGAGAATACTGAATATGTAATTGAAAATACAAACAATTTATATAAAGATGTTGAAAGTGACATAAAATCTTCAATTGAAAAAGGTAAAATTGTAAATGAAATAGTTTATATGGCAAATTCTATTGAAGAAATTGCTGAACAAACTAATCTTCTCGCTTTAAATGCTGCAATAGAAGCTGCTCGTGCTGGAGAGCAAGGCAAAGGATTCGCAGTAGTGGCTGAAGAGGTAAGAAACCTTGCTGAGCAATCCAGAGCCTCAGTTCAAAATGTTAAAGATACTGTTAAACAGGTAC
This sequence comes from Clostridium sp. CTA-7, assembly GCF_054768095.1. Lineage (NCBI taxonomy): Bacteria > Bacillati > Bacillota > Clostridia > Eubacteriales > Clostridiaceae > Clostridium > Clostridium sp. CTA-7. The sequence continues at coordinate 94,598 of NZ_BAAAAV010000001.1, read as the reverse complement.
AAATAGCTTTTAATAGTATAACTGATAGTAGTAATACTTTACTGGAATTTATGAACAATGAAATAATGAAAGAATTTAAAAACTTTATTGAAATAGGCAGTAAATATGAAAGTGATGGAGTATTTGTTAGAAAAATGAGTGAAGATATTGCATCTATGTCTGAAGAAGTATCTGCAACAATGTCTCAATTAAGTGATGCTGTTCAATCAGTTGCTTCAATGACTCAAGGCTCATCATCAAATGTTAATGCTGTTAAAGATAGCATTAACGAAACTATAGGTGCCATAACTAAAATTGCTGAAACAGCTCAAAGTCAAGCTGAGCTAGCACAAGAACTTTCAGAAACTCTAACAAAATTTAAATTCTAAAATCAATATAGAACCTTAAATATTATAATATTATACTTAATATTCTATTAATCGGAAATTAATAAGATTTTATATAATTATGATTTTTTTATTAGAAATTACACTAGGTAGTGCCATATAAAAATGATTCTACCTAGTGTAATTTTTAAATAAACCTTATTCTCTATAAACTATCAAATCATCTACATAAATATAACTAATAATTATATTCTACTTTTGCATTCCGCCTCTAAAGCCCATTCTTTGACCTGTTCCATCACAGTTTCCTCTTTTTTCACCATTTTCTAAACTTTGATTTCCAGATCCTCCTTGACAATTCCTTCTACCTAATCCTTGCCCATCAGTTCTACATTTTCCAGATCCTTCACAGCCTTCTCCATTATATGGACAATTCTCATTGTATTGGCAGTAAGTATTTGTATCTTGGCTATCTATAGTAGCTTCATCAACTTGTGTTATTGTAGTAGTATTTTCATTTGTAGTTGTTGCTGCCTCCCCATCAGCCGCAAATGCCATAGCACCAGTACCTACTGTAAGGGCTGCAATTAATGATAAAGATAAAAATATTTTTTTCATGATTATACCTCCAACTTTAATATAATTTGCCACTTAAGATTATTTTTAAAACTCTCCTCTTAAGCAACTTTAATTATATAATAAAGGTAATATTTAATAGTTTAATGATAAACTTGTGATGGATTTGTGAAAATTTATTGTATTTCTATTAGTTTCTTTGGAATAATAAAATAAAAATCACTCCCAATTCCAACTTCACTTTCAACTCCATATTTAAATCCATGAGCTAATATTATTTCTTTAGAAATAGCTAAGCCTAACCCCATTCCCCCACTTTTTTCTCCTTTATAATATCTATCCCAAATATATTTAAGTTCTTCTGAATCTATCCCTTTTCCATAGTCTCTAATAGATATTTTTATATCTTCATTTAACTCTTCTACCCTAAAAAGTACACTTCCATCCTTTTTTCCTGAATGCTTCATAGCATTAATAAAAAAATTAGATACAACTCTAAATAAATAATTCTTATCTATTAAAACAAATATATTTTTATTAATTAAATTATCATCTATTTTTAATTCTAATTTATAACCCAAATTTTCATCATTTTTCAAATAGCAAATTAATCTACTATGACTTTCTTCTATAAACTCTTTTAAGCTACATTTTGAAAGTTTAATTAATTTATTATTATCCTTTAATCTAGATAATGTTAATATTTCACCAACAAGCTCTGTTAAGTTATCCACTTCTTTAATTATATTAGAAGCATACTCATTAACCTCTTCTCCAGATACTAATCCATCTTTTATAACTTCACTATTAGCTCTAATTACACTTAAAGGAGTTTTTAAATCATGACTAACATTTGCAATAAATTCTTTTTGCATATTATCTTTTATTTCAAGTTCTTTAGCCATTTCATCTATACTATCATTTAATTCTTGAATTTCATCTCCTGTATTAACCAAAAATTCCCCTTTATATATTCCTTTTGAAATATTGCTAGCTCTTTTTTGTAAAATTATAATTGGCTTTGTAAATTTATTACCTAAATAACTAGCTATCAAAGTTGACACAATTAATGAAAATAAAAATATTGATATAAGAATTAAATTAACGCTTTTTATTAAAGATTTTGTACCTTCATAACTTTTATAAACAACTATATCTCCATAATCTGTAGTCTTTTTAAGTCCTATGTATGTATCTCCATTTCTAGACTTAAATATCTCCTTTCCTTTTATGCTTTCAAAATCTATAGATTTCATCTGAGCCATTTGTCCCATCTGACCCATTTGTCCATGCCCATTCGCTGGTCTACACATATTAGAAATTTTTCCCTCATTTATTAACACAGCTGATATATTAGCTAGATCTGTAACAGTATTATTTTGAGCTGCTTCCAAAACATATTCACTTGCTTTTTCTAAATCTTTATACTCATTATTTATATAAATCTTTGGTAAAATAAAAGAGGTTAAAAGAAATCCTACAAGTGCTACTGCTAGATTCATAGCAAATAGATACTTAACCATTCTTTCAGTTATTTTATTCATTACTCTATTGTAAGGCTATAGCCTACCCTCCATACAGTTTTTAAGTTTTCTTTAAAGAAATCTATTTTTTCTCTAAGCTTTTTAACGTGAGTATCTACAGTTCTTGTATCGCCATAGAAATCATATCCCCACACACTTACTATTAAATCTTCTCTTGTGAAAACTCTATTTTTATTCTTAATTAAAAATATCATTAAGTCATATTCTTTAGGAGTTAAAATAACTTCCCTCTCCTTCTCAAATACTCTTCTATTTTCTTCTTCTATTTTTAAATCATTGTACTTAATATCCTTAAAGTATTCTTTCTTATCGCTATTAATTCTTAATGAAATCCTTAATACCAACTCTCTCATACTCAATGGCTTAACCATATAATCATCAGCACCAAGTTCAAATCCAAAAATTCTATCCTCTTCTTCCCCCCTGGCACTAGTTATAATTACTTGTGTTTTACTATTTAAAAATTTTATTTTCTTTAAAAGATACCATCCATCCTTATTAGGTAGCATTATATCTAATACAACCAAATCATATATATTATCTTCTATTAAGCCTTCAGCTATCTTCCCATCATTAGCTAAAGTAACATCATAGCCTTCTCTTTCTAGGTATAACTTTATAATTTTACTAAGTTGTTTTTCATCTTCCACCACTAATATCTTTTTCATAAAATCCTCCAAGTATTAAATTCCGATCTCTAATCCCTTTTCGTAAATATCTGAATATCTAATTAACTAACACTTTTATAAATGTTTACTTATAATATTAATCTCATATTTTCTTAAGATTATCAACTATACATTTACCTGGAGCTATCAGTTTTTTATTTTTATCTTATTATTTTAACTTTTATATTTCAGTAATAAAGATTAAAAGAGTAAGGATAACTAAAATATTATACTTACTCTTTTAATTTATTTTAACTTTAAGATTTATATTCTGCTCCTGCACCTACTTTAGTTACTTGAACAGCAGTCATTTTATTTTTGCTTCCGTTAGTTATTTCATGCCACTCTCCAGTAGGTATAAATACTGTGCTTCCTTCACTTACATCAAATTCATTTTCTCCAACTTTAATTTTTCCTTCTCCCTTTAAAAATATAAAAATTTGCTCTCCACTTGGATGTCTATGACTTTTCAAAACTTGTCCTGGCTTAAAAAAGTAAACTTCTGAAGTAATATCATTTCCTGTAAAAACTGGAATCTTTGGTACAACCATATCATTGTATTGTTCTAATACTCCATTTAAAAGATGATTGTTAATATCCATCTAAATAACCTCCATATTAATAAAATTTAAATTTACTTAGTTTTACTTAAATTTAGTATTACTTTTTAATCAGATATTATTCTATATAAATACTAGCGTTAAATTTTAAAAATATTATTATTTGATTTTTGTAGATATATAAATATGTTATTTAAATGTAACTTATCAATATTTATATTAAATTTGGTTAATTCTTTATTAAGCATTATTGGTTTATTTAACATGAATATTACATATACTTTATTATATTTTTAACTTTTATACGATATAATTAATATATTATTAACATATAATTACTAATTAAAAGGTAGGTAAATATTAAATGAAAACTAAACATTTGATAATTCTATCCTTTGATGCTGTTTCATCTGAGGATGTAGTTAAACTAAGAGAATTTAAAAATTTTAAGTATTTAATTGAAAATGGAAGTTTAATAAATAATATTGAAAGTGTTTATCCTACTTTAACTTATCCTGCACATGCTAGTATCATAACAGGAATGTATCCTAGTAAGCATGGAATTGTTAACAATACTTTAAATAAAGCATTCGATGCTAGCCCTGACTGGTATTGGTATAGTAAATATATTAAATCAAAAACTTTATTTGAATTAGCCAGAGAAAATGACTTAACCACAGCATCATTATTATGGCCTGTAACTGGTAGAAGCAGTATAGATTATAATTTACCTGAAATTTTCTGCACTAAGCCTTGGCATAATCAATTGGTAATGTCTATCTTATCTGGCTCTTTAAAATATCAACTTGATTTAAATAAAAGGTTTGGCCATATTAGAGATGGAATTTCTCAACCTGCTCTAGATAACTTTGTTCAAGAATCTGTAAAATATACAATATTAAAATATAAGCCTAACTTAATGCTTATCCACTTTACTGATGTTGATGCTCATAGACACTACCATGGATATAATAGTGTTGAAGCGAATGAAGCTTTAAAAAGACATGACATTAGACTAGGTGAATTAATAGATACCCTAAAAGAGGCTAATATACTAAAGGATAGTACAATTGTAGCTTTAGGGGATCATAGTACTATTGATGGAAATAATATGATTAATCTTAATGTGCTACTTAAGGAAAATGGATTGCTTGAAGTTGATTCAAAAGGTAAGTTAAAAAGTTATAAGGCTATATCTAAAAGTTGTGATGGCTCTTCTTATATTTATTTAAAAAATAGAAACGATAAAGAAATATTGAATCTTGTTTCTACTATATTAAATGACTTCAAAAATACTTCTGACTCACCTATAGAATTTATATTAAACAATGAAGAAGCTGTTAATTGTGGTGCTGATCCGGAATGTAGCTTTATGCTTGAGGCAAAAAGAGGATTTTACTTTGTTGATGAGCTTTGTGGAAATGTTGTTGAAGAAGTTAATGAATGTGATGTTGGAAAATTACCTCATAGAACTAAATCTACTCACGGATACTCTCCTACTAAAGATAACTATGGAACATTTTTAGTTGCCTTTGGAAAAGGAATTAAAAAAGGTATTGTTTTAGAAAGCGGAAAAATAATAAATCATGGACCTACTTTTGCAAAATTATTAGGATTAAATTTAGTAAATACTGATGGTATGGTAGAAGATAGAATTTTAGACTTATAAAAAAGTTCACCTATGTAAATTTTGCTTATTCCGTCGCTTTGCTCCAAGTCATCGCAAAATTACATAGGTGAACTTCAAAACCGAAGGATGAAAATAATTTATATTATAAATTTAATTTAGGAAAATAGATCAATTAATGTTAAGTGTATAAAAGGTTAAAATCTATAAATTATGGGGGATTAATTATGAAATATTTAACCAAACAAGAAAAAAGCTGGGCTCTTTATGACTGGGCTAATTCTGCATACTCAATGACAATAACTTCATCTATATTGCCAATGTATTTTAAGTCTGTAGCTGAGTCTGGAGGTATGTCACCATCAAACTCTACAGCTCTTTGGGGATACACAATTTCTCTTTCTACTATGGTAGTATCTCTCCTTGCCCCTATTTTAGGAACTATTGCTGATTATAAAGGTAATAAAAAGAAGTTCTTTAAGTACTTTTTCTCTATTGGTGTTATTTTCACTGTACTTCTTGCATTTATTCCTGCAAACAACCCTATACTTTTACTTCTTTGCTATGGATTTACTCTTGTTGGATTTTCAGGAACAAATATATTTTATGATGCCTTTTTAGTAGATGTATCTACTAAAGAAAGAATGGATAAGGTTTCATCCTATGGATTTGCACTTGGATATATAGGAAGTACTATTCCTTTTATAATTTCAATAGGAGTTGTTTTGCTTACCCAGATGAAGATACTACCAATTACACTTCCAGCAGCATGTAAGTTAACATTTTTAATTACAGCTATTTGGTGGCTAATATTTACTATTCCTATACTTAAAAATGTTAATCAAGTATATTATATTGAACCTGAAGATAATCCTATTTCTAATTCCTTTAAAAGACTCTTTTCAACTATAAAAGAAATTAAAAATCATAGAAATATATTTTTATTCTTAATTGCATACTTTTTCTATATTGATGGTGTAGATACTATAATAGGAATGGCTTCTTCCTATGGTACAGATCTTGGAATATCTATGATTTCTTTACTTGTAATACTTCTTATTACACAATTTGTAGCTTTTCCATTTACAATCTTATATGGTAAGATGTCAGAAAAATATGGTGGAAAAAAGCTTCTTTATATTGGAATAATAACTTATATGATAATTTGTATATATGGATATTTTATTAAAAATGCCATAGGTTTTTGGATACTTGCGATGGCTGTAGGCTCTGCTCAAGGTGGTATCCAAGCAATATCTAGATCCTTCTATGGCAAAATGGTTCCTAAAGAAAATGCTAATGAATTTTTTGGGTTCTATAATATATTTGGAAAATTTGCAGCAATTATGGGACCATTCCTTGTTGCAATAATAACTCAAGGAACAGGTCAAACTAAAAATGGTATATTGAGCTTAATAATTTTATTTTCTATAGGCTTTTTCTGTTTAACTAAAGTAAAGGATGATAAAGATATTAATAAAGATTCTATTAGTAATGTTAGAAAGCCCAATAAAAATATTTAATATGTAATACAGGTCTCAATTTAATTTATATAGTAACTATAAAAAAGTTTACCTATGTAAATTTTGCTTATGACCTTGCGACCCTCCAAGTCATCGCAAAATTACATAGGTTAACTTCAAAGCTGAAGGAAGGAAATTATAAAAGTTATTCACAGGGTAAACTTTTTATAATTTCCAAAGAATAAAAAAAGATGTAGAAATTATTAAAAACTTCTACATCTTTTTGTTATTCATTTCATAGTAATTATTTATTTAGTTATTACATTTTAATTTTATAATCTAGTTAATTCTATGCTGTCATTTCTGATTTTCTTCCTTCTATCTTTTCGGCTATCTTTTCTCCAACATTTTTTAGAGCTATAGACATAATTAAAAATACTACTAGTATTACGCCTAAGATTAAGAAGTCTTTTCCTATTATGCTATAGTTGATTACTTCTGCAGATATAACTTCTCTTAAAGCCTCAACTGCATAAGTAAATGGCATAAACGGATTCAATGCTTTAAAGAATCCAGGTACTACTTCTAGTGGGAATGTACCCGCACATGAAGTAAGTTGAAGTATTAATAATACTATACCTAGTAATCTTCCTGCATCACCTAATAATGAAATTAGGAATTGAATAATTGAAATAAACACTAGTGATAAGAATATATTTGTTGCTACATAAGCAACCACATTGCTTGTCTTTAATCCAAGCATTAATACTACTACACTTACAAGCACTGCTTGTAAAACACCTACAAATGCATAAGATAAATATTTACCTGCTACCTTATCAAACTTAGATAAATTTTCTTCATCTCTAACATTTGCTGGTATTACAAAGAACATCATTATTGCACCTATCCATAATGAAAGTGGTATAAAGTATGGTGCAAATCCTGTTCCGTAATTTGGAATTTTATTTATTGACTCTAAATTCATATTAATTGGTTCTGATACAAATTCACCCATTGTATCTGCTGGATTTACTAATCCTTTTTCCATCTCATCTGCACCTTCATTAAGCTTAGTTGCTAATTCATTACTTCCATCATGAAGCTTTGTAACTCCATCGCTTAACTCTGGTACCTTTGATGTTAATTGAGATACTCCATCATTTAATGCTTTTTGTCCACTTACTAATTGGTTTGAACCATCAGCAAGTTTAATTGAACCATTTGCTAGTTCACTTGAACCATTATAAAGTGCACCTATTCCTGAACTTAATTCTGGTATACTTGAATTTATCTCACTAGCACCTGCATTTACCTTTGAAGCACCTGCATTTATCTGGGTTAAACCAACACTTAACCTTCCATTTCCATCTGATATAGATTTTAGTCCTAAACCAAAATCACTAGTATTAGGATCTAGACCAGCATATAAGCCATTTAATCCATTACTTAATTCTGAAGCTCCTTTTGAAGCCTTTCCAATTAATTGAGTTGTACCTGCTGCTAAAGCTTTTGATCCTGTTGTATAATCATTTAAACCCGTTTTAAAGTTTTTAGTTCCTTCAGTTAACTTCTTAACTCCTGGCGCATTTTTTGCTGCTTCAGCTTGTATTTTTTGAGTTATTTGCATTGCTTGCTGTATCAATTGATTTTTTTCATCAATATCTTTTGAATTTGATGCTTTATTTAAAAGATCTTGTATCATTGCTGTTGCCTTTGTTGAATCTGATACCCCTGCTATTAACTCATTTATTCCATCATTTATTTCTGAATATCCTGCTACTAAAGGATCTGAATTATTAGTTAGTAAAGCAACTCCCCCTTTTAATTTAGCTATATCTTCTTGTTCTGATGATAATCCTTGATTTAGCTGATTTGCTCCTGCCTTTAATTGACCAATTTTTGGGTATACTTCATCTGTATAAGAATTATATAAGTTCTTGCTTCCATCAGCTAATTTCTTTGAGTTATCTGTTGCTTCTGAAATTCCTGACTTTAAGTCTCCTGTTCCTTTTGCTAACTCATTCATGCCACCACTTAATGTTGGAACTTTTCCGTATAATTGTCCAAGTCCTGAATTTAAAGCTTTAGAACCATTTGCTGCAGCTCCAATACCATCATTAAGTGCAACTTGTCCATTTACTAGTTGACCTGAACCATCGCCTAATTTGTTTGCTCCATCAACTAATTCTGGTACTTTCTCATTCATTGTGCTTAAACCATCATAAATTTGTTTACTTCCATCAGCAGCTTGAGTTAATCCGTCCTTAGCTTCGTATAAACTATCAAATGCTACTTCTACATAATTATTTGTTATTGTTTTAGTTATATTTGCCTTAAGTTCGCCTTCTACTTTTGAGTTTATTTGTGATGCTAAGAAGTTCTTTTTATCATTTGTTATAAACTCAATCTTTGCAACCTTTGGTGCTCCATCCTTAGCTGCTATAACCTTTGATGAAAAATCCTTTGGAATAACTACTTTTGCATAGTATTCTTTACCTTCTAGGCCTTCTTTAGCATCTTCTTCAGATGTTATGACCCATCCAATTTCGTTATTTCCCCTTAATTCTTCTTCAATATCCTTACCATAGTTAACCTTGTCACCATCTAAGATGGTACCTTCATCTTTATTTACTACCGCAACGTTGACATCGCTAAGTTTTGCATATGGATCCCAGAAAGCATATAAGTATAATAATGAATATAATAGTGGTACTACAATAATTGCAATTATCGATACTCTTATGAATCGGTTTTTAAATATGCTCTTGATGTCTTCCCCTGCAATCTTTAGGAAATTCATACAATCACCCTCTGTTTAATTTTTTGTACTGATTAGTCAGTTAATCAGTATGATATATTTATACTACTTTTGTACTGGGTAGTCAATATAATTTTTGAAAATTTTTTTAGGTTTTTTCATTAATTTTTAGAATAGTATAATGAAAACATTTACCAATAAATTTGAAATAAAAAAGTGGAAATATGTAAATTTGCTTCTTCCGTCACTCCGCTCCAAGTCAACGCAAACTTACATATTTCCACTTACAAACTGAAGATAAGAAAAGTATAAAAAAAGACTAGTCTATAGCTTTAAGTGCTTATAACTAACCTTTTTAAGAAATATTTTTAAATTTTTTGTATATTTATCACTTATATTATCAATTGATTATTTTTTGTTATTTATCTATTTTTTAGTTCTATGTTTTTTATTATTTTAGCCGGATTTCCTCCCACTACAACATTATCTGGAACATCTTTAGTTACAACTGATCCTGAAGCTATTACAACATTATTTCCTATTGTGACTCCTGGATTTATAGTTGAATGTCCTCCTATCCAAACATTATCTCCTATAGTAACACTTTTCCCAAATTCATATTTTAGCCTTTCATTTGGATCTATTGGATGAGTTGCTGTATATATATGTACTCCTGGTGCAATAAAGCAATTTTTACCTATCTTTATTTCACATACATCAAGCATTATACAATCAAAATTTGCATAGAATCCTTCTCCGACATGTATGTTATATCCATAATCACATTTGAAATTGGGCTCTATATAAATATTTTCTCCTGTTGAACCGAAAAGCTCCTTTAATATTTTTTTACGCTCATCCAATTCTGTTTCTATAGTTGAATTAAATAATCTAGTTAGCTTTCTGGCTCTTAATCTTCCATTTACTAATTCTTCATCATTAGGATCATACGGTAATCCTTTAAGCATTTTTTCTTTTTCTTTCATGTCATACTCTCTCCTAAATCACAATAACTATTTCAATCTCTTTTTACATTTATTCCATATTGAAAATACTTCATAAATTTCTCAACTATTTCTTCATGGTCGTATTTATCTTCATTTAAAATTTCATAAAGAGCTGAAGAAACTAATACTCCAATTAAACCGTAGCTCAAGAAAGCTGGATCATCATTTTCGATAAATCCTCCATCCATTACAGCTCTAAACTTAAGTGAACTTCTATCTATAAGAGTTTTTATTTCTTCTCTTAACATATTATTTCTATCACCAGTTCCCCAAAGCTGGCTAACTATTACCTTAAATAAATCTTTGTTTTCATAAACATATTTAAGTTGAACCTTTGCAGAAACTTTTATTATTTCATATGGATTATCAATATCCTTTGTTGCTTCTTCTATTTCTTCATTTATAAGATTTATTCCTTCTTTAATTATAAACATAAAGAGTTCTTCTTTACTTTTAAAGTGATAATACAAGCTACCCTTAGCTACTCCAGCTCTAGCTACAACTTCATCCATTGTTGCTCCAGTATAACCATAACTAGAAAAAACCTTTATAGCTGATTCAAAGATAGCTCTTTTAGTTTTATTCATTAAGATCTCCACCTTCTTAGAAATTATCTTTTCTTATTTTGTCATAATAATCTACAATATTTTTCTCATACTCTTCATTAAACCTATCTGAACTTAGAAGAAAATCTGCTGCAGATTTATTCATTGCAATTGCTACGTCATATAGTACCCCTATTCTAAGTAGTGCTTTTACATCTGGATCATGAGGTTGAGATGTTAATGGATCCCAAAAGAAAATCATTAAATCTATTTCTCCATTTACTATGGCTGCTCCGATTTGTTGATCTCCTCCCATTGGTCCACTTTCAAAACCATGTACACTTAATCCAGTTTTTTCACTAATAAGCTTAGCAGTTGTTCCAGTTCCACAAAGTATATGTTTTTCTAATAACTCTTTATTTTCATACACCCATTCAATTAAAGCAGATTTTCTATTATCATGAGCTACAAGTGCTATTTTTTTTCTTTCACCCATTTTATATTTACTCATACCTCTCCCCCTAATCAACCAAAGGTTTATTTTTATTTAAAACTAAGAATAAATTTTTATCATCTCAGTTATTACTAAAATTATACATAACTAAATATTAATTTACAATGGTATATAACTTTTAATATTTTTTAAATATTCTGTAGTTTCATTATAAAATTATAGTTTACTAATAAAAATATAACCTTCTAAAGAGTTAAAAACCTTTAAAATAAAGCTATATTACTGATAAGTAGAATTTCAGTAATATAGCTTTTTATAATTTTATATGAATTTTTTTATATTATAACTTCTATATTTAGGTTTCCTTTGTCTTTAGGAATTAAATCATCTTTTGACTTTTCTCCATTTATAATAAGACCTTTATTTTCACCTCTTTTTACTTTTATACTATATTGCTCTTTTTCATTTTTAATGTTTATTTCGTATTCATTCCACGCCTCAGGAATACATGGTTTTATTTTATATCCTTTTCCTTCTATCTTCTTTAATCCTAATATATCCTCAAGTCCTACTTTATACATCCATCCTGATGCTCCTGTATACCAGCTCCATCCACCTCTTCCACCATGAGGCTCTTTTATATACACATCTGCTGCCATTACATATGGTTCTACTTTATAGCTTCTTGCTTCAAGCTCTGTATTAGAGTGATTTATTGGATTTATCATATTGTAATATCTCCATGCTTTATCACCTAATCCAAGCTTAGTTAAGGCTAAAATAACCCATACTGCTGCATGCGTATATTGACCACCATTTTCTCTAACTCCTGGTACATAACCTTTTATATATCCTGGTTCTAAAGTAGATTTATCAAAAGGTGGTGCTAGTAATTTTATAAGCCCCTTATCCTTATCTACAAGATGTTTATCAACTGCTTCCATAGCTTCTTTTACTCTTGTAGACTTTCCTGCATTAGAAATTATTGACCAACTTTGTGCTATTGCATCTATTTTACATTCATCATTTTCCCTTGATCCAAGAGGCTTTCCATCATCAAAGTATGCTCTTCTGTACCATCCTCCATCCCAAGCATTTTTCTCTAAGTTCTCTTGTATAAAGCTTTGGAATGTATTATATTCTTCTTCTTTTTCATTGTCTTTTCTATAATTACAAATTTCTTTAAATCCATCTAATATTTTATATAAGAACCAGCCTACCCAAACGCTTTCTCCTTCTCCTTTATTTCCTACAGTGCTCATTCCATCATTCCAATCTCCACTACCCATAAGAGGAATATTATGTTTTCCAAATCTTAACCCTTTATCTATAGCTTTTAAGCAGTGTTCATATATGCTTCCATTTTTTCTTGACTGATTTACTATTGTGTACCTTTCATCTTCTCCATCTCTTAATGGTTCATCCTCTAAATAAGGTACCTCTTCATCTAAAATACTATAATCACCTGTTGACTTTATATATTCAATTGTTACATAAGGTAACCATAATAAATCATCTGAAAATCTAGTTCTTATACCAGAATTAATTATTGGATGCCACCAGTGTTGGACATCTCCTTCAATATATTGTCTTGAAGCACTCCTTAAAATTTGTTCTCTTGTTATATTTGGATCTAGTACTCCTATTGCCATTGAGTCTTGAAGTTGATCTCTAAAGCCATAGGCTCCACCACTTTGATAAAATGCTGTTCTTGATAAATATCTACAAGCTAATGTCTGGTACATAAGCCACCCATTTAACATATAATCCATAGATAAATCTGGTGTCTTTACTTGTATATTTCCTAGGAAATTTGACCAATATTCTTTTATATTAGCTAATTCTTTATGAACATTCGCCATATTGCTATATTTATTTATTTTTTCTTCGATTAATTTCTCATCCTCTTCTTCACCAAAAATTATTACAATTTCCTTTTCTTCTCCGGCATCTAAATCTATATTTAATTGAGCTGCTAAACAAGGATCATAGACACTTCCATACACATTATTTAATTTATCTAAGGATAATGCCTTAGGAGCACTTAAGTCTTCACCTACACCTATAAAACTTTTTCTATCTCCTGTAAAGCTTTGCTCTTTATCACCATTAATAGATAAATAAGCCTTTAACTTGCCAAAATATTTTGAATAAGGATTTTGGCCATATATATATTTGCCTTGGGCATGGGTGCTTATATATTTAGCACTTCCATAATTATATACACCAAGTACTAACTGAGCGTAGTAAAATATAGATAAGCTTTTATTTGCATTTGATAAATTTTTAAGAGAAACCTTGCATAATTTCAACTTTTCTTCTTGTGGACAGAAAATCTTCATTTCACCACTAATGTTATATGCAGTATGTTTAAATGTTGAAACTCCAAAGCTATGCTCAACAATATACTCTCCACCGTCTCTTATTGGCATAGGAGTAATTGTAAAATATGCTCCTGTATTGTTATCTCTTATATATAAAGCTTCTCCTGTTGGATCCACAACCCAATCATTGCTCCAAGGCGTTATTTTATTTTCCCTACTGTTTCCACACCAGGTATAAGTTGAACCCACCTCGGAAATATGGAATCCAAAATCCTTATTAGAAATTACATTTATCCATGGTGCCGGAGTGTTTTCATAATCTTTAAGTCTTATAACATAACTTTTATCGATTTTATTAAAGCCTCCATAACCATTGAAGAAATCTAATTCTTCTATGTTTAAATGTTCATTCATAAGTTCAGTATTTCTTAATTCGCCTAATTTATTCTCATTATTCTTATTAAATTCTCTTAAACCATACTCTTTTAATGCTTTATTTGAAGCCTTATCTTTTTTATTTATTTCCTTATCTACAAAGCTCTTTATATAATCACTTTCGTTTATATTTACTCTTATTCTATTAATATGTGATAACTCTTCTTTATTCTTATAATCATCATATTTGTATTCTATTGATTCTATTAATTGCTTTGCTAAAGTGCCTTCAGATGAATTTATATAAATTTTTGCTATTCCTATTATAAATCTTTCTACATTATCATCCATTGTTGATTTGTTATGAATAAAAATTCCACCTGATTTATTTAAGCTTTCTCTTTCAACAGAATTTTTCACTGTAGACATAATATTTTTTTGTAATGGTTCTTCATATGATATTTCTTCTTCATTGTAAATTATTAAATCTGATTTTATTCCTTTATTTCTAAAGTAATAATGCATATTAATAACTTGCCTTAATAAATCAATGTCGTCTTCTGTTTCTAATACTAAAAATATTATAGGTAAATCTCCTGATATTCCATAAGACCATAAATTTTCTTGATTCATACTAATATTCTTTATATAATATTCTCTATTTTTTCTTCCACTGTGTAAGTATAAAATATAAGATGCCAAGCTTTGATATATATTAGCTTGAGCAGATCTAATACCCATATGCTTAATCTCTAATTGATTAGCATAATTATAAGCTTCATATTCTTTTTCTATCCTTGGAATATCCTTATATTTTTTAATAATATCTATTACTTCTTCCTTTGATTCTCCAACTCCTGTTAAATAGTAAATCTCTTTTTCTTCTCCTGCTTTAAGAGTAACTGCGCTTCTTATACTCATTATAGGGTCTAGTACTATTCCAATTGTATTTTGAAGTGGTGTATCATTATCCATAACTTCTGGAGATTTTAAACTTCTATTTCTTCCTATAAAGTTTAGCCTTGATGTTTCATAAGTTAAGTCCCCATCTAACTCATAATTTGTAGCTACAGTATGGAATATGTATGGAGTAACTGCTCCTTTAGCTCTAGGTCTTCTATTACCTATTAAGCTTTTGGTTTCTTCATCATATTCTGTGCTTATGAAAAGATTTGAGAAACTTGGATGAACTGCATCTCCTTCAAATGATTGTAAAGTTACTTCTAAATAACTTGTTACTTCTAAGCATCTTGATTTATCACCAGTATTTTTTAATGTTAATTTCCTTATTTCTAAATTATCTTCACATGCTAAAGTGATTTCATAATTAGTTTTTATGCTTCCATCTTTTCTTTCATATTTTGCTTTATCTAGAGTAAATTCAACTAAATAATCATCATTCTCTTCCTTACAAGGTTCATAAGCAGCACTCCAGTAATCATTTGAGTTTAAGTTCTTTATATAAAAGAACATTCCACTTGAATCAGATGTACTATCACCTTTCCATCTGTATACTGTCATATCATCCTTTCTAGAATATCCACTACCACTATCTGCAATCATAGTAGAATATGTACCATTTGATAACAGTAATACTTCTGAATTTTCTCTTTTAGTTCCTTTAAATATTCTTGGGATGAAATCTTCTTTTTCTATCTTTATATTATTTTTATTAGTAATATCTACTTCTCTTTCAAAGGTTATATTTTGAGGAACCTTTTCTTTTAGAAGAATTTCAACTGCTTTTATTTCTGGTATATTATGAAACCTCTTCTTTAATATATCATTATTTAATATATTATCTAAAGCCAAAAGGGACATTCCTAAATGGTGAACCATATAACATCTTACTTGTTTTGCTTCGTCTTTAGATTTTTCATCACTATAATCAATTGATTCTATAAACCCATATCTACCAAATGCTTTAATGTCATATAATTTTTTAAGATTCTCTATTGATCCTTTTCTATCATAAGGTAACGTCATTATTGAAGAATATGGAGATACAACAACATCTTCTTCTAGCCCTCTCTTTAAACCTATTCCAGGTACTCCAAAGGCTTTATATTGATAGTTTTGGTTTATATCAAATTCATAATAAGCTGACTCTGATATTCCCCATGGAATGTTTTTCTTTTCGCCATAATTTTTTTGAGCATTTATTACTGAGGAATATGTTAAATCCCATATAGTCTTTTTAAAACTTTTCATTATTTGGAATGGCATGAAATACTCAAACATAGTACCACTCCATGAAGCCAAGCTTTTTTCACCAAAGGCCTTTGTCATATTTCTACTTAAGTTATACCAATGTTCTTTTGGAATCTCACCTCTTGCTATAGCTAAAAATGAGGATATTCTTGCTTCTGATGCCATTAAATCATAATAAGAATTTCCTAAGGATTTTTCTTCAACATTATATCCTATAGCAAAAAGACCTCTGTTTTTGCTGTATAAGAAACTAAAGTTCATATCTTCCATTATGCTATCTATTTCTGAATAAATAAGCTTAAGTCTTTCATCAAATTCTCTTAAATTATTTATTTTTTTAGATAATATTTCTCTAAACTCTTCACCTGAAGAATTCTTTATATCTTCTAATCTATCTATTAACTCCATTAATGTTGGTGATTTATAATTTTCAAAAGAATCTATAACTATTTTTTCTATACCATCAAATATATAATCATAAAAATCTATTTTTATTTCTATTTCTTTTTTCAATTTTTTTAGCCAATAATATTCACTCTTGTCTTTTTCATTATTTTCTTTATTTTTCTCTAGTTTATCATTTACTCTCTTTAGCTCATCTAATAAAATATTTTTATAATCCTTCAAATCTATATTATCAGGTAAACCATCGTAAAATTCTTCTTTTTCATCTTTTCTAATTAAGCTATAGGTATCTTTTATTGCAAAAATTTCTTTTTCTCTAACTATTGGATCATTATTGAAATCCTTTATAGTTTCTTTAATTATCCACAGGTATCCTAAAAGATTTCCACTATCTACTGTTGATACATATCTAGGCCAAAGTGGTTCTTTTGTTTTTGTATCATACCAATTTAAGTAATGACCTTTAAACTTTTCTAAACCTCTCATACCATCTAGTATTAATTCTGTTCTATAAACAACTTCTCCTATTGATATATATCCTAAGTCATAAGCTGTTAGATTAGTAATCAATCCCATACCTATATTAGTAGGTGATGTTCTATGAGCTAATCCTTTAAATGGCTTTTCTTGATAATTGTCTGGTGCTAAATAATTATTTTCTTCGTTTATAAAATCTTCATAATAAGCCCATATTCTTCTGCTACTTTCTCTTAAAAATTCTTCATCCTCTAACTCTATTCTATCCTCTACAAATATCGCTTCTTTTGATATTTTGCATGCTATTGCAGGCGCTATAGCCCAAAGGATAAAAATTACTATTGTTGCTATTAAAACTTCTATAGAATTATCTAAACTAAGTAATAATACTACTAAAGATACACCTACTGATATCCACATTTTTTGATAATACCACATATATGTATTTTTTACTGACTTCTCAACTCTATCAGCGGTTTTCCATTGAAGTAAATTCTTTTTAGATATAAGTAATCTATAAATTGTTCTAAATATAGCATCAAACATTAACCACGCTTGATATGGGATAAAACTTAATATCAATATTATTTGTTTTAAATTTTTAAAGGTTCCCATAAGCTTATTTTTAGGAGTTACAACAAAATCTGTTACTGTAAATACTAATGGTGTTATTAAAGCTAAGAATAGCAATATGGATATTTGCACTGCTCCATTTAATACTGTTAAGACTGCTAGTAAAGCTATTAGTAAGCTTGGTGCTAATAAACTTCTTCTAAGATTATCTATAATCTTCCACTTAGATATTGCTGATAATTTCTTTGAAAATATCCAACCTGATATTTGCCAGTCTCCTCTTACCCATCTATGAAGTCTTAAAGCACTTGAAATATAACTAGATGGATATCCATCTATAACTTCAACATCTGTTATTAGTGCACATCTTGTTAAGACACCTTCTATTAAATCGTGAGATAAAACCTTATTCTCTGGAATTTCATCTTTTAGAACATCATAGAAAGTATCTATTTCTATAATTCCCTTTCCGGTAAATATTCCTTCTCCAAAAAGATCCTGATATGTATCTGATGAAGCTGTAGAATAAGCATCTACCCCTGCTTCACCTGCAAAAATTTCAGAAAAATATGTTTTATGTTTATCTTCTAAATGTACACCTACTTTTGGTTGCATTATTCCATACCCTCTAACTACAACCTGATTTTCTATGCAAGGAGTATTTAATATATGGCTCATAGCTCCTATAAGTTTTTTAGCTGCTCCTATAGGTAAAAATGTATCACTATCTAAAGTTATAATATATTTTGCACTTTTTAATGAGTCTATCTTACTGCTCAGTACATTATATGTAGTTTCTTCACTACCTCTTACAAGTGCCATAAATTCCATGAGCTTTCCTCTTTTTCTTTCATAGCCCATGAAAACTCCTTCTGCCTTATTGTATAATCTCTTTCTGTTAAAGAAGAAAAATCTATCTTCTCCATCTATTGAATATTTTTTATTTAATTCTTTTGTAAACTTTATTGCTTCATCATTTATAGATTTATCTAAAGGTTCACTTTCATTATTACTGTCACATAAATCTCCAAGTAAAGCGAAAAATATATTTTTATCTCTATTGGCTAAATAATAAATTTCTAATTTTTTTAATAATTCAACTGCACCTTTTCCTGAGCTTAATATTGCAGGAATAACTACTATAGTTCTTTGACTTTCTGGAACTCCCTTTGAGTAGTTCATTTTAGGTATAAAGCTAACAGGAGTTACCTTTGCTATAAACCAATTAAATAATGATATTACAACCTCACTTGATGGAATTATCATTAATATAAATGCTAATATATATTGTCCTATGTTAAAGTTTAATGGTATTAAGTATGTTAATAGTAAGACTACTAAATCTACTAACATTGTTCCAAAAAATATTGTTGATAAATATGTTGCTCTTGAAATTTTTCTATCTATATTCTTATTAATATTAAATCTTTTTAATACATCCTTTATTCCTTCATCTACTATGTAATAACCTATATGCCTTTTATATGGATCCTTATCTTCAAGATACAAAGTACTAAGCTCTAACGCTGTTTTAACTAACTCTAGTTCTTTTATATCTATCTTTTTTGAAATTTCTTCTATCTTATGTCTATAATAATCTTTTGTTTCAAAATCCATTTTTTCATAAATTTCTGCTGGGTCTTGTTGTAATATTTTCTCCACATTTGATGTTTCTGAAAAGAATCTCTTCCAATTTACAGAATCCATTATTCTTAACGAACTTATAATCCGTCCTATTGTTGTAGCTATATTCCCTTCTCTTATATGATCTTTTATTATTTCCTTTTCAAAGCTTGTATTTTCCTTGTCCTTTAATCTATCTAGAGCAAATTTATATATTCTTTCATCATCTATTGAGTTATTTCTTAAAATATTAAAAAACTTATCTAAAAATTCCGGTGAAAATAGACCATCATGGAGAATATCCTCATCTCCCATATAATTAATTTCAGAAATATCTTTTGTAGTATCTTCTACTTCTATTGGATATTTACTTTCTAACTTAGATAATAATATATCTAACTTTTGATTATTGTAAGAATCTATAACTGTATTTGCTAAGTCCTTTGCTCCTAATCGTTGTTTTTGAAGAACTACCATATCATTGGTTATAATTGCTAAGTTTGTAATTAATGCAATTCTAAGCATTAACGGAAAAGCCCAAAGTTCTCCTATTGTAAATATTTCTCCTTGCTCATTTATAAATTTTATTATTTCACTTTCTTCTATTGTATTTTGATTTTTTTCAATATAATTTTTTGCTAAAATATATACTCTTGGATATTTTATATCTTCCATTTCAACAGTTGGTAAGTTATCAAAATAATTAATTGGCAAATTGAATTTTATTGCTTTATATTCCTTTTCTATTAAATATATATTATCTAATAACCATTCAGCTGAAGAAATTACATCTTCACCATGCTTTGCAAGCTTATTTAAATATTTATGATTATGAATTATACCTTTAAAGGCTTCATTTAACTCCATTAAGACTGTTTTTCTGCCACTTTTTAAAACCTCTTCCTTCATAAATAAATACTCCTCTACTCTTTAATTTAAATAAATTTATCGTTATACTAAAATAAATTTCTCTTGTTAAAAATATACTTAAACTTATTCATTTTAGATTTTTCTATAATTTCTTTTCTTAAAAAATCTTCTTTAAGAATTATACCCATAGGATAAGTTTATTATTTGCAGAATTAAGGATTTTTACTCATAAAGAAAAAGAAAGTCTAGTGAAAATTAGATAAATAAAAAAGTGGACATAAAAATTAGCTTCTGCACAATGAACTAAATTAGTTCATTGTGCAGAAGCCAATTTTATTAGTAAAGTATTTATTAACTCTTTAATTTTTTAACTCTTCTACAGCTTTTCTTGTTATTCTAAGCTTTTCTTCTACTTCTCTCAAATTATTTCTTGCCATTCCTATAAATAGCATATCTATTATTGCAAGCTGTGATATTCTTGAACTCATAGCACCTTCTCTTAAAGATTTTTCTACAAATGGGACATGTAGAACTATATCTGATATACTGGCTAATGTATTATTTATACTAGCCTTTGTAATCGATATAACAGGAACGTCACTTTTTTTAGCATTTTCAATGCATCTAATAACTTCTTTTGTTTCTCCAGAATAAGATATAGCTATTGCCACATCTCCTTTTTCCATAAGAGCAGAAGAAGTCATCTGAAGATGGGTATCAGTATGAGAAATACATCTCTTATTTATTCTACTTAACTTATAATAAAAATCCAAACCTACTAAATTAGAAACACCTACACTAAATATATATATATTTTTAGCTTTATTAAGTACATTTATAGCTTTTTCTAGTTGGTCTTCTTTTAAAGTCCCCACTGTTTGATTTACTATTGAATCTATAGATCTTTTTATTCCATGGATTATATTTTTTGTAGATAAATCACCCTCTAAATATTCAAAATCTGAAGCCTTCTCATGATTTTTTATATTTAATGACAATTGCAACTTCATTTCATTTAAAGTATCAAAACCTATTTTTTTAGAGAATCTAACAACTGTTGGAGCTGATGTATTTGTAATATCTCCAATCTCCTTTGCTGACATACCTATAATGCTTTTTTTATTACTAAGTAAATATTCAGCTATTAGCTTTTCCCTATCTGTAAAACTATCATAATTTTGTTTAATATACTGCAATACGTTCATCATTAACACCTTACTACTCTTTCATCAGCTTATTTATTGACTATATTAAAGTTAAATTTTTTACCACCATGTATATATTTTAATAAATAAATATCTTTTTGTAAAACAGAAGCTACTATATTTGTTCTAAAATCTTCACTTTGATTTATTTTTAATATTTGAAGTTCTCCCATATATCTCATATAGTTCTTATTGTCTATTGAAATATCTCCATATTCTTTACTAGTTGTATTAAAAGGTTCTATAGTGTCACCATTTAATAGCAATCTACTTTCACTTGCCCTTATAGCATCTCTAGCTTCATCTGTTCTTGCTGTATAGGTTTCACTTAGAAGTCTAATTATGACTTCACTATTAGTCTTTACATTTATATCTAATTCTATAACTTCAGGATCTAAATTTGCTAAGTCTTTTAGTTCATCTATACTTGGAAGAGAATCTCCTATAAACACTGATTTGTTTCCTAGTGCAAATAAGTGATTAGCAGCATCCCTTACCCCTACTCCTCTATGATCTTCAAGAGTTGGTAAGCCATCTTTTAATGGACTTCTTTTTCTATTATTTGACTGTACAAATGCACAAGGTTTTATTCCTCTTTTGCTAAGAATACTATTTTTATCTACCATACACTCTTCAGAAATACCTGTTCCAATTCTTGGATAAAAGTTATGCAATGCATCTACATTACTATAATTAGGAGAGTATTTATCAAGTTCATTAAAGAATTCTTCAGTTATAGTTGATGCATTTAATTGAATTTTAATTCCATATTTATTGTTACTCATTTTAGCGATTTCTTCTTCACTGTAGCCAAAGTCTATCCTTATAGTTTTAACTCCCAGATCCCTTAGTCCTTTTAAGTCCATATCTTCCAAATCTAAAAATTTAAAAGTGTTAGGTGATATATCACTTATTATATCCATGTCATAGTTTTTAGCTATATCGAAAAATTCTTTAACTTCTTTTTTCAAAACTTCATAATTAGCTTCTGGTATATGAAGAGATGTAAATATTCTAGTAAATCCAAGTTCATGTGCATCTTTTAATAATTGAATATTTTCTTCTTTAGTATTATCAAGTCCAAAATAAACTGAAAATCCATAACTCATATTAATCCTCTCCTTAATTAACTTATTTTTATAATTAATGTTATTTTTTAATGTAAATATCTCTTAAAATTAACTTATAAAAAATCAGGCATATTAAGAAACCTATCCTAATATGCCTACTATTTTATATAAATACAAACATTTTACTTATTAAAATTATTGCTTATATCATTTAGCACTTTAGGATACATTTCTCGCCATGTTGGCCAAGAGTGAGTTCCTTGATTTTGTAGCTCATATTTAACATCAAATCCAGAATCTCTAGCATAAGAAACAAAATTTTCAATATTATCATAAGATATTACTTCATCATCTTCTCCATGATATAAAAAAATATTTATATCCTTTGATTTAACTTCTCTAATTAAGTTTTTATAAGAATTTTCATAATACTTTTCTACTAATGGACTTCCATAAATGATATTATTTTCTTCTATAGTATCCCAAATAGCCGGTGACATTAATCCAACTGAATCAAATTTATTACTATTGCTTAATGCTATATTTAATGATCCAAAACCGCCCATAGAAATCCCAGCTATCGCTCTATTACTCTTATTATTTAACGTTCTATATTTAGAATCTATTAATGGAATTAAATCATTGACTATTGCACTTTTCATTTTGAATGTTGGCCCATCTACATAAAAACTATTAAATCCATCTATAAACACAACTATCATAGGTTTAATCTCTTTATTAGTTATTAAATTATCTAATATTGATTTTGAATCTATTCTAGTTTCATCAATTGTATTAGTAATATTTCCACCCCATCCATGTAAAACATAAAGTACAGGATACTTTTTATCTAAATTTTCCACATATTCTTCAGGAAGGTAAACTCCATAGTTCCAATGTATTTTCATTGTATTAGACCATTGAGTATCTGCTATTACCTGAGATGTCTTATCCTCAACTTTTATTTGATCTTCTTTTACTTGTTCTTCGGCTTTTAGATTATTATTCATTTCACACCTTCCTTTTCACTTTTCTTAAAGTAAAGTGTAGAAATTAAGCAACACCCAATTACCTTTAGTAACTAAGACTCACATAATATCTACACTTATTGTTTAATTATTTCTATATTATTCTACTGGATCTTCAAATCCAAGCATCTCTGTAAATAAATATCCTGCTACATATGATGTAATTACTCCAATTAAGAATACAAACATTTTTCCATCTGCTATTAATAATGCTAGAGGTAATCCTGATACTCCCATAGCCACTGCTCCAACCTTGAAGATTGCCATTACTGCTCCACCAACTCCAGCTCCTAAACAAGCTCCTAAGAATGGTTTTCCTAGTGGTAATGTTACACCATATATTAATGGTTCCCCAATTCCTAAGAATCCTGGAACTAGTCCATTTTTAGCAGTTTTCTTTAATCTTTCATTTTTTGTTCTTCTAAGCACTGCTATAGTTGCTCCAACTTGAGCCATACCTGCTGTTGCTAATATAGGAAGTAATACTGTATATCCTGCAGTAGCTATTAAATCGGCATGTATTGGAGTTAATGCTTGGTGCATTCCTGTCATAACTAATGGTAAGAATAATGCCCCTGAAACTGCTCCTGAAATAACTGAAACAAATGTATTATCTGATGCTATTGTTTGTGCAACTACCATACCAATTGTATCTGAAATAAATCCACCTACTGGTTGAAGTATAAATAATGCTGCTAACACTGATAATGTTAAAGTTACTAAAGGTGTTACAAATAAATCTAATACATCTGGTACAAACTTTCTACAAGCTTTTTCAATGAAAACAGCTAGTAAAACTACTAATATAACTGAAATAACTCCTCCACGACCTGGTGTTAAAGCTTTTCCAAATAAATTAATATTTGCTAGTGCTCCTGATGAAAGAATACCACCTAGTACTCCACCCATCATAGGCATTTGTGAACCAAACTCTTTAGCTGCATTTACACCAACTAAAACTGATAATACTGAGAATACTCCACCACCTATAAGCCCAATTATTTGGGATGCTGTAGTTGTTTTATAAACATCACCAAAATAAACATTACAAATATTATTAACTGCAAGAACTAAACCACATGCTACGAATAAAGGTATTAATGGAATAAATATATTTCCAAGCTTTCTAAGTCCATTTTTAAAACCTGTATTATTTTTTTCTTTTAATTTTGCTTTTGTAGCTTTAAGTGCATCTTCGCCTAAAAGTATAGGCTTTCCAACAATTTTACTCACTTCATCAGTCACTTTATTAACTTTTCCTGGTCCATATATTACTTGTAGTTGACCGTCTGCTTTAACTACTCCTAAAGATCCTTCTAACTTTTTAATTTTTTCTATATCAGCCTTTGAATAATCTTTAAGTTCTAATCTACAACGAGTCATACAATTAGCTACAGACTGTATATTGTCTTTTCCACCTACTAATTCTACCAAATTTTGAGCAATTTCTTGATTTGTCATTCTCAATTCCTCCCACATTTTTTAATTTTAACTTATTCTTCTAAATACCCTTTAATTGTTGTTCTAAATACCCTTTAATTATTGCTTTAAATACCCTTTAATGCTTCAGCTATATACCCGTTTTTATCATCCAATATATTCTTAGCTTGGTTTTTATCAAGCTTTGATAATATCATAAATATTGAAAGTTTAACATCAAACTCTGTTTCATTTAATGTTTTTTCTACTTCTTCCCTATCTGCTCCAGTAGCTTCACAAACTATTTTTTTTGATCTTTCAACTAGTTTTTCATTAGTAGCTTTTACATCTACCATTAAGTTACCGTAAACTTTTCCAAGTTTTATCATGGCTCCTGTAGATAACATATTTAAAACCAACTTTTGAGCTGTTCCAGATTTTAATCTAGTTGAGCCCGTAATTACTTCAGGTCCTACTACTGGTGCTATTGAAATCTTAGCTGCTTTTGAAACTTCTGAATTTGCATTACATGTAACTGATACTGTTAAAGCACCTATTTCATTTGCATAATTTAATCCACCTATTACATAAGGTGTTCTACCTGATGCAGCTAGTCCAACTACTGTATCATTTTCGTTTAGTTTCTTTAACTTTAAATCCTCAACAGCTAATTCCTTAGAATCTTCTGCTCCTTCTTTTGCTCTAAATATAGCTTCTGTTCCCCCTGCTATAATCCCTTGAACTACTTCTTCTGAAACTCCATATGTTGGAGGACATTCAGACGCATCTAATATTCCAAGTCTTCCTGAGGTTCCAGCTCCTATATAAATTAATCTTCCTCCTTTATGCATTCCTTCTACTATTCCATTTATAGCTTCTGCTATTTTAGGTAATTCCTTTTCAACAGCTTCTGCAACTTTTTTATCTTCATCGTTAATCTTTTTAAGCATTTCTAAGGTTGAAACCTTGTCTATGTCTATGGTATTTGGGTTTCTACTCTCTGTTGTTAAATTTTCTAAGTCTATTTTATTCATATAAATACCTCCAAAATAAAGTATGCCTACCAGTGCATTTGACTACGTTTTCACTTTAATATTATATTACCATATTTGAAACAATATTTCAACGCCTTTATTCAAATTCCTTATTTCATTTCATTGGATTTGTTTTATTCTTATTAGTTATTTCATTAATTCAATATTTCTATATTAAATTTATAACTTATTACTTTATATCTTTAATTTGCAAATAATTTTGAACAGTAAAAGAGACTGTTCAAAATCAACTAACCAAGTCAATTTTATAACAGTCTCTTTTATTCTTATTATAAAATTTAAATATCTATTCTTTTACTACATAAGTATCTGCAATAGTACACTTGCTACTATTAACATCAAAGCTCCACATATACGAGTTGCTATTTGTGCAAATGGTATTAATTCCATTCTATTCGCTGCTGATAGTACTGCTACGTCTCCTGTACCTCCCATATTAGTTGTACAAAGACCTGCAGTTAGTGATGATTCTATTGGATAGAATCCAACTAGCTTTCCACCTACTCCAGCTCCTATAGTTACACCTGCAATAACTACAAATACAAGAACTAAGTATAAAGGACTTATTGATTCTGCAACAGCTTTTAAATCTATCATTGAAATACCTATTCCAACTAGAAGAGCACTTGTTAAATTTGTCATTACAAATTGTCCCCATTGCTGAGCTGCTTGCTCAAATTTCTTTGGCAATATTCCAAGTATCTTAGCTGCCGCAACACCTATTATCATCCAAGCATATGCATGAATTGAAGGAATTAACTTACCAACTATTGTACCAAAAGTAAAGAAAGTCATTGCTAATAATAATCCCATTCCTAACATTTTAAGATCTAGTTTATTCTCTGTCTTTTCTTCCAAATCTCCTGAATCACTTTTCATTAGTTTTCCATTACCAGTCCAATTTGGTTTTACTGTAGCTACTCTTCCTAATACACCAGCCATTATTATAGCCATAACATTTCCTAATGTTGATGCAGGTATCATTACAGAAAGCATCTGTGAAACATCAGTTCCTAACGCTTGTGAATACATATTAGATAAAGGTATAACACCAGCACCCATTCCGCCACCCATCATAGGTATTGCAATAAACATTATAGCTTCTTTAAATCCATATCCTAAAAGTGCTCCAGCTGTTCCAACTAATAATAATGCAACTGTTATAGAAGCTACTGCTACTGGTAAGAATCTAACAGATGCCTTTATTAATAGTTTTCTTCCCATTCCTAATATACTACCTGTTATTAAGGCAGCTATATAAAAATTTAAAAATCCAAAATCATTCATAAAACTGTTTACATTTGATATAACACTTTCAGGTATTAGGTTAAAGGTTACTAATGCAGCTGATGCAAATATAGCAACTATTGCACCTCCACCTAAATAAGTCCTAACAATAGGAGTCCTATTTCCTATTTCATTGAATAAAGCACCTAAAACCATCATTATAGATAGAGCTCCAACTATTCCACTTGGTAAGTACCCCATAACTGTGGCCCCTAGTATTACTGTTGCTACCCCTAAAAATGCTAGTAATGGCATTCCCATTATTTCTATTTTCTTTTTTTCAGTAGCTTGACTTGAGTTTTTATTTAATATGCCTTGCATAATATATCCCCCTAATTGTTTTTATATTCTAGCTATTCCTGTTTCTTTAGCAACTCTAGCAACCTCTTTTGCCACAACTTCAGCTACTCTACTATCAAAAGCTCCTGGAATTATATACTCTTCATTTAGCTCTTCATCAGTTATAATGCTTGCTATAGCCTTTGCAGCTGCTATTTTCATTTCTTCTGTTATATCTGTAGCTCTAACATCTAAAGCTCCTCTAAATATTCCTGGAAATACAAGAACATTATTAATTTGATTAGGGAAATCTGATCTTCCTGTTGCTATTACTCTAGCTCCACCTTTTTTAGCTTCTTCTGGCATAATTTCTGGAATTGGATTTGCCATAGCAAATACTATTGCATCTTTATTCATTGTTGAAACCATTTCTGCATCCATAACATTTGGTGCTGAAACTCCTATAAATACATCTTTCCCCTTTATTATTTCCTTTAATGGTCCTTTTTCATTATTCTTATTTGTAACTAAAGCCATTTGAGCTTGTGCTTCATTCATCCATTCTTCTCCAACAGCAACTGCTCCTTGAATATTTACAAGAATAGCATTTCCTACTCCTAATTGTAGAAGTAATTTGCATATAGATATACCTGCTGAGCCTGCACCATTTATAACTACTTCTGTATCTTTAATATCTTTTCCTACAAGCTTTAAAGCATTTATTAATCCTGCAGCTACTACTATTGCAGTTCCATGCTGATCATCATGAAAAACTGGTATATCTAATTCTTCCTTTAATCTTCTTTCTATTTCAAAACACCTTGGTGCTGATATATCTTCTAAATTTATTCCTCCAAATGTAGGTGCTAAATATTTAACTGTCTTAATTATTTCTTCTACATCCTTTGTATCTAAACAAATAGGAAAAGCATCAACCCCAGCAAATTCTTTGAATAATATAGCTTTACCTTCCATAACTGGCATTGCCGCTTCTGGTCCAATATCTCCTAAGCCTAAAACTGCTGTTCCATCTGAAACTACTGCAACTAAATTTCCTTTTGCTGTATATCTATATACATCTTCTTTATTTGCACTTATCTTTCTACATGGCTCTGCAACTCCTGGTGTATAAGCTGTACTTAATTCTTCTCTATTAGTTACTCTTACCTTTGAAAGTACACCCACCTTACCTTTGTTATTTTCATGCATTTCTAAACTTAATTTGTTATAATCCATAATATTCATCTCCTAAAGGTTAATTTGTTTTCTTGATATTATTCTACTGCTAACGTTTTCAAATTTATACTTTTAATAAGTATTGAAAACCTTTTGTAAGTAAAGTACATGTTAAAGATTTAACTAAAATTTATAGATTTTAAAATAATTCTACTATTTTTTTATATAATAAATGAACTTCTTAACATTAATTATGTTTTCACTTTAACAATAATATATGTATCTAAAATATATTTTTTTTAATTTTTCAAGTTATAATAACTAAATTAGTGCTCTTATAAAAACTAAAAAGAGTGGATTATTACACCACTCTAATAAATCATCCTACATATTCCATTTATACTTTATACTAGGTCTTCCTCCTGTTTCATAGTCTATTTCACTAGTTATTTCTTTTATTTCCATCATGTAATTCATATACCTTCTTATGGTAACTCTTGATAATCCTAAGCTATCAGCTATTTCCTCACTGGTATATAGTTTGTTTTTATTATTCTCCATAAAGCTTCTAACATTTTTTAATGTTTTTTCTTGAAGTCCTTTTTTTATATTACAACTATTTAAATTTATACTATTGCCAATAATTTTATCTATTTCCCCTTGATTTAATTTATTATTGGTATTAAACATTTTATACTTTTCAAGAAACTTATTTATTGCTTCAATAAATCGATTATATTCAAATGGCTTTATTAAGTAATCTATAATTCCTAGTCTTAAAACTTCATCTATATTTCTGCTTTCATGTTCTGCTGTAACCATTATTACTTCTGTATTAATTTCTCTTCTTCTTATTTCTTTTAATAACTCTATGCCTGTTAATTTTGGCATATAAACATCTAGAATAACAAGATCTATATTATTTCTATTTAAAATTTCTAGTGCGTCTTTTCCATTATTACATATCCTTACAACTGTAAGCTCCTGAAAGTCTTGTATATATCTTTTATTAATATCAGCAACCATTGGATCATCTTCTACTATCAAAACCTTAATCATATTATTTCTCCCCACCTATTCTTATAGTAAAACAAGTTCCTACTCCTTCTTCAGTTTCTAAATTTATTTCTCCCCCAACACTATCTACTATTTCTTTTATTAAATACATACCTATTCCAGTATTTTTTTTCTTTGTAGAGAATCCTCTTTTATATAAAGATAGTTTATGTTCTTCTCTAATCCCCATACCTGTATCATCAACCATTATTATTAAGGATTTAGCATCTTCTGAAATAAGTAAATTTATTTCTTTTATTTCATCATCTTTTTCATTTATTGAGTCTATGGAATTTTCTAGTAAATTTCCTACTATAGTCACTAATGAATTACGATTTAAAAGCTTATTATCTCTATTTAAGCAACTATTATTATACAGTCTTAGCTTTATTCCTAGTTCTTTAGCTCTACTCATTTTTCCTAGTATTAATGCTGCTACTGTAGGCTCTTCTATTTGGTTCATAACAAGACTTACTACTTCTCTCTGATCTTCTGTTATATCAACTATGTATCTTTTGGCATCTTCTATTCTATCTATTTGTATAAGTCCTAATATTATATGAAGCTTATTCATAAATTCATGAGTATTAGCTCTTAAAGCATCTATTATTTGATTTACTCCTGTTAGTTGTTCTGCAAGCCTAGTTACCTCAGTTTTATTTCTAAATATAGCTACAGCTCCCATAACTTTATCATTTTCTCTTATTAATATTCTATTACTTATAATTACCTTGTCATTTATTATCATATCTTTATTGTATTGGCTTTCCTTATCTTTAATAACGTTTATTAACTCTGTCTTAGGAAATACATCAATTATATATTTTCCTTCTGGATTCTTTTCTTCTATATCTAGCATGTTAATAGCAGCGTTATTAAAAAGTGTTACTATTCCTTCATGATTAATAGCTATTATCCCTTCTTCTAGCGTAGATAAAACTTCTTCTCTTTGTAAATACATTTTAGCAAATTCTTCTGGCTCGTGACCAAGTAATGACATCTTTATATTTCTAGAAAGATACATAGATACTATTATAGTTATACTGCATAAAAACCCAGCTACCATTATATATATACTAAGTATATCTATTTTAAGCTTATTTAAATTTTTAAGAAGAGTACTAGTCATAACAAAGCCTATTTGATTACCATTTTTATCTTTTATTGGAGCAAAAGCTCTTTTTTGATTTCCTAAAGTCCCTTTAGCTTCAGATATATAACTTTCCCCATTAGTTAATACTCTCTCCTCATCACCTCCAGTAAATGACTGCCCTATCTTTTCTTTATCTGGGTGATAATATCGTTTACCATTATTATCTGCAATAACAATAATATCAACATCATTTAACTTTGGTATTAAATCATCTATATATGTAATCAAATTATCCTTTACTTCATTATTTATTAAAGAATCTCTAACCATGTCTGATTTAGAAAGCATTTCAGAAACATTTTTTATATTGCTTGTAATATTTCTTTCTAATATGTTTACACTTAACATCAATGTTATGATTACTGTTACTGTTATTGCAATAGTTATTAATGTAACATTTATAAATGTTATTTTTCCTTTAAGAGATGCGCTTTTCTTCTTATTTATTTGCATATTCTCCCCTCTTTAACATATTTTATTTCATTTTAAATACCCTATGATGTAGACTTTACTATAGTATTGTCTAAATTCATAGGGTAACTTTTAAATATTAATATCTATCATTATTCTTAATTTCGATATTAAATATTAAAGAATTCTGTAAATAATTTTATTGTATAGTAGTTATCTTCTACTGCTGCTAATTCCCTTATTGAATGCATTGAAAGTAATGGTGCACCCATATCCATAACTGGAATAGTTAAGTTAGCTGAAGTTATTGGACCTATAGTTGTTCCACCTCTTACGTCAGATCTATTAAAGAACTTTTGATATGGAACTTCTGCAGATGCACAAAGGCCTTCAAAAATAGCTGCATTATAGCTATCTGTACTATAGCTTCCAGATGCTGCACTCTTTAATACTGGGCCTCCTCCTAAAACTGGTCTGTTAGTTGGATCATGCTTTTCTTCTGCATTTGGATGAACTGCATGAGCTAAATCTGCTGATATCATTATTGAATTTGATAAAGCTCTATGGAATCCTTGTCTATCTTTTCCTAATGCTAGAGTTATTCTTTCTAAAATATTTAATAATAGCATTGAATTAGCTCCTTGAGCTGTAAGACTTCCTGTCTCTTCATTATCTATACAAACCATAACTTTAGTAAAGGTATTTACTTTACTATCTATTAACGCTTGAATACCTGTATAAACCATCCACATATCATCAAGTCTTCCTGAGGATATGAATTCTTCATTTAATCCTGTTAAGCATCCCTTTTCAATTTCATATAACCCTAAATCAAATCCTAATATTTCTTCTGAAGAAACATTTAGCTCTTCTGCTAAGAGCTTAACTAAATTTCCATTTTTCTCAAACTTTTCATTTATTAAGCTTAATAATGGCAATGTATCCTTTTGTCTATTTATATTAAAGCCTTCGTTTACTGTTCTATTCATATGAATTGCAACACTTGGTATTATAAGAATTGGTTTATTAATATTTACAAGCTTTGTCTCTGGCTTAATAGCTGATTTTCCTTTTACAGTTACTTTTCCTGCTAATCCTAAAGGTCTATCAAACCATGTATAAAGAATTGGTCCCCCATAAACTTCAGTATTTAGCTTTAAATACTTTCCTTCTGAAACCATCTCTGGATTTGCTTTTATTCTAAAGCCTGGTGAATCAGTGTGTGCTCCTATTAATCTAAATCCGTCTTTATCAATCTCTCCATTACCAACTGTAAAAGAAATAAGCGCAGAATCATTTTTTATAACATAATACTTACCTGTTTTTTGTAAGTTCCATTCTTCACTTTCTTTTATTTCACTAAAACCATTTAAATCCAATCTTTCTTTAATAGTTTTAACTGAATGATATGCTGTTGGACTTTTATATAAAAAGTCTATTAAATCTAATGCTAATTCTTTTTTCATTTCAATTCCTCCTAAATTAAGACTATTAATATTATACCATATTTATAAAATTTTCTTATTATTTATAAAATTAATTATAATTGAATTTAGTAAATTTTAGTATATAATAGTGATTATATCTATTTTGAATAGATATATATTTTCCATGAAACAATATTAAATAGATAGGAGTGATACGGTGATTGCTAATTTTTTAGTTAAATCTTTCATAAAAAATAATGAAGATACAAAAAATCAAAAAGTTCGTAATGCTTATGGAACCTTAGGTGGAATTATAGGAGTTATAATAAACGTTATTTTATTTTTAATTAAATTTTCAGTAGGTATGTTGGTTGGATCAATTGCTGTTTCAGCTGATGCATTTAACAATTTATCTGATGCAGCTTCTTCAATAATAACCATAGTTGGATTTAAAATGGCAAGTAAACCTGCTGATGCTGAACATCCTTTTGGACATGGTAGAATAGAATATTTATCTGCACTATTAGTTGCCTTCATGGTAATGCTTGTTGGATTACAGTTTATAAAATCTTCAATAGAAAGAATTTTAAACCCTCAAGCAATAACCTTTGAAATAGTTCCATTTATACTACTTTTAGTATCAATTGGATTTAAAATATGGTTATCATCTTTTAATAAATTTATAGGTAATAAAATAAATTCTTCTGCTTTAAAAGCTTCTGCTGCAGATGCAATGGGTGATGTTTTCACATCTAGTACAGTTGTAATATCATTTTTAATTGCTAAATTTACAACACTTCCTATAGACGGATATATAGGTGTGTTTGTTGCATTAGCAATCTTATATGCAGGTTTTCAAATAGTAAAAGAAACATTAAATCCATTGCTTGGAGAGGCTCCAGATCCTGAACTTGTAAATGAGATATGTGAAAAAGTATTATCTTATCCTAATATTTCAGGAGTACACGATCTTATAGTTCATAATTATGGGCCTGGTAGAATAATTGCTTCTTTACATGCTGAAATTCCTTCAGATATAGATATAATGGAAATTCATAATGTAATAGATAAAGCTGAAAGAGAAATTTCAAAAGATCTTAATTTACATTTAGTAATACACATGGATCCTATTTGTGTTATTACAGATGAAATTAAAGAAACTTGGGACTTCGTAGAAAAAGTTCTTAGAAAATATCCAGAAATAAAATCGATGCATGATTTTAGAATAGTTGGTGAAGGTGAGATTAAAAACCTAATATTTGATATAGTTTTATCTTCAGCTGATTCTGGTAATAAAAAAGATCAAGAAAAAATGCTATCAAGCATTAAATCTTCTATAAAGAAAGAACATCCACAATATAACTGTGTTATAACAGTTGATTATGACTTTATGTAATACAATAAATTTTAAAGAGTTAAAGAATTAAAGAATTTGATAAATTCTTTTATAATTCTTTAACTCTTTCATTTTTTAACCCTTTAACTATTCTTCCTCATGTTTTCTATAAATTCTTCTGTTTTTTCATTTCCTGACTTTATAAATGCTAGTAGGCAAGCTCCCAAGTCTGGTGATAATTGTGGTTCCACTAGTTTAACATTGTATCCCTTTAATATGTTTCTCAATGGATTAAGTATTAAATCCCCACAATTAAATACTCCACCTGTATAAGAAACTTTTATCTCATCTTTTTTATCATAGTTCTTTAATAAAGCTTTTATCATTTCTCCAATTTCTATTGCTGCTTCATTAAATATTGCTATTGCTCCTTCATCCCCGCTTTGGGCTGCATCTGAGCATAATTTAGCGAGCTTAGCTATCTCGCCTCTATCACCTTTTATCTTTTCATTTACATAAGAAACTATTTCATAATCACTATTTAAGCTTAAATTACTTTTAAATATTTCATATAAAGGAGCCTTATCTAACCTTCCATCACTTTGCTTGCTAAATAATGCTAGTGACTTTTTACCTATCCAATAAGCAGATCCTTCATCCCCTATTGAATATCCCCATCCACCGCATCTTAACACTTTCTCATCTTTTAAAGCCAACACTATGGATCCTGTTCCTGAAACAACATTTATTCCATCTTCTCCAACTAAAGCTCCTGCTATTGCAACTCTTACATCATTATTTAGAATATAATCCATTCCAGCAAATACTTTAGAAACAACTTCACTTATTTTATCTGCAATTTCTTTAACTATCCCATATCCAGCTAGCCCTAAATAACTTTTTGAAATTTGCTCTTTAGAAATATTACTAGACTCCATTATTTCTTTTAGTCCATCTCTTAATAATATTTCCAAATTATCAAAGCCTATTTGAGTTGGGTGACAAGTTCCCTTTATAACCTTGCTAATAACATTACCATCTTTATTTATTAAAGTGAAACAGGTTTTAGTGCCTCCTCCATCTATCCCTAAAAAATACATAAATTGTCCTCCAATTATTTAATTAAGTTGAAGTTGAATTTTTGCCATGGTTTTATATAGTCTAGAATAAATATTTCCTCTTCCTTAATATGTCCTACAACATTTGATTTGCCACTGTTAAGCATATCTGATAAAGCAATTTGTAGTTCTCCAGCATAATGACCATATTCACTACTTTCTATTACTATATCACCTTTCTTAATTATTTCTGGCGCATTAAATAATTTAAAGTCATGTCCTTTATACTTAACTCTACTTTGAGTAGATCTAATTAAATTATCTGAGAAATCTCCACGATTAAAATGTCTTTCTTCAAATAATATTTTTCTCTCTATTTCTGGAGTTGATTCTTCAAGATAAACATCGAAAGTAACCATATCTTTTCTCATAGAGCCTAGCTTTTTCATTTCTTCTTCTGTTGGATAGCAATTTGATATTATTATATCGTTTATATTGCCTAATGCTATTAAGTGCTTAGCTTGAACTTCTATTGGTAAATTACGATGTAATTCTAAAGTTGGAAGTCCATCTGCAACAGGCCATGGACCAAATGTTCCTTCATTTTGACTTGTTATAAATGCAGCTGTTCTTAATCCATGCTTATTAACTTTTTCTGTACATTTCATAAAATGATCAAAATTTAATCCGCTATATCTATGTGGATAAAAATTATGACAAGCAATTAAGTTATCTTTATTAGGCATATAATCCATTATTGTATCTATATAATGAGTATTAATACTCATATTGATTTCAATTTTAAGATTTTCATCATTAAATGTCATTAATGACTCTTCTGAACCTGTGAATCCCATATCTAGTCTTAAGCCATCTGCCCCAATTTCCTTAAAGAAACTTAGGTCTTTATAGCTTATACCTAACTCATTAAAGACTCTTGGACTAACATCAACTATTATTTCAAAGCCCTTTGATTTTGCGTATTCATTTGTCTTTCTAAATTTATTAGCTATATTTTCTTTAGTATCATTTACTGAAAGTAGACAGGAAAATATTCTGCTAAATCCGTTTTCACTTGCTATATCTATATATTTGTATATTTCTTCCTCTGTAGTTTTTTCTTGATAAATTGATATTCCTAATTTTCCCATAATATTCACCTCTAACTTTAGTTTAAAATAAAGTGGTGAATTTCTTCACCACTTTTATAATTATTAATTTTATTGAGCTTGTTCGCCTTGTTCTTCTTGTAATAATTTCTTATCATACATCATAGCAAATGGATAGTACATTACTATTGATATTAAAATACAAATTATATTTAATACTGCCGCTCTCCAGTCTCCTCCTGTAGCTAGATAAGCTCCAATTGGTCCTGGTAACGTCCAAGGGGCAATCAATTGAACTCTATTGACCAATCCCCATGATGTAGCAAACCATGCTAAAGTACCTGTTACTAAAGGTGTAGTTATAAATGGTATAATTAATGTTGGATTTAATACTATTGGAGCACCAAATACTATTGGTTCATTTATATTAAATATACCTGGTACTAAAGCAGCTCTACCTATTGTCTTACCATAAGTAGATTTACTAAATATTGATAAAACTGTAATTAAACCTATAGTACATCCTGAACCCCCAATATATAAGAACCATTGGAAGAAAGGTTCTGCTGCTATTGCTGTTAAAGGAGCTCCAGCAGCTGCTGCAGCTGAGTTTTGTTCCAATAAAATTAACCATATTGGTCTTGCAATAGATCCAACTACTGATGCACCGTGAATACCAAATGACCAGAAGAAATCTTGTAAAATTGCTAATATCCAAACACTTGGTAAACTATCACTTGCAGATACAAGTGGAGCAACTATTTTTCCAATAAATCCATGCCAATCGAAATGAAGGTAATATGTTATAGATCCTATTAATAAAACTATAATTGCAGCTGGTGTTAAAGCTTCAAAACTTCTTGCAACAGATGCTGGAACTTGTTCAGGCATTGTAATCTTAAATCCACTCTTATTAGTAAATCTAAATATTTCAACTGCTAGTATTGATACTATAATACCAACGAACATTCCGCCTCCACCCATGTTTGCCATAGGCATTTGGAAACCTTGTGGTACTCCTTGATACCATTTTAAAAGATCTGCATTTCCTTTAACTATTTCCATTAATTCTGGAGTTAATGCAGCTGCACTCTTAGGAACAAGAGTTAAGAAAAATGCTGCTGCTGATAATGTACCACCAGTAACTCCATCAAGTTTATATGATCTAGCTAAACTATATCCTATACCCCAACATGCATATATTGTCATTATATACATTGTCATTCTAAATGGAAGCACTATAGTTGCTGCATTAGCTTTAAGAGTTTTGTAAATCCCCCAACTTTGTGGTAGCGGTGGATTCGCAAGTATTAAGAAAAATGATCCTACAATAATTAATGGTAATGTAGCTATAATACCATCACGCACAGCACGTAAATGACGTTGCTCTGCCAATTTTGCCATTGGAGTAGATAACTTCTTGTCCAAGAAATCAGCAAAATGATTCATAATTTAATTCCCCCTTAGATAATAAAATAAAAAATAATTATTATTTCAAACTTACATTTAGTTTAAATTAACTTTCTGCAAGTTCTTTAACTTGTTTAAGTAGTTTTGGACCACCTAGTGGACTATATGCTTGAGGTTGTATTAAAGCACATGGAACCTTTGCTTCATCTGCATATGCTTTTAAATAATCAAAACGGTGTCTTACTTGAGGAGCAACCATTGCTACATCATATCCAGCTTTAACTTCTTCCTCAAACTCTTGTGTACTTACAGCTTTCACTTCCATATCTACACCATTTTTTTCAGCTTCTTTTTTAAGTGCATTTACTGCTATAGCACTTGACATACCTTGTGAACATACAAATAATACTTTCATCATAAATAATACCTCCAATTTTTTATTAATAATTTCAACAATCATTAATATTTTTTTATAATATCTTTCTTAATTAATATTATAAATCGTTTTCAAGAAATATTCAATGTTTTCTTTCATTTTTTTTAAAATTTTATGAAATATAATTTCATATTTATATGAAAAACTTTAAATACAGCCATAGATAAGACATAATTCCCAATGAAAATGCAAAGAAAGCATAGCTTAACCAAAAAGACTTACAATATCCTTTTTTTGTTTCTATAAAATATCTTGAGTATGCAATAACAAAACTTGTTATAAATGTATTTCCTATTAACACCCCAAAATTAGTATTTACACCAAATATACTTAAAAACATTGGAAATATTATAGTTCCAACTACTCCACCTAAAAGTATCACTAAAGCACTTTTAAATCCAAAGGTTGGTATATTATAATCTGTTTTCTTAGCTCGCAACTCACTTGTAACAGAATTTCTTTTCATAAGCTTTAATACCTCCTTTTACTATAGACTTCATATATTTAAATTAATTACTTATCTGCTATCTTCTTATGTAACTTTATAATATGTTCTATTAATGTCTTAGCTTCAATAGCTGTCATTAAATGATCTTGAGCATGTACAAATAATACTGATACTTCAGTTTTTTCTCCTCTTGCTTCTGCTTGGATTATATCTGTTTGAATTTTATGAGCTTCTCCTAAACATACATCAGCTTCTTTTAATAGTTCTTCTGCTTTTTCAAAATCACCATTTTCAGCTGCCATTAAAGCTTCATATGCTAGTCCCTTAGCTGTACCACCTTGACTTATTATTTCGAAAATTATTAGTTCCATATTTTGTGCCATATATATTACCTCCTAATATAAGTTTTACGTTTACACTAAATCTTTTTCTTAGTATAATTATATTATACACTATTATTTTTTTATTTCAATATTTTTTTTATTTTTTGAAATTTTATTTTACAAAATGAGTATATTAATAAAAGAGTATAGAAATTCTACACTCTTTTATTCAAATTAATTATCAATACCATAGTACACTAATTTTTCTTTATACTTGTATAACTCTATTAAGTTTTTACTGTTTTTTTCAGCTTCCTCATAGTATGATATTATATCTCTTACCCCCTCGTAAAATCCTAAATGCACACTTTTTTTCAGCTTCCTTAATCCTTCATTTATAGCTTCTTCATTGTTATCTATTTTTCCCTCTATAATTTCAATTTTTCCTTTTATAAATACACTTTTACCCTGTTCCAACAAATAATTTTTTCCGCATATATTATCTATTAAATTTTTAAATTCACTTATATCTCTTCCTCTTTTATATAGATAATACTCTAAATTAGAATAAGCTTTAATATATCCTGTAGAAATTGACTTTAAATAATATTCAACTGCCTCTTCTTCATTTTTATTAATTAGACCTTCTTCTGCTAATTCACCTAATAAATTAAGAGCTTTACCTTTATTTAATACTAACAATTCTTCTATATATTTGTTTACAGTTTCATTACACACTTCTACACCAATTCCCTTAGCATGATAATATGCTAACTTTATATTTCCCTCAACTATGTTAATATCTCTTAATAAATAAGCTCCTTCTAATGCTTTTTTATAATCTTTATCTATTCCAATTCCTTTTTCATGAATTTCTATTATATTTAACAACGCTTCTGTATTATACTTTTCAGCAGCTTTTCTATACCAAATTATAGCTTCTTTTGAATTCGCTTTAACAAATACTCCATGTTTATACCAGTTTCCTAACTTTATCATTGCCTTTTCAGATCCCTTTTCTGCGGCTTTTATAAAATATTTGAATGCTTCTTCATTATTCTTTTCTACACATACTCCATAAACATGAAGTAATCCATAATAATATATTGCTTCTGTAACTTCATTATCCATAGCTTTAGTTATATATTGTAACAATTCTTCTTCATTTATATCTTTTTCATTTAATAAATCTAATAAATATTCACTTGCAAGAGCTTCTGCTGCATAATGAGATCCCTTTCTATAAGCTTTCTTCAAGTACTCTAAACCTTTTTCTCTATTCTCATTTAAATATGCAACCCCTATAACATATAAAGAGTGTGGATCTTCTCCTTCTGTAGCTAACTTCATATAGTATAATGCTTTTTTCTTATCCATCTCTACTCCTTCACCATTATAGTAGATTATACCTAGCCTTTGAGTAGATTTTAAATCCCCGTTATTATGACCTTTTAAATAATTCAATAATGCCATTTCAAAATTATTATCTTCTTCATATAATTTTCCTACTTTATAATACAATGCTATATTTCCTTCTTCTATACTTTTAAAGTATAGTGAAAATGCCTTTTCTTTATCTTCATCTACATATAAACCCCAATAATACATATCTCCTAGACTGTCTAAGCAATTTAGATCATTTTTTTCTGCTCCCTTTGATAAATAAAAGAAAGCTTTCTTATAGTCAGTTTCTATATGGGTTCCTTCTAAATATGATTGTCCTAAAACATAATAAGCGTCCTCAAAATCATTTTCTGCTGACTCCTCTAGCCAATAGTACGCTTTAAATATATTTTTTTCGCAACCCTCTCCGTTTTTATATAAATATGAAAGAGCATACTGAGCTGGTGCAAACCCATTTTCTGCAGCCTCTTTATACCACTTAAATGAGCATTCTAAATTTTGCTCTACCTCTTCCCCCGAAAAGTACATATATCCTAAAGAATATTGAGAAAATGGATTTCCTTTCAAAGCTGCTTTTTTATACCAATATAGTGCCTTGTCTATATCCTTCTCTCCACCATATCCTTTTTCAAAGAATAGTCCTAAATAACTTTCTGCATATTCACTTCCCTCTTCTGCTGCCTTTTCGAAATATTCTTTTGCTTTATAATAGTTCTTTCTAACATTTTTACCTAGATAATATAGTTCTCCAGCTAACAAATACTCTTCTACTGAACTATTTTCTTCTTCACCAATTTCTTCTTCGTATTCAGCTTCATCTAATAAATTTAATTCATCAAAATCGTCTACATGCTCTTCAACTTCATTATAATTTAAATATTTATCAAATATCTTTCTTTCATATTCACTTAGCCTATCATAAAATAATGAATAGTCTTCTTCACCACAATTTATAACTAACCAAACAGAAGCCTCATAAATTGCCTTTTGATCATATAATAATTCTGATAAATCTTTCTTTTTATCAACGTTTATTTCATAATCATTTAGCATATCTCCAATATAATATAAATCTTCTACATAATTTACTAGGTATTTCATAAGTTCATATGGAATTACGTCTTTTCTTGAAAGATATTTAATATTTTCTACTAATGAATTTTCACTGTTGTAAAATAACTTATTATTTAAATGTATTGTTATTATTATTTCTTTTATTGTTTTAATTAGTTTTAAGCATATATCTTCTAGATTTGTTTCTTCGTTTATCTTGTTTAAAATATAATATAAATCTTTAAATTCAAGTAATAAAAAACTAAAGTCAAATTTAAGTTTCATCATTCCCCCACAAACTCTATCTATTTAATTTCTTATTACTATTTTATTTAGTTGAAATTTATATAGAACATTTAATTAACTATAAAATTCCTAAAAATGAAAGTGCTATCGCCATTATAAAGGTTATAAATATTAGCACTACTGGACTTATTTTTTTATTTTTTATTAAGAAATATATTAATAGTGTGTACCCTAAAAAATAAAACCAGTCTTACTATAAAGCAAAACTGGTTTTATTTTTATAATTTCATTCCTTCAGTTTTCAAGTGGATATATGTAGGTTTGCGTTGACTTGGAGCAAAGCGACGGAATAAGCAAACTTACATATGTCCAATTTTTTATTAAAGCACCTTAGATAAGAAATCTATAGTTCTTGGATTTTTAGGATTCGTAAATACTTCTTCAGGAGTTCCTTGTTCTACTATATTTCCTCCATCCATAAATAATATTCTATCTCCAACTTCCTTAGCAAAACCCATTTCATGAGTTACTACAACCATAGTCATTCCTTCTTTTGCTAAACTTTTCATAACATTTAATACTTCCCCGACCATTTCTGGATCTAATGCTGATGTAGGTTCATCAAACAACATAACATCCGGCTCCATAGCTAAAGCTCTTGCTATTGCTATTCTTTGTTTTTGTCCTCCAGATAAAGAAGCTGGATAAGCATCAGCTTTTTCTAATAGTCCTACTTTTGTTAATAAATCCTTTGCCTTTTTTTCTGCTTCATTCTTGGACATATTTTTAACTTTAATAGGTGCTATTGTTAGGTTTTCTAAGACAGTTTTGTGTGGAAATAAATTAAATTGTTGAAACACCATTCCCATTTTCTCTCTTATCTTATTTATATCAGTTTTTTTATCTGTAATACTTTTACCTTCAAAAATTATTTCCCCATCAGTTGGTTCCTCTAATAAATTTAAGCATCTTAGAAAAGTACTTTTACCTGATCCTGAAGGTCCTATAACAACTACAACTTCACCCTTTTGTATATTTTCATTAATTCCCTTTAATACTTCATTGTTCCCAAAATATTTGTGTAAATTATTAACGTGAATCACCGGCCTTCATTCTCCTTTCTATATAATTCATAAGTCTTCCTAGTGAAAATGTCATAATAAAATAGAATACTGCTGCAACTATTAATGGTTCAAATCCTCTAAAAGTTACTCCTCTAACTACTTGTGCACCATACATAAGTTCACTAACACCTATTACAGATGCCATTGAAGACTCTTTAATTACAGTAACAAATTCATTACCTATTGCAGGTAATATATTTCTAACTGCTTGTGGCATTATTATAAGCTTCATTGCCGTAAATTGACTCATCCCTAAGCTTCTTGCAGCTTCTAACTGCCCCTTATCAACAGCTTCAATACCAGCTCTTATTATTTCTGAAACATAAGCTGCTGAATTTATAGATACTGCTATTATACCTGCTGTTAAAGCTGGTATATTAACACCTAAAAGTTCATCAAATCCATAATAAACTATCATGATTTGTAGAAGCATCGGAGTTCCTCTAATTATTTCAATATATATAGTTGCAATAGCGTTTAAAGGATTGATTTTCCATATTTGAAATTTTGATCTTTTCATGAAACATAATAAAGATCCTAAAATAACACCCATAAGTACGCTTATTAATGATATCAATAAAGTCCATTTAACACCATTTATAAAATATGGCATATATTCAGATAAAAAACTAAAATCTAAAGTCAAATTTTACACCCTTTCTCTTAACTTAAATTTAAAATTGACAATTGA
This sequence comes from Clostridium sp. CTA-7, assembly GCF_054768095.1. Taxonomy (NCBI): domain Bacteria; kingdom Bacillati; phylum Bacillota; class Clostridia; order Eubacteriales; family Clostridiaceae; genus Clostridium; species Clostridium sp. CTA-7. The sequence goes on along the minus strand of NZ_BAAAAV010000001.1, from coordinate 51,005 downwards.
TAATTATTTTTACAATTCCATAAATTAAATTGCTTAACTTAATAAGAATATAATTCGTAATTGAAACATTATCAATTGTCAATAATTAACTAATTTGCTTGCCCTGCTAAATCATTAGCATCTATTATAAATTTATCTAATAATTTTTCTTCTTTTATTCTTTTTATTGTACTATTTAATTGTTCTGCAAATTCCGGTGAATTTTTCTTAATAGCAATAGCTGATCCACCTTCTGTATCTTTTAATTTTTCTTGTCCTACAACTAATTCTGGATTATTTTTAACTAGCATTTCAGCTACTGGTAATTCAACCACTAAAGCATCTATTTTTCCTGATTTCAATTCAAGAATTAAATCATTAACATTTGATAGTAATTGCATTTGAGCATCTGCAATTTTTTCTTTAGCTAAATCGGCTTGAATTGATCCCATTTGAGCTCCAACTTTTTTACCTTTTAGATCTTCAAATGTCTTATATTTATCTTTATCTTCAGCTCTTACCACCATTCCATGTTCTGCAACATAGTATATATCTGAAAAGTCTACAGCTTTTTTTCTTTCCTCAGTAGGACTCATTCCTGATATAACCATATCTATTTTCCCTGTTGGAACAGCTGCTACTAAAGAATCAAATTTCATATCTTTTATTTCTAATTCAACTCCCATATCTTTAGCTATTTCTTTAGCTATCTCGACATCAAAGCCTACTATTTCATCTTTTCCATCTTTCATAATATGAAACTCATATGGAGCATAATCCGCACTTAGTCCAACAACTAATTTTCCTTTTTCCTTAACTTCTGCTAGCTTATTTGCAGATTTAGAACTTTTTCCCCCACAGCTTATTAAACCAAATGACATAACCCCAACTACAGTTACAGCTAATATTTTTTTTATTATTCCCTTTTTCATTTTTTAATCCCCCTCTTTATGATTAAATATGCAAATTGTCTTTCAAATAAACTAGCATAATTATACACCATAATTTTATTTTTATGCAACACTTTTTTTAAAATTTTTTTATATTTTTCATGAACCATGTTATTTCAGTAAATCCTCCTTGTTTCTATACTTTTCTTGTTTATAAAAATAAATTTCATAATATTTATTATTTTTCAGAGCCTGAAAATTTATGCATTTTTATAAGTTGTTAGTTGTAATTTATACATAATATATAAGTTTGTCACACTTAATTACTGAAGCTATAGAAAATTGTATCTACTTTAACTAAATGAATGCACTTTATTAGAACATATATATAAATTCAAATTTATTGTTTCACTTTTTTAGTATAAGCATACATTATTATTGGAACTTAAATAAAAGAAGCAATAATTAGGAGTGATATAGTTGATTTACCAAAAAGAAAGGCATCTTTTTCCAGGGGGTAATACTTATAAAGGCTTTTACTCTTTTTATAAGTATATATTGACACAAGAAGATGCAAATAGAATTATATGCATAAAAGGTGGGCCTGGAACAGGGAAATCTTTTTTGATGAAAAAGGTTGGAGCTCATTTTAAGAATATGGGTTATTCAATCGAATATCACCACTGCTCTTCTGATAATAATTCCCTAGATGGAGTTGTTATAAAAGAACTTGGCCTTGCAATTCTAGATGGTACATCACCTCATATGGTTGATCCTATTCACCCAGGTGCTGTAGATGAAATTCTTAATATGGGGGATGCCCTTAACATTGATGCTCTTTCTTTAAACAAGAGAGAAATTATCGATGTTTGTAAGATTATTAGCAATAACTTTAAAAGGGCTTATACATTCTTAGCTTCAGCTAAGTATATCCATGATGATTGGAGTAGATTAAATTCTGAGGCTTTAGATTATAGTAAAATAGTAACAATTTCTGAAAGTTTAAAAGAAGAAATATTTACTAAGCAAAAGTCTGGTTTTGGTGATGAGAGACATTTATTTGCAACGGCATTTACACCTAATGGAATAATCACCTTTGCTAAAGATCTCACTTCTGAACTTAAGCGCAAATTCATATTAAAAGGAGGTCCTGGATTTAGCAAAAGCACTATTCTATTAGAAATAGGTAAGCTTGCTCAAAAGAAAGGCTACTTCGTGGAATATATGCATGATCCTTTTATACCTGAAAGAATTGAACACATTTTAATACCTGAAATATCTACTTGTGTATTAACTGAAAATGAAATTAGCCAAGCTTCTTTTAATGGTAAGACTTATAATATTGAAGATTTCTGTAATGCATCTATACTTTCAAGTAATAAAAGTGATGTAGATTATGATAAGCAAATTTTCTATGAGCTTACAAACAAAGCTTTATCTTACATCTCTGAGGCTCATAGAATTCATGATGAATTAGAAGCTTATTATATAAATGCTCTAGATTTTAATATGTTAGATAATATTTATGCTAATGTAATTAAAAAATTTGAAAATTATATACCTCTATAAAATTTATAAATTAACTATATAGTAAAAGGAGTAGAATTTTGAAAACCCTACTCCTTTACTAATATATACTATTTCACTAAATTTACTATAAAAAATAAACTTATAATTGATATTATTATACATATTAATGAATACATATACTTTTCTCTACCTATCCTATAAAGAAAAAATCTTATTGCCCATAGCATCATAGTTACGCATATACCTATTTGTAATGGTAAGTATGAATTAAACATATGCATATTAATGAAATGGTATGTTGTTAAGAATGTAAGAACTATAATCACACTAGCTGCTATTGAAGCTAAAGTACATATTAGTGTAAAAAAATCCTTAAATCTAAATTTACTCATTTCTAATTACTCCTTTATTATACCCTCAAAGTCCTCTTCACTTAGAACCTTTACTTCAAGTTCAATTGCTTTATCTAACTTTGATCCTGCTTCTTCACCAGCTATTACAAAATCAGTTTTTTTGCTTACACTTCCTGAAACCTTAGCACCTAATAGTTCTAGTTTTGCTTTTATTTCTCCTCTAGAGTAGTTTTTTAAAGTTCCTGTTACAACAACTGTTTTACCTTCAAAAGGACTGGATATTATTTCTTGTTCTTCAAAACTTGGAGATACCCCAAGCTCTAAAAGCTCATTTATCGTATTTAATGTCTTTTCTTCCTTAAAAAATTCTAAAACACATTTAGCAACTATTCCGCCTACATCTTGAACAGATACTAAATCATCAAAGCTAGCATTTTTTAATCCTTCCAAAGATTTAAATTTATTAACTAAATCCTTAGCAGTTTTTACTCCAACATTAGGAATACCTAATGAATATATAAATCTATATAATTCACAATCTTTGCTTTTTTCAACTGCATCTAATAAATTTTGTGCTTTTTTAGGTCCAAACTTTTCTAACTGTACAAGATCCTCTTTTTTAAGATTATATAAATCTGCAATTGATTTAATATCTAGCTTTTCAAATAACTGTTCAGCTGTCTTTTCTGAGAAACCTTCTATATTCATAGCATCTCTTGATGCAAAATGAACTATCGTTTTAACCATTTGAGGTTTGCATGAAAGAGTGTTTTCACAGAAATAATGAACTCCATTTTGTACTAAATGAGCTCCACAAGCTGGGCAAATTTCAGGAACATTTATTTCTTCTGTACTTTCTAAGGATTCTTCTACTACTCCCATTATTTCAGGAATAACATCATTAGATCTTCTTACAAAAACTTCTGCTCCTATTCTTACACCTTTTCTTCTTATATCATCTATATTATTTAAAGTTGCTCTTTTTACAGTTACTCCTGCAAGTTCTACAGGTTCTAGAATAGCTGTAGGGCCAACCCTACCACTTCTGCCAACATTCCACTCTACATCTAAAAGCTTTGTTGTGGCTTCTTGTGCTTCAAACTTATAAGCTATTGCCCACTTAGGAAATTTCACTGTATATCCTATAAGCTCTCTTGTTCTTATATCATCTATTGCAATAACAACACCATCAATATCATAATTTAAGTCAAATCTACTATCATTTATATAGTTAATTTCCTTTTCTATTTCTTCAACTGTAGTACAGTATTTAACATAGCTATCCATAGGTAAGCCTTTTCCCTTTATGAAATTTAACATTTCTTCATAAGTCTTAAAAGGTTCCCCTTCTTTATAACCTACATCATAGAAAAAAGCTGAAAGATTTCTCTTAGCGGTTTCTTTTAAATTAAGGTTTCTTAAAGCTCCTGCAGCACCATTTCTTAAATTCTTAAGAGGAACATCAGCATTTTTATTGTAATTTTCAAAGGCCTCTGTAGTCATTATAGCTTCACCATGAACTTCAAACAAATCCTCTGAGGATATTTTTAATGGTACTGATTTTATAGTTTTAACTTGAGCTGAAACCTCTTCTCCAACTTCTCCATTACCTCTTGTAGCAGCAGATACTAATATTCCATTTTCATCATAAGTTAAGTTAACTGTTAATCCATCAAATTTCTTTGTTAATACATATCTTGGTTCTGGTAAATTTTCGCCCCTAGAATTCATTTCTTTTATAAATTTAAGATTTCTATTATGCCAATCTTTTAATTCTTCTAAACTTTGAGCCTTATCTAAGCTCCAAAGCCTTGATTTATGAGTGTATTTATTAAATCCTTCTAATATTCTATCTCCAACTCTTAAAGTAGGTGAATATGAAAGAATATAGTTTGTTTCTTCCTCTAGTTTTCTAAGTTCATCATACTTTTTGTCATAATCTTTATCAGATATGGATGAATTGTCTAAGGAATAATACTCATAAGCATATCTATTTAATTCTTCTACTAATTCCTCTATTCTTTGCTTTTTATCCAAATAGAACACCCCTTTTATAAAATTTCCAATTTAATACATATAATTAATGAGGCTAATTCACCATTTAATAATTTTAAGTGGAGAAATATAAGTTGGAGAAGATAAATAGAATATGTGAAATAAGCCTAGTACTTCTTCGCACAGCTATTTAGCTTATAGAACATATCTATTTATCGTAGCCTTTATATTCGCAATTTATTACATTAGTTCTAGGTTTGCTAATGATAACATTAATATCTTTATTCCTTGATTATCAAAAGCTATTGTGAGCTTTTTATCATTTCCTGTATTAGCTATTGATACTACTGTTCCAATTCCAAACTTGCTATGTTTTACTTTTCTTCCTATAGTTATCTCATCATTTGAAAGAGATGATTCTATATTTTGTGACTTAGGTTTTGTCATTTGTACTGAATTACCTCTTAAGCTATGTGGATTATTATATCTATTATCTCTTGGAAACATTGTTGCTCTAGCTGTTTGTGATAAATTATTCCCTGAAACATACTCCTTTAAATCGCCTTTTATTTCTGCTATAAAATCTGATTGAGGATAGGCAACTGTTCTACCAAATTGTCTTCTAACCTCTGCTGAAGTCATAAATAGTTGTTCTTTTGCTCTTGTTATACCAACATAACATAACCTTCTTGATTCTTCCATTTCTGCTTCACTTTCAAAGGATGCATTACCTGGGAATATTCCATTTTCCATTCCAACCATGAAAACTACTGGGAACTCTAGCCCCTTAGCACTATGAACAGTCATTAAAACTATAGTGTCATCTTCCGCTTCTAGCTTATCTGTGTCTTGAACCAAGGAAACTTTTTCTAAGTATGCTGATAAGCTCTTATCTTCGCTACTTCTTTCAAAATCAACAGCATCAGAAACTAATTCTTTTAAGTTTTCTATTCTACTTTTATCTTCTATTTCCTTTGATTTTTCTAGCTCTGATATATACCCTGTTTCCTTCAATATAGTTTCTATTAAAGTAGATACAGGCATTACTTCGCTCATTTCCATGAATTTATCCATCATTTCCATAAACACTTCTATTCCTCCGCAATTTCTTGCAGTTAATGTAGGAATATTTCTTACTGTACTTAAAGCATCCCATAATGGCAATTCATAATCATCAGCGAAATCTACAACTTTATTTACTGTAGCATCTCCAATCCCTCTCTTTGGAACATTTATAATTCTTCTTAAGCTTACACTGTCAGTTGGATTAACTAGAACTTTTAAATATGAAAGCATATCCTTAATTTCTTTTCTATCATAGAATCTAGTTCCACCTAAAATTTTATAAGGGATTTCTTTTCTTCTTAGGCCTTCTTCAAATATACGTGACTGAGCATTAGTTCTATAAAGAATTGCAAAATCCTTATATTTCTTATCTTCAGCTTCTTTTATTTTATTTATTTGGGTTGCAACAAAATCACCTTCATCACTATCTGAATAGGCTCTATATACCTTAATTTTATTTCCTGATTCTTGTTCTGTTCTTAAAACCTTGCTTTTTCTATTTGCATTATTTACTATAACTACATTAGCAGCATCTAATATATTACCTTTTGAACGATAATTTTGCTCAAGCTTAATTACTTTAGCATCAGGATAATCTTTTTCAAAGTCTAATATATTTCTTATATCTGCTCCTCTCCACTGATAAATACATTGGTCATCATCTCCAACAACACATATGTTCTTATATTTATCTGCTAGAAGTCTAATCAATTCATATTGAACCTTATTAGTATCTTGATACTCATCTACCATAATATATTGGAATTTTCTTTGATAAAACTCTAATGTTTCTTTATCGTTTTTAAATAACTCTACAGTTTTAAATATTAAATCATCAAAATCTAAAGCGTTATTTTCCTTTAATCTCTTTTGATACATTTCATAAACATCTGCTATTTTCTTTTCTCTAAAATTACTTTCATTCTCTCTCATAAAACTTGCAGGGCTTTGCATATTATCCTTAGCCTTACCTATTTTACTCATTATTTCTTGTTCAGTTATATCTTTATCATTTATATTTAAAGCTTTCATACACTCTTTTATAAGTGTCTTTTGATCTGAAGTATCATATATTGTAAAACTCTTTTTATATCCAAGCTTTTCTATTTCTCTTCTAAGTATTCTTACACAAGTTGAGTGGAATGTAGAAATCCACATATCCTCTGCTCTTTCTCCTATTAAAGCCTTGACTCTATCCTTCATTTCCTTTGCTGCTTTATTAGTAAAAGTAATAGCTAGTATCTTATATGGTAAAACTCCTAAATCTTCTATCATATGGGCCATTCTGTGTGTCAAAACTCTGGTTTTTCCTGAACCAGCTCCTGCTAATATCAGCACTTGACCATCTATAGTAGTAGCCCCTTCATATTGTTCTTTGTTAAGTAATGACTTTAAATCCATCTATACAGACTCCTTTCATATTACCAACATATTATAACATACATATCATTTATATTGTTGCCTAAAAGTACTAAATAGATTATATCAAATATATTCTCCTAATCATAAAAAATAGATATACCATTTAAAAATCACAGTATATCTACTTTACTATTTATTTAATTTATAAACACTTTAATTTCATAATAAAATCTATATATAATTTCTAATAACTAAGAAATTATAGCATTTACACTTTTTATTTTTTCTTGATTTAATTTATTAAACCACCATATAGTATATACTACACCAAATACTAAGTTTAATATACCTATTATAGGAATTATACTTTCATTTCTCCATGCTTCTGAACCCATTATAGGTGCAAACACATCTCCAAATGTTCCTCTTATAAACATATGAATTGCTAATGTGTAAATTCTTGCATGTAACCATAAATCTGACCTTTTTCTAATTAAAGAATAAATTTCTGGAACTATTAATATACAAATAGAGCTTGCAAAGAATCCTGTATTTTCTGCATAAACGAATCCAGCATTCCAAGTAGTATAGAATAAGCACCACATTAATGGAAGATCACTAATAAGTTCTGCAAAGCCTTCTTTAGATCCAAATCTCCAATGCTTTGGTGGAAATGGTATTGTTATGGCACATAGAATACCTGCTCCAAAGTTAAAATAATTTCCTAATGTAAGGTCTTTAATAGAAGCCTCTAATATGTTTAGAAAAAGTACTACATAAAAAAACCATAATACCCAATTCTTTTTTAAAAAACTTAAACCTTTGTCTTTATATTTATTACTCATTCTACAAATATTAACAAAGCATGTTGGAATAATAACTATTAATACTTTACCTAATCTAAACCAATCGTTTCCGAAGGTCTTAATCCAAAAAGGAAAAGCTAATATTGCTAGAACACCTACAACTGTAGTAGTTTTAAGATACTTTCTAGCTAATTCTACTAATAAGTATAAAACAGCAATATATGCAGTCATAGAAATTAAATATTGCCACCATGGTATAATTTTCATAATAATCCTCCATAAGTTTATTATTGTATATTTTTCCTATTTAATTATACTACGTTTAACTAGCTAGTCAATAAATTTTAAATGTGATTTCAAACTTGCAATTATGATATATCTAGGAATTTTATATTTCATATATTTTTTTAAAATATATACATATTGCAATTTTTTTGGTTTCATAAACTCATTTTCCATCTTATTATACATTTTCATTCAAATTTTATTATGATTTAACACTTAAATTTTAATCGTTTTCTATTATTAAAATAGTAAATTCTCCCCATCAGTAAGCGATTTCATCTGTTTTTTTCCAAACAAAAAACGCAACCCTTGGGGCCAGGTTGCGCTTTAGCAATAAGCAATAAATAAAAAGGGGGCTATTTATTCCTTTTATTTATCCTTGCAGAATTATTATAGTGTATCTTTTTCTAAAATGCAAGATATTTTGAAAATATTACTGTAAACCCGATTCATTTATGAATGTTTAAGCTTCATTTTAATTAAATATTCGCTAAAAACTCTTTAAAATAGAGACTTCTTCTTCTGTTAACTCTCTATATTCGCCTTCTTCCAGATCATCATCCAGCTTTAAAGTTCCAAATTCAACCCTTTGTAGATAGGTAACACTTTTATCGACAGCTTCAAACATTCTCTTTACTTGATGATACTTTCCTTCTTGAATAGTAATCATAACCTCTGAACCTTCCTCAGATGCCTCTATAATTTCAAGCTTAGCTTCTTTACAAGTGTATCCATCATCTAAAGTTATACCATTTTTAAATCTCTTTATATCTTCATCAGTAACTTTTTTATTTATCTTAGCATAATAAATCTTGTCAACTTTCCATTTTGGAGATATTAATCTATGATTCAGATCACCATCATTAGTTAATAGTAGCAATCCTACAGTATCTTTATCTAATCTTCCAACTGGAAAAGGATTAAATACTTGATGTTCTATTTCTAATAAATCAATAACTGTTTCATCTCTATTATCATGAGTTGCAGAGACTACTCCATCTGGCTTATTCATCATTAAATATATGTATTTTCTATAAAATATTTCTTCTCCATTAACACAAATCTTATCTTTCTCTGGATCTACTTGCATTCCATTATCTTTAACTAATTCCCCATTTACCTCTATAAGACCTTTTCTTATAGCTTGCTTAAGTTCTTTTCTTGTTCCATATCCTAAATTAGCTAAAACTTTATCTAATCTTTCCATTTAAGCACCTTCCTTCTCAATTAATATGTTGAGCCTTTACGATTTATTTTATTACTTTAATAGGAGATAAACAAGTGAAATAGTCAAAATTTAAAAAAGTAGATAACCTCATAAGAATTTATCTACTTTCTTCCTTCATACTTTAAATAATCTTAATTATTTAATAAGGACCTAACGTTTCGTTAGGTCCTTATTACTTAGAATTAAATTAATAAATATATAACTAATTATTATTTATTAATTATATATTACTTATTTTATTCATTACTACTATAATATCTATAATTATCTAGTATTTTCGGAACATAGTTTTGAGTTTCTTGTGGCATCTTATATAAATCACTAGGTGACTTTACTCCTCTTCTTTCCATTGTTCCTGGCCCACCATTATATGCCATAAGAGCCATCTCTAAATTTCCACCGAACATATCTAAGTATTCTTTAATGTGTCTTACTCCAGCTTCTACATTTTGATTTATATCAAATGGGTTTGTTACTCCATAAGCTTCTGAGTTAAAGTCCATTAATTGCATAAGTCCTTTTGCTCCTGCATATGAAACTGCATTAGGATTAAAGTTTGATTCTTGCTTTATTATTGAAAGAACTAAAGCTCTATCCACTCCATATTTACTGCAATATTTATCAACAGCTTCATATATTTTTTCCACATCATTTCCTAATTCTTTACTTATATCTTTACTTAACTCATTAAAGCTTATGTTAGAACTTGTATTATTATTTCTTACTCCTTCTAACAATTCTTCTTCTTTTTGTACTGTCTCAGACCTAAATCTAAGGGGTATTTCTTCAAGCTTCTGTCCTGCCCCTGTAGGTGTATAACTTCTTGTATTTTCTTCATTATCACTAGCTGAAGCCTTAGCTTCATTATTCTTTAATAAAGCTTCATATACTATCTCAAATTCCGGGCCATCACCCATAGCTTTTTTTAAAACTTCTTTACTAATCATGTTTCCCATAAATTCTTCTACTTTAGGAATATTCACTTTTGTTCCCTCCGAAATTACACTTTTGCTATTAATATCGTACAATTTTTAATATACTTAAGGCTTAACTTCAAATTCTATACTTGTATAATCTTCATAATTAACCTTTTTGTAATAGCTTTTACTTAAAACTAATACTCTATAGTTACCGGGCGAAAATGGTACAAATGTATAGTAGTTCTTTCTACTATAAGCTTGTACTCTTATCCAATTTCTTTTTTCCATGATATAAAATTCATAGCAAACTTCTTTTCCACCTTCACTACTTGCTTCGAAAGTTATTTCACTATTCACCTGAAGATTTTCATTTTTAACTCTAATCTTTGTATTCGTAACTGGTGTAGCTTCATTTACATAAAGAGATACTTCCTTTTTTACATCATAGTCCTCAGTGCATAATACATTTTTCCCATAAATCTCAAAAGTATATTTTCCTGAACACTTAGGCTTAAACCTAATTCTTTTGCTTTCTATATAACCTGTATCTTCTATTTCACGTCCATTTATTTTTGTTATATATCTTAGTAAAACGTTTTTAGTATTTTGTACTATAGTTTCTAAATCTATTATATCTCCTACTAAATAAATTTCATTTTGAGATAATAATACATAATCTATTTCTGCTTCTTGATAATCTTTAACTTTAAAATATATAAAGCTATGGGAATCATATTCTTTAGATGAGTACTTATCTAAAACTCTTACCTCAACCTCATACTCTCCACTTTCTTCTGGAGTAAAGTTTATCCAATTAGTAATTCCATAACTACTTCTTTCCTTTTCCTTTTTGTCTTTATAGACTATAAATGAATATTTAAGTTCTGTTCCACCCTCTGCTTTAACCTTTATGTTTATAGGCTCATTTTTTATACAACCTCTTGTTTTGCTTGCTAAAACATCTATTATCTTTACTGGCTTTTCACCTTTTTTATCTATTTTAAAGTCTAGTTCTCTTATATCCTCATAATCTCCATCAAAAGAAATATCCTTTGTTTTAAGTACTATTTTATATTCACCTTCAATTTTTGTTTCCCAATTAAAGTTTCTTGACCTTATATAACCTGTATCTTCTGCAACTGGACCTTCAACTATATATCTATACAGAATTTCTTTTCCACCTATAACAAATGATTTAAAGTTTATATTAGCTCCAGAAACTTGAGGCGAATTTAAATCTGATGAAAAATTCCTTATTTTTATTTCATTATAAGGATTAATAGAATAAATCATGCATGCTCTATCATCATATTGCTTGTTGGAAAATATATCTCTTACATAACATAAAAGCTTATAATCTCCCTTTTTCCTTTCATAAAGTGATACTATATTTTTAGTTGAATAGTCTTGAATACATGTTATTCTTCCATTAGTATCTACTCTTAAAAATTTATATAGTATAGTTCTACTATTATCATAATTTACACCAACTTTAAATATTAACTCTTCATTTACTAAAAGATTTTCTGATAAACATTTAAATGAATTTATCTCTATAAGTGGTTGTTCTTTTACTTTAAATATTACAGTTATAAAATCTTCAACATTTTCTTGGGATGATGGTCTTTTACACTCAATAAGCAATTCACCATCTACAGCTTTTGTAGTAGTATATGTTAATTTATTTTCTGTACTGTAATCTTTAAGAGGCTCCCATCCTTGTGTTCCTTTTATCCAAAATCTATATAATAAAATTTCTTCATCTTCTGCTGCTAGTACTTCTATATTTAGTTTTTCCCCTATAATTAAAGAAGTCTTATCTATTATTACATCTTTGATTAACTTACTACTTCTATGATTTGGTTCTAATGCATCACTTTCTTCTATCCCTTTAATTTCATAATTTGCTTTGGCATTGCCTTGCTTATTTGAATCTTTATGTTTATATTGAACCATTATCATATATTCTCCAGATTTATTAGGCCTCCATAGACACTCATTCTTAGGTGAATAATCTTGAATTGGTTTCCAAGTCAAATGCCTCTCCACTGGAATCCCTTCTAAGAACTTATATTCCATACAATCATTACCATCTGAAATTGCTTTTATATTTATTTTCTCATCTATTAATGATGGACTTTCTTTATCAAAAGTTATTAATAATTCGCTCATACCCTCACACCCTATTTTTTCTCAATTCTACCTAATATTATTATACAGTTTACATAATGAAATATAAAACGAAATTTGTCACCAAAATAAAAAAAGAAGAATAAACTATATTTTATATTTCTACAGTTTATTCTTTAAAATTACATTCTATTGTCCTTATTAAGTTTTTCTCTAAGCGTAAATCATCTTCTGAAGTTCTTTTTTTAGGATTAGATGTCCTTCCACCAGCTCTTCTGATTTTTTGAGAAATATGTCTTTCCTCTAGCATTCTATCTATATTTTCTTCTGTGTACAAATATCCTTTTGGATTCAATATATGAGCTTTTTTTCCTAAACAAATTGCTGCAACTCCGTAATCTTGACTAATTACTACATCATTTGACTTACAGGTATTTACTACATACATATCCACACTTTGAAATCCGCTATCCACAACTTTAACTTCACCATAATCTAAACTTATAAAATGATGAATATCACAAAAAACTATTAGCTCTAATTTATACTTTTGGGCTATACTTTTAATAATAGAGATGCCTGGACAGGCATCTCCATCTACTATAATTCTCATTATTTTAATTTAGCTTCTAGTTCAGCTTTTAATTCTTCATATCCAGGCTTTCCAAGTAAAGCAAACATATTTTTCTTGTAAGCTTCAACACCTGGTTGATCAAATGGATTAACTCCTAAAATATATCCACTTATTGCACAAGCTTTTTCAAAGAAATAAACCATATAACCAAAGTAGTATGGGCTAAGTTCTGGAATATTTAATACCATATTTGGAACTCCACCATCATTATGAGCTAATAAAGTTCCGTTAAATGCTTGCTTATTAACGAAATCCATAGTTTTCCCAGCTAAGAAGTTTAATCCATCTAAATCACCCTTAGCTTCTTCTATAACAACCGCTCTCTTTGCTTTTTCTACATTAAGAACTGTTTCAAAAAGACTTCTTCTTCCTTCTTGAATGTATTGTCCCATTGAGTGTAAGTCTGTTGAAAAATCAACTGCTGCTGTGAATATTCCCTTTTGATCTTTTCCTTCTGACTCCCCAAATAATTGCTTCCACCACTCATTAAAATAGTGTAGACCTGGTTCGTAGTTAACTAGTATTTCTATTTCTTTTCCTTTATTATATAAAGCATTTCTCATTGCAGCATACTTGTAGCAATCATTATTCTTAAAATCTGGAGTGGCATATGCTTCTCTTGCATCTGCAGCTCCTTGCATCATTTCATCTATACTAATTCCAGCAACAGCTATTGGTAATAAACCAACTGCAGTTAAAACAGAGAATCTTCCTCCAACGTCATCTGGAATTACAAACGTTTCATATCCCATTTCATCAGCTAGTGATTTTAATGCTCCTCTACTCTTATCAGTAGTTGCAAAAATTCTTTCTTTAGCTCCATCTACACCATATTTATTTTCCATGTAATCTTTAAATACTCTAAATGCTATTGCAGGTTCTGTTGTAGTTCCTGACTTTGAAATAACATTTACACTTATATCAATTCCTTCAATTGCATCTAAAAGATCAGCTAAATATGTTGAGCTTATGTTGTTTCCAACAAAGAACACCTTTGGAGTGTTTCTCTTATCATTGCCTAACACATTATAAAAATTACTATTTAGCATTTCTATAGCAGCTCTAGGTCCTAGGTATGAACCACCAATTCCTATAACTATTAATGCTTCTGAATTCTTTTTAATTTTTTCAGCTGCATTCTTTATTCTTGAAAATTCTTCTTTATCATAGTTAACAGGTAAATCTAACCACCCTAAAAAGTCATTACCTGCGCCACTTTTATTATGAAGAGTTTCATGAGCTCCTTTTACCATTGCTTCCATGTAGTCTAATTCATGTAGTTTCGCATATGGTTCTACCTTAGATAAGTCTAATCTTAAACCTTTATTCATAATCATACCTCCGAATCTTTCTGGGAATTTTTGCTGATTTAATCAACATCTATTATAACATATTTTAAATTATATGACTTAAATTTTTTATAACGCCATTTTATTTTGTTATTTTATATAAAAATTCATATATTATTTTTTGTTATTATTTTAATAATATGTGCTTAATTCTTAATTTAAAATTAAACATTGAAAATTTAGGTTAAAGCTTTTTCTAATTTCCTTATATAGAAATAGGTAGTTAAATTTTTTAAATTTAACTACCCTTCTTTTAATAATTCAACATGTTTGAATTATTTTCCCCAATTTTAAATTTTGAATTCTAAACTTAATTTTTATTATGCTAACTTTAAATCTTTAAGATATACCCAACTTGTTATCTCTTCTAGCAATGCTTTATTATCAGTTATTTTGCTAACTGTGTACACATTAGCCTTAACCCAATCTGGAATTATTTCTCCTGTAGCATAGTTAGTACCTATAACTTTTACTTTTGAACCTACTACTATAGATACAGGATATACTTTAACTCCACTGCTATTGAATACACTATAGCCTGGATTTTGATCTGCACAAATCTTAGCATTTTCTAGGCTACTAAAGGCTCCTATTTGTGAAGCTGCATCTTCCCAGTTTTTTCTCACTCTATATAATTCTGTTGGTGGATTTAAGTTATCTAGTTCCGCTTTAATCATATCTAAAAATCTTTGCCATCCCATATCTAAAGTTCTATGAGGACAATATTTCCCACTAAAGTCTTGATGTTTTCTAATTTGTGCAATACCCCATCCGTACTGCTTTAATAATGCTGCAACTTCTTTAGCAGCTCTTTTTTCTGCATTTATAAATCTAGTTCCACCTGATTTTGAATAACAAATTTCAACTGATATATAATTTCTGTTACCATCACCAGTTGATCCATCTCCTGCATGCCAAGCATTACGATTAAATGGTATTGCCTGAATTGCTTCCACATCGTCTATTGCAATGTGGTAGGATACACTGTTAGTGTTAGAAACCATATAAGATATTTCATTATTTGCACTTGCATCATTATATGTGTTATGAATGCAAATCCCCTTTGGTGTCATAGAATATGGACACTTTATACTGTATTTGTCTGAAGATATAAGTCTTTGTACTAAAGCCATTTTAAAAATCCTCCCTTTTAATTTATTTTTTATTATTTTTTGAAGCTAGCTCCTTACAACTATTACATATGCACTAATTATAGTTTTTTAAAAATTTTTCAAAATATTTTTAAAAATATTATTTCTTTACTTGAAAATAATAAATAATAATAGATACTTTATTGAAAAAGATTCTAGAGATAGCTTTAGTACTAAAGAAACTGTAAGATATGGTGAAGAAAAGACGCTGACGATTTATGAAAGGTTAATCCTTGGAAAGCTCAGAGCAGAAATGGGTTTATTTACAAACATAGAAAGAATGAAAAATAGAGGATTTATTGAATAAATAAAATTTGTAATCAACTAAAAAAATAAAATAATTAAGGTAGTTATGATTCTATTTCTACTTTTATAAAAATCATAACTACCTATTAACTCTATTTTTTAGTTAATTAAATTTAACATTTCTTAATTTTTCCTATAGGATTTTCTATTAAAGTTGCAACTATAAATGCATGCCTATGACCATCGCTCTCTTCTGTACATGCATAAACAAAATGAACATGTCTTCCAGCACCTACTGGTATTGCCGGTCCTGTAATTACATTAATTTCATGAAAGTGATCATTAAAGAAATCTGTTCTTGTACATAGACGGTGTACATGTCCACAACCTGATGGAATAACTTGTCCAGAAACTCCTGCAAAACGGTGATTATGAGGATCTTCCCCAAGTTCAGCTAACCTTACACTTCCAACAAATTCATGAACGTGAGTTTGTTTTTTTTCATTACATGACATTGACATAACTTAAATTCCTCCTCTTTTGTTTCATAATATATAGTATTGAAGATAGGTTAATTTTGTTACTATATATGTATATATGTTTAAAATTCTTTATTTTTGAATTAAAGTTAAGTCTATTAAGTTTTATCTGTATATTATTAAACTCTAACTAAATTTTTCATAAATAATTAAGTAATATAGTATTATATGAAAGTAACGATTTGTTGTTTCTAAAAACTTTATTGAATAAGTCACAAATATTCCAAAATCAGAGTTTTCTATTATTATCGGTTCTGAATATGCTGGAATGTTTTAAAGTAAATTCTACCTATTAATTCTTTATGTTTATAAAAAGCTAGGTTTTGGACAGTTAAAGACAGGTATGAGTCTATTTACAAATATGAAAAGAATGAAAAATAGAGGTTTTGTAAAATAATATTATTGAAAATTATAATACAAAAAGAACCTATAAATAATATTAATATTATTTATAGGTTCTTTTAAATCCTAAAATTACACTACCTTAACCATGATAAATATTAACTAAATATATTTATAAATAATGTAATTATTGCGGAATTTATAAAGTCAATAAATAATCCACCTACAATTGGAACTACAAGATAAGGAGTTTGACTAAATCCATACTTATTCGTAAGTGCATCCATATTTGCTATTGCATTTGCTGTTGAACCCATACCAAATCCACACATGGCTGATGAGAAAACTGCTGCTTCATAATTTCTTCCCATAGTTCTAAATACAACTATATATGCAAAAACCCCCATAAGAATTGTTTGTGAAACAAGCATAACAATCATAGGAAGTGCTAAGTAAAATAACTCCCATAACTTTAATCCCATTAATGCTAATGAAAGATAGAAAGAAAGACTAATTCCTCCTATAGTTTCTATTTCTTTATCTTCAATCTCGAAATTCTTATAATCACTTATATTTTTAATAATAGCTGCTGAAATCATCGCACCTATATATGATGGAAAAGTTAGTCCTAAACTTTGTATATAATTAGTTATAATTGACCCAATCCCCATTGCAATAAAAATCCAGGAAGCAGCCTTCATAAGCCTATTATAATTTAGTATTGCAGACTCGTCATGATGAAAATCACTTAATGGAATATCTTTGTCATGATACTCCTTGATAGTCTTAATATTATTCCTTTCTATTAATGACTTTGCAAGAAATCCACCTAAAATACTTCCCATTACTAATCCAAAAGTTGCTGATGCAAAAGAGACCGTTGTAGCTCCCTTAACCCCAATGTTCTCCAATAAAGGACCAAAGGATCCTGATGTTCCATGTCCTCCTACTAAGGGAATTGAGCCTGTTGCTAATCCTAATAATGGATCGAGATTAAATAATTTAGCTAGTGATACTCCAATTAAATCTTGGAATGTTACTAGTAGTATTGATAGTATTAAAAAAAACGCTACTTTTACTCCTCCATTTTTTAATACTTTAATACTAGCTGTATATCCTATACTAGTAAAAAATGCAGTCATAAAAACATTTTGAAGTGTTGTATCTAATGTTATTGTTGCTACATTAGTTATTTTTAAAATTAGCATTATTAATGCAAAAGTCATTCCCCCAACTACAGCCGACGGTATACAATATTTGTCTAATATTTTTACCTTTTTTCTTAAGTATACTCCAAAGTAAAATACAGCTGTCGCTAATGCCATTGTTTGAAATATGTCTAGTTTAAATTCCATGTATTCACTTCTCTCCTCTTTAGTTTATATTTAATAGTATGATACATTATTTTATTTTTTATTAAAATGTAAAATTACTATAAAATATTTATGTTGTCAACTCTTTTTAACTTTTTTGTGCTTTATACATTTATATAAATTAAGTATATTTAAATTACTACTTTCTTAAATCTAATAATATTATATTTGTAACACTACTAAAAATAATTATAATATAATAATGACAGATAATCTCATAGATTACCTGCCATTTAGAATATCTCATATTGAATTGAAATTATTCAAACTCTATAGTTGCTGGTGGTTTTCCTGTGCAATCATACATTACACGGTTAACACCTTTAACTTCATTTACTATTCTAGTTGTTACTTTTCCAAGTACTTCCCACGGAAGATCTGCTGATTCTGCTGTCATAAAGTCACTTGTAGTTACTGCACGAAGCACTACTGCATAGTCATAAGTTCTTTCATCTCCCATTACACCTACTGAACGCATATTAGTCAGTGCTGCAAAGTATTGACCTAATTCCTTATCAACTCCAGCCTTTGCAATTTCTTCTCTATAAATTGCATCTGCCTCTTGAACTATTTTAACTTTTTCAGCTGTTACTTCACCTATGATACGTATTCCAAGACCTGGTCCTGGAAATGGCTGTCTGTAAACTAACTTTTTAGGAATACCAAGTTCTAAACCTGCTTTACGTACTTCATCTTTAAATAATAATCTTAATGGTTCTATTATTTCTTTAAAATCTACATAGTCTGGAAGTCCTCCAACGTTATGATGTGATTTTATAACTGCTGATTTTCCAAGTCCACTTTCAATTACATCTGGATAAATAGTTCCTTGTACTAAGAAGTCTACTGCTCCAATTTTTTTAGCTTCTTCTTCAAATACTCTAATAAACTCTTCACCAATTATTTTCCTCTTTTGCTCAGGCTCTTCTACTCCAGTTAATTTTTCATAGAATCTTTCTTGAGCATTTACACGAATAAAGTTAAGATCATATTGTCCATTAGGTCCAAATATTTCTTCAACTTCATCTCCTTCATTTTTACGAAGTAAACCATGATCAACAAATACACATGTTAATTGGTTTCCAACAGCTTTTGAAAGTAATACTGCTGCTACAGATGAATCAACACCACCTGATAATGCACACAACACCTTACCATTTCCAACTTTTTCACGAATTTCTTCAATTGTCTTCTCTACAAATGAATCCATTTTCCAGTCACCAGAACATTCACAAACATTATATAAGAAGTTTGATATCATCTTTGTTCCTTCTTGTGTATGCATAACTTCTGGATGGAATTGAACTGCATATAAATTCTTTTCTGAACATTCCATAGCAGCAACTGGACATACTGGAGTATTGGCTACTGTTTTGAATCCTTCTGGTGCTTTTTCTATGTAATCTGTATGGCTCATCCAACAAATAGTAGATGATGATATTCCCTCAAAGATTTTTGAATCTGCATTTACATCAACTTTTGTCTTTCCATATTCACTTACAGGAGCAGTAGCAACCTTACCTCCAAGCATATGAGCCATTAATTGTGAACCATAACAAATTCCAAGTATAGGTATTCCAGCTTCAAATAGCGTTTTATCACATAAAGGAGAATCTTCACCATAAACGCTGTTTGGTCCTCCTGTAAATATTATTCCCTTTGGATTCATTTCTTTTATTTCATCAACACTTAAAGTATGTGGGTGAACTTCACAATAAACACCACATTCTCTAACTCTTCTAGCTATTAATTGGTTATATTGCCCACCGAAGTCAACAACTAAAACTAATTCTTTATTCATGAACTACCTCCAACTTTCGTTAATATAAGTTTCTAATTTAGGTATAGTTTAGTATATCATAATTTATAATTAGTAGTTAAGAGTTAAAAAGTTATTAAATTAATTTGAAACTCTTCACTTTTTTTTACTTTTTAAATCTTCTATTTAATAAACTATATAATAGCTTATTAGTTAATTCTATATTTTTTTATTTACTGTAGTTTGGTGCTTCCTTAGTTATATTAACATCATGTGGATGACTCTCTCTTATTCCTGATGATGTTTGAACTACGAATTTTGCAGTTTCATATAATGTATCTAAATCAGCTGATCCTAGGTATCCCATTCCTGATCTTATTCCACCTATTAATTGGTATATTGTATCTGCAACATATCCTTTGTAAGCAACTCTTCCTTCAACACCTTCTGGCACAAACTTCTTAGTTCCATTTTGGAAATATCTATCACTTGATCCCTTTTCCATTGCTCCAAGTGATCCCATTCCTCTATAAACCTTATAGCTTCTTCCTTGATATATCTCCATCTCCCCTGGTGCTTCTTCGCAACCTGCAAACATTGACCCCATCATTGCAACAGATGCTCCACCAGCTAATGCTTTTACTATATCTCCTGAATATTTTAATCCACCATCTGCTATTACTGGAACTCCATATTTTCTACCTTCTTCTGCACAATCCATAACTGCAGTTAATTGAGGTACTCCAACTCCTGCTACTATTCTTGTTGTACATATTGATCCTGGTCCTATCCCAATCTTAACACAATCTGCCCCTGCTTCTATTAAATCTCTTGTAGCTTCTGCTGTTGCAATGTTACCAGCTATTATTTGAAGTTCTGGATACTTAGCTTTTATTTTTCTTACTCCATCCATAACGCCTTTTGAATGTCCATGTGCTGTATCCAGTGTTATAACATCAACATTAGCCTTAACTAAAGCATCTACTCTATCCATCATATCTTTAGTTATACCAACTGAAGCTCCACATAATAATCTACCTTTTTCATCTTTTGCTGCATTTGGGAAAGCCTTTGCTTTTTCAATATCTTTAATAGTTATTAATCCCTTTAAGTTATTATCACTATCTACTAAAGGAAGTTTTTCTATTTTATGTTTCTTTAATATTTCAAGTGCTTCTTTTAATGTAGTTCCTTCTGCTGATGTTATTAATGGACTTTTTGTCATAACTTCTGATACTAATCTATCATAGTTTGTTTCAAACACTATATCTCTATTAGTTATTATACCAACTAATTTATTTCCTCTTGTTATTGGAACCCCTGATATTCTATATTGAGCCATAAGTTCTTGAGCCTGTCTTATTGTATGATTTTCTGATAAAAATATTGGATCTGTTATTACTCCATTTTCTTGTCTTTTTACTCTATCAACTTCTTTTGCTTGCTCTTCTATTGTCATGTTCTTATGTATTATTCCTATTCCGCCCTCTCTAGCCATTGCAATAGCCATTTTGGATTCTGTTACAGTATCCATGCTCGCACTCATTAATGGAATATTTAAAGTTATCTTTTTTGTTAATTTAGTTTTTAAGCTAACCTCATTAGGTAAAATCTCTGATTTATTAGGTACTAGTAATACATCATCAAAAGTATAAGCAGTTTTAATTATTGTTGCCATTTGTCTTCCCCCTTGAAAAATGATTTTTTTCTTGCATATTTGTTGTATTATGATGTTATTTATTCTTTTTTCTTTCTATTTTTGAGTATAAAAAAAGACATACTAATCTTCTAAGTGAAGTTAATATGCCTAAAACCCTATATAAATAACTATAGGTATAGTATATCAAAATCACTCATAGTCGGAAATTTAAGGTTTCCGGTAGATACTCCCTGCCATATTCAGGGGATATACGAGTACTAGATGTATGACTAATTTAAATTTATAGTTATTATATATCTATGACTTATACTTGTCAATAAGTTTGCAATTTATAATTCAAATATTTTTTGTATTTTGATTTATATCATTCTCCTGAATCAATTTTATAAATTCCACTATTATCCAAGGAAGTTCTTTTCAAATTATTTTCAGCAGTATTTCTCGTAATTACTTAATCATTATCATTATCTTGTATTCTAACAAGTCTATATCCCACTCCTATATGAGTTTGTATATAACTACTTTTAGTTCTATTTTTTTCCATCTTTTTTCTTAATGTAGCCATAAATACCCTTAAAGAAGGTATATCTCCCTCATAGGTGGCTCCCCATATTTCTTTTAAAATGTAGGTATGAGTTAAAACTTTACCAACATTTTTAGCTAATAAACAAAGTAATTTGTATTCTATAGGAGTTAAGTGTATTTCTTCTCTATCTATAAAGGCACACCCTGAGATGTAATCTATTTTTAGTCCACCATTTATAAATTCAGTGCTTTCTTCTTTTTTGCTATTATCATAGTTCATTTTACGAATAGCAACTCTTATTCTAGCTAAAAGCTCATCTACACTAAATGGCTTTGTAAGATAATCATCTGCACCAGAATCTAATGCCTCTATTTTATCTCTATCTTCACTTCTTGCACTAACAACTATTATTGGGCAATTAGACCACATTCTTACTTTTTTTATTATTTCTATACCTCCTATATCAGGTAATCCTAAATCTAATATAATTATGTCTGGTCTATGAGATGTTGCAAACAAAATTGCTTGCTCTCCATTTTCTGCTGTAAAGCAACTATATGAATGAACTTCTAAAGTAGCAGATATAAAATTTCTTATTGCTTTATCATCTTCAACTACTAAAATTGACACTGCCATTGTTTACCTCCACTTGTAATAAAGTAAATCCGATCACTGTTCCATGAGGTTTGTTATTTCTAACATAAATTTCTCCTCCATGAGCATTTATTATTGATTTGCATAGTGCAAGCCCTAATCCAAGACCTCTTCTGCTGTCTCCCTTATTATCATTTGCTGTAAAGAACATATCAAAAATACACTCCTGATCACTCTTACTAATTCCAACCCCATTATCGGCTATTTCTACTATTACTTTTTTCCCTTTCGTAAATACATTTATTTGAATTTCCGTTCCTTGTTTTGTATATTTTATTGCATTATCTAATATATTTATCATTACTTGAACTATTAACCTTACATCTACATCAACCATTAAAAATTCATTTGTTAAATTAACTTTTACTTTATACTCTGAAATTTTACGATTAACATGTTCAAGAGCCTCATTAACTATCTCTTCTATTAATTGTGGCTCTGTATTTAACTTTACATTACCATTATCCAATCTAGATACTGATAATAAATTCTCCACTAAATTTATTAACCAAAGAGAATCATCATATATATCTAATATTAATTTTCTCTTTACTTCTTCATCAAATTCATTATTTAATATCGAACTAGCACTTCCTGAAATACTTGTAAGTGGTGTTCTAAGATCATGCGAAACTGCTCTTAAAAGGTTAGCCCTAAACCTTTCATTCTCAGCTTGCATTAAAGCATTCTTTTTAGACTCATTTAATAAATACTTTTCTATTGCAAAGGAAATTTGACTTAGCATTGCCTCTAGTAAAGATTTTTCACTACTATCTATGCTTTCATTTTCTCTCATTACTATTCCTATTACAACCATAACATTATTTTGCCCTATTAATGGTATATACATTGCCTTTGAACCTGGAAGTGTATCAGTACTAGCACCTGCCCTTTTCTTATTTCTTATTACCCAGCTTACTACTGCCTTTTCTTCCTCACTTATATACTTTTTATCTATCTCACTTCCATCATCAAATTTATAATTATATACACTTTTTATATTTTCATCTATAGCTTCATACACTATAATAGGCTTTTTTAAAAACTTATATAACTGCATTTGTGAAGTAAATATAATATCTTCTAAATTACTTGTTCTCTCTAAATCCCTACTTAATTCTAATAAAATATTGGTTCTATTTGCAGTTACAGCTGATAAATTTGCTTGATATTTAACCTTATTAGTTAACGTGCTTGTAACTAATGCAGATGTAAGCATTGTAATAAATGTGACCAAATATCCAGGATCATAAAAATTCAGTGAAAACCTTGGTACTGTAAAAAAGAAATTAAAAATCAATACACTTGCTAATGATGATATCGCCCCATAAACCATACCTTCAGTATTATTAGAAATAAGTAACACTCCTAATATAAATACAGTTATTATATTAGCTTCACTAAATCCAAGAGTATATAAAAGACCACTTATTACTAAAGACAATAGCAATATTAAGATTGTCTTAGCTATGTCTTTAGGTGAAAGCTGTATATTTTTTACTGGATATTTCCTTTTAGCAACAATATCTTCATTATCTGGTATAACATAAAGATCTATTTCTGGAGCAAGCTCTACTATTCTATCTACATATCCAATTTTATACCAAAGAAGAACCTTTCTTCTTTTTGTTCTTCCAATAATTATTTTTGATATACTACTTAATTTTGCAAACTCTGCTACTTGGTATGGTATATCATCTCCATAAACAGTTTCTACATTTGCTCCTAAATCTTCAGCAAGCTTTAAATTTTCTCTTAGTTTATCAATACTTTTTTCACTTAAATCTTTTGAAGATATAGTTTCAACAAAAAGTGCTGTAAATTCAGCATGAAAAGCTTCTGCCATCCTTGCTGCTGCTCTTATCACCTTTGCATTAGATGGTGATGAGCTTAAGCAAACTAAAATGTGTTCATTTGTATGGTACATACCTTTGCTATAACTTTTATTAATTGCGACTTCTTTATTTACTCTATCTGCAGTTTCTCTTAAGGCTATTTCACGTAATGCTACTAGATTTTCTCTTATAAAAAAATTATTTAAAGCTTTTTTTGCTTGTTTTTCTTTATATATTTTACCTGAATTCAATCTATCTATAAGATCTGATGGTTCAATATCTATTATTTCTACTTGAGATGCCTCATTAAAAAATCTATCAGGAACTCGTTCTTTTACTACAACATTAGTAATTGATGCAATTATATCATTTAAGCTTTCTATATGCTGAACATTTACTGTAGTATAAACATCTATCCCAGCATTTAACAACTCATCTATATCACTATACCTTTTCTTGTGTCTTAACCCTATCGCATTTGTATGAGCTAATTCATCTACAAGTATAAGCTCTGGCTTCCTTTTTAAAGCTCCGTCTAAATCGAATTCATTTAATGTTATTCCTTTATATTTAACTTCAAGTTTTGGTAAAAGTTCTAATCCATCTAAAAGAGCTAAAGTTTCTGGTCTTGTATGAGGTTCTATATACCCTACCACTACATCTATTCCTGCCTTTTTTGCAGCATGAGCAGCATCTAGCATAGCGTAGGTTTTACCTACGCCTGCTGCATAACCAAAAAATATTTTAAGCTTACCTTTTTTATTCTCTTTTTCTTCATCTTTTATTTTTTTCAGTAACTCTTCTGGATTAGGACGAGTTTCATTCATTTTGACACCTCATTATTTTAATATTCCATCTAAAGCAAGGTTAACTTGTAATACATTTACCCTTTCTTCTCCAAAGACCCCAAAAGTTCTTCCTTCAGTGTATTTTTCTATTACTTTTTCTACTTCATCAGTACTCATATTACGTGCTTTTGCAATTCTATCTACTTGATAATTTGCTGCTGCCACTGATATATGAGGATCAAGTCCGCTTCCTGATGATGTAACTAAATCTACTGGAATAGGTTCATCTTTTTTATCTGGGTTTGCTTCCTTTATTTTATTTACTCTATCATTTACTATTTTTTCATACTCTTCACTTGCAGGACTTAAATTTGAAGGAGAAGCATACATTAATGCTTTTCCATTGTCATCTTTAAATGTATTTGTATCTATATTCATTATACGTCCCCATAAATAATCATTTCCTGTAAATTCTTGAGCAAGTAATACGCTACCGTACTTCTTTCCATCAATTTCTATGATACTACCATTTGCCTTATCTTTAAATAGTAATTGGGAAACACCTGTTATAAAAACTGGATATACTAATCCACATATTATTGTAAATATTAGTATAAATTTAAATGCTTTATTTATAACTTTCATAATTTATACCTCCTAAACTAATCCTATTGCTGTTATTAGTATATCTATAATCTTTATTGCTATAAATGGAGCTATTATACCTCCAAGTCCATATACTAAAAGATTTCTTGACAATAACTTACTAGCTGGAACTTCTCTATATTTTACACCTTTAAGTGCTAGCGGAATAAGTGCTACTATAATTAAGGCATTATATATAACAGCTGAATATATTGCACTTTCTGGACTCCTTAAACCCATTATATTTAGCTTTGATAATTCTGGATAAAGACCTATAAATAATGGTGGTATTATAGCAAAATACTTTGCTATATCATTTGCTATACTAAATGTTGTTAATGCACCTCTCGTCATTAAAAGTTGCTTACCTATACGAACAATTTCTATAAGCTTTGTTGGTGATGAATCTAAATCTACCATATTACCAGCTTCTTTAGCTGCTTGAGTTCCTGTGTTCATAGCAACTGCAACATCTGCTTGTGCTAATGCTGGAGCATCATTTGTTCCATCACCTGTCATAGCTACTAAATGACCCTTCTTTTGAAAATCTCTAATCATATCTAGTTTTCCTTCTGGGGTTGCCTCTGCAAGGAAATCATCTACACCAGCTTCTGCTGCAATAGCTGCTGCTGTAAGTGGATTATCTCCAGTTATCATTATTGTTTTAATTCCCATTTTTCTAAGGTCTGCAAATTTTTCCTTTACACCTTTTTTAACTATATCTTTTAAGTGTATT
This sequence comes from Clostridium sp. CTA-7, assembly GCF_054768095.1. NCBI lineage: Bacteria > Bacillati > Bacillota > Clostridia > Eubacteriales > Clostridiaceae > Clostridium > Clostridium sp. CTA-7. The sequence goes on along the minus strand of NZ_BAAAAV010000001.1, from coordinate 24,225 downwards.
ACTCCAAGTACTCTGCCGTTTTTGGCTACAACTAACGGTGTTCCCCCTAGGTTAGCTACTGATTTTACTTTTTCTTCACATTCCTTAGAAAAAACTTCACCTTTTTCTATAACATATTTTTTTACAGCATCTGCTGCACCCTTTCTTATTTCATTCCCTTTAAAGTCTACCCCACTCATTCTTGTTTTAGCTGTAAATTCTATAAAAGTTGCATTTAAGCTTCCCATATCTCTTCCTCTAATGCCAAATTGCTCTTTAGCTAAAACTACTATACTTCTTCCTTCAGGAGTTTCATCTGCAAGTGAAGATAATTGAGCTGCATCTGCAAGTTCTTTTATATCTACTCCATCTACAGGAATAAATTCACTAGCTTGACGATTTCCAAGTGTTATTGTACCTGTCTTGTCTAGCATTAATATATCAACATCCCCTGCTGCCTCTATAGCTCTACCACTCATAGCAAGTACATTTGCTTGATTTAATCTGCTCATACCAGCTATCCCTATAGATGATAAAAGAGCTCCTATAGTTGTTGGCGCTAAACAAACTAATAACGCTATTAATGAAGTTATTGATGTGCTGTTTACCATACCTGCTTCATTAGAAATAAACTCTGAATAAGTGTATAAAGAAACTGTTACTATAAGAAATATTATTGTAAGTGAAACTAATAATATTTCAAGTGCTTTTTCATTTGGTGTTTTCTTTCTAGCTGCACCTTCTACCATTGCTATCATCTTATCCATAAAGCTTTCACCCGGATCATTACTTACTTTAATTATAAGCCAATCTGAAATTACTGTTGTACCACCTGTTACTGCACTTCTGTCTCCACCACTTTCACGAATTACTGGTGCTGATTCCCCAGTTATAGCACTTTCATCTACTGATGCTGCACCTTCTATTACATCCCCATCTGCTGGAATTTGTTCTCCTGCAGAAACGACCACTATATCACCTTTTCTAAGCTCTGTAGAACTCACTTTTATCAATTTATCTTTTTCTTCTAAAGAATTTATTTTATTTGCCATAACATCTTTTTTAGCAGAACGTAATGCATCGGCTTGAGCCTTACCACGTCCCTCTGCTATTGCTTCTGCAAAGTTTGCAAATAAAACTGTAAACCATAATAAAATAGTTATACCTAATATAAAGCTTGATGAATTATCTTTTATTCCAAATAAAGATATAAAATATAGAATAGTTGTTATAATTGAAGCTATATATACTATAAACATTACAGGATTCTCTTTTTGTGTTTTAGGATTTAATTTTATAAAAGAATCCTTTACTGCTCTTTTTACCATTTTTTTATCAGATAGAAAACTACTATTACCCTTCATATACTATTCCCCCTATCCTATCATTTTAAGAAACTCAGCTATTGGTCCTAATGCAAGTGCTGGGAAAAAGCTTAATGCTCCAACTAAAAGTATTACAAATACTAAAAGCCCTATAAACAAAGCATTATGTGTTGGCAGTGTTCCTGCACTTACTGCTACTTTTTTCTTTTGAACTAATGATCCTGCAATGGCAAGTGTAGCCATCATAGGAACAAACCTAGCAAATAACATTACTAAACCTATACTTATATTTATAAATGGTTTATTTGCTGCAAAACCTGCAAAGGCTGACCCATTATTTCCACCTGCTGAAGAATATGCATAAAGCATTTCTGAAAATCCATGTGCTCCTGGATTAGCAATACTTTCCGCTACACTTGGTACTAAGGCTGCTATAGCACTTCCAACTAATGTAGCTATTGGTGTTGCAAGACATACTAACATTGCCATCTTCATTTCAAATGGTTCTATTTTCTTTCCTAAATATTCTGGCGTTCTTCCTACCATTAATCCTGCAATAAATACTGCTATTATTGCAAATGCAATCATTCCATATAATCCACATCCAACTCCACCAAATATAACTTCACCTAATTGCATTAATAACATTGGAATCATACCACCTAAAGGAGTATAACTACTATGCATTGAGTTTACTGAACCATTAGATGCTGCTGTTGTAAATGCTGCCCATGTAGAAGATGCTGCAATACCAAATCTTGCTTCTTTACCTTCCATATTTCCACCAGCCTGATGGATAGATGATATATCTACAGCTCCATTTTGAGCAAGTTGTGGAGTAGCATTTGCTTCATTTACTGCTATTATTGCAAGAGCTATAAGTAAAATACTAAACATTGCAATAAATATAGCTCGTCCTTGTTTTTTATCTTTTATATTTCTACCAAATGTAAAACATAATGCTGCTGGTATTATTAATATTGAAAGCATTTCTACTGTATTTGTAAAAGGTGTAGGATTTTCTAGTGGATAAGCTGAGTTAACTCCGAAGAATCCTCCTCCATTTGTACCTAATTGTTTTATTGCTATTTGACTTGCTGCTGGTCCTTGTGGTACTACTTGCTTTGTTATAACAGTTCCATCTTCAAGAGTTATTGGTTCTAAAAGCTCAACTTCTTGATAAGATGAAAAGTTTTGTACAACTCCTTGAGATGCTATTAATATTGATACTACTATTGAAAGAGGTATTAATACATAAACTATACTTCTTGTAGCATCTACCCAAAAACTACCTACTGTCTTTTCTTTAACTCTTGTAAAACCTCTTATAAGTGCAAATAAAACTGCAATTCCTGCAGCTGCTGATACAAAGTTTTGAACTGTAAGCCCTAACATTTGTGTTAAATAACTTAATTGGCTTTCACCTGAATAAGCTTGCCAATTTGTATTTGTTACAAAACTTGAAGTTGTATTAAAACTTAAATCTAGACTTACACCTTTAACTCCTTCTGGATTTAAAGGTAATACACCTTGTACAATTTGTAATAAAAATAAAATTACGAATCCTATAATACTAAAAACAGCTACTGATAAGGCGTATTTTTTCCAATTCATTTCCTCATTTTTATCTATCTTTAATACTTTATATATAAAGTTTTCAACTGGACTTAATATTTTAGTTAAGAAAACTTTTTCTCCATTCATTACTTTGCCAATATACTTCCCCAAAGGAATAGCTAGTACAACTAAAATTATCAAGTATAATGAGTACTGTATTATTGAGTTAATCATTCATTATCACCTCTTAGTAAAATGTAACTTAAATAAATAAATAGCACTAAGGCTACTAAACCAATAAGACTTATAATAACTGACATTATTTCCTTCCCCCTTCTATCTAAAATTATATAAAATTACATATAAAGATAGTGTTAGGATTATATATGTAGACATTAAGATTGTATAAAGATTTTATATTTTCCTTACACAATAAAAAAGTAAAGTGGACATATGAAGGTAAGGCAAGGAAATCATAAAATAAATCTACTTTTCCAGACCTATTGCTAAAAGCATTATATATTCACATTTTCAAAACTTTAAGATTTTATATTTTAATAAATAAATTAAAAAAACAGGAGCTTTAGGTTTAAGCTCCTGCTTTTTATATAGTTTAAATTTCATTTTAGAATAGGTCTGGTAATTCTCCATCCTTTGAATTAGGAGTAAAAATACTTACCTTTGATGAAGTATTTGTAAACTGAATGGTGTTTTCAAACCTTTCATTTTTACTATCTTCTTTAATCTTTCCTTTATATACAACAACCACTTCATTTTCTAATACTGAACTACTATTATTTTCATTTAAGTTTTCTAACTTTATATTAAAGTTATTATTATTTGGTGATGTCTTTGTTTTAATTACATCTAATAGTTCCACTAAAGAAATATTCTCACCATTCTTAACAACTTTATAAATCTTTATATCATCATTATTTAATTGTTCAAATTTAGAATCTATATTTAAATTAAATTCTGATTTATTACTTGTTAAAGTAAATTTACCTCCAAAAGTTACTGTTGATCCTGCAGCTATTTCAAATCCATTAGCATTAGTTTGAATATCTACTAAGTTATTTCTAATTCCATTATACAGGCCATGAGTTAAGTTTTTTATTTCCTCTCTTACTGTAACTTTTGGTGTTTCTAATAAAACTTCTGCAACTCCACCTTTTAACTTATTATAGATCATTATGTTTTTCTTAGCTTCACCGAAATTTAGTTCTCCTATCCTTCCCTCTTTCACTGATATAGTAAACTCTACTAAAACCTTATCTGATGAATATTTTCCATCTCCTACAGGATTATAAGTAATTTCTGGTACTGCTATTGTCGCTACCCCTTCATTTATACTTTGTATTCCACTTATAGAATTAAAATTATCACCTAAATTTATCTTTAATGATGGCTTAAACTTATAAGATTTATACTTAGTAGTAGAAATTATTCTATCAGCTATAAGATTCATTAGAGTTTCTTCTATACTAATATAATTATTATTATCTACATTAAAATAATCTTCATCTTTTCCTGATAAATCTTTATGTAATCTATATAAGCTATTATTATCTTTACTATTATCCATAGATAAACTTAATATATTATATCCCTGTTTTTTTAACAATTCTAAGGAATCAGTATTATATGATACTTTTCCCATGGATATAAATATTATATTTTTTCTTGCTTCTCGTCTACCTCTTGATAAAATATCTACTGCTTCATCAAAAGCATGTCCTATATTGCTAGAATTAGAATTATCAAACTCTATATTTTTTATATATTCTTCATTAAGATTAATTATATCCTTAGTTAAATCAACCTTTTGTTTTTCTTGACTACTAAATGTTACTAATCCATATTGTGTTTGACCACTTATTAAAGTATCATTATTTAAAAGCTTACTCCATAATGAATTTTTTATTGGTGTTAATTTCTCCTTCATATCTTTAGACACATCTAAAACAATAACAACATCATTTGATATTGTATTTGTTACATCTTTAAAAATAAAGTTATCTGGCTTAATTTCATACTGAAGTTTAAATTCTTCATTTTTATTAACCTGAACTTCCTTAGAGCTAATAAGTTTCGCTTCTATAGATGGTAGCTCATTATCCTTTATTGTTATAGATATATTATTTGTAGGATTTATTGTAATAGTATCATTTTTCCATGGGAATTTAATATCTATTTTATTATAGATTTTTTGAACACCTGGTATTCTTCCCTTTACCGTAAATTTAAATGATTGTGGATTAGCTTCATACCTTGCCTTACCATTACTTTCTGAAACTTTCTTATAAATAACATTATCTAATCTTACAGTATTTCCTCCTGCATTTAATGTAAAACCTTCTGTAAAGTTTATATTTAAATCTATATTATTAACAGGATAACTATCTAATATTTTATCTGCAATTTTATTAAAAACACTATCTATTGCATTATCACTTGTTGGAAAGAATCCTTTTGCTTCATCCGTAGTACTTTGGTCATTCATATTTAACCCAGTCATAGCTCCTTGTATTTCTCTCATTTTGCTATTTCCTGTATCGTTCATACCATATCCTATTGAAAAGGCATTATATCCTTTAATATTAATAATTTTACCGATTTCTTTTGCATATTCTGTATTTAAGCCACCATCATCTGAACTACCTGCGCCACCAATACGGGCATCCCTAGGATTTTCAATACTAGTATCCCTATAATAATCCCAATATCGACCATAGTTCCAGTATTCATAAATTGTTCTATAAGTTGGAATTCCATCTGACATTACTACTATGGATTTATTAGCATTTGAATTACTTTCACCACTGCTATCTAATAAATAAGTTGCCTTTCTCATTCCTTCTCCTGTATTAGTTCCTCCATCAGGCCTTAATCCATCTATTATTGAGTTTAACTTATAAATTTCATTTGAAGGTATTAATGCTACATCCTTATTATTAATTCTAGCCCTTCTAATATCTGCATTTGTAGAGTACGTAACAATACCAATCTTAAGATTAGGTACATTTTTCATTTTCTCAACAAAATTTTTTGCAGCCTTTTTTAGCTCATACATTTTTGTTGTATAATGCCTATTATATGAATTATGCTCTTCACAATATCCTGTATTATTACATATAACTCCTCTGATTTGATCTTTCATACTTCCAGACACATCTAAAACTAATACTATTTCCTTTGGAGGTATTTCTGTTTCAAATGGCTTTGGTATTATTTTTCCACTAACTACTATATCCTCGCCTACCATAGCTGGGTTTGGAGAAGCTGAAATTTCCATATCAAAATCTGGTCTATCTGGAACTTTTGCCTTTACATCTAAACTTTTAAGGGATATTAAGGTTCCTATAACAAAAAATATTGTTATTAAACTTATTATTTTAAATTTATTTTTCTTAATCATTTTATCCCCCTTTTTTAAATATTATTTTTATTTCTAAATTTAACTATTACACTTACAGGAATAGTTACATCTGAATAACCCTTTTTCTTATTTAGAACTAATGAAATTTCTAATCCTGGAGCATCTTTAAAATTTCCTGTTGGGTTCATCCTATAATCTAAAGGTCTAACTTTAAATTCAGAAACATTATTTGACAACTCTTTTGGTAAATTTAACTTTGAGTCTATAACTTCTCTATCTTCTTCATTTGTTTTTCTTATAGTTAACGTATTATTAATTTCGTTGTATAAAAAAGTAAAATAATCTGCTCCAACTTTTAGCTTTATTTCTGTAACATCAAGTTTTCCATCGCTAGCTGATATAGAACTATACTCCATGTCCTTAGGGATTATTAACTCCACTCCATTAATTTTACTTATTCCCTCAGCTTGTGTTCCATACATTAACAACTCCTTTTGAATTGCTTCAGCCTCTAATTGCAGGTCAGAATTAATTTCTGTAGTAGTTAAGGTTTTGCTATTACTAAAGAAAAATGTATAAACTACTCCTAAAACTAAAACTGTTAAGCTTAAGGTTATTGTAAGTTCTAGTAAAGTAAATCCTTTTGCTTTTGTTTTCAATAATTCCACCTCTTTTATTTAACAATTCTCCATAAAGATTTTTTTAGAAAACTATCTGTATTATATAATTCTGAAGATGCATTAACTTTTATCTCCTCACCCTTACTTATACTTTCTTTAGTTTTAAATATATCCTTTAAAACATCATAATTACTAGATAGTACATTTCTTACAACTTGAGGACTATAAGTAATTTTCTTAGTTCCATTGTCTTTAAAATTAATATTTCCTGTAGTTATTATGTTTCCAGTGAAATCAAATTCACCTTCTATGGTTATATCTCCATTTGTTACTATTAAACCTTTGTTTATTTTTTGTGATGCTTGTCCATTTATTTTATTATTTTCTATTACGAGATTTTGTTTATCTCCTATTAAAATAACTGATCCTTCCTTTTCATCAAATGCATTATTTTGAATATCTCTTACTTTATTAAAATCTATTTGATTATTAACAGTTCTAACAACGGTTTTCCCGTCATATAAATCCTTAAAACCTGTAGAATCCCCCATAGCAAATACATTTCTTGCAAATTCACTTTTTTGATTATTTATTACGTCTAAATCTTCTTTACTTATATTTGCTTTTTGAATAGTACCATCCATCTTAATGCTTGCCCCTACTGAATGTATATTCCCATTAAGATTTACTCCCCCTTGTTTTAAAGAATAATCATTAGACTTAGAATAATAGTCTTCAAAATATTTAGCCTTCATATTTGCTGACTTATCTCCATTGATACTTTCTAATAAATGAAGTGGGTTATAATATTTTAAAGTAACATTACTACCTAAATTATTTACATCTGTATAAGCTAAATAGTTCCCTTTTACTGCTATAGATTCACCAGTTTGATATTTATTACCTTTATCATCAGTTGCATTTAGATATGCAACTCCCATAATATAAGAATCCTTATCTACTGTTATTTTAGATGTATTACTTAGATCATTTACGATAATACTACTTGAATTTAATGCTTTTTCAGCTGTATCCACTTCTGTTGTCTTATCATTAATTCCATAAAAATTATTTTTAATCAATATACTACTTTTTATAGCATTTAATGCTAAGTCATTATTTACAACTACGTCTTTTTCAAAAGAAATATTATTACTCTCTGAAATGGTTGAATTTATAGATTTTCCTACATAAATATTTCTTGCATATATATTTTCATTTACAGATGATTCTTTTTCTACTTTATTTTTCAAATGAAAAGTATTAGCCGTGTATATATTTCCATCAATATTAAACTTTGTATTTTCTAAGCTTATTCCACCATTATATTTATCAAAAGTAAATGCTGGATTATCTAAATTGCTAGGATTACCTTTTATCCATATATCCCCTTTTATATCAAGGTTACCTTCTGAAACAGTCATATTTCCATCTGCTGTTATCGCTTTACCATCAAATACAGGGTATATATTTATACTAGTTATTTCCGAATTATAATCTGGTGCCTTTACTGTAAATTCTGTAGAAACTGTTTTTTTATTTCTAAGTGTTCCTTCTTTTGTTTCAAAAGTAGAATTAACTTTTACTTTAATATTATCTATAATATTTCCACTCTTATTTACAACATACCCGCCTTCAGGTATTTCTATTATTATATTAGGATCTATTCCACTTGAAGTGTACTCCATAGCATCATTAGATATAGATTTTATATATTTCTTACTTGTTATTAAATATTCTAAAATATACACTTCCTTTGAGTTACCTTTTAAATTTAAAGTCTCTTTTTTAGATAGAAATTCATAGAATTTTTCTTTAAATAATTTATTTAAATTTTCCTTTCGTCTATCTTCTTCCTTTGTATTAGTGAATTCTTTTTTAACTTCATTATCTGCATATTTTATGGCTTCTTGTGAGGTTTTTATTATTATGTTTTCTACTATATCCAGACCTGAATCTGCTTCATAAAGATTTTGAAGCTTCTTACTTTCATTTATTCTCATTTTATAGTCATTGGCTGTAACAGCTAATATTGTTGTTCCTGTTGTAAAAATAATTGCCATAACTATAACTACTATCATAAAGGTTGAACCTTTTTTCTTTTTTCTTTTTTTCACCTCTTATTCACCACCAATAAATTTATTTTATATTTATGTTTTTGCTTGAGTTACCTTCAAATAAGACTTTATTACTTTTGTCTTTAACTGTTACCTTGTACTTATACATATCTGCAATTAAGCTTTCTTCTATTTCATTTTCTTCATATAGCATCACATTGCCCTTACTTGATGTTACATTTAACTTATCAAAAGAATTATTTTCCTTAACTACATGTATTTCTATAAACTCTTCTGTATTATTTTTTATATCAACATTGATATTTTCACTAAAACTATTTCTAATATATAAAAGAACCTTATTATTAATCGCTTCTTTCATTGTAGTATCTATTATTGGACTCTTATTATTTTTACTATAAACCCTTAAGTTTAGGTTGTTCGAACCTTTATTTAACTCAACTATTAAATCTCCATTAACTGATGAAACGTTATTTTTATCTGAATCTAATTCTATTTTATTTATATTATCTTTTTTTAAAAAATTAAGCTTAAAGTCTGCATCATTATTTTTATCTAAATTATCTGTATCGCTATATTTAAAATTAGAATCTTGAGTTATCTCAACATCAACCTTATAAAATTCTTCATTTTTACTTGAGTCTTCTGAAGTAGCTCCATATATAGTTCTTTTAAAGCTTCCTATAAACTTATTCTCTGATAAGCTCTTTTTTTCTATTTTATCTCCATCCAAAAGCTGAAAATACTTTACTCCAGTATCATCTTTTAATGTTATTTCATCATAAGCTTTTAGTTCTTCTAAAACCTTTTGCCCTATGTAACTTGCCTTTTGTTTATGTTCCGCATCTTTATTAGTTTTTAAGCTTGAAATTACCAAACCTGATAAAGGTACTACTAATATTGATAAAAGGGTAACACTAATGATTACCTCAATTAATGTCATCCCTTTTTTTGCTTTTAGTTTTTCTTTTTTCATATTAAACACCTACTTTTTAGTAACATTCACAGTGTTACCTTCACTTGTTACTGCAACTCTAGGATTTGAAGAATCGTCATCTTTAACTATTATTTCAACCTTTTTAGATGTATTATTTATAACTTTTAATTTTATTCCTGAATTATCTGAACTTCCTACTCTTTTTTCACTTAATATTTCAAGAACTATATTTTCTGATTTTAACTTAAACTCTTTACCTGTTTCTGAATTTTCTTTAGGATAATATGAAGATGAAGTTTTATATTTATAATAAGTTTTTCCTCCTTCTTCATTAAAGACTATTTCTACTTCTTCAGTTTTATCATTATCTGAGTATATATAACTTTCCCTTGAATCATCTTTAGACTTTCCTATTGTTACTGTAGGTAATTCTGAAGATGATGATCTAAGCATCATAGCAAAATCATTAATATCTTTTTTATCTTTTTGCTCTTCTATAGTTGAAGAGTATGCTCCACTTGCTGCTCCATTACTAAATAAAATTTCTTTTCCATATACATTGTTTAATGTCCATATTAGATATTCCATATCTGTATCTGAGAGCTTAGGAACTGCATGGAATTCTAAATTCATAACTCCAGTTAACTCTTCTTGAGATTTTGATGATATTGATATATTTGTAATTACAACTTTTCTTTCATAGTTTTGTACTAACTCAATGAATTTTTTTAAATTTCCATAGCTTCCTGAGAAGTTTATTGCAACCTTAAGTTGTTCTGATGTTGCTCCACCTTCTTGATTTTTAACCTCTTGCTGATCTTGTCCAGAATTTTCTGTTGTATTGCTTGTATTGTTATTAGAATTACTATTTTCAATGTTTTTAACTTCTTTTCCATCATATTCATCAGCTATTGGCTTTAACGAGCTTTCTGGCTTTTTTACTTCTTTAGATATCATCTTTTCTACTGGTGATACTTCTATTGGACTAAAAGCTATATTTCCTTTAAGTCCACTATCACTTAAAAGCTTGTCTATCTCAATTATTATCTTCTCTTGTAAAATAGTTGGATATAACTTTTGTGATTTATCTAAAACAGTTGATTTTAATATTTTTAGTTCCTCTTCTTTTGAGTCTAACTTTGCTATTGCCGCCATTACTTCATTATATCTTTGCTCAACTTGATTTTTTTCATTTCTTTTTACATTTAGCTTTTCAACTTGATTTTTATAAATAAATTGATAGTAAACAAAGCACACTAATACAGTTATTAAAATACCTAATAAATATTTTTCTCTTTTACTTATATTCATACTACTCAACATCCTTTAATACGCATTTTATATCAAAGGTATACTGTCCATCCCCTGATATTCCACCAATATATACATCTTGTATATTATTTAGCTTCTTTAAATTATGCTCTATTTCCCCTATTGCAACTCTACTTGTTGAAATAGCCTGAATAGAAATTTCTGTATTAGTTATGTTTATGCTATTAAAAGTTACTTCTGTTGGTAAGCTGGAGCTTAGTTTATCTAATAAATTAGTAGTTACTACTTCTCTAGTTTTCAAAGCACCAACTATTTTATTTAACTCTATATCATATCTTTTTAAGATATCACTTTTTCTACTTATATCATCCCATTTAGTAATTTTCTCTTTTATATCTTCTTGCTCTAATTTTTCATTATAGCTCTTAATTTTTCTATTAAGTAAAAATAAGCTTGTACTGTTCCAAGCTAAGGTTCCTAATATAACAACTGCTAGAAAGCCTGTTAGGGAGTAAACATAAATATTTTTATTTTTTTGTTCCTTTTTTTGCCCTTGGTAAGGGGTAAAAAAATTCATATCTTTTACCATATAATGTTCCTCCTTATAACCTTATAATTGCGCCTATGGCATTTAAGTATTCTCCAAGATTTTCATTAGTTAATTCCTTGGATGTAAATTCTATATTTCTAATTTCTTCAATTTTATGAACATTAGTATTTAACCTATTTTGAATATATGTACTTATATTAGTTAAATTAGAAGTCCCACCATATAAATATATTTTATTTATTACATTACCAGATTTGTTGCTATAGAACTGAAGTATTCTTTCTAGCTCTTCTAATATATCATCAACAGCTTTTTTTATAGTTAAATTGGAGATATCATCTTCTTTAATGTTTAATAAATTTCCATCCTTTATCTTTATAGATTCTGTTGATTTTATTGACATATTTAAGCTTTGGCTTAGGGCATAATCTATATTATCTCCACCAGATTTTATCATTCTTGTAAAATCTAATTTGCCATTTTTAAATATTGCCACACTAATAGAGGTTGCTCCCATATCAATAAAAGCAACAGTACCTCCTATAACTTGTCCATCATTTGATGTGTACTCTGAATAATTAGCTAATTTATTTATTGAATTATAAGTAACATCTAATGCATATGGATTTAAATCTAAAGAATTTATTATATTATAATAAGCAATAGCCATTCTTTCTGGAAAAGAAGTTACATTAACCTTTAGCTTTGCTCCTGAATCCTCAACAATTTTGTCTAAAACTATAAATTGAATTATATAATCATCTAAGTTTATAGGTAAATATTGTTGTATTTCATATCTAATTACAGTCTCCATTTCTTCTTCTTGAACTACAGGTATTAAAATATCTCTGTTTATTATTGAAGAAGAGTTAGTTGTAAATATAACATCCTTAGCCTTTATGTTATTTTCCTTTATTAGAAAATCTAATACATCTATAACACCTTGAGAATTTATTATCTTACCATCAGCTATACATCCTTCTGGAGTTGTAATTTCAATAGCCTTATTTAAAATAACCTTACCTTTTTGATACTTTCCTTCTACTAGCTTTATATAATTAGTTCCTAAATCTATAGACAAAACTAATTTTTCTCTTTCCTTAATTCTTATTTTCTTTTCAACTTTATTTACTTCATAAGAAGAATTTACATCATTAGATTTTTCCTTTTTAAAAAGCTTACCAATATCTTTTACATCCATACTTCCTATATCTTTTAGCTTTGATAAATTGAATTTACTTTTTTCCTGTGACATTTTCTCACCTCCGGAGTTTAGTTGATAGTTGATAATTAAAAATTAATAGAAGTAAAATGCAGAGGTCATCTACATTTTACTCTTTAATTAATATTACATTCTTGTTATTGTTTTGCTGTAGCATCTTTTAATTCTGGGAAGAACTCCTTAGTTCCTGCTTTTACAGTTACTCCACCGTCAGCCTTAACTTGAACTACGAAATTAGCTGCTGCTGAAACACTTTTTGGTGTTGGTACATTTTGAAGATATTCTTCAATCTTATCTGCATCTGTTGGAGTTGTAGTATTCTCTCTCTCATTATTAAGTGTAATTCCATCTGCAGCTGAAGGTAATGTTAATTTATCTTCTGCAATCAATGAACTTACTGCATTTGCTATTGTCTTAGCATTTGCTAAATCTGATTTTTCATTTGCATTCTTTCTTACTTCACCAAACTTAGGAATTGCTAGCGCTGCTAATATAGCTATAATAGCTATAACTATAATAAGTTCAATTAAGGTAAACCCTCTCTTTTTCTTTTTGTTGTTAGCATTTTTAATCATAATAAAATCCTCCTTTTATTTTTGCTTTATATTAATTTTTAAATATAAACCTATTTATATTTTGCGAAGCAAAATAATATACAATTAAGGAAAAATCCTTAAAAAAATTTTAAACTAGAATCGCTTTGCGATTATATAACCCTAAATTTTACATAGCAAAACATCATCTTTTCAATTCTACATATCCCTATTTTTACCAACTATGGTTATAAATATACTGTCGCTGATAAATAGAATATGTGTAGTAAACATATAGCGAGCAGCTAGAAGTACTTGCTGAAAAAAGATCAAAATCCTACATTTGTGTGTACATATCAAACATTGGAAGCATTATTGAAATTACTATACCTCCAATAACTATCCCCATAACTACTATTAATAGTGGTTCTATAAGCGCTGTTGTTGTTTGAATAGATTGTTCAACTTCATCATCATAAAAATCTGCTGTTTTGTTTAATATGTCATCTAAGGAACCTGACTCTTCCCCTATTTTTATCATTGAAGATAGCATTTTAGGAAAAATATCATTTTCTCTTATTGGTGAACTTAATCCATCTCCTCTTACAACTCTTTCTCTAACCTTCAAAATGGCATCTTCTGCCACTTTATTTGCTAGCACTCCTGCAACTATTGGAAGAGCGTGCACTAAAGAAACTCCAGATGCTATTAAAGTAGATAAAGTTCTTGTAAATCTTGAAACTATTATTTTTTTATTTAATGTCCCTATTATAGGAAGCTTTAACTTTAAATAGCTAATTCTTAAAATCCCACTTGAACTTTTTTTGTAAATATTAAATATTAACACTATAATGATTATCGATATCAATATTAGAAATAAATTATTACTTAAAAACCTGCTTGTCCCAAGCATGATTCTAGTTATTAAAGGAAGTGTTATTCCTTCTCCTTCAAACATCTCTATAAAGGTTGGCATTACAAATGTCATTATAAAAACAACAGCTGCTATAGCAATTACACTTAATATAGCTGGATATGTCATTGCTGATTTTATCTTATTATTAATTTTATTTTCTTTTTCAAAATGCACCGACATTCTAAGCATCATTTCATCTATATTACCACTAACTTCTCCTGACTCTACCATACTTATTAAAAGCTGTGGAAAAACCTTATTATGCTTTGCCATTGATTCTGATAAAAGCTCTCCCTTTTTAACATCATCCTCAATTTTTGATAGTATATCTCTTAATTTTTTATTTGGAATTTCATTAGATAAAATATTTAAACAATTAGTTATAGGAACTCCTGCATCTAGCATAGTATAAAATTGCCTACATAAAATGGCCAAATCTTTTGTTGTTATTCTATCTAAAAATTTAAACTCTATAGACTTACTTTCAACTACCTCTTCAATCTTTAAAGGATAATATCCACTTGAAGCTATCATATTTATTACTTCTTCTTTCGAACTACCTTCAAACTTCCCCTCTATCTTAGTTCCATCTGCCTTCATAGCTCTATATTTAAAAATTTTCATAACTTCTTATCACCCCTTATATATCCTTTAGTAGTGTTATAGTGGCAAGTTCCTCTATAGTTGTTACTCCTTCTAAAACTAGCCTTTTACACTCTTGTGCAAGAGTTGTCATTCCATGCTTAATCGATATATCTTTAAGAATATTAGAATCTCTAGTTTTATTTATTATGTCTCTATGCTCTCTTGTTATTTCCATTATTTCATATATACCGATTCTTCCAATGTATCCAGTATTATTGCAATGTCCACAACCTTTACCCCTATATAGTTTTAAATGCTCATTATCTTTTCCATTAAATATCATCTTTTCATAATCAGAAGCTATGTATTCTTCTTTACAATTAGGACATATTTTCTTTACTAGCCTTTGAGCTATTATCCCTGATATAGATGTTGCCACTAAGTAAGGTTCAACTCCCATATCAACTAATCTAGTTATTGAAGATGGTGAGTCATTAGTATGAAGAGTACTTAAAACTAAGTGACCAGTTATAGCTGCTTTAATTGCTATTTGTGCAGTTTCTTCATCTCTAACTTCCCCTATCATCACTATATCTGGGTCTTGTCTTAATATACTTCTAAGACCATTTGCAAAGGTTAATCCAGCTTTGGTATTCACATTAACTTGATTTACACCACTTAATGTATATTCAACTGGATCTTCTATTGTAACTATGTTTACATTGTTTGAATTAAGTTCACTTAAAATTGTATAAAGTGTTGTTGATTTTCCACTTCCTGTAGGACCAGTTACTAGGACTATTCCATTAGGGCTAGCTATTATATTTTCTAGCTTTTTAAGATTTTCTTTACTTAAACCAAGCTTTTCTTTGCTAACCTTATAATTATCTCTATTTAAAATTCTTATAACTATTTTTTCACCACTTACAATTGGAAGGATAGATACTCTAAGATCTACTTCCGCATTTCCAACTTTAGTTATTATTCTTCCATCTTGTGGAAGTCTTTTCTCAGCTATATTTAGTCCTGCAAGAATTTTTATTCTAGTCACTAATGGTGCTAAGCTTTCTATCCCTAAAGTATTTATTGTAGTAAGTTCTCCATCTATTCTATATCTTATTCTTATTTCCTTTTCATATGGTTCTATATGTATATCTGATGCTCTCATTTCAACTGAGTTTCTAAATAATTGCTCTATCATTTTTACAACTGGAGCATTTTTTACATCATCAAGTTCTTCTATATCTAAAGCTATACTTTTTGACTCTAATGCTTCTTTTAGAAGTTCTTCTGCTGCTTTACTTACTTCTTCGCTACTATAGTTTATTTGAACGAATTTTTTTATATCATTTTTGGGTGCAATAAACACCTTTACATCTAAGCCTGTAGATATAGAAATATCATCTATAGCAAAAATATTTAATGGATCAGAAAGTGCTACCATTATTTTATCTTCTTCAAAGCCAAATGCTATTAAATTATACTTATCACATAAATTTTGAGGTACTATCTTAATAGCTTTTTTGTCGAAATTTATATCGTTTAAATCTACTTTTTTTATTCCAGTTTGTGTTTCTATGGCATCTATAATGTCTTCTTCGGAAACAATTCCGCCTTCAATTAAAACTTCTCCTAATTTTTTACCTAAAATTTTTTGAGATTTTAGCGCACTTTGAAGCTGAAAAGGAGTTATCTTATCTGCTGCTACTAAAATATCCCCTAATCTTTTCTTTTGAACTATAGCCATAAGCTCCCCCTAAATTTAATTTCCTTCTAAAAAAAATTTCCTTTTTTGTCCATTTACCTCATATTTTAATATTAATATAGCTTTCTTCCTTTTGCAATCAGAATATTAATTTTAATTTAACTTACTTTTCACCAAAAAAATTTTAAATATAATGACAATAACTCATTCCCTAAAAACATATATATAATAGTAGCAATAGCTATATATGGTCCAAAGGCAATTTCTGCTTTCTTATCTTTCAACTTAAATAAAAGTATTAGTGAAGCCACTATTCCTCCTAATAGTATAGCTATAAACAATGTTGTTAAAACACCTTTTACTCCTAGAAATAAGCCACAAACTCCTGCTATTTCAGCATCTCCTTCTCCCATCCCCTTCGTAATTATAACTATTAGATATATAATTCCAAAACCTAAAATACCTCCAAATAAATTATTTAAAATATTTATATGGCCAATATACCATGCTATTAATATATAAATAGCTCCTAAGACTACACCAAATATTGTTGTAGATGAATATACATATTTACTTTCTAAATCTATAAATGAAATAACAATTAGCAGAGAAACTAACAAACTAAAAAATATAAAATTTAATCCTAATCCATATTTAATAAATAATAAAATATATAAAAAACCATTTAATAATTCTACTAAAGGATATTTTAATGATATTTTTTCACTACACTTTCTACATTTTCCCTTTAAAAATAAATAACTAACTATAGGGATTAAATCAATCCATTTTAGTTCATATCCACAATTGGTACAATGAGAAGCTGGAAAAGCTATAGACTCCTCTCTTTGAATTCTATATATACATACATTTAAAAAGCTCCCTATACATAACCCTATTATAAATACAAATAATTCCATAATTATCCTCCTTAAATTTGTGAAGTTGACCTAGTTTTAATTCTACATAATGTTAATATATTCCTTTAGATATATAAATTTATAAAAAATAAATTAAGCCAAGATATTTTAATCTCGGCTTTAATCATTTTTCTATTATTCTTAAAAAATTCCCTTTTTTATCTATCTCAAAATCCTTTTCATAATTAGCTATCTTTTTTGCATCCTCTATATTTAAGTTATTTATTCTATTTAAGTCATCTGAATTGCTTATGTACTTATTTATAGATTTTGCCTTTTCTCCACTTTCACTTAGTATACTTGCTACAGAATCACTATTTGAAAACTTAATTTTATCACTTATTTCAGCTGTTTCTACTGCCATGACAAACTCTCTTATAATTGATTTTACTTCCACCTTTTTAGAGTCAACTATATATTTATTAAAATTAGGTACTAATATACCCGCTAATATTCCTATTACAACTAGTACTGTTATTATTTCAATTATAGTAAAACCATATTTTTTCTTCTTTTTCCTCGTATTATAATTATTATTCATATCAGTACCTCCAAGTATGATTTTAAAAACTATTATAATATTATTTACTTTAAGATTTTTTTAATTCATATAATTAATTCCTACTGTATAGATTATAATATTATAATACACTTAAAATCAATAAAAAAGTGGATATATATAAGTTTACTTATTCCGTCACTTCTCTCCAATTCAAGGCAAACTTACATATGTCCACTTGAAAACTGAAGGAAGGAAATTATAAAAATTTATCTACAGAATAAAATTTTTATAATTCCCTAAAGAATAAAAAAATAGAGAACTTAGAAATCTAAGTTCTCTATAGATTAGAATTTTAATACATTCCGTCCATTCCCATTCCTGGTGCTCCTGGCATTGGAGTTTCTTTTTGAGGAATGTCAACTACTGCAGCTTCTGTAGTTAAGAATGTTGATGCTACTGATGCTGCATTTTGAAGAGCTGATCTTGTAACCTTAGTTGGATCTACTATACCAGCTTTAATCATATTAGTGTAATTTCCTTGTAATGCATCATAGCCCATTCCAACTTCTTTATTTTTAACATTTTCTATAATAACTGAACCTTCAACTCCTGCATTAGTTGCTATTTGTCTCATTGGTTCTTCTAAAGATCTTACTATTATATTTATACCAACTTGTGTATCTGATACATCTGAAGTTATCTCTGCCACTTTATTTATTATATTTACATAAGCAGCTCCACCACCTGGTACTATACCTTCTTCAACAGCTGCCTTTGTTGCTGCTAAAGCATCTTCAATTCTTAATTTCTTTTCTTTTAACTCTGTTTCTGTTGCTGCTCCAACCTTAATTACTGCAACTCCACCTGCAAGCTTTGCTAATCTTTCAGTTAATTTTTCTTTATCAAATTCTGAAGTTGTTTCTTCAACTTGAGCTTTTATTTGCGCTACTCTTTCTTTAATAGCTTCGCTACTTCCTTTTCCATTAACTATTGTAGTATTTTCCTTTGTAACCTTAATACTTTCGCATTGTCCAAGCATATCAACATTTACTTCTTTTATGTCTATACCAAGTTCTTCTGATATAACTGTTCCACCTGTTAATATAGCTATATCTTGAAGCATTTCTTTTCTTCTATCTCCAAAACCTGGTGCTTTTACAGCTACACATGTGAAGGTTCCTCTTAATCTATTAACTACTAATGTAGTCATTGCATCGCCTTCAACATCTTCAGCTATAATAAGTAGTTTTCTTCCTGATTGAACTATTTGTTCTAAGATTGGAAGTAACTCTTGAATGTTTGAAATCTTTTTATCCGCTATAAGAATTAATGGGTTATCTAAAACAGCTTCCATTTTTTCAGTATCTGTTACCATGTATGCTGATACATATCCTCTATCAAATTGCATACCTTCAACTACATCTAATTCTGTTCCCATTGACTTTGATTCTTCAACAGTTATAACGCCTTCATTTCCTACTTTTTCCATAGCATCAGAAATTAATTTACCTACTTCTTCATCATCTGCTGATATTGCTGCGACTCTAGCTATATCTTCTTTTCCATTAACTGGCTTTGAAATGTTTTTTATTTCTTCAACAGCTTTATCTACTGCCATTCTTATACCATTTCTAATTAGTATTGGATTTGCTCCTGCTGTTACATTTTTTAAACCTTCTCTTATTATAGCTTGTGCTAAAAGAGTTGCTGTTGTAGTACCATCCCCTGCAACATCATTAGTTTTAGTTGCTACTTCCTTAACTAATTGAGCTCCCATGTTTTCATATGGATCTTCAAGTTCTATTTCTCTTGCTATAGAAACTCCATCGTTAGTAATAAGTGGTGATCCAAATTTTTTATCTAAAACTACGTTTCTTCCCTTTGGTCCTAAAGTTACCTTAACTGTATCTGCTAGTGTATCAACACCAATTTGCATTGATCTTCTTGCATCTTCACTAAACTTAATCATTTTTGCCATAATTAATTCCTCCCTTATTCAACTATTGCCAAGATATCATCTTGTTTTAAAATAGTATATTCTTCTCCATCAACTTTAACTTCTGTACCTGCATATTTTGAATAAAGTACTTTATCTCCGACTCTTACTTCCATAGCTATTCTATTTCCATCTACTATAGCTCCTGGTCCGACTGCTACAACTTCTGCTTCTTGTGGTCTTTCTTTTGCAGTTCCTGTTAAAACTATTCCACTCTTAGTTGTTTCTTCTGCTTCTAACTTCTTTATTACTACTCTATCTGCTAGTGGTTTAATGTTCATAAAAAAATCCCTCCTATTTATACCTCTAATAATAATTCTCTTTATTAGCACTCATCATATTCAAGTGCTAATAACTTTATAATAATGTTTTGCTTTGATTTTTTCAAACGCTACTTCATATATTATTACCCTGTATATAATAAATATTACCACTTTTCATTAATTATTTTATATTTCCTCACTCTTTTACTTATTTTCTTTTAATTTCATATATGTCCATATATTATTTAATAATGATTATATTTGAATTTGTTTCTTTTACATAATACTTCAAAAACATCCAATAAATTGTATCTATCATTGTTACACTTATATTAAAAAATATATAAGAAAATATATTAAAAAATGGATAATAAAAACACTAATGCTATCTTATGCTCAATATCAAAATCTGTGAATTTTAGCTTTACTAGTTAGAATATGGCTACCACTCTCGTAATATATCTTATAAGTACATAATATTTTAAAATATAATATAACGAGGTTTATATCATATAACGTAAAATGTTATTATCATATAAAAACCTCGTATATATTAACTAATTTATATTTTTATATTTAATTTATCTTTCTAAGTCTATATTCTTATACTCATCAAGATTATCATTATCTATAACTGACTTTTTAGTTGCTTGTGCATTTATTTTATTAAAAATACCTTTAGATTTAAAAGGAGTAACTAGTGCTCCTGCACCATTTATACATCCTCCTTCGCACATCATACCTTCAATAAAGTTTCCTTGCAGTTTTCCTATTTTAGCCATAGTCATAGTTTTCTTTATTTCTATTCCGCCAGATACTTTAACAGGATTAAAGTTAACTTCTAATCCTTGACTTCTTATATAATTTTCTATAGCAGCTGTTAACCCACCATGAGCTCCAAATCCTCTTCCATATATTGATGCATCATCAACTATAGTATCTTCACACTTTTCAACTTCTATATCAAAAGCACTAAATAAAGCTAAAAGCTCTTCAAAAGTTATAACATAGTCAACAGCATCCTTTACTGACTCTCTAACTGCTTCGCTTTTTTTAGCAGTACATGGCCCTATAAATACAACCTTTGCATCTGGATCATTATGCTTTATAAATCTTGCTGTTGCAATCATTGGTGACACAGTTCCTGATATCTTTTCAACTTCTGTAGGAAACATTTTTTCCACATAACTTAGAAAACCAGGACAGCAGGAATTTGTCATGTAATTTTGACCTTCTTCTAATCTTTCTATAAATTCACTACTTTCATGTACAGTTACTGCATCTGCTCCACAAGCTGCTTCTATCATATCTACAAATCCTAGCTTTTTAATTGCATTTTTAATTTGTCCATATGATATTTTCGCCCCAAATTGTCCTGTTATAGCTGGAGCAACTACTGCATACATCTTTCTACCTCTTGCTAGTCTCTTTGATATTGGAACTATCAAGCTCTTATCTGAAATAGCACCAAAGGGGCATGCACTCATGCAGCTTCCACAATTAACACATGTTTCTTCTTTTATCATAGCTCTTCTATCATCTGGATCTATATCTAAAGCACCCGTAGGACATACTCTTTTACATGGTCTCATAACTTCTGCAATAGCATTATAAGGGCATGCTTTTTTACACATTCCACATTCCTTGCAAATTTCTTGATTTATATATGCTCTTCCAGCTACGTAAGTTATCGCATTAAAATTACAAGCTTCATTACATTTGTGAGCTAAACAGTTTCTACAAGAATCTGTAACACTATATTTATTTATAGGACATCTATCACAGGCAGCTTCAATAACATATATTATTTGATCGTCCTCTTTAATATCAACAAATTCATCATCTATATTATCTCCATTAGCTAAATACCCTGCTGCTAATTTTGCTCTCTCTAAAACAATAGCTCTTTCCTTATATACACAGCATCTATACATAGCTGTTTCCCCTTTTATAATCTCATAAGGAATTTTTTCTATTGATTCTGTTGTTAGATTACCTTCCTTAGCCAACTTAGCTACTTCTGTCAAAACCTCATGCTTAAGCTTTTTTAACTGAGTTTCAAATTGAAACATACCAAAATCCTCCTATATAAATAAATTTAAACCAATATTCCCCAATACTATTATAACAGTTAATTAATTCCAATTAGCTTTATTCTAAATATTCAGAAAACTGTCTTGGTAATTATAAAGGACATGTCTAAGTGCATGTCCTTTATTAAAAATAATTTATATTAGAAAGTCTTTTTCTTATTCTTCAACAGCATATAAATAGTCGTCTATATATTCACCTATTCTATCTTTTAATAAATCCTCTGCTGTTGGATTTAATATTCCATCCCTAACCTTTTTATATTGTTCATGCATAAATTGACTTATAATAGTCATAGGTATTTCTATACCTTCTAAATTGCTCATTAATTTTTCTAAAGCAAAGTTTACCTCATCCTTTGGCATATAGTATCTAGCTCTATCAGATAAACTATATTTTCTTTCTAGCTTAATTTTATCTCCTGTTCCTGAATAGTGATTTATCCAGTCTTTAGTTTCTTTAAGCATACTAAAGTCTAATATTTCAATAAAATTAGACAACTCTACATCTGGATTATATCTTAATAATTCATTTTCTATAAGATTTAATGCAAATATACCTTCTCTAAAACCAAAAGTTAATGCTGGTCCAACTTTTAATATTATAAATCCATCTTCTACCATTTCTCTTAATGCTTTTGGAGTTTGATAATCTGTTGAGTGAGCTTCAAATATTAATTGAGGATAATCCTTTAGTGCATCTATTAGCTCTTTAGCTTCTTCCCTATTATATTTCCATACATAATCACTACTAAACTCAACTCCTGGTTGAACAACAACACCTATTACATATTGCCATGCTTCTCCTACTCCAAAGCTTTCAAAAGCTACTTTAAATGTTTCTACAGTGTTCTTAAAGCCTTCTACGCTAGTTACTTTAGGACCTTCTTCCTCTTCTTCTACTTGCGCTCCACCTGGTATAGGAACTTCACTACCTATTATATAAACTGGATGAATGGCATCTTCATCTTTTTCTTTTAACTCTAAATATGCTTCTTCTGCTATTTTACATAATACAGATGCTCTATTTGCTATTAAACTATCGTCAAATAAACCATTTTCAATATCACCTCTTAAAGGCATGCTAGTGTCTAGATGAATTTTAGTAAATCCAGCTAAAACATATTCTCTAATTAAATTCTTAGCATTTTCCATAGCTTCTCTCGGATCTATATTTTTCCAAGTTAATGGTCCTAAATGGTCTCCCCCTAAGATTATTCTTTCTTTTGGGAATCCTACTTCTTCAGCTATTTTATAAATATACTTAACGTAATCTTTTGGTTTCATTCCTGTATATCCACCAAATTGGTCAACTTGATTTGCAGTTGCTTCTACTAGTAAAGGCATATTTTTGTTTAAAAGTTTTTCCATTGAAGCTTCAATTACATGCTTATTTGAACAACAAACTGAAAATATTCCAACATTTTCTCCACTTTTATATCTTTTTACAATTTCCTTCATAGGATGTACCATCTTATCACCTCTTAAAATTCTCTTAATGTCTCTTAACATTATGAAAGAAAATAATATTCTAGCTCTTGCTTTCATATTATCTTCTTTCGTATTTAATATATTATTTTCTTTTAAATATTTAAATTAAGCTTTTCCATTACTTCCACAAACCATTATTTTGTGAGCAACTATTTTCTTCATAGCTTCTTTACCAGGAGCCATATATTTTCTTGGATCATTAGCATCTGGATTTTCAATAAAGTATTTCTTTACTGCATCAGAAAATGGTATTTTTAAATCTGTTGCTACATTAACTTTGCATATTCCAAGTGAAATAGCCTTTT